>CAIJPD010000068.1 GCA_903822495.1 uncultured Chloroflexota bacterium | reverse complement strand
CGGCGCACCCGGAGCGGTTCGTCAGGGGCCTGCCGGCACCAAGGCCGGTCCCCGCCGAGGTCTGGATCAACCGACCGGTGAGGGAGGTGCCGCGAGCCTAATCTTCGACCGCGGGTGTCTCACCGGGCTTGACAGGTTCCGCCACAGCTCGCTGGCGGTGACCAGCGTGTACCTCCACGGTCTGGAGGGCGAGACCGACCGGCTGTGGTCTGAGGTGGCGCTGGCGATCGGGGCCTGACAGCCAGTTGACAGCCACGGCGGGGCACGCCGGTCCGAAAGGGGAGACCGAGTGTCAATGGCCAAGTGAAAGTCCCCACTGGTGGCCGTGGAGAAGTCCCCACCCCTCGCCCGATCTGACCACTCGGGAGGTCCCCGCGGCACGCGCCAACATCGAGGCTTGACGGCGTCCGTTTCCCAATCTATCGTGCCGACACGATGGTTGAGGAAATCGACGATGACTGGCTGTCGACCGCCGCGGCCGCCGAGGCGCTGAAGGTCTCGCGGGACCGCGTGCGACAGCTGGCGGCGACGGGCGTGCTACCGTTCCGGCGCCTCGGCGGCAGGTACGTTCTCCGCCGCGAGGACGTGGAGGCTCGGGCCGAGGCTGGCGCAGCGCCAGGACGGTCCTTCTCGCCACGCCGGTCCTGGGCGCTGATCCTCCTGGCGAGCGGGGTACCGCCGGACGGTGTGGACGGCGTGACCCTGTCCAAGCTCCGTCGCGCGCTGCGCGAGGGCGACCTCTGGGAGCGTCGCGGGAAGCTGGGCGGCCGAGCGGAACGTCGTGACCTGCGCGCCCACAGCTCGGACCTCGACAGGCTCGAGGCAGAGGCCGGCGTCGTGCTGACGGGGCCGCGCCACGCCCGTGACGTTGGGCTTGGTCTCATCGCGCCGGACGCGCCCGTCGAGCTCTACGTGGACCAGCCGACCGCCGCCCGTCTCATCGCCCGCTACTCGTTGGTCCCGTCCGACCGGCCGAACGTGCGCCTGCGGGTCGTGGCCCCGGGCATCCGGGCCTGGCTGCCCGGCCGGTTCGCGCCGCGGCTGGCGGTGGCGCTCGACCTCGCCGACGATCGCGATCCCAGGGCCCAGGCGGTGGCGCGCGAGGCGCTCGAGGGACGATGACCATCGAGGTGCTGCCGCGGAGCGAACCGGAGGCGGCCTCCTGGGCCACTGCCCTCAGCGTCGCCGGGGCCCTGGTGAACATTCCCTGGGTCCTGATCGGCGCCCAGATGGTCATGCTCCTCGAGCAGGAGGCGGGCGTGCCGACCGGCCGGACGACGGGTGACATCGACGCCTTGGTGGACGTGCGGGCGCTCGCCGGCGCCACCCGGTCGGCGGCGGATCGGCTGCTCGCCGCCGGCTTCGACGCCGTCGGGACGGGCCACCCATACCGCTTCCAGCGCGGCCTCGAGCAGGTCGATCTGCTGGCGCCAGACCACCTGGGGCGCCGCGTGGACCTGACCACGATGCCGCCCGGGGTGACGACCCAGGTGCCGGGTGGCACGCGGGCGCTCGCGACTCGCCGCCACCTGTCCGTTCGGATCGTCGGCGCTGGAAGCGAGGGCCTGCTGCCGGTCCCCTCCCTGGCCGGCGCGATCGTCCTCAAGGTCCGCGCATGGGAGGCGCGCCAGGCGCCCCGGGACGCCGAGGACCTCGCGCGTCTCCTCGCGTTGAGCAAGGACATCGAGGCCCTGCGCGCGTCATTCAAGTCAAACGAACGAGCCGCTCTGAGCCGCGTGGGTCCGCTCGCTGCCGATCGGTCGCGGACGTGGAGCGTCGCCGCGGATCCCGAGGACGCCAGAGCCGCCTTCCGCCGGCTCACCCGCTGACGGCACCACCGCCAGGGTGACCGATACGGTCGCATCGCCCGAGCACGGCGCTACCATCAGCCGAGCCGCCCCGCGCCGTAACGGGATCGACAGGGATTCCGGGCGAGGATCGCCCCGTGAGCTACACGGAGGGAGCCCTGACCATGCGAGTCCTGGTGGCCGAGGACGATGAAGGCCTGCGCGAGGTCCTTGTCCTGGGCCTGACCGATGCCGGCTATCACGTCGACGCGGTCGAGCGCGGCGACGACGCCATCGACTACCTCAAGTGGTACGAGTACGACGTCGCGGTCATCGACTGGCGGATGCCCGGCGCCGAGGGGATCGACGTCGTGGCCTGGGCCCGCAAGCACAACCGGCCCACCGGCCTCCTGATGCTGACCGCCCGCGACACCCCAGCGGACCGGATCCGCGGCCTGGACACCGGCGCCGACGACTACCTGGTCAAGCCCTTCGACTTCGGCGAGCTGCTGGCCCGTGTCCGAGCCCTGCAGCGCCGGCCGCGCGGGGTGGACGCGCCCGTTCTGGGCGCCGGCCGCCTGACGCTGGATCCGGTCACGCGCGCCGTCGCCGTCAACGGCGAGCCGGTCTCCCTCACCGCCACCGAGTACCGGATCCTGGAGGTCCTGCTTCGACGCTCGCCCGCCGTGGTGGACCGCAAGGCCATCGCCGAGCATGCCTGGGCGGACGAGACGGACCCGCTGGGCTCCAACGCGATCGACGTCCAGCTGAGCCGCCTGCGCGCCAAGCTGCGCGATGCCCAGGTCAGCATCGTCACCGTCCGGGGCGCGGGCTATCGGCTGGAGGCCGCGTGATGGGCGCCACCGCGGGCCCGGGCGTCCGACGCCAGGTCATCCGGGTGGCGCTGTCGGCGACCGGCGTGGTCGCCCTCATGTATCTCATCGTGGCCGCCGGCGTGATCGCCTTCACGACCATCAACCTGACCGCGGACGTGGACCGCCGGATCACCGGCACCATCGGCCGGCTGCCACCGCAGGGGGGCCGCGAGCCCGACTCGCCGTTCGACCCCGGCCGGGATCCCAGCCGGCCCTTTGCGCAGCTCAACCTCACGTGGACCGTCACCTCGGACGGGCGCGTCCTCGCCCAGAGCGGCACCCCGGATCTTCCCGCGGAGCTGCGCGCCGTGTCCAGCCCCGTGACCGCCACGATCAGCGGGACGCAGGTCCGGATCGCCGGCCAGACCGTCGGCAATGACAAGGTCGTGGTCGCCGAGCCGCTCTACCAGGTGGGGGACGCGCAGCGGACCATCCTCCTGGGCGAGCTGCTGATCGCGCCGTTCCTGCTGGTCTCGGTCTTCGCGGGTGCCGCCCTCGTGGGCCGCCGGGTCGCGGCGCCCATCGAGGCTGGCCGGCGGCGGCAGCTGGAGTTCACCGCGGACGCGTCGCACGAGCTGCGGACACCGCTGTCGGTCATCGAGGCGCACACCAGCCTGGCTCTGGCCCAGGATCGGGACGCCGCCTGGTATCGGACCGCGTTCACCCGCGTGGACCGGGAGTCCAAGCGGATGCGCCGGCTGCTGGAGGACATGCTCTGGCTGGCCCGCTTCGATGCCGCGCACCCGCCCAAGGCGAATGAACCGGTGGACCTGGGCACCCTCGCTCGCCAGGCCGTGGACCGGTTCGCGGCGATCGCGGAGACGCGCGGGTTCCAGCTCTCGGTCATCGCCGCGGACACGGGCGCGGTCATCGCCGCGGCCCCCGACCTCGTGGACCGGCTGATCGGCGTCCTGGTTGACAACGCGTGCAAGTACGTCCCGGAGGGTGGCCAGGTCATCGTCACCGTGATGGGCGAGGGTGGCCGTGCCTCGGTCATCGTGGACGACAGCGGCCCCGGGATCCGCGAGGAGGACCGCCAGCGCATCTTCGACCGGTTCCATCGCTCGGTGGTGACCTCGTCGGAGGCGGGCGGTGCCGGCCTGGGCCTGGCCATCGGCGACGCGATCGTCCAGGCGACGGGCGGCCGCTGGCTGGTGGACAGCTCGCCCCTGGGCGGCGCGCGCTTCGCGATCAGCTGGCCGGCGGTCTCGCTGGGCTAGCCGCACGGGCGCGCGTGCGGCGCGCGCACGACGCCGCCCGCCCCGGGAGTTCATCGAATCGACAGGTGCCCGGCGGTGGAATGGGCTCGACAGCCACCAAGCCCCGGCCAAGCCGGGCACCGAAGCGCGAAGAGGCCACCGATGATCGCCAAGCCCGTCCTTGCGGCAGACCTCCTTCCAGCGGGTCGGCTCCACGCGTCCAGCCCGGGCCGGCCACTCGACGGGCCCGCGGGGCACCCCGTGGTCGACGTCGTGGTCCCCGTCTACAACGAGGAGCGCGACCTGGGTCCGTCGGTCCGCCGCCTGCGGGCGTTCCTGGACACGGACTTCCCGTTCAGCGCGCGGATCACGATCGCCGACAACGCCAGCACCGACGGCACCCTGGCGTTGGCGAACTCGCTGGCGGCCGAGCTGCCAGGCGTCGCGGTGCTGCACCTGCCACAGAAGGGGCGCGGCCGCGCGCTCAACGCGGCGTGGCTGGCCAGCGACGCGGACGTGGTCGCGTACATGGACGTGGACCTCTCCACCGACCTGAGGGCGCTGCTGCCCCTCGTGGCGCCGCTGCTGTCCGGCCACAGCGACCTGGCGATCGGGAGCCGGCTGGCGCGGGGCGCGCGGGTGGTCCGCGGCCCAAAGCGGGAGCTGATCTCGCGGTCGTACAACCTGATCCTTCGGACGGCCCTGGGCGCCCGCTTCAGCGACGCACAGTGCGGCTTCAAGGCGATGCGGGCGGACGTGGCCCGCCGCCTCCTGCCGCTCGTGGACGATCCGGCCTGGTTCTTCGACACGGAGCTGCTGGTCCTCGCCCAGCGGTCGGGCCTGCGGACGCACGAGGTCCCGGTTGACTGGACCGACGACCCGGACTCGCGCGTCCAGATCGTCTCGACGGCCATGGCCGACCTGCGCGGCGTGGCACGGCTGCTCCGCCAGCGCCGGGCGCTGGGGCGACCCGCCCCGCGGCCGGTCTCCGGCCAGGTGGCGCCGTTCGCGGCGATCGGCGTGGTCAGCACGCTGGCCTATGTCGCGCTGTACACGATCCTGCGGGGCACGTTCGGTGCGGCCGTCTCGAACGCCCTGGCGCTGGTCGTCACGGCGGTGGCGAACACGGCCGCCAATCGGCGGCTCACCTTCGGGGTGAAGGGGGGCAACGGGATGGTCCGCCACCAGGTGGCCGGGCTCGTCGCGTTCCTTCTGGCCCTGGCCGTCACCAGCACCTCCATCGGCTTCCTCCACGCTATCACCGCGCAGCCGTCCCGCGCGGCGGAGATCATGGTCCTCGTGATTGCCAACGCCGTGGCTACCGCGCTTCGCTTCCTGGTCCTGCGCCGCGTGATCGACGGCCCGGACGTCCGGGTTATCGCCGCGTCGGCGCCCGCCGCGGCCCTGGCTTCGTCCACCTCCGTCCCGGGCCGGGCCTGAGCGTGTCGGCCGCCTTGCCGGCCCCGTCGGTCGACTCGGGGCCGCGTCCGGCACCCCGGTCGCGGTCGTTCGGGGCCTGGCGGATCCTCCCCATCCTGGGCGCGGGGCTGGCGCTCCGGATGCTCCTCGCCTACGTGCTCTGTCCCAACCAGGGGATGGCCGGTGACCTGGGCCTGTTCGGGTCGTGGGCCTCCACGCTGGCCCGGACCGGTCCCGACTCCTTCTACGCCAGCAACTCGTCCGCCAACTACCCGCCCGGCTACCTGTATGTCCTGTGGCTGATCGGGTCGTTGGGCGGCGGGGTGGGGTTGCTGAAGCTCCCGGCGATCCTGGCGGACGTGGCGATCGGCGCCCTCCTGTACGCGGGTGGGCGGCGCTGGCTGGGCGAGCGGCGGGCGCTCCTGGCCGCCGCGCTCTACCTGTTCGTGCCGGTGACCTGGTACGACTCGGCGCTCTGGGGCCAGGTGGACGCGGTGGGCGCGATGGTCATGCTGGCCGCGGTGCTGCTCCTCGCCGAGGGTTGGGACGAGCCGGCCGCGGCCCTCGCCGGGCTCGCCGTTCTGGTCAAGCCGCAGGACGCCGTGGTTCTGGTGGTCCTGCTCCCGGTGCTGGTCCGCCGGCACCTGGTCGCGATCGGCAGCGGCCCCGTCCCCGCGATGGGCCGGCGACTCTCCGGGCTCAATCGCCGGCTCGGCGGTCTGCTCACAGCCCAGGGTCCCGTCCGCCTCGCCACGTCGGGGATCGCCCTGGTGGGCGTGGTCGTGCTCGGCGCGCTCCCGTTCGACATCACGCGGTTCGCCCCCGCCTCGCTCCAGGACGTACCGGTGATGGCACAGATCGCCGGCCTGGCGGGCCTCGTGATCGCCGACGCGGGCCAGTACTCCGTCCTCACGGCGAACGCGTTCAACGCCTGGGCGCTGGTTGGGCCCCAGCCGCTGGCCTCACTGGTCGCGACCGGCGGCTCATGGACGCCCGACTCCACGACGATCCTGTTCGGGCTGCACGCCTCGACGATCGGCACCGCGCTCCTGGTCGGCGTGGGCCTCCTCGTGAGCGGCGGCCTGCTGCTGCGCCGCGCCGATCGGGTCGCGATCCTGGCTGGACTGGCGCTGGCCGCGTTCGCGTTCTACGCCCTGCCGACCCGTGTTCACGAGCGCTACCTCCTGCCGTTCTTCGCGCCGGCCGCGCTCCTGGCGGCCGCCTGGTTGCCGGGGGCGATCTGGTACGCCGCCGTCGCGCTGCTGAACGCCGCGAATCTGCACGCCGTGCTGGTGGGGCCCCGCGTGGGCGGAGGCGGATTCGGCGGGGGCGGGGGACGTGGTGGAGCCGTGCCGGGTGGCCAGATCGCGCCCGGCCCGGGCGGGCTCGGCGTGGGCCCGGGCGGTCCAGTTGGGCTCGGCGGCGGGAGGAGCATCTCGCTGCCGTTCCCGGACCTCTTCTCCAATGCGACGGCGGTCACCGTCATCGCCGTGGGCCAGACGGTGGGGCTCGTGGCACTCACGGTGGCCTGGGTGGTCCTGCTGGTCCGACGACCGGCCGACCCGAAGCCGGCAGGCGCAACCGGCGGCGCCGGCATCGTCACCGGGTGACACCGCCGCGAGCGACGCGGTGGGGCCTTTGCCCATATGACCACCCGGTGGCGGGGATGATCTCGCCCGCGGCGCGAGCCCGACGTCCGTCATCGGATGACGGCGTCGCTGCGCTGAGGCCGTCACCTTGCCGAAAGGATCCCTCCGCGACGCTTTGGGCAGACGACAGCCGCGGGCCAACCGCGCGCCCCCCGGAGCACGAGAGGGATCCACGCCATGACCACCCTGGCCCCGCCCGCCACTCGCCGCGATCGCAGCGTCCTGCCCGCCCTGGGCGCCCGGCTTCGTGGCCTCCTCGGCACCCGCCAGGCCTCCGCCGCCTGGGTCCTGCCGGCCACTCTGGCCGTCGTGGCGGTGAGCGCGGTCCTGTACCTGGTCAACCTGACCGTGAGCGGCTACGCGAACGAGTACTACTCCGCGGCCGCGCTGGCCGCCTCGCAGAGCTGGTCCAGCTGGTTCTTCGGGTCGATCGACTCGGCCAACTTCATCACCCTGGACAAGCCCCCGCTCGCCACGATGGTCATGGGCCTGTCGGTCCGCCTGTTCGGCCTCAGCTCCGCCTCCATCCTGGTCCCGGAGGCGCTCATGGGCGTGGCGTCCGTCGCGCTGCTCATGGCCACGGTGCGCCGCACGTTCGGCCCCGCCGCCTCGATCATCGCCGGCCTGGTGATGGCGCTCACGCCGTCGGCCGTCCTGATGTTCCGGTACAACAACCCCGACGCGCTGCTCACGCTCCTGTTCGTCGGCGCGGCGTACGCCTTCATCCGCGCGCTCGAATCCGACCGGATCCGCTGGCTGGCCCTGACCGGTGTCCTGGTGGGCCTGGCGTTCAACACCAAGCTCCTGCAGGGCTGGATGGTCCTGCCGGCCTTCGCGATCACGTCTGCGCTGTTCGGCCGCGGCACGATCCTCCGGCGTGGCACCGGCCTGCTGGTCGCCGCCATCGCCACGATCGTCGCCAGCTCCTGGTGGCTGGTGGGCATGGCCCTGGTCCCCGCCGAGCTGCGGCCGTACGTCGGCGGCAGCACGGACGGCACCGCGATCAACCTCATCCTTGGCTACGACGGGCTGGGCCGGATCTTCGGCGGCTCCGGCAACGGCGGCGGCGATGGGGGCGGCCCCAGCTTCAGCGGGACGTCCGGCATCCTCCGGCTCTTCAATGCCGAGATGGGCGGCCAGATCGCCTGGTTCCTGCCGCTCTCCCTGGTGGGGCTGGTCACGGGCCTGGTCGCGCGTGGCCGGCGCGCCCGAACGGACGTCCCCCGCGCGGCGTATGTCATGTGGGGCGTGTGGCTCGCGACGCACGCGCTGGTGTTCAGCTTCATGTCGGGCGTCATCCACAGCTACTACACCGTGGTGATGGCTCCGGCGATCGGGGCCCTGGTGGGTGGCGGCATCGTGGCGCTCTGGTCGGCGCGCGAGCGCCTCCAGTGGACGGGGCTGGTCCTGGCCGCGGCGGTGGCCGGCTCGGCGGCTCTCGCGTGGTCTGTCCTCGGCCGGACGCCGACATTCGCCCCGGGCCTCGGGACCGTCGTCCTCGTGGCCGGCCTGGTGCTGGCCGTGGTGATCATCGTTCCCACGACGATCATGCCGCGCCGGCTCTCCATGGCCGCGACGGCCCTGGCGCTGGCGATGCTGCTGGCCGGCCCGGCCGCGTACAGCGTGAACACGATGGCCACGGCGTATTCCGGTGGTGCCGTGGCGGCCGGTCCCGCCGCGGCCGGCTCGGCCTCGGCCGGCGGCCCGGGCGGGGCACCCGGCGGGGCGCAGGCTCGTGACGGTGGCCAGGCGGGGGCCGGCTTCCCGCCGGACGGCGCCAACGGCACCCTCCCGACCGACGGCGGCGCCGCCCGCGACGGCCAAGGGGGACCCGGTGGCCAGGCCGGACCCAACGCGACGGGCGGCAACCTCGACGCGGCCACGCTGGCGTACCTCGTCGAGAACCAGGGCACGGCCACGTGGATCGTCGCGGTCCAGTCGGCCAACACGGCCGCGCCCATCGAGCTGAGCACCGGGCTGCCGGTCCTTGCCGCGGGCGGGTTCAGCGGCAGCGACCCGGCGCTCACGCTGGACCAGGCGAAGGCGCTGATCAAGTCGGGGCAGCTCCGGTTCGTGATGACCGGCGGTGCCGGCGGGCAGCCGGGCGGAGCGCCGACCGGCCCCGGCGGCCAGGCGGGCCCCAACGGCCAGGCGGGCCCCAACGGCCAGGCCAGCGCCAGCTCGCTCGCCGAGATCAGCAGCTGGGTCGCCTCGTCGTGCACGGCGGTGACCATTGGCAGCAGCAGCGGCCTGTACGACTGCGCCGGCACGGTGCAGTAGGCGAGCGTTCGCCGCGGGGGACCGGCCATCGGCTTCCCCCGCGCGGGCACTCCATCCGGTCCGCCAGCTCTCTGGCCCGGCTCCCGCCGACGCGGTGGCCGGGCCTTCGGCCGTCCGGTGGTCAGTCTCCGAGCGGCCGCCCGAAGACCCGCCGGTAGATGTCACCCCCGTAGCTGGTGGGGAGCGGCTCGCCCGGGACCACCCGGTAGGTCCGGCCGCCGTCGCCGGTCCGCTCCGCGCGCAGGAACAGGCCGCGATCGGGCTCGGAGCGGGCAAGGCCGTCGGCGAGGGCGAACATGTGGGTCACGTAGGTCACCCGAACGCCCGCGTCCAGGAGGGGACGCACGATCTGGCGGGCGATCTCCGCCCCCTCGCGCTCGTTGGTGGAGGCGAACGACTCGTTGAGGAGGAGCAGGGCGTCGGGCGGGAGCGCATCCACGATCCGGCTCATCCGGCGCAGCTCCTCGTCGAGCTTGCCGCTCTCCAGGCCCGCGTCCTCCTCGCGCTTGAAGTGGGTGTAGACCCCGCCCCGGACCTCCGCCTCGAACGCCTCCGCGCCCACGAACATGCCGGCCTGCAGCATCAGCTGGGCCTGGCCCAGGGAGCGGAGGAGGGTGGACTTTCCGCCACGGTTGGCGCCCGTGATCACGACCAGCGGTCGCCCGGCGGCGTCGAGGTCGTTGGCGACGGCCCCGCCGGGCGGCACGGCCAGGACCAGGGCCAGGTCGCGCAGCCCCGTGACGGACAGGTGCCCCGAGCCCGATGCCTGCGCCACCGGCACGCACACCGACTGGCGCTTGGCGGTCAGCCGCTCCTCCAGGTTGAGGCAGCCCACGTAGAAGCCCAACTCGAACCGGAGCGCCTTGAAGTAGCCCAGGATCTGGTCCGTGGCCTGGGCGAGGGCGGCCGCGGCCTGCGCGATCCCCTGGCTCTTGAGCGCCGCGAAGTTGCGTGCGGCGGTCTCGCTCTGCTCGGGAATGCGGTAGGTGTAGCCGTCCCGGTCCAGCAGGGGCACGCGCTGTCGCCACCCCTTCCCGCCGTCGGCCGGGCGCCGCAGGACGTAGCCGTCGCCGCGGTTGCCGGCTCCCAGGCCGACGCTCAGGACCATCCCGTCGCGGAAGCGGAGATGCTCCAGGTGCACCTCGATGGAGCGCAGGTAGGCGTCGTCCAGGTCGCGGTCGATCTCCGCGAAGAGCCGGCGCATCCCGTCGGAGGCGAACGTGGCCGCGTGCTGGTCGCCGAGGGACCGCAGCCGCCGGAGGAGGCCGATGAACAGCTCGAGGACCGTGGTGGCCCGCGCCAGCACGGACTCCGCGTAGGCGTCCAGGAAGGCCCCCCAGACCCTGGCCTCGCCGAGCACGGCATCGACCGCGATCCCGTACAGGTCGCGGACCACCGCTCGTCGCTCGCGCGCGTCGGCGAGGATCGCCTGTCGATAGTGGATGCCGGCGGGGTCCGTGACCGGGGCGACCAGGACACGCCGCGCGGTCTCCCGCAGGAACGCATCGCCGCCGGCCATGGCATCGAGGAGGCTGCCCAGCTCCAGGTCCGCGACCAGGTCTGCCGCGTGCGCGGCCACGGGACCATCCGGGTCCAGGGCCCGATCGGGGTAGAGCAGGTGGACCTTCACGCCGGCCGTCCGCCCAGGCGGGCCCGGATGTCGGCTTCGGTCAGGTGGTGCTTGCGCGCCAGCGCGTCCGCGTAGGCAAGGCCATCCGCTGGTCGGCGGACGACGCGGAAGGTTCGAACCGCGGGATCTACCGGATCGACGGTGCTGGTCATGCTGACGACGCCCGGGCCCACGGCGGCGAGCTCGTCGAGGAAGGTGACGAACACGCACAGCGGGCCGTGCGTGGCCACGGTCCCCAGGACGTCCCGCCCGATCGCGAGGGCGTCCTCGAGGCTGGTGGAGCCAAAGCTCTCGTTGAGGATCACCAGGCTGTTGGGCGTCGCCGTCTCCAGGATCATCCGGATCCTGAGCAGCTCGTCCTCGAGCTTGCTGGTCAGGGTGCGGAGGTCCTCCTCGCGTTCGAAGTGGGTGAAGATCTCGTCCACCAGGCCGACGCGGACGTCCCGACCGGGGACGGGCACGCCCAGGGATGCCAGGTAGTGGACCTGCCCGACGGTCCGCGCGAACGTGGTCTTGCCGCCCTGGTTGGGGCCCGAGATGACCACGATCCGCTCGCCCGGCCGGACGTCCAGGTCGTTGGTGACCACGGTCGCCCCTTCACGGACCCGGGCGGAGGCGAGCGCAAGGTCGAACAGGTCGCGCCCGGACGCCTCGGTCGGCGAATCGGTCACCTCCGGCAGGGACATGACCAGCCCCGCCGCGGCCAGCCGATCCGCGTGCTCCAGCCAGGCCAGGCAGAACGCCAGCTCCCGGTCGAGCCGCACGATGGTCTCGTCGAGGTAGTCGAGGTGGGCGGCGCAGTACGTGGCGAGGGCGCCGAAGGCATCGGGGTAGAGCCGGGCCACCCGCTCCGCGAGCTCGGCCTCCAGCGGGTTCATGGCGTCGTCCGTGGGGATCTCGAAGGAGAACTCGCGCGCCCCGCCCTGCCGGAAGCGCTCGAAGGCCGCGCGGACCTCGGCGCCGTAGTCCGGCTCGGGCGCCCCCCCGTCGCCGGCCGGAGGAGGGCTTGCCCAGCGTCCGACGCGGATGCGCGTGCCGGTGATCTCCAGCCGGTACGTCACGGTTGCCAGCCCGGCGGCGACGCGCGCGGTGTCCGCGGCGAGGGCGGAGAACGAGCCACCCGTCACCTCCGCGTCCAGGTAGGCGGCGAGCCGGCCGAGGGCCAGGGATGCAGGCGCGGGCTGGGCCGTCGCGAGGTCGCGGGAGAGGCCGCTCACGGCCGCGCAGTACCGCAGGCGGGCCGCCAGCATCCAGCGCTGCTCCTCAAGACGGTGGCCGGCCCACCGGGCGCGGTGTTGGTCGGCTCGCATGGCGCGCATCCCGGCCGCGAACGCGCGCAGCGCGGCGAGGATGCTCGGCCGGCCCAGGTCGCGGAAGACATCCTGGCGGTAGGTCACGGCGGCGCGGGTGCGCAGCGGGGCCCGGAAGAAGGGCGCCAGCTTCGACTCTTCGCGACCGGCCGTGATGGCTGTGACCACCTGGTCCAGGCGGATGTCGCCGAAGCAACCGGGCTCGGCCAGGCGATCCACGGCCAGGTCGGCGTCGGGATCATCAAACAGGAGGCTCCGGAAGGTCACCGGGGGATGGTAGTCGGCCGGGGCCGACGGCACCCCGCGCCTGTAGGATGCGGCGATGGACGTGGGCGACGGGGCAGGCGGGCTGACGGCGGCGGGGGTGATCCGCATGCTCGGCCTGGTGCCGCTCCTGCCGGAAGGTGGGTACGTCGGCGAGACCTGGCGCTCCGAGGGATCCAGCGCCATCTACTACCTGGTGGAGCGACCGGACTTCTCGGGGCTCCACCGGCTGGCCCACGTCGAGGTCTGGGCGTGGCACGCCGGCGCGCCGCTGGCCATGCTCCTGGTCTCGCCCGATGGGGAGGTCTCGGAGCCCGTGCTGGGGCCCGGCCTGGAGGCCGGGGAGCGGCCGCAGGTGGTGGTGCGGCCGGGCTGGTGGCAGGCCGCGGAGCCCCTGGGCGACTGGAGTCTCGTCTCCACCTTCATGGCGCCGCCCTACGCCGACGACGTGATCACGTTTGCGGACGGCGAGCAACTCGCCACGGCCCACGCGGCGCAGCCGGACCACGCGGATCGGATCCGCCGGCTCAGCCGCCGCTAGGGTCGCGCCGGGGTCGCCGCGCGCCGCAGTCGCCGCCAGCGTGACCGCCGGCAGCCGGGCTCAGCCCGGGTCGGTCCCCGTCACGCGGGCCTCGAACGTGGCCAGCGGCGAACGGATCGCGCAGGTGATGACCGAGGGCGCCGTCACGCAGGCGTTCTCGTCGAAGACGTCGTCGAAGATCCCGATCCGGCTGACCCGCAGCGTCCAGCGGTCCTTCGGCGCCTGGGTCACGCCGCGGGTGAGGGCCCGCGCCGACGTGTAGCCGGCCGCGCGCACGGCCGCGACCAGCGTCGAGTTCCAGCCGCCGCCGACGAAGGCCATGGAGTCGGGCGGCGCACCCAGCTGCTCGGCGATCAGGCGGCGTGCCTCGCTGACCTCGTACGCCATGGTGGCCGCGCTGACGGGCGCCGTCGCGGAGCCGACCGAGGCGAGCTGGATGTGGTGGACATCGTGCCCGCCGATCCCCATCCCGGCGGCCGCCAGCTCGCGGACGCGGTCCCACGGCAGCCGGCCGTCCTTCACGGCGTCGATGGTCACGTAGAACTCGGCGGTCATGCCGCGGGCGCGCAGGAGCGGGAGGACGGTGGTGACCCAGTCGGGGAAGCCGTCGTCAAAGGTCAGCATCACCGGCCTGGGCGGGAGCGGCGTCCCGGCATCAAACCAGGCGGCCAGGTCCCCCGGCAGGATCGTCGTGTAGCCGCGAGCCGCGAGCCAGTCAAGCTGCGCTTCGAGGGCCCACGGCAGCGTGTCGGTCTCCAGGAATGTCTTCCGCTGGGCCGCCGTCATCGCCGGCCACGTCGCCGGGAATGGCGCGACCTGGTGCTGGTACAGGATGGGCAGCGTGATGGCGCCGCCCGGGGTGGGCGCGGGCGTGGGTGGCGGCGCGGCCGTGGCCGGGGGCGTGGGGGTTGGAGGCTGGGAGACCGGGAGCGTGGGGCCGGCTGGCTCCGCGCTGCGCTCAGCGGCCGTGGGAGCCGCGCTCGGGTCGCCGGATCGGACGGGGAGGGTGTCAGCAGGACTGCCTGGGCCGCTGCCGGCGGGGCTGGGCGCCAGGCCCGTGGGCGAGCAAGCGCCCGCCACGAGCATCAGCATCAGCAACCCGGCCCCGGCGCGCACGCGGGGAGTCTAGCGTTCGGGCGACCCGCCCCCGGGCGCCCCCCGCGCCGGGGCCCGGCGCAGCAGCCCCTGGCGCCAGGCGACGAATCCCGCCGCCAGGGCGATGACCACGGAGAGCAGGCCGCCGACGAAGATCGAGACGTCCGTCCCCAGCCCGCTGGCAATGGAGCCCTGGAAGAGCCCGCCGATTGGCGTGGTGCCCGCGAAGATGGTCGTGTAGACCGACATGACGCGGCCGCGCAGCTCGTTGGGCACCGACATCTGGACGGTGGTGTTCGTGCCCATGGCCATGGTGATGCCCCCGAGGCCGATCAGGAACATGGCCGCCAGCGAGAGCGGCATCACGCGGGAGAACGCCAGCACCATCGAGATCACGCCCAGTAGCAGCGCGCCCGCGATCACCGTGGTCACGCTGGGTCGGCCCACCACCAGCAGGACCGTGGCCAGCAGCGCCCCGAACCCCGTCGCGGCCATCAGGAAGCCGAACCCCTCCGGCCCGGCGTGGAGGATGTCCCGGGCCAGCGGCGGGATCACCACGCTGAAGTTCATCCCCACTGTGGAGACCAGCCCCAGGACCAGCAGGACCAGCAGGACGTGCGGTGTCCGGCGGACATAGCCCAGGCCCTCGCCCAGGGTCCCCAGCACCGCCGCCGGCGACCGGGGAAGCGCTGTCCGTGGTGGCGTCCGGAGCTCCGCGGGTCGCATGGCGATCAGCGAGCCGATGGTGCCCATGAAGCTGAACCCGTTGATGATGAAGGCCAGCGGAACCCCGAACGCCGCGATCGCGAGACCCGCGACGGCCGGGCCGACGATGCGCGACGCGTTGAAGCTGGCGGCGTTGAGCGCCACGGCGTTGGCCAGGTCCTCGCGGCCCACCATCTCGTAGACGAAGGACTGGCGGGTGGGCAGGTCCACGATGTTGTTGATGCCAAGGAGGAGCGCGAGCAGCAGGACGTGCCACTCCTGGACGGCGCCGGTCAGGGCCAGGATGCCCAGGGTGAAGGCCAGCACCATCGCGATCGACTGCGTCACGATGAGGACGCGGCGCTTGGGCAGGGCGTCGGCCAGGACGCCGCCGAACAGGCCGAAGAGCAGCACGGGCCCCCACTGGACGGCCGACAGCAGGCCCAGCATGAATGGGTCGTTGGTGAGCGTCAGGATCAGCCACGCCTGGGCCACGCTCTGCATCCACGTGCCGACCAGCGAGAGCGCCTGGCCACTCCAGTACAGCCGGAAGTTGCGGTGGCGGAAGGCACGGGTGCCGGCGGGGATGCGCAGCGTCAAGCCGGGGGTCTCCAGGGGCTCGGGGTCGCCCAAGTCTGCCACCTGCGGCCGATCCTCGCGCCGGCCCGACTCGGGTCCATGACGACGGCCCTCCCGGCTACCATCTGGCCATGCACTACGGACTGATCCTCCCGACCAAGCGCGCCGGCGCCGGCCCCGAAGCCATCCTTGCCACGGCCCAGGCCGCCGAGCGGCTGGGCTGGCGCACCCTGTGCGGCGACGACCACGTCCTGGTGCCGCGCGAGGACGGCGGCACCTACGGGCTGATCTACGAGATCATCACGACCCTCGCGTGGCTCGGCGGCCAGACGACGCGGGCCATCCTCCAGCCCAGCGTCATCGTGGTGCCCCAGCGAAGCGCGGTCGTGCTGGCCAAGGAGCTGGCCACGGTGGCCGCGCTGACCGGCGGGCGGATGGTGGCCGGCGTGGGCATCGGCTGGAACATCCACGAGTACCGCAACCTGGGGATGGAGGATCGCTTCCACGTTCGCGGCGCCTACCTCGACGAGACCATCGCGCTCTGGCGCCACCTCTGGTCCGGGTCGGAGGCGCCGTTCGAGGGCCGGTTCCACCGCATCGAGGACGCCTTGTTCGCCCCCCTGCCGCCACAGGGCGCCGGCATGCCGATCATCGTGGGCGGCCGGAGCGACTTCGGCGTCCGGCGGGCCGGCCGGCTCGGCGACGGCTACCAGCTCAGCCAGAACGGCCCGGCCGGGATGGCCGCGCGCCTGCCTCTGCTCCGGGCCGCCGCCGAGGAGGCGGGACGGCCGATGCCGAAGCTGTCGGCCCGGGCCCAGGTCTACTTCGGCGCCCCGCCCGCGGGTGCCACCCCGGCCGCCATCCACGGCACGCCCGAGGAGATGGGGCGCGTGGTTGACGAGTGGATCGCGCTGGGCCTCGACGAGCTCCTCATCGACGTCGACGAGACGGACCCCGACAAGGCCGTGGCCAAGATGGAGCGCCTGCAGGCCGAGGTCCTGGCGGGGCGGATGCCGGCCGCGGGATTGCCGGCCGCGGGGTTGCCGGCCGCCTGACGCCCTAGTCGGGAGGGGAGCCGGGTCAGGCCGGCTCGTCGGGGATCTCGGCCGGCAGCGTCACCACGAACGTCGCGCCGATCCGGGTCCCGGCGGGTGCCTCCGCCCGGCGCCCTGGGCCGGCGCCCTGGGCCGGCCTGGCCGATGCCTCGTACCAGATGCGGCCGTCCATCGCGGCCAGGAGCCCGCGCGCGACATCGAGGCCCAGCCCCGTCCCCCGGGTCCCGTCGCTGGTCGAGCCGCGCTGGAAGCGTCGGAAGATCAGCTCCCGCTCCTCGATCGGTATGCCGGGCCCGGTGTCGCGGACGCTGATCCGGAGCCGCGGCCCCGAAGCCACCCGCTCGGCCGGCACCGGGTCCGATGACGGCGGGCCGTCCGCAGCGCGTCCTTCCGCCGGCTCCAGCCGAACCGTGATCGGCCCGCCCGGCGCGTAGGTGACCGCGTTGTCGAGCAGCATCCAGACCACCTGCTCGAAGGCCGACCGGTCGGCCAGCACCAGGCGGCCGCCGCTCTCGTCTTCGATCGAGCATGGCCGCGTGCTCTGCAGGCTGGTCCAGATGCGCCGGATCACGGGCACCGGCGCAAACGGCGTCAGGCTCAGCTGGAGGGTCCCGGCGTCCAGCCGGGCCATCACCAGGATCTCCTCCACCAGGCGCCGCAGCCGGTCGGTCTCGCCGGCGATCGCCAGGGCGCGTTCGTGCGCGATGCCCTCGCCGGGCTGGTCGGCGAGGTCCTCGGCGAGCATCTGGATCGAGGTCAGCGGTCCGTTCAGGTTGTGGCTCACGCCGCGCAGGAAGTTCGACTGCAGTCGGGAGAGTCGGTCGAGATCATCCGCGCGCCGGCTGGCGCCGGCAAAGATCTGCGCGTCGCGGACCAGCCGCCCAAGCTGTGCCGCCGCGACCTGCACCAGGCTCCGATCCCACGCCGTGAGTGCCCGCTGGGCACCCGGCCGGACGCGCAGCCGGTGATCGGGAAGGGCCGGCCCCAGGCCCACCTCGAGATCCTGCCCGGACCGTGCGGGTGGCGCGTCGTGGTCGGCGGCCATCCTCCCGCCATCCCCGCCGGCCCGTGCCGGCGACGGTGCCGCGGCATCCTGTTCCGCCGCCACCTCGCCAGCGCCGTCCCCGATGGTGCCGCTGACCTCGCCGTCATCGTCGATCAGCGCGGCGCCATCCAGGCCCAGCGTGTCGCTGATTGCCTGGAGCCCGGCGTGCACGATGAGCGCAAGGTCCACGTCGGACGGGATCTCCTGGAGCGCGTCGGCCAGCGTTCGGAGCTCCTCCTCCCGGCGGTCGAGCAAGCCCGCCAGTCGGTTGTGCGAGCCGGCGAGCTCCTCCAGCGGGCCGCCCGATCCTTCGGGGATCCGGACCGACAGGTCGCCGGCCGCGATCGCCCCCAGGGCCAGGCGGAGGGACTCGGTGCGCCGGCCCAGCAGCCGACCATAGGCCGCGGACAGGATGGTCGCGCCGACCAGGGTCGCGACCACGATGAGCAGGAGCAGGAGGCCGATCCGCGTGGGCAGGGTGGAGACGGTGCCGTCCGGGGCGACGATGGACAGGTACCCGGCGGGTGAACCGTTGATGCCCGGCAGGGCGCTGGTGCCCCGGGCGAGGCGTCCATCCCACGACGTCACCGATGCTCCGTCGAGGGGTTGGCCGAGCGGCTCGGCAAGCGCCAGGCTGCTCGCGACGGCGATGCCGCCCGTCGCATCCAGGATCGCGACGTCCCATCCGATCGTCCCCTTGAGCTCGGCGACGTCCGCAGCGCCGATCCGGCTGGCCATCGCCAGCCACGCCGCGCCGGCACGACCGGGCAGCGCGACCGGGACGCAGGCCACCAGGTAGACCCCGTCGCCCACGCCCATGTACCCCTGGCGTGCCGAGCCGGCGAGCCCCGCCAGGCCCGGGATCAGCAGCGGGTCGCCCGAGCTGACGGCCTGGTCGCCGACGATGAGCACCGATGCGTCGGCCAGCCCCGAGGCCACCTGGTAGTCGAGGATGTCGGTCCGGGCGCCCAGGAGGTCCCCGGCCTCGACGTGCGCGAGGAAGTGGGGCCAATCGGCGTAGCTCGTCGCGAGGGTGGCCAGACGCGACCGGTCCTGGTCCAGCACGGCCCGGGCGGCGCTCAGCTGGGTTGTGGCACGGGCCGTGGCGTCACTGCCAAGCATCGAGCTCAGCAGGGCCAGGGCAAGGACCGTGAAGACGGCGACCGGCATGGTGCCCACCGCGAACATCCCGAAGCGGAGGATGCTCTCGTAGGCGGGCGCGCGGCGCGCTGCGCGCATGGGCTCAGTCGGACTCGACGAGCCGGTAGCCCGTGGCGCGGTCGCTCAGGAGGTACCGGGGCTGGTCGGGATCCACCTCGATCTTCTGGCGGAGCCGCCGAACGGTGACCCACACGTACGCCGGCTCGGGATCCTCCGCCGTGCTCCAGACCGTCTCGAGGATGTGACTGGTGGCAACCGGCTGGGGGCGCTGCGCCGCGAGCGTCCCGAGCAGCCGGATCTCGATCGGCGACAGGTGGACGGATCGCCCCGCCACGATCGCGCGGCCCCGGCGCAGCTCGAGGCTGAGATCGGGCCCAAGCCGGAGGAGCTCGGACGGCGTGCGGTCGCCGATGCGACGGAGGATCCGCTCGATGCGGGCGACCAGCTCGTGGAAGTCGAACGGCTTGGTGACGTAGTCCTCGGCGTAGCGCTGCAGCAGGCCGATCTTGGTCTCGGATGCCGTCACCGCGGATAGCACCAGGATCGGGATGTCCGCCCGATGCTTGATGCGCGCGGCGATGGTCTGCCCGTCGGTCCTCGGGAGCATCAGGTCCAGGACCACCAGGTCCGGCCACTGTCGGTTGAGCTCGCGTTCGGCCTCGGCGGCGGACCGCGCGACGCTCACCTCGAACTGCTCGCGGCGAAGCCGATCTGCCAGCATGTCGACAAACCGGGAATCGTCATCGATGAGCAGCAGGCGGTGGCGGCGCGGTGTGGGGCTGGCCGACACGACTACGGGGTCCCCCCGGTGGACGGGCCGGGCGAGGGAGTGGCCCGGTTCCCATTCCCGTTGCCATTCGCGTTCCCGTTGCCATTCCCGTTGGCGCCGGTCCCGCCACCGGCCCCGGTGCCCCCGGCGGCGCCGTTCGCGCCGGTCCCGCCACTGGCCCCGGTGCCCCCGGCGGCGCCATTTCCGTTCCCACCGGCGTTGCCGTTCCCGCCGGCGTTGCCGTTCGCGCCGGTCCCGCCGCCGGCGCCATTGCCGTTGGGCGTCACAGCCGGGCTCGCGCCCGGCCCGATCGTCGCGTGCGGGGGGTCCGGCATGCCCGCGCCCACCCTCGGACTCTGCGCATCCGCCTTCTTGATCTGCCCCGGCGCGATCCGTGGATTGTCACGGTTGAACCGGACGATGATCGTCGTGGGCGGGCCCTGCTGGCCAACCTGGACCTCGATCGCCAGGGCCTCGGAGGCATAGCCCGTCCAGCCGGCCGCGGCCCCGCTGTTGGCGAAGCCCGCGCCGAGCAGCCGTTGGTCGTAGTCCAGCGCCGCCTCTGCCGGCAGGAGCGGCGATCGGAAGCTCACGAACGCGAGCCCGGCATCTACGCCCTGGGAGACGGAGCCGGCCGCGACCCCTCGTGGAACCGGGAGCGTGGCGGGAATCGGGGCCTGCGATGGGGTTGCGGCCGCGCCTGTCGTGCAGGCAGCCACCAGGAGGACGACGAGGCCGAGGCGCGGGAGCGCGCGAACACATCGAGCCACGCGGGCGGACGCGACGCCGGCTCGGCCTGATTGTGTCCTGGATGGTGCGCGGACGATGGTGTCCGGGACACCCGATCGATGCTCCAACGAGCCCCCTGCGTGTGATCCTGGTGTCGTGGCGCCGCCGGATCGCGGTGCGCACCCTCACCCGACCGGCACGGCACGGCGCCGCGCGGCCCCAAGTCTAGCTACCCGGGGGTCGGCAGCAATGGCCCGTTCGGCTGGCTGTAAGGTAGGGCCTGGTACGGCCCGGCGGCATGACCCCGGTCGCTATCCTTCCGGTTTCATCGCATTGGACGGAGGTGGTGGCATGTCGGGAATCTCCGGGCTGGGCGTCGGGGGACGCCAGCTGGCCGCCGCCGGTGGCCCGGTCGCGGCCTGGGCCTGGGGCCTCCAGTTCCTGCCGGCCAACGGCGCGCGACGATTCGTCGCCACGCTCGCGGACCTGGGCCTCCCGATGACCTGGATCCCGGAGGTCATGGGGAGCCGCGAGGTCTTCGCCCATGCCGGCCTGGTCCTGGCCGCGGACGCCCGGCTGGCCGTCGGGACCGGGATCGCCAACATCTACGCCCGAGACGCCATGGCCATGGCCAACGGCGCCCGCGCGCTCGGCGAGGCCTACCCCGGCCGGTTCGTGCTGGGGCTGGGTGTCAGCTCGGAGCGGACCGTGACGCTGCGCGGCGGGACGTATGGGAAGCCCGTTGCGACCATGCGCGCCTACCTGGATGGCATGGCCGCCGCGCCGTACGCCGGGCCTGCGCCCAGCCGCCCGGTCCCCCTGGTGCTGGCCGCCATCAACCGGCGCATGCTGGAGCTGGCCGCGGAGCGGACCGACGGCGCCCACCCGTTCTTCGCCCCCGTGGAGCACACCGCCTTCGCGCGCAGGGTCATGGGTGGGACGCCGTGGCTGGGGATCGCGCAGCCGATGGTGCTCACCACGGACGCGGATCGCGCACGTCGGATCGCACGGTCGTTTGCCGTCCACTACCTGACCATGCCGCATCACCGGGCCAACCTGGCGCGCTTTGGGTTTGGGGATGCGGACCTGGCCGGGCAGGGGAGCGACCGGCTCATGGACGCGCTGGTCGCCTGGGGCGACGTGGACGCGCTGGTCCGACGCACTCGGGCGCACCTCGATGCCGGCGCCGACCAGGTTGGGCTCATGATCCGCACGGACTCGACGGCCGACCCGGGCGAAGCCGCCTACCGCGAGCTGGCGGCGGCCCTGCGCGAGACCACCGGGCGCTGACGCGAGACCACCGGGCGCTGACGCGAGGCCACCGGGCGCCGATGCATGACCGATGGTCGGCACGCGCCGGCGCTCCTGCCGCGACCGCACCGGCCTGCCGGCCGGGTGGCCGTCCAGTTCGGGACAGCCGGCCCTGTCCCGGGGTCGGGCACCGACGGATGCTGGCAGCATGAAGCTTGGGGCGGCCAATCCGTCCCGGCACCCACCGCGTCCCGCGACCAACTGGTGCGGCACTCTGTCAGACGGAGGCACGGCGTGGACGGCGAGCAGGTTATCGGTTACATCCCCGTGGCCAGGATGAAGACGGGGCTCTTCTCCAGCAAGGCCTACACCGTCGTGTTCACCAGCCACCGGATCATCCTGGCGGAGTTGACAAACGCGATCGTGACCGCCGCGATCGAAGAAGCGCGGGCGGAGGCGAAGGCCGAGGGCAAGGGCTTCTTTGGCCAATGGGGCGCCCAGATCAAGGCGGGCTTCACGGTGGCCGAGCGGTACCTGGCCATGGATCCGGACGCGATCGTGACCGAGACGCACGGCAACGAGTCGATCGCCCTGGCTGAGGTCCGCAAGCTCGAAATCGACCGCGAAGAGCGCGAGAAGAACGAGATCGACCAGCATTACCTGCGGATCCGGATCCACACGCCGACGCGCAAGCTCCAGCTGGACACGGACTCCGAGATGCCCGGCCGCGACGAGGCCCGTGCCATCGCGGACCGCGCATTCGGCGCAGTCCGCGCGTAGGCCAGGGCACGCAGGCCGCCGGAACCACGCAGAGCGCGACGACGCAGGCCGCCGCCTGAGCGGCCTGCCCGGCTATTCGGGGAGGATGCTCTCGCGCATCAGGTACTTGTCGACCCCGTGGGCCGCCTGGCGGCCCTCCTTGATCGCCCAGACCACCAGCGACTGGCCGCGGGTTGCATCACCCGCCGTGAAGACCCCGGGGACCGACGTCATCTTGTCGATACCGGCCCGGATGTTCCCGCGCGGATCCAGGTCGCAGCCAAACTGCTTGGGCAGCGCCTGCTCCGGGCCCAGAAAGCCCATCGCCAGCAGCACCAGGTCCGCGGGGATCACCTGCGTGCTTCCCGCGACCTCGCGCATCTCGAAGCGTCCGTCCGCTCCCTTGCCCCAGGCCACGTCGCAGATCTCGATGCCCGTGACGTGCTCGCTGCGGCCGATGAACCGCCGCGTGGTGGTCAGGTAGCGGCGCGGGTCCTCGCCCCACAGCGCGCGGGCCTCCTCCTGGCCGTAGTCCAGCTTGTAGACCTTGGGCCACTCCGGCCAGGGGTTGTCCGCGGCGCGCTGCTCCGGGGGCCGGGGCATGATCTCCAGCTGGCGGACGCTGAGCGCGCCCTGCCGGATGCTGGTGCCCACGCAATCCGTTCCGGTGTCGCCGCCGCCGATGACCACGACGTGCTTGCCCCGGGCGTCGATCGGCGCCTCCGCCGATGCGCCCCCGTCCAGGAGCCGCCGCGTATTGCCGCGCAGGAAGCTCATGGCCAGGTGGACGCCCGCCAGCTCCCGGCCCGGGACCAGCAGGTCACGTGCCGCGGTGGCCCCGGTGGCCAGCACCACGGCGTCGAACTCGTTGTGGAGCTCCTGCGCCGTGACGTCCGCCCCCACCGTGACGCCGGTGACGAACGAGACGCCCTCCTCGGCCATCAGCCGCGTCCGGCGCTCCACCACGTCCTTGTCCAGCTTCATGTTGGGGATGCCGTACATCAGCAGGCCGCCGATTCGGCCGGCCCGCTCGTAGACGGTGACCAGGTGGCCCGCCCGGTTGAGCTGATCGGCGCAGGCGAGCCCGGACGGTCCGCTGCCGATGACCGCCACCCGCCTCCCGGTCCGGGCGGTCGGCGGCCGGGGCGTGATCCAGCCGCTCTCCCAGGCCCGGTCGGCGATCTCCGCCTCGATGGCCTTGATGGTCACCGGCGAGCCGTTCAGGCCCACGGTGCACGAACCCTCGCACGGGGCGGGGCAGACTCGCCCCGTGAACTCCGGGAAGTTGTTGGTGGCGTGGAGGCGGACGATCGCCTCCTTCCACTGGCCCCGGTAGACCAGGTCGTTCCACTCGGGGATCAGGTTGTTGATGGGGCAGCCGGCCGCCATGCCGCTGATGAGCTGGCCCGTGTGGCAGTACGGCACGCCACAGTCCATGCAGCGGCCGGCCTGCTGGACCATCTCCAGCTGGGGGAGGTGGTGCGGGTCCTCGTTCCAGTCCTTGATCCGCTCGAGCGGCGGCCGGTTGGCCGCGGGCTGGCGGGACCACTCGAGGAAGCCGGTGGGCTTGCCCATCAGGAGCCTCCAACGCGAGCGGGCGATCGTTCGTTCTCTTCGAACGCGGCCAGCTGCGCCTCTTCTTCGGTCATGCCCCGCGCCCGCATGCGGGCCTGGGCCTCCAGCATCCGCCGGTAGTCGTCGGGGATCACCCGGACGAAGCGGGTCACCCTGGCGCCCCAGTCGGCCAGGATCTCTGTCGCCCGGTCGCTGCCCGTCAGGTCGCGGTGGCGCTCGATGAGCGTCCGGACCTCGGCGACCTCGGCCGGGTCGGTCAGCCCCTCCAGGCCCACCAGCTCGGTGTTGCAGCGCGACTCGAACGTCCCGTCCTCGTCGTAGACCCACGCGATGCCGCCGGACATGCCGGCGGCGAAGTTGCGGCCCGTCCTGCCCAGGACGACCACGCGGCCGCCGGTCATGTACTCGCAGCCGTGATCGCCCACGCCCTCCACCACGGCCACGCCGCCGGAGTTCCGGACGGCGAACCGCTCGCCGACCACGCCCCGGATGAACACCTCGCCGTCGGTGGCCCCGTACAGGATCACGTTGCCCGCGATGACGTTCTCGTGTGCCACGAAGGGTGCGTCCGTTGGCGGGTAGACCACGATCCGCCCACCCGACAGCCCCTTGCCCAGGTAGTCGTTGGCGTCGCCCTCCAGCTCAAGGGTGATGCCCCGGGGCATGAACGAGCCGAAGCTCTGCCCGGCCGTGCCCTGGAAGTGGAGGTGGATGGTGTCATCAGGCAGCCCGCCAGGACCCCAGCGCCGGGTCACCTCGGAGCCCAGCATGGTGCCGACCACGCGGTTGACGTTGCGGATGGGGAGCGTGGCGCGGACCGCCAGGCCCTCGGTCAGCGCCGGCGCGCACAGGTCGAGCAGGGTGGTGGCGTCCATCGATGCCTCCACACCGTGCTCCTGGGGGATGGTCCGTCGGCGGCCGTAGTGCGCGGGCACGTCGGGCTGGGCGAGGATCCGGCTGAGGTTGAGGTGGCGCGCCTTCCAGTGCTCCGCGGCGGGGCGGACCCGGAGGCGGTCCGAGCGGCCGACCATCTCGTCGATGGTCCGGAAGCCCATCCGCGCCATGTGCTCGCGCACCTCGCGGGCGATGAACGTCATGAAGTTGACCACGTGCTGTGGGTCGCCGGTGAAGCGCTTGCGCAGCTCGGGACTCTGGGTCGCCACGCCCACCGGGCAGGTGTTCAGGTGGCAGGCCCGCATCATGATGCAGCCCAGCGAGACGAGCGGCGCCGTCGCGAAGCCGAACTCCTCCGCGCCCAGCAGGGCGCCGATGACCACGTCCCGGCCCGTCTTGAGCTGGCCGTCCACCTCGACCGTGATCCGGGAGCGCAGGTCGTTCATGACCAGGACCTGGTGCGCCTCGGACAGGCCCATCTCCCACGGGATTCCCGCGTGCTTGATGGAGGTCAGCGGCGAGGCGCCCGTGCCGCCGTCGTGCCCGGAGATGAGCACCACGTCCGCGTGCGCCTTGGCCACGCCGGCGGCGACCGTCCCCACGCCCACCTCGGCCACCAGCTTGACGCTGATGCGCGCGTGGTGATTGGCGTTCTTCAGGTCGTGGATCAGCTCCGCGAGGTCCTCGATGGAGTAGATGTCATGGTGCGGGGGCGGGCTGATGAGCCCCACGCCGGGGGTGGAGTGGCGCACCTTGGCGATCCACGGGTAGACCTTGGAGCCGGGCAGCTGGCCACCCTCACCGGGCTTGGCCCCCTGGGCCATCTTGATCTGGAGCTCGCGGGCCTGGACCAGGTACTCGCTCGTGACGCCGAACCGGCCGCTGGCGACCTGCTTGATCGCGCTGTTCGTGGAGTCGCCGTTGTCCATCGGCTGGTAGCGCGCCGGGTCCTCGCCGCCCTCGCCGGTGTTCGACTTGCCGCCCAGGCGGTTCATCGCGATGGCCAGCGCCTCGTGGGCCTCCTGCGAGATGGAGCCGTAGCTCATCGCGCCCGTCTTGAACCGGCGGACGATGGATTCCACCGGCTCGACTTCGTCGATGGGCACGGCCTTGAGCGCCGGGGCCAGCTCCAGCATCCCCCGGATGGTGTTCAGCCGGACGGACTGGTCGTCGATCATCGACGTGTAGTCCTTGAACTTGTGGTAATCGCCCCCACGCACGGCCTGCTGGAGGATCGTGACCGACAGCGGGTTGAACAGGTGGTACTCGCCGTCCGCTCGCCAGTGATACTGGCCGCCGGTGGCGAGCGTCTCGTGGACCTGTGGCCGGTTGGCGGGGTACGCCCGGTCCTGGCGGAACTTGATCTCCTGGCTCAGCACCTCGATCCCGATCCCGCCGATCCGGGTGGGCGTCCAGGTGAAGTACTCGTCCACGAAGTCACGGTTGAGCCCGATGGCCTCAAAGACCTGGGCGCCGTGGTAGCTGTGGACGGTGGAGATCCCCATCCGCGAGATGGCCTTGATGACGCCCTTCAGGAGCGCCTTCCGGTAGCGCTTCTCGGCCTCGTAGGTTGGCCCCGGGATGACGTCCAGGCGGACCTGGTCGTCGATGGTCTCGAAGGCCAGGTACGGGTTGATGGCGCTGGCGCCGTAGCCGATGAGCAGGCAGAAATGGTGTGCCTCGCGCGGCTCGCCCGATTCCACCACGATCCCGGCCCGGCCCCGGGTGCCGGCGCGGACCAGGTGGTGGTGGACGGACGAGACGGCCAGCAGCGCCGGGATGGGCGCGTCCGTCTCGTTGTGGCCGCGGTCCGACAGGATGATCTGGTTGTAACCCTCGGCGATGGCTTCGGAGGCGCGCGAGCGGAGCTCCTCGATGGCTCGGCGCAGGCCGGCGCCATCCTCCGCCGCCTTGAACAGGATGGGCAGGGTGATGGTCTTGAAGCCGTGCGAGAGCGGGCCGCCGTCCAGGGCGCGGATCTGCTCCAGCTCGGCGTTGGACAGGACCGGGGAGGGGAGGGCCAGCTGGTGGGCCGCGTCGGGTCCGGGCTCCAGTAGGTTGTCCTCCGGCCCGATGGACCGCTCGGTGGCCATGATGATCTCTTCGCGGATCGCGTCCACCGGTGGGTTGGTGACCTGCGCGAAGAGCTGCTTGAAGTAGCCATACAGCAGCTGCGGTCGCTCCGAGAGGACCGCGAGGGGCGCGTCGTTGCCCATGGAGCCCACGGGGTCCGCGCCGTCCACCGCCATCGAGTCGATGATGATGTGGACGTCCTCGGCGGTGTAGCCGAAGACCTGCTGGCGGCGCAGGACCGTCTCGTGGTCGGGCTCGATGACGTGGGTGGGCTTGGGCAGCGCCTCCAGCCGGACCAGCGCGTTGGCGACGAGGGCCTCGTACGGATGCGCCGACGCCATCGCGTCCTTGAGCTCGTCGTCCTCGACGATCCGGCCCAGCTCCGTATCGACCAGGAGCATCCGGCCGGGACGGAGGCGGCCCTTGGCGACGATGTTGGCGGCCGGGATGTCGAGCACGCCCGATTCGGACGCCATGACGACGCGGTCGTCCTTCGTCACCCAGTAGCGTCCGGGGCGCAGGCCGTTGCGGTCCAGGGTGGCGCCCACCCGCACGCCGTCGCTGAACGCCAGGGAGGCCGGGCCATCCCACGGCTCCATCAGGCACGAGTGGTACTGGTAGAACGCGCGGCGCTCCGGCGACATGTCGGGGTCGCGGCTCCACGGCTCGGGGACCATCATCATCATGACGTGCGCGAGCGAGCGGCCCGACAGGTGGAGCAGCTCCAGCACGTTGTCGAAGATCCCGGTGTCCGACCCGTCCACGTCGATGGCCGGCAGGATCTTCTGCAGGTCGTCCTTGAAGAGCGACGATCGGAGCGCCGACTGGCGCGCGAACATCCAGTTGACGTTGCCGCGCAGCGTGTTGATCTCGCCGTTGTGGGAGATGTAGCGATACGGATGCGCGCGGGCCCACGACGGGAAGGTGTTGGTGGAGAAGCGCGAGTGGACCAGGGCGATGGCACTGACCAGCCGTTCGTCGAGCAGGTCCGGGTAGAAGGTCAGCAGCTGGGACGCGTTGAGCATCCCCTTGTAGACCACGGTCCGGCAGCTCATCGACGGGACGTAGAAGTCGGCCCGGCCGGGGAGCGCGCTGCGCGTCACGGCCTTCTCGATCAGGCGCCGGGCGACGTACAGGCGCCGGTCGAAGGCCAGGTCCCCGTCCTGGCCCCGGGCCAGGCCGCGCGGGCGGGCGATGAACGCCATCGACACGACGGGCTGGCTGGCCCGGGCCGAGTCACCCAGCCCGGTGTCATTCACGGGGACGTCGCGCCAGCCCAGCAGCTTGAGCTTCTCCGCTGCGAGCACGCTGGCGACGTGCAGGCGGCAGGCGCTCCGGCTGTGCTGGTCGCGCGGCAGGAAGGCCATGGCGACGCCGTAGCCGCCGCCCTCGGGCAGGACCACCTCGGCCTCGGCCGCGACGGTTCGCAGGAACGCATGCGGGACCTGCAGGAGGATCCCCGCGCCATCGCCGGTGTTGGCCTCGGAGCCGCTGGCGCCGCGGTGCTCCAGGTTGACGAGGACGGTCAGCGCGTCGCGGACGATGGCGTGGGAGCCGCGGCCCTTGATGTCCGCCACGAACCCAAACCCGCAGGCGTCGTGCTCGGTCGACGGCTCATACAGCGTCTTCTGCTCGGGACGCGGGTCTCGCCTGATCTTGGGCATGCCTGGACTCCCACCGCTGATGCCGGGTCTGCTCGAATTGTGGCGACGGGGCGCCGCCGGTGTCGTCGCGGGCGGGAGGCCGTTGGGTTGCGATACGGGTACGCCCACGACGCGATCGTGGTGCCGGGACTCGTGCTGTTCGCCGCGCGGGTGGGTGCCAGATCGGTTCGCCCGGCTCCTGCATGGTCTGGTGAGGCGCCCATGGACATCGCATACTGTGCGCCGGCCCGTCTTCAAGGCTTGGCTCCAGGAGGTCTCGGTGCGCAGATTCGCAACGGCCAGTCCCGTCATCGCCCTGGCCCTGGTGGTCGCGGCCTGTAGCTCGGCGGCCACGCCCGCTCCCACCACGGCTCCCACCGCCGCGGCGTCCGCCGCCGGCTCGCCGGCTGCGAGCGTGACCGCGGTCAAGACCCCCGTGGCCCTCCCGCCGGCCGAGACGACGAAGCTGACGGTCGGCCTGTCGAACAACCTGGCCATCAACCAGTTCCTCAGCCCGCTGGCGCGCGACCTGGGCCTGTTCCAGAAGTACGGCCTCACGGTCGAGGTCATCTCCATGGCCGGCGGCGCCGGCGATGTCACCAAGGGCCTGGTCTCCAACGCGCTCCAGTTCGGGATCATCAGCGCCGGGACGGCGATGTCGGCCGCGCTGACGGACAGCCCGCTGGTCTCGTTTGCTCTCGACTCGTCCGCCCTGAGCTACTCGCTGCTGGGCGCCAAGGACGTGAAGACCGCGGCGGACCTCAAGGGCAAGGCCATCGCGATCTCGACGCTGGGCGACGTCTCGCACGCCGCCGTGCTCGCCACGCTGGCCCGGCTCAACCTGAAGCCCACCGACATCCTGATCCAGAACATCGGCAACGAGGCGAACCGGATCACCGCCGTGATCGCCGGCTCCGTCGCCGCCGCGCCTGTGCAGAGCGTGAACGCCGCCAAGGTCATCGCTCAGGGTGCCAACCTCCTCGTGGACCTGGACACCAACCCGGTCAAGTTCGGGATCGCCGGCCTGACCACCACCAAGGACTTCGCCAAGAAGAACCCGAACACCATCCTTCGCTACCTGGCGGCCATGCTGGAGGCGGAGGCGGTCATCTTCACCAAGCCCGCGCTCGCGGCCACGGCCTACCAGAACTACTCGCAGCTGACGGCCGACAACGCCAAGGCAGCGATCGATTCGTGCATCAAGATCGTGTGCAACAAGGGCCTCCGCTTCACGGCGGCGGACTTCCAGCTCAACAAGGACGTGCTGGTCACGATCAACCCCGGCGTCGCCGCCGTCGACATCGCGTCGGTGATCGACATCGGGCCCCTCGACAAGCTCAAGTCGATGGGCTTCAACGACGAGATCGCCTTCCCGTAGCGTCTCCGCCGGTCGCGACCGGCAGGCACCACAAGCCAACGGCCGGGCCCTCGTCGAGGGCCCGGCCGTTCTTCATGCCCAGGCGCCCGGGGCCCGTCGCGCCGGGATCGGCGCCGAGGCTCCGGGCGCGGGTGGTCAGCCGCCGACGAGGCGCTTCCCGCCCATCCTGGAAGGACCCTTGCCAAAGACCCGGCGGACCTCCGCCGTGTCCAGGTAGTAGAGGACGGTGCCGTTCACGGCCAGGCTGATCAGCCCGCCGCCGACGTCGCCGTTCAGCAGCCCGATCATGGCCAGCCCAGCCTGGGCGCCGCACACCACCATGCCGGCCTGCCAAGCCCACGGCCGGAGCATCCAGCAGCCCCAGGCGACCCCCAGGTCCGCGGCCCCCAGGGCCAGGTAGAGAAGCCCAAAGCCGGCAAGCTCACCGCCGACGCCCGCGAGCTGCAGGCCGCCGAGCACGCTCAGGACCCCGCCGATCGCCGCGAGGATGGCCAGGACGGTGATCCCCGTCGGCCTGGCCGGGTTGGAGGATGGGGCAGCCGCCGGACCTGCTGACGCGGCTGCGGCCGGAGCGCCGGTGGCCACCGTTGGGGCAACCAGTGCGGGGGTCGGGGCGCCGGCGACCGGAGCCGGGGCCCAAGCCGTGGCCGAAGCCATGGCCGCGAAGCCCGTTCCGCAGTAGGCGCAGAACGCCGCGCCGGCCTTCCGCTGGCCGCCGCACTTGGGACAGAAGCGTTCGTCGATCATCGCACTGCCTCGCTCTCGATCGGTGCGCCACAACGGGCACAGAAGGCATCCCCGGCCGTCACGCCGGCGCCGCAGCCGGAGCAGAAGCGGACCTGTCGCCTGACCGGCGGCGCGGCCGGCGCCGGTCCTGCGGGCGCCGGTCCTGCGGGCACGCCCGATGGCGCCCATCCCGGTGCTGGCGCCGTCGCGGGCGCCCGCGCGCCACTGGACGCCGGACCCTGCGGCGCGGTCACCGGAACGCCACCGGCCGTGTGGCCTGGCAGCGGCAATGCAACGCCACCCGCTCGCGTGCCGGCCGAGAGCCCGCCACCGACGCGCGCAAACGCCGCGGTGAGGAGCGAGACAGGATCAGTCACCGACGCGGCCCGGAGGTCCTCCGGCAATTCGCGGTAGATCCCGAACAGGACCGCGCCCGCAAGCGCAAGTCCGACGAGGACCCCGAGCAGGCCCGTCGTGCTGGCGGCCAGGTCGTAGGCCAGGTGGCAGCCGATCGCGATGACCAGCAGGGAGACCGTGTCCCGGCCCAGGAGGATCGCGGACACGGCCGTTCCGCCCGCGAGTCGCCGGCCTGCCGCGAAGGCCACGCCGATTCCGACCAGCGCCGCGACGATCATGTGGAGCGGGGTGGAGAACAGCAGCCCCAGTGCCCCGGAGCCCCCGATGACTGTCTCCACGAGGCCGAAGGCGAGGCCGGCCACCGCCCCCAACCGGAGGCCCGCGCTCTTGCTCGAGATTGACGCCGGTGTGGTCCAGGCCAGCCACGCCAGCCCGGCCGCCGTGAGGATCCGCTCGGCCGGCACGGTGAGGAGCAGGGCGCCGGGGTTGCCGAGCGCCGGGATCACCGCCGCGTTGAAGGGATAGATGATCAGGACGGAGAGCAGTGCGCCCAGGGCGGCGATGCCGATGGCACCCCCCGCCGTCGATCCCTGGATGCGTCCGCCCGGAGCCATGCCATCAGGCTGGGCCCTATGGCTCCCGGCGCCAAGGGCCATAGGGCCTCGAGGACCCTACCGGCCGTCCCGTGGCCCTCGCTGGTAGTGCTGCCGGACGGCGTGGACGATCGTCCGACCCTTGCGGCGCTGGTCGCGAATGGCCACCACCTCCTCGGCGTCGCGGCGGCGGGATTCCGCTTCCAGCAGCAGGGCGTTGGCCAGCCGCTCGGCCGGGAGCCGACCCTCCCGCACGGCGGCCCGCAGCGCGCAGCCGGGCTCCTCGCCGTGCTGGCAGTCGGCAAACCGGCAGTCCACGGCGATGGCCGCCACGTCGCTGAACGCGAGATCGATCGCCGACGCGTCCGCGGCGAGCTCAAGGCTCCGGATGCCCGGCGTGTCGATGACCAGCCCGCCGCCGGGGAGGACGAAGAGCTGGCGGATCGTGGTCGTGTGCCGCCCTCGCCCATCGTCCAGCCGGACGTGTCCCGTCGCCTGGCGCACCTCGCCCAGCAGCCGGTTGACGATCGTGGACTTGCCGACCCCTGATGGGCCGACCACCACGGCGGTCCGGCCCGCGCCGATGACGGCCTCGATCGCAGCGATCCCGTCGCCCGAGAGCGCGCTGCTCGTGAGGACGACCACTCCGGGTGCGATGGCCATGACGGCCTGGAGGATCTCGTCCACGGCCGCATCCCCGCCCGGGACCAGGTCCGCCTTGTTCAGCACGACGACCGGCTGCGCGTCACTCGACCAGGCGAGGGTGAGATAGCGCTCCAGGCGGCGCAGGTTGGGGCCGGACTCGAACGAATCAACGACGAAGGCGACATCCATGTTGGCGGCCAGCACCTGGCGCGAGCTTGGGCTGACCCTGGATCCCCGGCCGCCGGTCCGGATGGTGCGAACCAGCGCGCTGGAGCGGGGGAGGACGGCCTCGATCACGGCGCTGTCCCCGGCGGGCTGGTTGATCGCGACCCAGTCGCCCACGGTCGGGCGACCCTCGTCCTTGCTGCCCGGGCCGCGAAGCCGCCTGGTGAGGCCCGCGAGGACCTCGCCCCCTGCCGTGCGGACGACCGTGCCCCCGCGATGGACGGCCACCGCGCGCCCGGGCTCCCATGCGGCCTCCTGGAGGAGCGCGAAGGCAGCGGCGAACTGCTCGCTCCAGCCGAGCGGGATCAGGGCGGCGGGTTCGAGGATGGCCATGCGCACAGGATGGCTCATTGCCGGCGTCCGAGGGGTACCGCGTCGACACGCCCGGCGGCCACGCGATCTCACGAGCCGCGCATCGGCGGTTCGGCCGCCCGACACTCCGCGGCGGGCGTCCCCGCCCGGGCCGTCGTCAGCCCCCGATGCGCTCCAGCAGGCCGCCAAACCCGCGGATCGGCGTCGGGTAGCGGATCGCGGTCAGGGACCGCCAGATGAGGCTGTTGTAGAGCGTCACGACCGGCACCCCAAGCTCGTGCTCCAGCCGGGCGGCAAACTCCGTCGCGCGCCAGGTCAACGACGGCAGGTAGATGGCGTCCGCGCCGGGCGACGCCTCGAACACGCGGCGGGCCATGTCATACGGGGCCGTCAGCGGCAGCGACCGGATGTCGTGGCTGCTCTGGGTCGCGATGCCACCGACGCCCACGACGGCGAAGCCCGCCGCCTCGAGATATGCCTTCACCGCGGCGTTCTTGACGTCCGAGACCGGCGTGGCGATGGCAACCCGGCTGGCCCCGACCTCGCGGAGGGCATCCACCGCGGCCGTCATGGCCGTCGCCGCGGGCCGCCCGCTCGCGTCCTCCACCGCGGCCCGCATGCCGTGGTTCCAGTCCATGCCCAGGGCGCACTGCACCAGGTCGCCCGTTACGGCCAGGAAGTCCATGGCCTCGTAGGCCATCAGGTCGCGGACCATGGCGAGCATCGTGGCCTGGCCGTCCTTGATGGAGGCCGGATCGAACTGCTGCTGGTTGGTCATCTTGAGTGACCACATCGTGGTGCTGATGACGATGTTGACGTCCGGCGGCGTGAGGCCAAAGAACTGGTCGATGGTCTTGCTCACGGGGCCGGGCTTGATCCAGCCGATGTGCGCCCGCCAGATCGGGGTGGGGACGGGCTCGGGACGGGCACCTTCCTTGGGCAGCATCGACGCGGGCCTCCTGTCAGTCGGCGGGGGCGGCGTCCTGGACGACGGCGGGGGCCGTGGCGGGCGACCGGCGGCCGGGCGCGATCCGGAACGCCACCGCCTGCGTGAGCAGGGCCGCGAGGATCGCGAGGAGCATCGCCGGGGCGATGCCCGCCGGGACCAGGAGGACGACCAGCACCAGGAAGAACGCGACCGTGCCGTAGATGCCCGTGAGATGGCCGCGGATCAGCTCCGTCGCGGTGGGCAGCCCCACGACGTGGTGCGTGAACGTCGTCATGACGGAGGCGTACACGGGGAACGTGGCGAGGAGGCCGCTGACCTCGGGGCCAAGGACGGGCGCGAGCGTCGTCAGGGCAAAGACGAGCGTGGTAGCCACGACCATCCGGGCCGGGATGTCCCAGCGGGGATGGCGGACCTTGCGGCGCGCGTCGGTGCGGGGCGGCAGCAGCAGGAGGCCTGTCGAGATCACGGCGACCACGACGAGGGCGATCGTCCACGGGGGTCCGCCCAGGATGGGACGGAACGCGGCGCCGGCCAGGAGGAACGCGGGCGTGGCCACCAGCATGGCCCGGACGAAGCCGAACCGCCCGGCGTAGGCGTAGGCGACCCCGAAGGCGGCGTTGGCGGCCATCCCAGACATCGACCCGACCGCCGCGGAGGCGCTGAAGGCGGGGCCCTGGTCGAGCGCCAGGATCACGAGGATGGGCGCCGAGGTGAGCGGCAGCGAGACGAGCCAACCGCCGACCCGGGGCCCAAACCGCCGGGTCAGCAGGCTGGCCACGGTGATCAGGATCGGCGCCAGGATCAGCTTGAGGATGAGGATTGCGGACATCGGGGGAACGGTAGCGCCCCGCGCCGCCGCCTGCCGGGCCGCCAGGCAGTCCGCTGGGCCGGCGGGCCGCCAGGCCTCCGGGCGGCCCGCCCGGTCGCGGTGGGACAATCCACGCCATGAACACCACCACGAACCCGGTCATCGCCTGCGTCCCTGTCAGTGCTGACGGGAGCCAGCTGGATCCGCGCTGGGGCAAGGCCGCCCATGTGGCCGTCGCGCGCGTGGAGGGCGGAACGATCGCCAGCTGGGAGGTCTTCCCGGTGGGCTGGGACGCGCTCCATGACGAGGGGAGCGAGGGTGGCCACCATGCCCGGATCGCCCGGTTCCTCCTGCTCCACGGCGTGCAGGTCGTGGTGGCCAACCACATGGGACCGCCGATGGCCCAGATGCTCCGGCAGATGAAGCTGGACGTCCACGTGGGCGCCGGCGGCGACCCGGCCGCGGCCGTGCTGCAGGCGCTCCAGGACGGTCCCGCCGCACCCCGCGAGCACTGATCATGCCTGCGCGTTGGCGACCCGGCGTCCGCCCCGGTGGCCTGACGGTGACGTGAAGACCCATCACGGGTCGACCTCAAGTGGCGGGCCATCCGAACCGATACCTCACTCGATGAACGGCCTGACCGGTCTCCAGCTCCCCGCAGCTCCGACCGCCCCCCTGGGCGCGACCTTGGCGGCCGCCGCGCCCGGTGCGAGCTCGCCGGCCGCGGTCGCGCTCCGGGTCATCCGCCGGACGGAGTCGATCGACCCGTCGCCCAGCCTGCTCCGCCTGGAGCAGGCCCTCCGCCGCGGTGATTCGAACGCCCTCCGGCTGGGGCGCCTGATCGAGGGCTCGCCGGCGCTGGCCGCGCGCGTGCTTCGGCTCGCCAACTCCGCCTACTACGCCCCGCGGGTCCCCATCGTGGGGCTCAACCGCGCCGTGATCCTGCTGGGCGACACGATGCTCCGCCAGCTGGTCCTGGCCACGCTGATCACGGGCCGCCAGGCGTCCAGTCGCACACCGCGCCAATCGCTTGCCGCGGCGCGGCTGCTCGGCGACGCCGTGCGCTCCGCCGCGGTCTGTCGCGCCCTGGCCGACATCACCCGGATCGCCTCGCCCGACGAGGCGTTTGCGGCCGGCCTGCTCCATGACCTGGGTCGCATCTACCTGCTCGACGAGCGCGACGACGAGTACACCGAGTACGTGATGGGCTCGGCCGGCCTGCTCGACTCGCTCGACGAGGAGCTCCGCCTGCGCGGCACGACCCATACCGAGGTCGGCCGGGCGTTCGCGGAGGAATGGCACCTGCCCGAGGCGATCAGGGAGGTCCTCGCGGGCCACCACGACCCGCAGCCGCGGACGCTTGCGGCGGTCGCCGCCGCCAGCGACTGGATCGTGCGCGAGCTCAACGCCCGCAGCGGCGACGACCCGGAGCAGATCGCCGCCCACGTCGCGACCGCCCTCGAGGCGGTCGGGGTGAGTGCCGAGCGGTGGGCCCGCCGGGTGCCCGAGGTCGTGGAGGAATACGCCGAGCTGCTCTCGGTCTTCGACGTCGTCTCCTAGCGACACGCGCCGCGGACGGCGCGGCCAGGCCAGTCGTCCTCGTCGCGCCACCGCGCCCCTGCTGTAGGGCCCGGCCAGCGCCACCCGGAACCGGCCGGCGTCACGGGCCACCCTTGGTGCGCACGCCGCCCAGGGTGGAGCCTGTGGCCCGGACGTGGCGCCCATCGCCTGGACGACACGGCCTCCCGGAGCTCGGCGCGACGCGGTGCCCGGGGACGCCGGGCCGTGGAGGCGCAGGCGCCTGGTCAGCGGCCAGCTTTCCGGCCGCCTCGCTCCGGGTCTGTCCGGCTGATCACCAGCCAGCCGATGGCCAGGAGTGGCAGCACGACCAGGATCACGACCGGCACGATGGCCGCCATGGCGATCCGCCAGGCGCCCCCCGAGACCGTATCCGTTGCCGGCGGGGAGCTGTCGCCCGACGTCGCATCCAGCGATCCGGAACCGCCGTCTCCCTCCACGGCGATGGCCCCGTTCTCCGGCGAGCCGGCCAGGGGCTGCGCGCCGGGCATCGCGACGATGTCGGCGGCCGCCCGCACGCCCACGAGGACGACGGTCCGGGCGGCCACCACCGGGTTCGCGGAGATGGTCGCATCGGCCGTGTGGAAGCCCTCGATGCGGTCGGTCTCCATGGCGTAGACCAGCGTGCGGTCGTTGCTGGAGGTCAGGCTCCTGGCCGGTCGGGCCAGTGTCGCCCAGCGGCGGGCCAGGGTGGGCGGCGGGGTGGCCCCGTCGTGCACTCCCGGGTGGCGCGGGACGGCGAACAGCGCCCGATCGATGGCGACGAAGACGTCGGCGTTGCCGAGCGAGATCGCCGTGGGCGCGCCGGGCAGGACGACGTTGGCGATCTCGGCAAGGTCATCGAGATTGATGCTGAGCAGCCGGTCCGGAGCGCTGGTGGCGACGATCGCTAGGCCGGCCCGCTCGTCGACCGCCACGGCGCGGACGGCGCCCATCACGTTGGCGCTCCCCATGGTGCCTGTGGCGGGGTCCAGGACCACGACCCATGACGAACCGATGGCCGTCGCCACGACGCGGTTGTCGTCCGGCGCCGCGGCCAGCCGGTCCACGGCACCCGGCAGCGGCTGGCCCAGGCTGCTCGCGCCCGTGAGCATGTCGTAGACGGCCACTCGGCTCAGCGTCGGCAGCGCGGCCACCAGACGCATACCGCGTGGGGCGGCGAGGTCAGTGATGGCGGCGGCCAACTCGACGCCGGGCGTTGGGACCATGGACTCAAGGTCGAGGCGCGTGATGCTCCGGTCGCCCGTGACGGCGTACAGCTCGCGGCCGTCGGCGCGGATCTCGACTGCGCCAACGGCCTGCAGCAGAGGCACCATGCTCAGGACGTCCGGTGGCGCCGTGACCACCTCCAGCACGCCACTGACGGACCCCACGTACAGGTCGCCCGTGGCCTCCGCGCGGACGATGCCCAGGCCGGAGGTGCCCAGGAGCACGGCCGCTACGAGCGTGGCCCGCGCGAACCGTGCAGTCATCGGGTGATCCTTTCGATCAAGAGCGGGCGCGGGCCGGGTGGCCCGCGCCCCTGGATGGCAACCCCGAAGGGTTGGCCTAGCGCTTGAGGTTGACCAGCTCCTGGAGCACCTCGTCCGACGTGGTGATCACGCGCCCGTTGGCCTGGAAGCCACGCTGCGCGGTGATCATCCCGGTGAACTGGGTGGCCAGGTCGACGTTCGACATCTCGAGGGAGCCGGTGGTGATGTCGCCGCGGCTGCCCGACCCTGGGATGCCGATCGACGGGCCGCCGGAGGCGTTCGACTCGTTGAACATGTTCTGCCCGCCCCGCAGGAGGCCGGACGAGTTGAGGAAGGTGGCGAGTGCGATCTGCCCGAGGGCCTGGGTCTGGCCGTTCGAGTAGACGCCGGTGATCTCGCCGCCGTTGTTGACCGCGAAGGTGACGAGGGTGCCGCTGGCGAAGCCGTCGGCCGCGCCGAGAGGCTCGCTGGTGCCGGCGAACTGCGTCATCGACGTCATGTCGAGCGTGGCCGGGACCAGGGCGGGATCAAACGCGAGGGGGGTAACCGCGCCATTGGTCAGCGCGATCGAGAGCGTGCCGGTCGGCGGGTTGAGCGGGTCGACCTGGCCCGCGTTGGTGAAGTCGATGGTGCCCGTGCTCAGGGTGGAGGCGCCGGTGTCGGCGGGATCGGTCGCGGCAGCCCACGTCCACGAGTTGGCGGCTGCCTTGGTGTAGGTGACCTTCACGGCATGGGCCACGCCCAGCGAGTCGTACAGCGAGATCGACGTGCTGGCCGTGGCGCCGACAGCCACGTTCGCGTCGAGATTGCCGCGGATCGTGATGGCGGTGCTGGCCTGGGCGGTGGTCTGCTGGCCGATCGGGATGGCGAGGGAGCCGATGGGCGCGGTGGTATCAATCACACCTTGGGCGTCGGCCGCCCAGCCCTGCACCTTGAGGCCGCTGGCCGGGTTGACGAGCGAGCCGTCCACCGCGATGTCAAACGCGCCGTCGCGGGTGAAGGACTGCTGTGCGCCGTCGGCGAGGACGAAGAAGCCATCGCCCTGGATGGCCATGTCGGTGAGCTTGTTGGTGGACTGGAGGTTGCCCTGCGTCATCATCATGTCGATGCCGGCGACGGTCATGCCCAGGCCGATCTGTGCCGGGTTGATGCTGCCCAGGTTGCCGCTGGGTGCCGTGGCGCCGCGGAGTGTCTCCGACAGGATGTCCTGGAAGCTGACACGGCCGGTCTTGTAGCCGACGGTGTTGACGTTCGCGATGTTGTTCGCGATGACGTCGAGCATGATCTGATGGCCGCGCAGTCCGGAGATGGCACTGAACATGGACGGAAGCATCGGGATCTCCTTGGAAGGCTGAAACCGGTCTTGGTTGTCCGCGACCGGGTCTGCCCCCTCAGGGAGGTCCAGCAGAGTTCCCGGTGCACGCGGCGGACGTGGTGATGGCGACGGCCCGCGGCCGCCGTCAGGCGATGGCGACGCTGTCGATCTGGGTGAAGACAGCCTCCTTTCGATCGTTCGGCCCCACGGCCGTCACGACCGTGTGTGATGGGATGTGCACGACGTAGGCGACTTCGTCGAGCATCACCAGGGACTGTCGGCCGCCCTTCGCGGCCAGCAGGTCCATGGCCTTGCCCAGGCGTTCCAGCTGGTCGTCGCCCAGCTGGATCTGGCGCTGTTCCATCCGGCGCTGGACGTGGCTGGAGAGCGACACCGCTGGGTCCCGGGTCGTCTCGGCCAGCACATCGGCGAAGCTCCCCGCGCCCGGCGGGAGGCTGGCGTCGGCGGGCCGGCCTGACGGCGCGAGCGGCGAGCCGATCCGCTCGACGGGGTCGGTCAGGCGGCTCGCGGCGATGCCCTGGAGGGTGCTGATCGGGTTCACGGGGTGGTGCCGGGCTTCGTGGCCGGGGCTGCCGCGGCCACGGTGGGCGCAAGCCCGACCTCGGTGATGGCATCCGGCTTGACCTGGGATCCGTTGACCAGGAGGGTCACGACACCCGACGACTGGAGGAGCTCGCTCACGACGCCGGTGATGGGAGTGCCAGCGAGGTCCTTGCCGGTGACCAGCTTGCCGATCAGGCCGGAGGCCTGTCCGAGCTGGACGCCCTGCATGGTCTTTTGGACCGCCATCAGGGTGTCGATCATCGTGAACTGCCCGAGCTGGTCGAGCATCGCCTTGTTGTCGAGCGGCTGGGTGGGGTCCTGATTCTGGAGCTCGGTGAGGAACAGCTTGAAGAAGCTGTCCTGGCTGAGGCCGAACATGCTCGACGTCGTGGATGGCTGGTCGATAGCTCCGGCCGCCAGCGCGCCGGCGGACGTCCCGATCTCGGAGGCGGCCCCGATCAGCGCGCTTGTGGCGGCGCGGCTGGTCGGTTCGATCTGCATGGAATCGCTCCTTTCAGGTGGTGGCGGTCAGGCCCGGACGTCGAGCCAGCGGCGCGACGCGGGTGATGGATCGGCGGTGGTGGTGGGGCCGAACCCCGGTTGTTGCCGGGGCGTGCCCGGCGTGTTCGCCGGCGGCGGGGCGTCCTGGCCCTGGCGAGTCCGGCTGTCGGGTTGGCCACCGGCATGGGAGTTCGACGGCAGGCCCTGGCCCTGCGGCTGCGCCTGTGTCCACGTCGAGCCGTCGTTCGGCTGGCCCTGGCCGCCGCGGGAATCCCGGGCGGGGTCGTGGGAGCCCCCGAGGCCGGATGCCATGGCGGACGCGGCCACCTGGGTGGACTCGACGCGGATGTGCAGCTGGATGCCGGCCAGGCTCCGTGCGACGCTGGGATCGTCGGCGACCCGGGCGAGGGCCGCCGCGGTTCGCGCATCGGCGACTACCAGCTCGGCGCGGACTGGCTGATCGGCCGGGCCGGTGACGGTCACGCGGACCGTGCCCAGCTCCGGGTCGTGGACCCTGGCTTCCAGGCCGGGGCCGTTGCCGCTCGCCATGGTTCGAATGCGACCAGCCACGCGATCCAGGAGGCGGACGATGCCGTCCGCCGTGGGCCCCGCGGCGGACGGGGGCGCGACCTCGGTGGGAGCCGGATCGGCGGCCCGCTCGATGCCGGCCGCGGGGGCGATCGAAGATTGGGCCACGGGTCCCGCGACGACCGGGGAGCCGACCGGATCCACGCCGGCCCTGGCGCCGAGGCGCTCGCGGGAAGGACCGGCGCCGCGGGCCGGGTCGGCGGCTCCGGTGCGGCTTGTCCACGCAGCACCAGCTGCCCGGGCCTGCTCGAGCGCGGCGGCCGTTGGCGCGGCGCCGGCCGACGACGACTGGGCACCGTGCGCAGAGGCCCGGTTGGCTCGAATGGGCCGGGCGGACGCGGTTGCTGCCGAGTCGGACCGTGGTGCCTGCGCCGTGGGCGCTGCCGAATCGACCCGGCGCTCCGGAGCCGCTGATGCCACGCCGCGGGCGGCGTCCACCCTGGCGGGTGACGGGAGCTTGGGCGACGTGGGCTCGGCCGTCGGGATTCCGGCCGCCGGGATCTCGAATGACGCAGGCTCGGCCGTCGGGAGACGGCCCGCGGTCGGGACGGCGCTAGCGGGCGACGTCGCGTTGCTGGCTTCGGGTGCGGCCGAACGGGTTGGCCGTGCGGCGTCGACAGGTGCGGCAGGCGCTCCCGCCGACGGCGGCACGATGCCACTCCGGGCGCTGGTGGTCGCGACAGCGTCGCCGGCGCGGGTGGGGGCGGGCGGTGTGGTCCCGGGGCTGGCCGTCTCGGCTTCGTGGATCACCGGCTGCGTGGGCAGGACGGCGGATGGGGCGGCCGAGGTCGCATTGCGCTCGCTGGCCGTCACTGGCTTCCCTGAAGCAGCGGGCCCGTCAACGGTGGCGCGTGGCGCAACGGCGTCAACGTCGTCGCCGCGGCTGGTCGCTGCGGGTGGCGTGGTCCGGATGGTCTCCGTGAGCGGTGCTGCGGCGGCTGGGCTGACCTGAGCCGGCCGTCCCACGCTCGCGGCGACCGGCGTGGTCGCGTCGGGCGCGTGTTCCGTGCCGGATGCAGGCTCAGGGTTGGCCAACTCGGAGGGTGCGCTGGACGTTCCGGCCGTGGCGGGAGCCGCCGCGGTGGGCCTGGCGCGCCTGGGCTCCGTCGCCCGCAGGGCAGGGGTCGCGCTGACCGCGGCCGCGTTCGCGCGATGGACGGCGGCAGCCGGTGCGTCAGCCGGAGCGGCAGCCAGTGCGGTCGGCACGGCGTCAGCCGGAGTGGCAGCCAGTGGGTCGGCCGGCGCATCAGCCAGAGCGGCAGCCGGTGCGGTCGGTGCCGCGGCAGGCAGTCCGCTGGTCGTGGCTTCGTTGTTTGTAGGTCCTGTCGCCAGCGTGTCGACAAGCGCCGGAGTCACCGGGCCGGCGGGCACCGCGATCTCGGTCGCATTCGCCTGGTTGGGGGTTGATTCCGGCGTGGCGCCTCTGGGGGCCTGCTGGCTCATCGGCACCGATTCGACGGGGCGCGGCCGGGCGGCGCTGGCCGATTGGGCGGTGATGCCGGCGCCTGCAGCTTCTGACGAGGCGTCGAGCTGGCGGCTCGGGGCCTGGGTTGGGCGAGCGGCTCCGAGGGCGCCCGTGTCGTGAGCTGGCCGAACGGCCGGTGATGCTGCCGCGGCCGCCACTGTGGCCGGTGCCTGCGCTGTCACAGTTGCTGTTGCTTGATCTGCTGCAACCGGTGCGGATGACACCGCCACCGTGCGGGCTGCCGGGGCTTCCGCCAGGGCGGCCGCTGTCGGGGCGGGCGCCAATGCCGCCGCCGCTCCCTCCGCCTGTGCGGGTGCCGCTGCCTGTGCGGGTGCCGCCGGGGCCGGCGTCGCCGCCAGAGTGGGGGCTGCCGGGGCCGGCGTCGCTGCTCCCACCGCCGGTGCGGGTGCCGTTGGTGCACCTGCTGGCACTGGTGCCATCGAGGCGATGTCCGCTGCCCGCGCCGGTGCGGGCGCTCCCTCCGCCGGTGCGGGTGCCGCCGCCACAGCGGGGGCTGCCGGGGCTCCCGCCGCCGCTGCCGCCGGTGCCATCGAGGCGATGTCCGCTGCCGCCACCGGTGCCGGGGCTGCCGCCACGATCGGGGCTGCCGGGGCCGGCGTCGCTGCTCCCGCCGGTGCCGATGCCGGCGCCGCCGCTGCCGCCGCCGGTGCGGGTGCCCATGCCGGCGCTGCTGCTGCCGGGGCCATCGAGGCGATATCCGCTGCCGCAACCCGTGCGGGTGCCGCCACCACGATCGGGGCTGCCGATGCCGATGCCGATGCCGATGCCGGCGTCGCCGCCAGGATCGGGGCTGCCGGGGCTTCCGCCGCCGCCGCCGCTCTCGCCGTCGGTGCGGGCGCTGCCGCATGGATCGGGGCTGCTGGGGATCCGGCCGTCGCTGTCGCTGCCGCAACCCGTGCGGGTGCCGCCACCACGATCGGGGCTGCCGATGCCGATGCCGGCGTCGCCGCCGGTGCCGCCACCACGATCGGGGCCGCTGATGCCGATGCCGGCGTCGCCGCCAGGATCGGGGCTGCCGGGGCTTCCGCTGCCGGCGCCGCCGCTCTCGCCACCGGCGCGGGCGCCGATGCCTGGGCGATGTCCGCCGGCGCGGCCTCGGGCGATGACGGCGCATCTGACGCCATTGGCTCCTTCGCGCTTGGCGCGGGTGCGAGCGGAGTCGCGGCGTTGGTGTGATCGACCGTGATGGACGGCGCCACGGCGGGCTCCAGCGTGGCCGCGGAGGGCATGCCGATAGCCGGCGCGGATGCGTCGGCCATGCGGACGGCACGCCCCGCGGCGCTGGCGACCACAGACGCCTGCGCCTCAGCCGCACGGGTTGACGTCGGCAGTGCGGCGTCGCGGTAGGCACGAGTGACCCCGGCGGCCCTGCCGGCCCGGGTGGCTACCGTGTCCGCGGCGCGAGGCGACGCGGACAGGTCGGCCAGCGACGCGGCGGCCGTCCGGGAGGCGGTGGGCACTCCGGCAGATCGACGCCTGGTGGGGGTGGTAGAGCCAGGCCCGGCCTGGGCCACGGTCGCCGCCGCCGCGACGTGCACCGAGGCACGGGGCGCCCCCGCCGCGAGGGGTGCCTGGCGGGCCAGTGATGTCGCACGGCCAACGGCGTCCAGCGACGACAGGGCGTCGGCGGGGATGGATGAACTCGCTACCTTTGCCTCGACGGTCGGCGGCAGCGGCAGGCCGACGGATGCCGGCGGGGCAGAGGCGTCGGTGCCCTCCTCCGGGGCGGTGCGATCGGACCGGTTGGGGCGGGAGACACGGATCGCCGGTCGCTCCGTTTCGTCGATCTCGCCAGCATTCGCGTCGGACGTCGCGGTGCGCATCGCGCGGGGCGCGCGGGAACCCGTATCACGGGCCAGCGAGCCCGGAGTCCGGACGTCGGCCGGTCCGGTGGCGGCCTCGTGGTGCGCCGCGTGCGGGATGCCTGCTGCGGGGGCAGTGACCAGCATCGCGGCCTCCCCGGCGGCCGAGTCGGTGGGTTGGCCACCGGCACCGGTCGGAGCGGGCGTCATCGGCGGGGTGACCGCGGTGACGCTGGGACCGCCCTGGGGCCCGTCCACCGTCGAGATCGGTCCGATCCCGTCCGTCGGCCGTGCCGTGGCGTGGCCGTGGGTCAGCCGGTGCTCCCGGACATGGCTGGTGGCGCCGTCAACGCGATGGTCGCGCGAGCGCGGGCGTGCGTGCGGCGCCACCGTCGGCGCGGGCAAGCCGTCGGCGACGGGGTCGATGGCGCTGGGTGGCGCGTCGGTGAACTGCAGTCCGTAGCCACCGGACAGCGGCGGAACTCCGGTCGGGAGCGGGGTGACGCCCGGGTTGGCCACCGGGTCGGTGCCCGGGATGGCTCCAGTGTCATCGTCATCGTCATCCGGGTCCTCGACGCCAACCGACCCGTGGGTCTCCCCGGCTTCGTCGGCCTCGTCGGTCTCCCCGGTCTCGTCGGTCTCGTCGGTCTCGTCGGCCTCGTCGGTCTCGTGGGTCGCCCGGACCTCGCCCGCGGTCGGGGCCTGCGTCCCCGTCGGTGCGTGGCCCTCGAGCGCTGCCTGGGCCGGGCCGGGCAGGCGGGATCGGAGTCCGTCCAGCAGCGCCTGGCCAGGAATGGTGATCACGTCGTGGGAGGCGTGGTCCAGCCCACCGGAGCGAGCCTCAGGGGCCTGGATCGCAGCCGGGATGCTGCCGGCCGCCGAGCCAGACGTGGCGCTGATGCCGGACGCGGAATCGGCTTCGTCATCGCCATCGACGGCGGACGCTACGTCGGGCGGCGTGATCACGGGCCGGCCGGCATCGCTGACCGCATGGTCACCGCGGGCCGTCTCGAGCAGCACATCCGCAAACGCGTTTGCCGCCGCGTGGTCCACCCCGGTCGTGCGCTTGCCTCCCACCGAGACGCCGGGGCGAGCGCTGGCGCCAGAGGCGTCGACATCCGGGCTCCCCAACAGGACTGGCGCGTCGACGGCGGCGCCCGGGAGACCGGGCAGGGAGCCGGCGTGCTGGACGTCGGTGAGCGCAGCGCACGCCTCCCCGTCCGTGCCCGAAGCGGACGGCGCCCCCAGGACGTCGAGGAGGGGCGGGATCGCGTTGATCATCATCGGCCCGACGCCACGCTGCGCAGCATGGTCAGCTTGCCGGTCACCAGCTTCGCGACCGCCCCGTAGCGGAGCTGGGTCTCGGCGAGGGCGGTCATCTCGGACTCCACGTCCACGGTGTTGGCGTCGTTGCGGGACGACCCGTCGAACGACTGGCTGGCGATGCCCGGTCCGGCCGCCACGGCCGCCGGGAGCCCGGTCGCCGTCGTCACCAGGAGGCCGGCCGAGGCGCTCGGCCCCATCGACGGCGGGCGCATGGCCGTGCCCGTCATGCTGCCGGTGCCGGTGAGGCCCGGGCCGGTACCCAGTCCGCCGAGACCGGCCTGGTCGAGTTCATTGCGGAGCGCGGACTCAAAGTCGATCGACGACGGCCGGTAGTTGGGCGTGTCGATGTTGGCGAGGTTCGACGCGATCAGGCTCTGGCGGCGGCTCAGGCCGTCGAGTGCCGCCTCGAGCGCGGCCTGGGTGCGATCGACGAGGAGGCTCATGCGGGATTGCCCTCCGGGATGATGGCCGGCGCGGGATCGATCGCGACGCCGTCGACAAGCAGCTCGAAATGAAGGTGCGGACCGGTCGTCTTGCCGGTGAGGCCGACGGCGCCGATCGCCTGCCCGGCCGTGACCGAGTCGCCTGCTGCGACCGGCAGGGCGGGATCCAGGTGGCCATAGACGGTCACGCTCCCGTCTGCGTGGCGGATCCGGACCACGACCGCGCCGTCGGACTGGCGTCCGGCCGCAATCACGGTCCCGTCGGCCGCGGCAAACACGGGGCTGCCGAGCGGAGCCCCCAGGTCGAGGCCGTCGTGGAAGTGCGCGTACGAGATGCCGCCGACCGTGGCCTCCGGCTCCAGGGCGAAGGTTGTCGGGCCGAACGGCAGCGTCACGTTCCCGCGGGGGAGGGGGTTGACCAGGTGTCCCGTCCAGGCCGGTGCTTTCGCGGTGGATCCACCGCGGACCACCCGGGGGCCCGAGGCGCCACCAGTCCGACTGATCGCCGTGGTGGGTATCGGGGCCGGTTGCAGGACCTGGCGAGGCGCCCAGGCAATGGTGGTGGTGCCGGCCAGCCCCATCGCGGCAGGGGCGCCGACCGGCGCACCGGCGGCGGTACCCGGAGTCGCCGAGGCGGTACCCGGAGTCGCCGGGGCGGACGCGACCATCGCGCTAGCCGTGTTCGTGCCGGCCGCCGGCGTGAGCAGTGCCGGGAACGAGAGGTCGCCGCCCAGCCCGGCCCAGCCGGGATCCATCGTGCGCAGCCGCGTGTCGAGGGCGGCCACTCGGGCCAGCACGTCGCCCAGCCCAGCCGGCATGATCGGCGGGCCGCTCACAGGGTCGCCTCCCCGAATGGCTCGCTGAAGGCATTCAGGGCGTGCCTGATCCCGGCGATCTCGTTCAGCGCGGCGTCCTCGCGCCGCTGGGCATCGACGCTGGCCTGGGCCGCAATCCGCTCGAGGAGCCGTTCCACCACGTCGCGACGCCGGCTGGCATCCGCGAGTCGGGCCTGCGACTCCCGGAGCGCAAAGGCGGCGTCCTGGGCCGTCGTCTCCAGCCGGAAGAGCTCCTGCTCCGCGATGCGCGTGTTGTTGACCGCATCGCCGAGGTCGCCGGCCGTCCGTCCGCCCGCCCCGATGGCGGAGACCTGGATGGCGCCCATCTCGTCGAGGGCGGCGGTGACCAGGTCGCGCGCCCGGCACACGTCGGCAACCGCAAGCTGGTGGGCAGCAAGGGTCCGCGCGACCGTGATGCGCGCAGCCTGCTCGTCCAGCTCGCGCTGGCGAAGGACCACGTCGAGACGGCCGCGGCCGCTCATCGGAGACCCGCCAGCTGCAGGCCCGCGGGCGCGGCGCCGATACCGGCATCAGCCGCGCTGGCGCTCGTCCCAGCCCCCTGGGCCACGCGGCCGGCCGCTGCCGGGGCGCCTCCCGCGGCGGCCGCCGGTGCAAGGAGGCCGATGCGGGCCATGTCGGCCACCGCGCTCATCACGGTCGAGCAGTCGTCACGGTCCTGGCACAGGAATGCCTCGAGGGCCGGCCTGAGCTCGATCGCCCGGTCGATCGCGGGGTTGGAGCCCGTCGCGTAGGCCCCCACCTCGATGAGGTCCTTGGCCGAGTCGTGCTCCGCCAGCGAGGAGCGGAATGCCCCGGCCATGCGGAGGTGGGCGGCATCGATGATCGAGGGCATCACTCGCGAGACGGAGCCCAGGATGTCGATGGCCGGGTAGTGGTTGCGTTCCGCGAGGGCCCGGGTGAGCACGATGTGGCCGTCGAGGATCGAGCGGACCGTGTCCGCGATGGGCTCGGTCATGTCGTCGCCTTCGACGAGGACCGTGAAGAAGCCCGTGATCGTGCCGCGGTCGGTGTTCCCGGCGCGCTCCAGGAGCCGCGGCAGGAACGAGAAGACCGACGGGGGATAGCCGCGCAGCGCGGGCGGCTCGCCGGCGCCCAGGCCGATCTCGCGCTGGGCCATGGCGAGGCGGGTGACGGAGTCCAGCAGGAACAGGACGTCGTTGCCGGCGTCGCGGAACGATTCCGCGATGGAGGTGGCGACCTCGGCGGCCTTGATACGCAGCAGGGCCGACTGATCGGAGGTGGCCACGATCACCACGGAGCGGGCCAGGCCCTCGGGGCCCAGCTGCTCGTCGATGAATTCCTGGACCTCGCGGCCCCGCTCGCCGATCAGCGCGATGACGTTGACGTCCGACGACGCATGGCGCGCGATCATGGCGAGGAGCGTGCTTTTGCCGACGCCCGAGCCAGCGAAGATCCCCTGGCGCTGGCCCTTGCCGGTGGTGAGCAGGCCGTCGATCGCGCGGATGCCCGTCGCCAGCGGTGTGCGGATGCGCGCCCGCGTCAGCGGGTGCGGCGCCTCGCCGCCCACGTCCTGCATCACGGCGTTGAGTGGGCCACGCCCGTCGATGGGTCGGCCAAAGCCGTCCAGCACGCGGCCCAGCACGCCGGGGCCCACGGGGACCCGGAACTGGTGCTCGCGCACGCGCACGATGGAGCCGGGACGCACGCCCGACAGGTGGCCGAAGGGGACCATGGTGATCCGGCCGTCCTTGAACCCGACGACCTCGGCGCTGACCAGGTGCCCGTGCTCCAGCTCGATCCAGCAGATGGAGCCCAGCCGGACGTTGAGCCCAGCGGCCTCCACGGTGGTCCCCACGACGCGCACGACGGAGCCCGTGGGCCGGAACCGCGGGGCGCGTTCGATGACGCCCAGCAGCTGATCGATCACGCGGATGGTGGGCGGGACGGCGGCAGGGGCAGTCATTCGGGATCTACCTCCAGCTCCTCGCGGGCGCCGGGCAGGCCCGGCAGGATGTCGGCGAGGGCCGCCGCGATCTCCTCGGCCTGCGCCTCGAGCCCGAGGGCGACGACGCCATGCTCGTAGCGGAGGACGCAGCCGCCGGCCGGGAGCGACGCGTCGGCGTCAAAGCTCCAGCGCTTGCCCAGGTAGGCGGTGCCGTGTGTGCTCTCCCACGCGTACCGGAGCAGCCCCAGCTGGTCGGGGTGGACCAGGACGTGCGCTTCCGGCGAGCCGTTGATCGTGGCCACGGCGGCCTCGAGGGAGCGGACCAGGACCGTGGGGTCCGTGCGCAGCTCGGCGTCGACAATCCGGCGCGCGATCGCGGTGGAGATGACGGCAAGGGCCTGGGCGACGGCGGTGGTCTCGCTGGGCGCCATCGCCTCGATCTGTGCCGCCAGCGCGCCGGCGGCCTGAATGGCGACGCGGAGCTCCGCCTGCCCGCGGGCCAGCCCGCCTTCGTAGCCGCGCGCCTCGGCGCGCCGGACCAGCTCGCGCAGGCTGGCTGCCTCGAGGGCCGGTGTGCTGCCGTCCGGATCGGCGTCGCCCGCGGTGCCGGGGTAGCCGTCGCGGCCGGGCAGCGACAGCGGCCGGCCGGCGGCGCCGTTCGCGGAGGTGGTCGCGACCTTGGCCGCGTCGCCGGCGTCGCCGGGATAGGGGAGCGCCCCCAGCCGGCGGCCCTGGAGCACGGAGCCGCTGGGCGCCGGGTGGACTGCCGCGCCCGCGCCGGACGTGCCGACGTCCGCGCCCGTCGGCGGTCGGGCCGTGTCGGGCCGGAGACGTCCAAAGATGCGATCAGACGAGGGCATCGTCGGACCCACCCAGGCTGATCACGATCTCGTCCTGATCCTCGAGACGCTTGATGATCTCCACGATCCGGCCCTGGGCCTCTTCGACGTTCTTCATCCGGACCTGCGGGGTGAGGGCCATCTCCTCGCGGAGCATCTCGGCGGCGCGCTGCGACATGTTCTTGAAGAACCGCTCCTTGACCGCGTCCGTCCCGTTGCGCAGGGCGAGGGCGATGTCCTTGACGTCGAGCTCGCGGATGATCCGCTGCATCGCGCGGTCGTCCACCTGGGCGATGTCCTCGAAGACGAACATGAAGCGCCGGACCTCTTCCGCGAGCGCGGCGTCCTGCTCCGCGAGGGAACCGAGGATCTGCCGCTCGGCGCTCCGTCCCACCTGGTTGAGGACGTGGGCCAGCGGCCGCACCCCGCCCACCTGGCTGCCCTCGGTCACCACGGCCGACATCCGGCGCCGGAGCCCGCCCTCGACCGTGGCCAGCGTGTCCGGGGTGGTCGTGTCGGTCAGGGCAATCCGTCGCGCGACCTCCACCTGGAGGTCGTGGTCGAGCAGGATGATCACGTGGGCGGCCAGCCGCGGCTCCAGGTGCGCCAGGATCAGGGCGATCGTCTGCGGATGCTCGCCGATGATCATGTCCTTGATCTGGACCGGGTCTACGTCGCGCAGGAACGAGAACGGGACCTGGACCTGCGACTTCTGGACGCGCGCGATCAGCTCGGTGGCCTTGCCCTCACCAAAGGCCTCCTTGAAGAGGTCGAGCGCGTACGACTCGCCCCCGGGCAGGGAGCCCAGGTGGGAGAAGACGCCGGCATAGGTCTCTTCCAGCACGGAGTCACGGACCGCGGGATCCAGGCTGGGCGTCCGCATCAGCTCCAGGGCGATGCGGTCGACCTGGTCGGGCGAGACGCGTGCCAGGAGCTTCGCCGCCGGCTCGGTGCCCAGGGCGATCAGCAGCGCCGCCACCTTCCGGGTTCCGGTGAGGGTCAGCGCGGAGTCGCTCATCGGCGGTTGTCCTCGCGCAGCCAGTCATTCATCAGCCCGACGATGGCATCCGGCTTCTCGGCCGCGACCATCCGGAGGCGTTCCTGGACCTTGGCCTGCGGCGACCGGTCGAGGTCGGCGATCGCGGCCAGCGGCCCGCCGCCGCCGTTCGGGCTGTATGAGTCCAGCAGGCCTTGCTGCGGCATGGAGACGGCCATCTGCATGTCGTCGGCGCGGCCCTGGAGGAACCGGACGTTGCGCCAGACGAGGAAGACCATCACGAGCGCCGCGAGGCCGGCCAGGATGGGCCCGACCAGCGCCAGGATGGTCCCCACGAGGTCGGAGGGGGTCGGCTCGATGATGGCCGGCGCGGCGAACGGGACCGCCGTCACGGAGACCACGTCGCCGCGCTCGGTGGTGGCCCCAATGGCCGCCTCGATCGACGCCTGGAGTCCGGGCAGATCCAGCGACCCGGCCACGGTCTTGTCGACGAGGACCGCGACGCTCAGGCGCTGCACGCCGCCGGGCGTCTTGATGACCCGCTCGACGGTCTGCGAGTTGTTGTAGTTGACGGTCTGCTGTGACTTCACGTAGCCGGCGCCCGCGCTGGCGGCGGGCTTTGCGCTGGCGGCCGCGGTGGCACTGGGGGCGGGTGCGGCACTGGCCCCCGCGCTGGCCTTGGGCGCGCTGCTGGCCGTCGGGTAGGTGGGCACGCCGGGCACGTTCGACAGGGCGCCGGGGATCCCCGCGCTCAGGCTGGTGCTGGTGCCGTCGTAGCGTTCCTCGATGGTCTGGACGCTGGTCGGCGTCCAGTTGCTGGTGGTGATCGGGGTGACGGTGGTGATCGTCTGCTCGACCTTGTCCATGTCCAGGGTGGCCGAGACGGCCACGGACGAATGCCCGGGCCCGAGGGCCAGGTCCACCAGCGTCTGGACCTTGGCGTCCAGCTGGCGCTCCACCGCGGCCTGCATGGCGGCGGCGTCGGAGGCGGAGTCCACGGCGGGTCCCGCGAGGAGCCGCCCGGATTCGTCCACCACGGTCACGTTCTCGGTTGCGAGGCCGGCCACGGCGCCGGAGACCATGCTCACGATGCCCTTGACCATCGCCGTGCTGGCCGGCTGGCCGTCCTTCATGGTGAGCATCACCGAGGCTGTCGCGGAGGTGTCCTGGCCCGCATAGACCCCGGTCTTGGCCGAGACGATCGAGACCGTCGCCCGGTTCACGCCGCCCATCGCCTGGATCGAGGTGGTCAGTTTGCCCTCGAGCGCCCGCTGGTAGGTCACCTGCTGGTCAAACTCGGACATCCCGAAGTTGCTCTTGTCGAACAGCTCGAAGCCGGTCGCGGCGTCGGTGCCCAGGCCGGCGGCGCCGGCGGCGACCCGTGCTTCGGACATCGAGGCCACCGGGACCAGGATGGTCGCGCCCGCATCGGCGATCTCAAACGAGATCTTGGCGGTGCGCAGGGCCGCGCTGATCGCGGCCGCGTTGGTCGTCGACAGGCCGGTGAAGGCGGGCTGCATGTTGGGTCGCCCCGCCCAGGCCACGAAGGCCACGAGCAGGAGGGCGGAGATCCCGGCGCCGACTGCGATCCCGGCCTTGCGGGCGAGGGGCAGCTGGCCAAGCAGCAGCTGGAACTGTTCGATCATCAGATGCCTCGTTGACCGGGCGGCTTACAGCTGCAGTCGCATGATTTCCTGGTATGCCTCCAGGAGCTTGTCGCGGACCTGGATCCCCACCTGGAGCCCAATGGATGCCTCCTGCATCTGGAGCATCACCGTGTGGAGATCGCTGGATCCGCCGGCGGCGAAGTCGGCCATGGCCGCATCCGCACCCGTGATCTGCGTGTTGAGCTGGTTGAAGGCCGACCCGAGCGTGTCGACGAACCCCTGGCCCGAGGTGGCCGTGGCGCCGACGCCGGCGAGGCCCCCGGGATCACCGGAGATGCCGGCGGTCAGGTTGCCCAGCTGCGACGCCGCGCTGCCGGATCCGCCCAGGGCACTCAGGCCGCTCGCGGCCGAGAGCGCTCCGGCGCCGCCGATGCCCGGGATCTGCCCGATGCCCGCCATGGCCTAGGCCCGTCCCAGCTCGATGGCGTCCATGGCTTCCTGCTTCGCGGCCTGGAAGGTCGTGGAGTTGAGGCTGTAGGACCGGGCGGCGCCCATGATGTCGGCCATCTGGGCGGCGATGTTGACGTCGGGATGGGAGACGAAGCCGGCCGCGTCGGCGTCCGGGTTGGTCGGATCGAAGACGCGCTGGCTACCCTGGTTGGGGGTGACGATCGCGACCGCCTGCACGCCCAGGGCGCTGCTGGACGCCGTGGTCCGGGCCGCGGCGACGATCACGCTTTCCTGCTGGTATGGCGTGCCATCCGCGGTCCGCGTGGAATCGGCGTTGGCAATGTTGGAGCTGGCCACGTCCATCCGGAGCCGCTGCGCGGTGAGCCCGGAGGCTGCGATGCTGATGGTGTCGAAGACGCTCATGCGGGGCGGCTCCCTCGGATCTCGGTGGGGCCTTCAGTTGCACCCACGACGTCCGCATCCTCGGCTGAGGGGAGCCGCTTCGGTATCGGTATCTACCCTTGATGGGCTATCGGCTGGTGAGCCAAAAGTACTGGGGGGTCCTGGTACTCGGCCCGGTGTCATCCCGGCGGCCCCGCGCGTAGACTGCGAAGCAATGGATCCCTCGGCCGTCGATCTTCTGCTCGAGAGCGCCCAGATCTGGGCGATGCTGCCCACCGGCACGTCCCCGGCGCTGGTGGCGGGCTGGGAGGACGGCGACCCGTTCTGCGCGGCGATGTGCACGACGGACGCCGGCCTGGCCTTCTGCCGCCGTTGCCCGGAGGCAACCGTCCGGCGAGTCGTGCGGACGCACCGCGCGGCCGGCGATCGCTGCCGTGCGGGTGTTCGCCTGCTGGCGTTCCCCATCCCCGATGACCCTGACGCCCACGCGTCGTCGGCCCGACCCACCCGGATTGGCGTCCTGCGGATCGCCGGGCCGACGCCCCGGGAGGCCGCGGCGGCCGCGGGGCTCACCAACCTGGATCCTGCCGTCCTCCGGCGGGCCGCCCGGCTGGCCCCGCGCCCGGATGGCTTGACCGTCCTGGCTGCGGCCCGCCGGTTCCGTCGGCCGGACGTGCTGCACGACTGGCAGGTCCGCCAGCGCGACCGGGCGGCCGACGCCCGGCGCGCCGCGACGACGGCGCTGGCCCAGGTGATCGTCTCCAGCGGCGAGTTCCGCTCCCTGTACCGCTCCTCGGAGCGTCAGCGCGCGCAGCTCGCCCGGCGCGAGCGACAGGTGGCGCGGCTGGCCCGGGAGGTGCTCCGGGCGCGCGACGCGGAGCGCGCCCGAGTCGCCCACGAGATCCACGACACGGCCGCGCAGTCCATGGTCAGCGCCTATCGCTTCCTGGAGGCGGCACGGGCGTCGGTCGCCAGCACCGTCGCGGCGGGCGGAGCCGCGATCGATCATCCAGCGGCACTCTCCGCGCGCCACCGCGCGGGCGCCGGAGCATCGGAACGGCACCTTGCCTCGGCGAGCGAGATGCTCCTGGCGGCCATCGCTGAGGTCCGCGCCGTCCTGGGCGACCTCCTGCCGCCCGGCCTCGAGGAGCTGGGGCTTGGCGCGGCGGTGCGCGGCCGGCTCGAGCGGATGACCGAGGGCACGGAGATTGCGGCGGCCGTCGTGGGCGACCTGCCCCGGATGCCCGCCCCGGTCGAGCAGGCCATATACGGGATGACCCTGGAGGCCATCAGCAACGCGGTCCGCCACGCGCGGCCCACGACGATCACCGTGGAGCTTGGTCAGCAGCGCGGCCGCGCGGTCGTGGTGGTGCGCGACGACGGAATCGGGTTTGATCCTGCCGGGACGGTCCGGTCGGCCGATCAGGGCCTGGGCCTCGTCGGCCTGGGCCACCAGGCCGGCTGGCTGGGAGGCCGCGCCACCATCAGGAGCAGCCCCGGCCTGGGCACCTCCGTCCGGATCTCGGTGCCGCTGGACCCGGGGTTGGGCAGCGCCAGGCCCGGGCGGCGTCTGGAGCCAGTCGACCCGGTTGCGATCCGGCTGGCTGGAGCGTAGACAAGCCATGGATCGACCGGTTCGCGTGCTCCTGATCGACGACCATGAGATGGCGCGCCGCGGGCTCGAGGCGATGCTCTCGGCGGCGGAGTGGATCGAGGTCGTCGGCGGCGCCGACGGCTGCGAGACCGGCCTGGAGCTGGCCGCGCGCCTCCACCCGGACGTGGTGCTGCTGGATATCCGGATGCCGGGTGTGGACGGGCTTGGCTGCCTGGACCGACTCAAGGAGCTGGACCAGCCTGTCGCGGTCCTGATGGTCACGCTGTACGACGATCAGCGCCAGGTGATGGAGGCCATCCGTCGCGGGGCCGCCGGCTACCTCCTCAAGGACACCACCGCGGACGGCGTCATCTCGGCCATCCGGAATGTCGCCGCGGGACAGATGGTGGTGGAGGGCCGGCTCCTGCGGGCCGCCCTCGCGACGGTCAACACGCCCGACCCCACGCCCAACCTCCTCGCGCGGCAGCGCGCGGAGGCCTTCCAGATGACACCGCGCGAGCAGGACGTCCTGCGCCTCCTGGCCGAGGGCCTGACCAACAAGGAGATCGGCAGCCTGCTGACGATCGGTGAGGACACGGTCAAGAAGCACGTCCAGAACCTGATCTGGAAGCTCCGCGCGGCGGACCGGACCCAGGCGGCGATCCTCGCCTACCGGATGGGCCTGATCGACCCCAAGGACTAGAATCCGCGGCCCCCTACAGTTCTCCAGCCAGCCGGCCGACTCCCCGTGTAACCATGTCCAGCGACCCCGAGTCCGCTTCGATCCGAGCCGCAGTCACGGCCCCCGTCCTGGGGGAGATGCGGTATCCGGCCATGGTCGGCGCCTCGCGCCTCGACGGCTTCGCCCGCGCGGCGGGCCCCGATGTCGCGGTCGTCGTGGGGGCCATGATCGTCCGGATGTACGCCGTCTTTGACGTCGACCCCCAATCGCGCAACCTCAGCGTCCGGGTCGTGGACGAGGCGGGCCGCCTGGTCCGGATGATCCCGTCGGACTCCGTGAGCAAGATGCTCAACGAGATGGCGCGCTACCGGCGCTGATCCCGGGTCTCGTCCTACAGTCCCACCCTCCCACGGCCGACACCCCCGGTGAGCGCGTTGTCCGCGCCACCAGGCCCCAAGCCGCGCCGTCGAGGTAGTCAACCCCGTGCTCACCCTGTCGCCCGTCGAGGAGTCGATCCTCCAGCGCACCTTCGCGCTCGGGCTCATGCAGGCCGGACTGGCGTTGGCGGGCATGACGGGCCAGGAGATCATCGTGGCGTCGCCGGACGTCCGGCGCTGCACGCCGGCCGAGGTGATCGCGATGGCCGGTGGAGCGGATCGCGTGGTGGTGGGGATCTACCTGGGGATCACCGGCTCGCTGTCCGGCCACGCGCTGCTGATGCTGCCGCCGGACGGCGCGCGCGACCTCGCGCGGATCCTCCTGGAGGGCGTGGGCGAGGAGATGCCCGATGCGGACGAGCCGGTCGACCCGACCCGGCCGTTCGAGCTGGACCCGCTCTCCATGTCCGCCCTGATGGAGGTCGGCAACGTCACCATTTCGGCCTTCCTGAACGAGCTGGGGATGCATCTCCACGAACCCGTCATGCCCACCGTCCCGCAGGTCGTCGTGGAGATGGCAGGCGCCATCCTCGATACCGTGCTCGTGGACCTCAGCATGGACTCCGACCAGGTGCTGGCCGCCCGTGCGGTGTTCATCAGGGGCTACAACGCCATCGAGGGGGCCCTGCTCATCCTGCCGCGGGCCGAGTCCGTGGCCACGCTCCTGAGCGCGCTTGGCGTCAACGGATGATCGGCACGTCGCAGGCCGAGGTCGGCGCCCCCGGCCTGACGCAGCTCCTCGTCGCGGGGATCGGCGAGATGGTGCTGAGCCGCGACCCCAGGTCGATCCTGGTGGCCTACGGCCTTGGCTCGTGCGTGGCCCTCAGCGCGTGGGACCCGATCTCCGGCGCCGGGGCGCTCGCCCACTTCATGCTCCCGGGCGGGCCCGTCGCGGGATCCGTCGGCGGACCACCCGTCAAGACGATCGAAGGAGGGCTCGGCATCTTCCTCGACGCGTTTGTGCGCCAGGGCGGCCAGCTCCGGCGGGCGCAGTTCAAGGCAGCCGGCGGCGCGGCGATGCTCGCGCTCCTGTCGGGCGGCCTGGAGATTGGGCGCCGCAACGGCGAGGCGCTCATCAGCGGGCTCGAATCCCGGGGCCTGCGGCTCCTGGCCAGGGACCTGGGCGGCGGCGCCGGGCGAACCGTTCAACTCGAAGTGGGCACCGGCCGACTCCTCGTCAAGAGCGTCTCGACGGTGGCGACTCTCTGAAGCACCCCTGTCGCATTCATCACGTTGCCCGCGGCGTCCCCCGCGATCAGGGAAGCCCGCCCGTGGGCGGGATGCCGGACCAACCGCCCGGCAGGAAGGAAGACCGCGACCATGCCAAAGATCATGGTTGTCGACGACGCGGCGTTCATGCGCCTCCGGGCCGTCAAGCTGCTGACCGAGGCCGGTCACCAGGTGATCGAGGCCGAGAACGGTCGCGTGGCGGTGGAGATGTACATCCGCGAGCGTCCCGACGCCGTCCTCATGGACATCACGATGCCCGAGATGGATGGACTGGAAGCGCTCACGGAGATCCGCAAGGCTGATCCGGCCGCCCGCGTGGCGATGATCACGGCGATGGGCCAGCAGTCGATCGTCATGGACGCCATCAAGCGCGGTGCTCGCGACTTTGTGGTGAAGCCGTTTGCGCCCGATCGCGTCCTGGGTGCCGTGGACAAACTCCTGGGCTGACCTGGCGGTGACGCGGCCGGGCAGCATCCCAGGCACGCCCGGCGACCCGCGAGCCAGCCCCCCTGAAGGCAAGGAGCAGCCCCGACCATGCGAGTCCTGATCGTCGATGACTCGGCATTCATGCGCCACGCCCTCTCGCGCCTCCTGACCGAGGCCGGGATCGAGGTGGTGGGCGCCGTGGGTAACGGCGAGCTGGGCCTGGATGCCGCCCGGACCCTGCACCCCGACGTCATCACGCTTGACGTGGAGATGCCCGTGATGGACGGGCTCTCGATGCTGCGCCGCCTCATGGTGGAGACCCCGACCCGCGTCATCATGTTGTCCAGCCTGACCTCCGCCGGTGGCGCCGTGACATTCGATGCCCTGGAGGCGGGTGCCATCGACTTTGTCGGGAAGCCCAGCGGGTCCCTGTCGATTGACATCGGGCGCGTCGCGGCCGAGCTGGTCGCCAAGCTGCACGCCGCCGTCGCGATGCCGGAGGCCACCTTCCTCGCCCACCGCCAGCGCGCCGCCGCACGCCACCAGCCGGCGCCCGGCCCCGCCCAGGCTCCGGCGGCGCGCGCCGAGCGCTCCGAGCGCCCGCGGTCCAACATCCCGGCCCGCCGCCTGGTCGTGGTGGCGTCGTCCACCGGGGGACCGGCGGCGCTGCAGGCGTTTGTCCAGGGGCTGCCGCCCCGGCTGGGTGCGGGGATGATCCTCGTCCAGCACATGCCCCCCGGGTTCACGGCGTCGCTGGCGGTCCGGCTGGATGCTGCCTGCGCCATGCCCGTGGCCGAGGCTCGACCCGGCGACGTCCTGATCGAGGACGAGCTCGTCATTGTCCCGGGTGACGTCCACCTGATCGCCTCCGGCGGCGGACGACTGCAGCTGGTCCAGCTCCCCCCGGTCAACGGCGTGCGCCCGGCCGCCGACGTGACCATGATCTCCGTGGCGCCCATCTGGCGCGAGCGGCTCCTCGCGGTGGTCCTGACCGGGATGGGATTTGATGGCCGGGACGGCGCTCGGGCGGTGCGGGCCCATGGCGGCACGGTCTACGCGCAGGACGAGGCGACGGCCACCATCTACGGGATGCCGGCCGCCGTCGCGCAGGCCGGGCTGGCCAACCGGGTGTTGCCGCTGGGCCGCGTGGCGGAGGCGGTCGCCAGCTGGGCCAAGTCCCCGGCCGGCCCGGCTGCTGCGACGCGGTCTGGCGACCCCGCGCCGGCGCTCCGCTGGACGCGGTCCACCTGACCGAGTCAGCGATCTGGGGGAGACCCTGATAGCCAGCCGGTGACTGGCCGCGATCTTGTGACGCATGGGAATGTGCGGCCGCGCCCTCCGGCCACCACGCCCAGCCACCGTCGTCACACGACCGGAGAGTCCACTGCGATGAAGCTCGGTGTCAGGGCCAGGATCCTGGGGAACAGCACGATCCTGATCATGCTGATCACGGTTGGCAGCCTGCTCGCCATCGTCAACCTGAGCAGCGTCAACGACAAGGCCACGATCCTGCGCGACCAGGCTGCGCACATCCAGGAGCTCGGCGTCATCAAGAGCCAGCTCGTGGACATGCGCCGTCTCGTCGAGCATGGGCTCGCCTACATCGGCGATCCCGCGGTGGAGGCCGTGGTTGACCAGGACATCGCTGCGCTGGACACCCAGCTCAGCTCGGCGATGGACGCCCTGGCGCAGACCGCCAAGGCGCCCGCGGAGGTGACCCAGATCCAGGCGTACCGGACCTCGATGGCGAAGTACGCGCCGCTCCGCGACGTCGCCCGAGCCGCGGCCCGGGCTGGCCAGACGGAGGCAGCGCGGGCCGGCGCCGATGCCGCGCGGGTCGAGGTCCTGAAAGCCTCCGTGGCGGTCGACGAGTTGATCACCACCAACACCGCGGAGGTGATCGCGATTGATGCCGAGGTCACGGGCACGTTCGAGTTTGGCCGGAACCTGACCTTGCTGGGGATGGTCGCGTCCATCGTCTTTGGGCTGATCCTGTCGATGTTCATCGCCAGCCAGATCACCAACGGCGTCAAGGCCGTCCAGTCCACGCTCGAATCGCTCTCCACCAAGTGCGCCACCTGGCTGCAGGAGGGCCTCAGCCGGCTGCGTGACAACGACCTGACGTACGAGGTCACCCCGGTCACCCCCAGGATCGAGAAGTGGGGCTCCGACGAGATCGGCCAGACCGCGGTCCTCACCAACCAGCTGCGCGACAAGATCGTCGCCACCATCGAGGCATACAACGGTGCCCGTGATGGCCTGCGCGACACCATTACCAGCGTGCGCGATGCG
>CAIJPD010000067.1 GCA_903822495.1 uncultured Chloroflexota bacterium | reverse complement strand
CGGCGCACCCGGAGCGGTTCGTCAGGGGCCTGCCGGCACCAAGGCCGGTCCCCGCCGAGGTCTGGATCAACCGACCGGTGAGGGAGGTGCCGCGAGCCTAATCTTCGACCGCGGGTGTCTCACCGGGCTTGACAGGTTCCGGAACGCACGCGGCGCTAGTAACCAGGGCGTCTCACCCAGGACTCGCGCCTGCCCGCCGGCCGGCCTCCTGATCCTCTGCCCCTGTTGAAGGCGTCTCCGAGGCCAGCCGACGGCGGCGCGAGGCATGGAGTGGAAGTACTACCCGTGGCGCGACTGCGGGCGTCCCGCGATTCGAGTGTCCAGGGCAGACGAGGCGGTGCTCTCCGCAATCCACGCGCTGATCTTGCCCATGCCCCTCGTCGAGGCCGCGCACGGAGAGTTGCGTCGGCGCCTGTCCCCGTTGTCTCGCGGGACCGCCGACGACGTACGCCAACGCCTCAAGGGCCGACTGAGTCGGCTCAAGTACGGTTCGAGTTGGGGGACATCGAGCCCGGTGACTACCGGGCCAGGATGCAGGAGACGTGGGCAGGACTCGCTTCGGTCCCGGAACCCGAGCAGGTGATCACGTTCGATCGCATCGCCGAGCTGGGAGGGTCGCTCCGTGCCGCGATCGAGAACGCCGGACCGGAACAGCTGCGGGATCTGACTCGAACGCTGGTGGCGCAAGTGACGGTGACGGAGGACGGCGGGGACCAGATCGAGCACCTGCCTGCCCCGCGACCTCGCGCACGCCCCATCGGTTTGCTTCTGGCGCCCCCGGACGGATTCGAACCGCCGACGCATGCCTTAGGACGGCATCGCTCTATCCACTGAGCTACGGGGGCGCAGGCGCTCATCGTACCGCCCGGCGGACCCGGAGGCCGGCAAACCGGGCCGCCCGGTGATGCGCCGACGGCGCTCAGGTTGGCCTACGGCCTCGCCGACGTAGAATTCGTCCGACCCATGAACGACGTCCCCCGCCTGATCATCTACACCAAGCCCGGCTGCGGCCTGTGCCGCGAGGCGCTGGAGGCCCTGGAGCTGATCATCGAGGGCCGGCGCGCGCTGGCCCTTCCGGTCCCCGCGGTCGAGGAGCGCGACATCACCAGCGACCCCGCCTGGGAGCGCGCCTGGTTCGACAAGATCCCGGTCGTCGACTTTGGGGACCGCCACCTGGAGCTGGTCACCAGCCCCGCCAAGCTCCGACGGCTGCTGGGCGACGTCCTGGACACGGATGGCGGCATCCCGCCGGTCGAAGCGTCCCCGCTGGGAGGCTGACCTGGACGGCTCACAACTGACCATCGCCGTCGCCCTCGCGGCCGGCCTCCTGAGCTTCCTCTCCCCGTGCGTCCTCCCGCTGGTCCCGGCCTACCTCGGCCAGCTTACGGCGATCGCGGTGGTGGGCCGTGCCGGATCCGGACGCCCGTCGCGCTGGCTGGCCATGCGCCATGCGCTCGCGTTCGTGGCCGGCTTCGGGGGCGTCTTCACGATCCTGGGCATCACGGCCACCTACCTGGCCGGCCCGCTGGTCGACGTCCTGCCCGTGGTCCGCCAGGTGGGCGGCGTGGTCCTGGTCCTGCTGGGCCTCAATCTTGCGGGCATCCTGCGGATCCCCACCCTGGAGCGGACGTGGCGGCCGCTGGAGAGCGGCGCGGCGGGCTCGCTCTCGCAGGTCACCGGATCCATCGCGCTGGCGGCGCCGAACCGCGGGGGCACGGGCGCGGCGGGGGCCCCCACCGGCCCGTCGTTTGCCGAGCGGCTGGGCGGACGCCTGGTCAGCACCCGTGGCGGCTGGCTGGCGTCGTTCGGGCTGGGTGCCATCTTCGCCGTGGGCTGGACGCCGTGCATCGGCGTGATCCTCGGCGGAATCCTGGGCCTCGCGGCCACGTCGGAGACGGCCGCGGCCGGGGTGACGCTGCTGGTCGCGTACACGATCGGCCTGGGGCTGCCGTTCATCGTCATCGCCGCGATCTACGACCGGGCGCCACGCCTGCTGGGCCCGCTGGTCCGCCACGGCCGGCTGGTCTCGCTCATCGGCGGCCTGCTGGTGGTGGCCATCGGGCTGGCCATGGTCTTCGACCTGCTGGCGCTCATGCCGCGCTACTTCCAGTTCAACACGGCGATCTGACCGTGGGCCGCAAGGTGGTGGGGCCGTTCAGCCTCCGGCAGCTGCTCCTCGCCCTGGGCAGCGTCCTGGTCGCGGCGCTGGTCCTGTCCATCGCCACCAGGCCACTCGGCACCACGGACGCGGGCACGCTGCGCGACCCGCGCGCCACGGCCTACCTGATCGGCTCACCGGGCACCGGGCTCCGGCCGGGATCGCTGGCCCCGGAGCTCAGCGTGGCGCGGGCCGACGGCAGCACGTTCCAGCTGACCGACCTCGACGGGAAGCCCGTGCGCCTCGCCGACCTGCGCGGCAAGGCCGTCTGGCTCAACTTCTGGGCCAGCTGGTGCCCACCCTGCCAGGCCGAGACGCCGGTGCTGCGCGACACGGCGGCCAACTACCGGGACCGCGGGCTGGTGGTGATCGGCGTGGACGTCCAGGAGACGGCCGACGACGGCCGACGGTACAGGGATCGCTACGGCCTGCCGTACACCATCGGCGAGGACGTGTCCGGCGACATCTTCCACCTGTACAAGGTGTTCGCCCTGCCGACGCAGTTCCTGATCGACGGCGACGGGGTGATCCGCCAGGTGGTCAACGGGCCCGTCACGCAGGGCGCGGCCGACGGCCTTGTGGCACAGATCCTGCCGAGCTCGGGCGCTGGCGCGCCCAGCCGCTAGACGGGCTGGTAGACGAACCGGTCGCGATCAGGAAGCAGCCGGCCCACCGGACGCTTGACCTCGTGCGAGAGCGCGACGATCCAGCCCTCCGCCGCCGCCCGCCGGAAGAGCTGACCCTTGACCTCCACCGAGGTGAGCGGGAAGTCGTCGAAGCCGGTCACCCAGCGCGGGTTGGCGCTCCACGGCCGCATGCACAGGTCGCCGAAGAAGGCCAGCGTCCTGGCCCCCTCCCCCGTCCCCCGGACCACCACGCCCTGGTGGCCCGCGGAATGTCCGCCGGTGGGGATCACGGAGACCCCGGGCAGGAGCTCGCGCTCGCCATCGGCCCAGGCCTCGGCACCCCAGTCCCGGACCAGGCGCAGCTCGGGCTGGTCGTAGCTGGCCGCGGCCCGCGAGTTGTCGCTCAGCGCGATCTCCCATTCGGCCCGCTGGGCCACGATGCTCGCCCGCGGGAAGGCGCGCGCGCCGTCCGCCAACAGCAGCCCGCCCGCATGGTCGAAATGCAGGTGGCTCATGGCGACGATGTCGACGGAGCCAGGATCGAAGCCGGCCTCGCGCAGCTTGGGTTCGATGGGCGTCCCCTCGTACCCGCGCATCGCCCGGTTCTTGTCGCTCAACCGCTCGCCGATCCCGGTCTCCACGAGGACCCGGCCCGCGGGGGTCTCGACGAGCAGGCAATTGAGCGCCTGGGTGAGGCGGTGCTCATGGTCGATCTCCTCGGCCACCAGGTGATTCCAGAGGAGGCGCGGTACCGGCCCCAGCAGGGCACCGGCGTCGGACCGGAACGTGCCGGCCTGGACCAGCGCGACCCGGGTCCCACCACCGAGATCGTCGGACCAGTGGACGGCGTCGTTGATGGACATTGGTCGGCCTCCCTGGCGCGGCTTGCCTGGACCCTCAGCCCTCGTCGGTCTTCCGGCCGGACTGGAAGTCGCGGTGGAAGGCGGACGCGGTGGGCTCCGACTGGCCCTGGTACTTGGACCCCAGCGACGGGCTGCCGTAGGGGCGCTCCACCGGGCTGCTCATCTCGAAGAAGCTGATCTGCCCGATCCGCATCCCGGCGTACAGGGCGATGGGCAGGTTGGCGACGTTGGAGAGCTCCAGGGTCAGGGTCCCCTTCCACCCCGGATCCACGTAGCCCGCGGTGGAGTGGATGAGCAGGCCGAGGCGGCCCAGGGAGCTGTTGTGGGTGGGAATGAAGGATCGCGACGCAAGGAAGACGCCGCGCGCTGAGGCCACCTGGATGCAGCGAACCGGGACGGACGGCACCTCACGGACCGCGTCGATCGCGCGGAACCGGTGGAAGCGAGCCGTGGCCGACTTCTGCCGCGCGAGCTTGCGGGCGAGCCGGAAGACCGGCCGGTCCGGGGTGAACTTCACGCGATACTTCGGGCCGATCTCGCGGCCATCGAGCGTGGCCAGGCCCTCGGTCTTGACGGGTCGGAACCCAAGGCTTGCCGCCAGCTCCACCATGGAGTCCGCGAGGCCCTCGTTCGTGCTCGTGAATTCGCAGCGGCCCGCGACGTCGTCCACGTAGCCGTCGGTATCCATCAGCCCCTGGAGCAGCGCGAGGCGCTGGCCCGGGCCAGCCGCCAGGTACGGCCGCGGCACGTACTTGCCGTCGCGCATGCCCAGGTCGCGCAGGCGGCTGGACAGGCTCCCATTCCGTTCGTAGCGTCCGGTGCGGACGTCGCGAGTTTCGCCGGTCCCGCCAATCCGGTAGAGGTAGGGCGCGTACGCCAGCCGGCGGACGGCATACCCGTCGCCGCTGATCTGCTCCAGGATCTCCTCGTCGGCCGTGGTGATCGCCGCCGCCGTGGTGGTGCCGTCGCCGAGCCACGCGCCGAGGGTGTAGGGCTCGATCGGCAGGTCCACCCGATCCGGGTACTGCACCGGCCCGGCGAGCGGGACGTGGTGGTTCATCTCCCCGTTGACGCGGATGGTGCGGGCGATCTGGTCGGTGGTTCGCACCTCCACGCGCTGCCGGCCATACCGGCGGCCGTTCTTGTCCACGGTGACCCACTGGTGCTCCGCGTCGGCCACGATCCGCGTCCCGTCGGAGAAGATCACCTCGCGGCACGGGCGGCCCAACATCGGGGCCGTGGCGGCGACGATCGTCGTCGGCGCCCCACTCTCGTCGAAGACCACGTCACCAGGCTCGAGCTCCCCCATCGTCCGCCAACCGGTCGGAGTCGGGATCGGCGTGTCGAGCGCCAGCGCCTTGCCCTCCAGGCGAGCGACGAGGTCGTCCGGCAGCTCCACCCATTCCAGCGTCTGGCCCAGGACGAACTCGCCGGGATGCAGGATGAACGGCTCGTCGCCCTCGATCCGGATCAGCTCGGTCAGGTCGGGCTGGAGCGCGCGGACATCGATGAACGGGTAGCGGTTGTTGCGGAAGACGCGGAAGCTGGCATCGAGGTGGAGGTCCACCGATGACGGCTGGAGGTCGGCCGGCGCGTAGGGCCGGATGACGACGCGCCCGGACTCCAGCACGCGGCGGATGTCGCGGTCGGACAGGACGCTCATGGTTCTCCCCTGCTCAACGGTCGCTGCTCGATGGTGACTTGTACGTGGTCCGGCCCGCGCCCTGGCGACCGGACCAGGTCCCCTACTCCGGGGCCGCGCCGGCGTTGCCTCGCTGGGCATACAGCGTGTCCACCTCTCGCTTGAGGTCCTCGAGATCCTCGAAGCTCTGGTAGACGCTGGCAAAGCGAATGTAGGCGATCTGATCGATGGAGCGCAGGGCATCCATGGCGGCCGCACCGATTCTCGAGGACGGGATCTCGGTGAGGCCGCCGGCCCGTAGCTCCATCTCGATCCGGTCCGCGGCAGCTTCGGCCGCCCCCGCCGGGACGGGTCGCCGCGTCAGCGCCTTCTGGAGGCCGGCCGCGAGCTTCTCGTGGTCGAACTCCTGGCGCGCGCCGTTGCTCTTGATCACGATGAGCCGGGCAGCCTCGATCCGCTCGTAGGTGGTGAAGCGCGTGCCGCACGAGGAGCACTCGCGCCGACGGCGGATGGTGGCCGAGTCGTCGAGGTCCCGCGAGTCGATGACCCGGGTCTCACGCTCACCGCACTGGGGGCAGCGCATGTCGCTCCTGTCTGTCGCCACCAGGGGTGGTGCCACCACCCGGGGATGGTGCCACCACCAGCGGTGGTGCCACCACCAGCGGTGGTGGTGTCGGCCGAGGATACCACCAGATCCGGTGGTCCCGGCCGCCGCGAGACCTGTCATGGGCGCCGCCGGCCGGCTCCTTGAGGCGGTCCGGGGCGGGCGCGATGGCCTACTCCGCGGGTCGCCGCGTGAGGAAGCGCGGGATGGTCACCGGGATCGCCGCGGCCGCGGCGGCCTGCCGGGCGATCCCCTCGCGGACATGCACTAGGTTGAGGTAGCCACGCTTGATGGCGGTCAGGGCCTCCGGGTCGTGCTCACGGCCACGGGCGGTGATCAGCAGGCCGCACCCGTGCTGCACCATCTCCAGCGCCCGGCCGGCCCGCTCCAGCTCATCGATGAGCGCGCTCCTGATGGCCTCCCCGCCCGATGCGCTGCGGAGGGCGCGGGCTTCCCCGGCCAGCTGCTCCGTGGCGGTCAGCGCCTGGCCCAGGTCGGCGGCAATGTCGACGGCGGGCACGACCCCGCGCCGGACGGCGTCGATCGCCTCGGCGGCCTTGTCGATTGTGGCCTGGGAGCGTGCGGTCAGGTCCGAGACGGCCGACCTGAACGCCACGACGGAGCGCGTCCGGACCGACCAGCGCACGACCCGCCAGGCCAGCGTCACCATGGCCGCCAGCAGCACGACCAGCACGGCCAGCACGATCAGCTGCGTGATACCCGGCACCGCGGCCTCGCCCTCTCGCCCTGTCCGGCCGGCTGCCTAGCCGCCTCGCCGCGCCTTGAGCGCGTCGAGCAGGGCAGGCACGAACTCGAACAGGTCGCCGACCACGACGACGTCGGCAAACTCCACGATGGGCGCCTCGGGGTCGCGGTTGACCGCGATGATCGTCTCGGCGGTCTGCATCCCCACCTTGTGCTGGATGGCGCCGCTGATGCCCAGGGCCACGTAGAGCTGTGGCTTGACGATCTTCCCGGTCTGGCCCACCTGGTGGGCATAGCTGATCCAGCCCGCATCCACGGCCGCCCGGGAGGCCCCGACGACACCGCCCAGGGCTTTGGCCAGCTCCTCGACGATGCCGAACCCTTCGGGTCCGCCCACCCCGCGACCGCCCGCGATGACCACGCGAGCCTCGTCGATGGGCGCGATGGCCTCGGCCTCGGCGACGCGTTCCACGATCCGGACCGCGGGCAGCGTGCCCGTCGGCGGCGCCGCCGTCTCCACGACCCCGGGGGCCGCGGCGGCCGCGGCCGCGGCCGCGTTGGGGCGCACCGTGATCACGCCACGCCCGCCGTTGAGGGCGCTGGTGGTCAGCAGGCGGCCGCCGAAGACGCTCATCTCCACGGACGGGCCCTCATCGGCCCAGGTGACCGCGATCGCGTTGCCCAGCACGCCCCAGCCCAGGAGGCCCGCCACGGTGCCGCCCAGGTCGCGGCCGTCGGGCGAGGCGCTGACCAGGACGTAGCCCGGACCATCCGCGCCGACCAGCGCGGCGACCCGGTCGCCAGCGACGGCCGCCCAGGCGTGGTCCGCGGCGTCGGGTGCCGCCACCGCGACGACGCGCGGCAGGTAGGCGGCAAGTTCGGTGGCCGCGCGCCCCGGGTCCGCGCCGACCACGACGCCCACGGGCGTCGGACCGCCCGCGTCGGCGAGGTTGCGTGCCAGCGTGGCGAGCTCGGTGGAGATCTTGGCAAGGCTCCCGTCGGCGTTGGTCTCGCCGACAACCCACGTGCTGCTCACTGGATGATCCACTTCTCGACGAGGTAGTCCACGACCTGGCGCGCGGCCTCGGCCGGCGCGTCCTTGATGATCCGGGCGGCGCCACGGGCCGGTGGCGTGCTGGTGCCCGTGAGCCGCGTGGTGGCGGCCGCGCCGCCGACGCTCCCGTCGTCCAGCCCGAGGTCCGCGAGGGAGAAGGTCCGGATCTCCTTGGAGCGGGCGCTCATGATCCCCTTCAGGGACGGGTAGCGCGGCTCGCCCAGCGCCTGGGTGCACACGATCAGGGCCGGCATGGGCGCCTCCAGGAGGTCGTAGCCGGTGGGCGTCATCCGGCGGACGCGGACGGTGCCGGCCGCGGGATCGGGCTCGATCTTCCCGGCGGCGGACAGATACGGCAGCGCCCGCTTGGCCGCGACCGCCGCGGGCACGGTCCCGGCCCCGCCGTCGGTGCTATCGACACCGAACAGGACCAGGTCGAACTCCAGCTGCGCGAGCGCGGCGGCCAGGACCGTGGCCGTGGAGTGGACGCACGAGCCCTCCAGCGCGGTGTCGGTCACCAGGACGCCGCGGTGCGCGCCCATCGCCAGGGCCTTGCGGATGGTCTCCGGGGCGGCGGCCGGGGCCATGGTCAGGAGGGTCACCTCGCCGCCGTGCGCCTCGACCAGCTTGAGCGCCGCCTCCAGCGCGTACTCGTCATTGGGGTTGACCACCGCCGGCGCGTTCGCCCGGTCCAGCCGGCCGTCGGGCCGGAGGCGCTCGGAGGCGGCGACCGGGTCGGGCACCGGCTTCATGAGGACCACGATTCGCACGCTTGCCCTACCTCTGCACTGGCGGGCCGGCAACCATGCCCGGGCGGTTCAGGACCGGCCCAGGAGGTGGCGCGCGACCACGAGCCGCTGGATCTGCTGCGTCCCCTCGTAGAGCTGGGTGATCTTCGCGTCGCGCATCATCCGCTCGACGGGGTAGTCGCTGATGTACCCGTACCCGCCCAGCACCTGGACGGCGTCCGTGGTGACCCGCATGGCGGCGTCCCCGGCGACCAGTTTACACAGGGACGCCCACCGACTCGCGGCGTCCGAGCCGGCCTCGATCTCGGCGCAGGCGCGGTACAGGACCGCCCGGGCGGACTCGGTGGCGGCGTCCATGTCGGCCAGCATCGCGCTCACCATCTGGAACTCGCCGATGGCCTTGCCGAACTGGACGCGCTCCGTGGCGTACTTGGCAGCCACGTCCAGGGCGCCCTGCGCGATCCCCACCGCCTGCGCCGCGATGCCCGGCCGGCTTCGATCGAAGGTGCGCATGGCGATGTCGAAGCCGTCGCCTTCGGCTCCCACCAGGTGGTCCGCCGGGACGCGCACGGCGTCGAACACCAGCTCGGCCGTTGGGCTGCCGCGGATGCCCATCTTGTGCTCCAGGCGACTGACCGAGAAGCCGGGGGCGTTGGCGGGGACCAGGAGGCAGGAGAGGCGGCGGTGGCGCGGGCCCTCGGGGTCCGTCAGCGCGAAGACCGCGATCACGTCGGCCACGCTCCCGTGGCTGATGAAGCGCTTGCCGCCGGTGATGACGTACTCGTCGCCGTCACGCACCGCGCGGGTCCGGATGGCCGACGGGTCACTCCCCGCGTCGGCCTCGGTGAGGGCGAAGGCGACCAGCGTGCGGCCGGCGGCCATGCCCGGCAGCCAGCGGGCTTGCTGCTCCGGGCTCCCGGCGAGGATGAGGGGCAGCGCGCCCAGGCTCTGGACGGCCAGCATGAGCCCCGATGTGGCGCATGCCCGGCTGATCTGCTCGATGGCCAGGCAGAGCGAGAGCAGGCCGGCGCCCAGGCCGCCGTGCTCTGCGGGGAAGCCCAGGCCAAAGATGTCGTGCTGGGCCAGCAGGTCGCGGACGTCCCAGGGGAACTCGGCCGTCCGGTCGATCTCGGCCGCGCGCGGCGCGATCCGCTCGATCGCCAGCGCGTGGATGGTCTCCGCCAGGAGCCGCTGCTCCTCGGTGAGTCGGAAGGCGGACTCAATGGTCACTGTGCGGCGATCGTAGCACCCGGTCCGCGCTGGTCGAGCAGGGACGCGCTGATCGCGCAGGTCCGCGCGGATCGACCCGGTCCAGGCAGCCCGGTGGCTGTCGCGGACCCGGGTCCGGCTTGCCGTTACGCCCCAGGTATGAAGTCGATCCACGGCGCAGGTTGGCCCGCTGAAGCAGCCGATTCCTCCCGTGCGGCGCATGAAGCCGACCAAACCCGCGGCCACCATGTGTGCCAATCGGCCCGAATCGCCCGATCCAGGACCCTGCCGACGCCCGCGACCGCCCTAACCCTGCAACGTCATACGGCCGGCGTATGACGTTACGTGGGGCGTATGAAACCGACGCGTGGGCCGAAGCCAGGCTAGTGGATGACCGGCAGCTGGCGTCCCCCGCGCGGCGCGGCCAGGGACTCCGCCAGCAGCTCGCTGATGTCCAGGGCGGTGACCCCACCGGCGGCATTGCTGGCGTCCGCGGCGAGGCCGTCCTTGAGCATGGTCATGCAGAACGGGCATTCCGTCGCCACCACGGTGGCCCCGGTGGCCAGCGCCTGCGTCGTGCGCGCGGCGTTGATCCGCGTCCCCGACGTCTCCTCCATCCACATCCGGCCGCCGCCCGCGCCGCAGCAGAACGACTCTCGGCCGTTCCGCTCCATCTCGCGCAGTTGCAGGCCCGGCACGGCGCCAAGGACCTCGCGCGGCTCCGCAATCACGCCGTTGTAGCGGGCGAGGTAGCACGAGTCGTGGAGCGTGACCGCGCGCGACGCCACCCCGCCGCCGGCGTCCAGTTGGAGCCGCCCGTTGCCGATCAGCTCGCGCAGGAACGCGGAGTGGTGCACGATCCGGAAGTCGCCGCCCAGTTGGCCGTACTCGTTGCCGATGGTGTTGAAGCAATGCGGGCAGGCCGTGACGATGGTGTGCTGGCGCATCTCGTAGCGGTCCAGAGTCTCGATGTTGGCGCTGGCCAGCATCTGGTAGACGTAGTCGTTGCCCATCCGGCGGGCCGGATCGCCGGTGCAGGTCTCCTCCTGGCCCAGGATCGCGAAGTTCACGCCGGCGGCATGCAGGCAGGTGGCGAACGCCCGGGCCACCTTGCGGTTGCGTTCGTCGAAGGCCGCCGCACAGCCCACCCAGTAGAGGACCTCCAGGTCGCCCAGCCGCCCGGAGGCGGCGAGCTGCGCCAGGGTGGGCACCTCGAACGGGAGCCCCTTGGTCCAGTCGGTGCGGCCGGCCGGCGGCTGGCCCCACGGGTTGCCCACGCCCTCCATGTTCCGGAAGGCCCCGTTGAGCTCCTGCGGGAAGCGGCTGTCCTCCAGGACCAGGTTCCGGCGGAGGCCGACCATCTTGTCGACGTGCTCGATGAGCACGGGGCAGGCCTCCACGCACGCCCCACAGGTCACGCAATCCCAGACCGCCTCGTACGGGATCGCCGTGTCCACGATCCGGGCGGTCATGGCGGCCGTCGCCGGCGTGGTCCCGTCCAGCCCGTAGGCCTGGCGGACGATCGGGCTGTTGGGGATGAGGTCCATCGTGATCTCGGCCGCCTCGGCCATGTCCCGGATCCCCATGATGAAGCGCTTGGGGTCCAGGACCTTGCCGGTGGCATGGGCGGGGCAGGCCGCCTGGCAGCGGCCGCACTCGGTGCACGTGAACCCGTCCAGGAGGTCCTTCCAGCCAAGGTCCTGGAGCGTCCGCAGGCCGAAGGTCGCGTTCTCATCCTCGATGTCCAGCCTGGGCAGCTGCCCGCGCGGGGCCAGCTTGCGCAGGTAGACGTTGACGAAGCTCGTGTAGACGTGGAAGTGCTTGTTGGTGGGGATGAACAGCAGGAAGACGGCGAGGACCGCCATGTGGCCCCACCAGAGGCCAACGAAGCCGGCCTCGGCCGTGCCCGCGTCCATTCCGCGGAGCGGGATCGCCAGGAGGTTCGTGACCACGGCCCCTGCGACGTCGCCGTGGACGGCCGCCTCGAACGCCATGGCGAAGAACTCCGTCCCCACGACCAGCGTGATCATCCCCAGCACCTGGAGCCCCGTCCGGCCCAGCTCCAGGCGCGACGGCCGGCCGACCAGGCGCCGGACCAGGAAGTACGGCACGCCCAGGCCCAGGACCGCCGCCGCGGTCAGGTTCTGGATCCCGACCACCAGCGTCCAGAGGGCGCCGCCGAGCGGCCAGCCCACCACCGCCTGGACCAGCCCGCCGGTCACGATGTTGATGTTGCCGATCAGCAGGATCGTGGAGCCCAGGAAGACGACGTAGTGCATGACCCCCACCCGGACCTCGCGGAACATCCGGGTCTGGAGGAAGGCATGGCGAACGAGGCCGCCGATGCGCCGCTGGATCTGGGTCGAGCCGGCCGGGCCCGCGGCGCCGGCGGCCGTGAAGACCTTCAGGCGTCGGGCGACGACCAGCGCGAAGAGCGCGAAGGCACCCCAGAAGACGGGCAGGGCCAGGGGGTAGGCCGGGACGTGGCTGAAGGTCTCGAACATCAGTGCGCTCCCCCCTCGACTGGATCGCCGGCGGCCAGCCGCGCGACGGACCGGACCGCGTGATCGAACGGGCCGGCCAGCGTCTCCAGCGCGTGCGGGATGACGCCGATCACGGCCTCCAGGGACTCCATCGCCGCCTTGGGGCTGCCCGGCACGTTGATGACCAGGGACCCACCCAGGACGCCGGCGACGGACCGCGAGAGATCCGCCAGCGGCGTGATTGCGCGCCCGGCGGCCCGCATGGCCTCCGCCAGTCCCGGGACCTGGTAGTCGATGACGGCCAGGGTGGCCTGCGGCGTGACGTCGCGCGGCGTCAGGCCCGTGCCGCCGGTGGTGATCACCAGGCGATGGCGCGCGGCGCCATCGCGGATCGCCGCCTCCAGCCGGGGCTGATCGTCGGGGACCACGAGGCGCTCGACCACGAAGCCCAGCGCGGCGAGCCGCGCCGCGACCCGCTCGCCTGAGACGTCGTCGCGGCGCCCGGCCGCGCTCCCGTCGCTGGCGGTCACGACCAGCGCGCTGAGGTCGAAGTCCTGGCCAAACACCCGTCGGGGTGGCTTCTCCGCGCTCATCGGTCCCCCGTCACCTCGTGCTGGCCCTTCTCCCCGGCGATTCCCGTCAGGGCTTGCGGGCGGGACCCCCGCCAACCCGGCCGGCGGCCCGTGCCGCAGGCTTGCGGACTGCCTTGGCCGGCGCGGCTTCCGGGGTCCGGAACCACTCGCCGCTCTTGCCGCCAACCTTGGAGACCAGGTGGATCGCCTGGATCTCGACGCCCTTCTCGACGCCCTTGACCATGTCGTACACGGTCAGGGCCGCGACCGTGACCGCGGTCAGGGCCTCCATCTCCACGCCGGTGGGCCCGGTGGTGGCGGCTTCAGCGCGGATCCGGAGCCCGCCGGCGACCCGATCAGGCGTGACCGAGACCACCAGGTCCGTCAGCGCCAGCGGGTGGCAGAGCGGGATCAGGTCGCTGGTCTTCTTGGCGCCCATGACGCCCGCGATCTCGGCCACGGTGAGGACGTCGCCCTTCGTGTTGCGACCGTCGATCACGAGGCTGAGCGTCTCGGCCGAGACGGCCACGAAGCCCTCGGCGACGGCGCGCCGCTGGGTGTTGGCCTTGTCCCCGACGTCAACCATGCGCGGGCGACCGCTGCGGTCCACGTGGGTGAGCTTCCGGCGCTCGGTGCGGGTGGGCGGGGTGCGGTCCATGAAGCCTCCGGGCCTGTTCGAGGCGGCCCGATCGCCGCGTGCATCTGTCATGCGTCGATCATGCCTGATCGAGCCACCAGACATCGACCGCCGCGCCCGCCGGGAGGCGGTCGGTGGCCTCCGGGATGATGGCCAGCGCGTCGGCCGCGGCCAGGGCCGTCAGGACGTGGCTCCCCTGCCCGCCCGCCAGGCGGACCGTCAGTCGGCCATCGGCGTCCCTGGCCGGCAGGCCGGTCTCGTCGCGGTCCACCACCACCCGCAGGAACCCGCGCCGCCCCGCGCTCTTGCTGACGGGCTCCGCGAGGACCGCGTGATCCGTGGGCCGCACCAGGTCCCTCCGTCCGGCGAGGCGCCGGATCGCCGGGCGGACGAACAGCTCGAAGGTCACCGCGCCGGACACGGGGTTGCCGGGAAGGCCGAAGAGGAGGGGACGTGGGCGTGAGGACGTCCCGTCGGCCGCGGCGTCGGCCGCGGCGTCGGCAGGCGCGTCGGCAGGCGCGTCAGTCGGGGCGCTGGCCGCCGGCCCGGCGATCGCGGCCTCGTGCGCCTTGACCAACCCGAAGGCAAACGGCTTGCCGGGCTGCACCGAGACCTTCCAGAGGTCCACCGAGCCGATGGTGCCGAAGGCCGCCTTGACCACGTCGTAGGGTCCCACCGACACGCCTCCGGCGACCAGCAGGGCATCGACGCCGGCGGCGAGGCCGGCGCGCAACCGCTCCAGGACGACCGGCAGCAGGTCCACGGCGATCCCCAGCTCGATCGCCTCGGCACCCGCGGCACGGACGGCGGCTGCCAGGCCGGGCCCGTTGGCGTCGGGAATCCCGGACGTGCCCAGGTCCTCGCCGGGGGCCCGCACCTCGTCGCCGGTCGCGAGGACCGCGATCCGGGGGCGGCGATGGACGACGACCCGATCGTGCCCCGCGCCGGCCAGCAGCGAGATGACCGCCGGCGACACCACGGTGCCGGCCTCCAGGATGACCATGCCGGCGCGCAGGTCGCTGCCCGCCAGGCGGATGGAGCCACCCAGCGGCACCGGCTCATGGACCAGGCAGGCCGCCGGCAGCGGACCGGTGGCATCCCGGCCGCGCGGCCCAAGGCCCCCGGCCGCGTCGATGGGCGTCGTCAGCTCCACGGGGACCACCGCGTCGGCACCCAACGGCAGCGGCGCCCCGGTGGCGATCCGCACGGCCGTCCCCGGCGCCACTGATGCCGTCGCGTCCCGACCCGCGGCCGCCTCGCCCACCACGACCAGCCGGACCGGCCTCCCCTCCCCGGCGAGGGCCACGTCGGCCGACCGGAGCGCGTAGCCGTCCATCGCCGAGTTGTCCCATGGCGGCAGCGTCACGCGCGCCGTGGCGGGCGCCGCGGCCACACGCCAGAGCGCGTCGCGCAGCGGGATGGTCTCGGCGGGCGTGGGCCCCGAGATCGCCGCGAGCACCTGGTCGCGCGCCTGCTCGACCGTCAGGAGCGGGCGACCGCCGTCCGCGGCCCCGCCGCTCATCGCCGTGGGCGTCGGGATCGTGGGCCGGCGACGCCCTGGCGTGCCCGGATCGCGGCCGCGATCGCCCGCGCCGTGAGGATCCCGGCCGGGCCCGCGTCGCCGGCCACCGGGAGCCCGTCGAGCCCCTCGTCGCGGAGCCGCAGGAAGACGGGCCAGACCGGCGCGTCGAGATCGATGGGGCTGATCCTGGACCACGCCACCATGACGTCCTCCACCCGGGTGGTGGGCCACTTGCCGCGCGGCAGGCGGCGGATCTGGGCGGCGCCGATGATCCCCAGCAAGTCCCCGCCGTGCGCGACCAGGACGGAGCTGCGGGGCGGATCCCCGTCGAGGACCTGGCCCGCGAAGGTGTCGATCGTCAGGCTGGGCGAGATGGTGATGCCAACGGGCTCCATGACATCGCCGGCACGGAGCCCATCGGCGGCCTGCTCCAGGTCCGCCTGGCCCAGGGCTCCCCGAGCGGTCAGCCGCAGGAACCAGCCACACAGCATGATCATCATGCCGTTGCCGATGTCGCCGATCGAGACGGCCAGGCCGCCGGCCAGGACCGCGAGCCCAAGGAGGTTCCCGCTTCGGCCGACGAACCGCGTGCCGCGCCGCTCGTCCCCCGTCCGCCGCCAGATGAGCGCCCGAAAGAGGCGCCCGCCGTCGAGCGGGTAGGCCGGCAGGAAGTTCACGGCACCCAGGAGCATGTTCAGGAGCCCCAGCAGCACGCCGAAGAGTCCGACGGCCTCGACGGCGGCGCCGCCGACCAGGGAGACCAGGAGCGAGGCCGCCACGAGCAGGGAGCCCGCGATGAGGCTGACGAGCGGGCCCGCCGCCGCGATGACCACTTCGTCAGCGGGATCCATCGACCGGGCGTCAAACGGCGAGCTCCCGCCGAAGAACGAGACGGCCAGGGCCTCCACCGGGACGCCCCGCCGCCGGGACATGACGGCATGGGCCAGGTCGTGGATGGTCGCGCTGGCCAGGAAGCCCGCCGCGACCAGTCCGCCGATCAGCCACTGGACGGCCACGTCGAGGCCAGGCGAGGCGGCCTCCACCTCGGCCGCGGTGAAGACCGCGACGAGCGCGAGGATGAGCACCCACGACCAGTGGATGCGGATCTCCACGCCGAACAATCGGGCGACGGGCCAGCCATTCATCGACGTGCATCCTCGGGGGCCGGGCGGGAGAGACGCCCGGCGAGGCGCCCTGCCCAGGCGGCAGTCGCCAGGGCCAGGACCAGCATGACCGCGCCCACCGCGATGGTGGTGTCAAACCAGAGCTGGTCGGGGAAGAGCTGGACGAGTCGGTCCGTGGCGGGATCGAAGGCGTACGTCCCGCCGGCGAAGAACAGGCGGTGAAAGACCTCGAAGGCGGCGTCGAACGCCACGGACGCCACGGCCGCCAGGAGCACGGTGACCCCGACCAGGCCCAGCGCCCCGCGCCGAACCGCGCGCCAGGCCCAGGCCGAGCGACGAGCGCGGGCCATGAGGACGGCGAGGGCCACGAGGGCCACCGCGACGAGCGCGGCCAGGCCGGCGAAGACGCCGCGAACGTCGCGGAGATGGGCGCGTTCCCGCTCCGTCAGGACCGGCGATCCGGCGACGACGACATCGAAGTCTGGCGGGCCAAGAACCAGGTCATGAAGCAGGGCGTTGGTCGCGGTCCGCACATCCTGCGGCTGGTAGCCGGTCCAGGCGGCCGCGTCGGCGCGATCCTGTGCCAGGCCGATCCAGGCGGGCGTGATGAACGGCAGGATGGCCACGGCGAGGATCACGAGGGCCGTGGCGACGCCCGCGGCGATCGAAGCGGCGCGCGGGCCGGCGGCGTCTGTCACGCTGCCATGGTAACGGCGAGGACGGCCGCGGCGGTCGTGGCTCGTCGCGCGCCGGGGATCACTCCTCCTCGAGCGTCCGCGCCTGGTCCCACCAGCCCTCCATGGTCAGGTCGTCGGGGGCATCGGCCTTGAGCTCGACGGCGCCCTTCCGGACGCGCGCCTGGAAGTCGTCCAGGGAGAGGTGGAGGAGGTCGCCCAGGCCGGCGATGCCCGACTGGGCCAGGAGCTGGTGCTCGACCGGGCCGAAGCCGGCGAGGTTGAGCATGAGCGCCTCGTCCCGCCAGATGGTCACGTCGTTGACGGTGGCCTTGACCTGGTCGGCCAGGGTCTGGCGCCGGGTCCGCGTCTCGCTGACCTCCAGGAGCAGGCCCGTGGTGAAGATGCCCTGGTGCTCGAGTCGGGCCAGGTGGACGGGTTCGATCCGGGTCAGCTCGGTGATCGGCGGCACAGTGGGCTGCTCCTCCAGGGACGTCGACAGTAGAGCGATGATGCCACGCCGGCGGCCGGCCGGTCGGGGCGCCGCGTCGGCGGCCGCCCGGCTGCCCTTGTGCGCGGGTGTACGGTGTCGTCATGAGCGGACAACGCGGCTTCCTCGCGGTCGTGGCCGGGATCGTCGCCCTGCTCATCCTGACGGTGGGCGTGGTGCTGGTCCAGGGCGATCGGCCGCTCGCCTCGTTCGGCCCGGGCTCGCCGGAGGCCGCCGTGCAGGCGTACCTGGTGGCATGGGACGCCGGCGACGATCGGGCCGCATGGACCGCGTTCAGCGCGCGGGTCAAGGCGGCGACACCAGTCGATGCCTACCCGGAGCAGGCGCAGCTGCTGCGCACCAAGGGCTTCATGACAGACGGGTCGCGCCAGGTGTTCGTCAGCCCCGCCAAGCTCAGCGGGGAGAGCGCCACGGTCCCGGTGACCGTCGAGACGACCGCCGTCAGCGGCATGAACGTGAACCGCTACCGACAGACCACGACCTTCCCCATGGTGCGCGAGGAAGGCGCCTGGAAGATCGATCAGCTCCTCATGGGGACCGAGTTCTGGTACGCCGACAAGTGACGCGACCCACGCGCATTGGAGACCCGGGATGCTGACGATCCGGCGCCTGTACCTGTATGCGATGTCGGGCGTGATGCTGGTCGTGCTCGCCAGCGGGCTCCGCCTGCTGCTCTCCGTCCTGCTGGATACCCTTGGCTTGGCCGGCGATCCGGCGCTGGGCGGCGGATCCACCCGCGAGACCTTGAGCCTCGCGGGCGCCCTCGTCGGCGTGGGCCTGCCGGTCTGGGCGATCCACTGGTGGCTGGTCCGCCGAGCCACGCTGGGCGGGGACGCCGAGGCGGAGGCGGAGCGCGCCTCCCCCATTCGGGCGGCCTACGTGTCGATCGTGCTCGCCGTGACCCTGGCCTTCATGGCCACGGCGGCCATCGACGTGGTCCGCTCGATCCTGCAGGAGGTCCTGGACCTGCGGCCGGCCTATGGCTCCATCGGGGACCCGGCCGGGTCGATCGCCACGATCCTGATCTGCGGAGCCGCCTGGGGCTTCCACGCCTGGGTTCGCCGGGTGGATTTGCTGGCCGGGCCGCTCAGCGGTGGGGCCGTCCTCTGGCCTCGCCTCTACCTGTACGTCGCCCAGCTCATCACCCTGGTGGCGATGACCGGGGCCGTCTCGGGCTTCACCAATGCCCTCGCGGATCGCATCGCCGCCGGTGGTGTCGCGGGCTTTGACGACTACGCCAACTACACCATCCCCAGCGCACTCGCGGTCCTCGCCGTGGCCGGTGCGCTCTTCCTGGCCCATGCGGTCTACACCCTGCGCCTGGTCGCCGAGCCCGGCTGGCGGGGTGAGAGCGAGCGGCGCTCGCACATGCGCGTCGGCTACCTGGTGATCCTGATCGGGGCAGGCCTGTCGGCGACCATCGGCGGCCTGGGCGAATCCCTCCGGGGGCTGCTCCTGGTCCTCCTGGGCGCCGCCGACGGCTCGCTCCCGCCCGGCGGCATCGCCCGAGCCACCATCGTCCCCCTGGTCGTCCTGGCGCCGTGGCTGGGCGCAGCGGTCCATGCCCGCTACCAGCTCCTGCGCGAGGCGGGACGGGCCCCGGCGCCGGGACGCGCCGCAGCCGGAACTCGGTTGGACCAGCACGTTCGGTCCCTCGTGGGCCTGGGCTACGGTGCGGTGGCCCTGGCCTGGCTGCTGGGGATCGCGCTGGACGCGCTGATCGGCGGCGACCGGTACGCGCTGGGTTCCGGCGGCCGAGCGTTTGACCTGGCCTCCTTCCTCCCCAACGCCATCCTTGGCCTCGCCGTCTGGGCACTGGCATGGGCCCGCGTGACGGCCAGCCGGGTCGCGAACCCGGACGCCGAGGCGTCGTCGGGAATCCGGCGGGCCGCGCTGCTCGCCGTCCTGGGCGCCGGCCTCGCGGCATCGGTCGGATCGGCCGCGTTCATCTTGTACCGCGTCTTCGGAAGCGCCCTGGGCGTGGTCGGGGGACCGGGCGTCGCGTCGGAGCTGGCGTCGGCCATGGGCATCCTCGTCGTGGCCGCTGCCGTTGCCCTGTATCACGGGCTCGTGGTTCGCGAGGACGTTCGGGCGCGGGCCCACCCGACCGACACTACCGCGGCCGGCATCCCCGTCGACCTGCCCTCCCGGGCCGTCCCGGCGACGCCACCTCCGGCCGGGGGCGAGCGACCCCTCGTGTTGCACGCGGATCCCGGGGTTGACCTCGACGCAGCCCTCGCGGCGGCGCGTGCCGCCCTGCCACCGGGCGCACACCTGGTCGATGCCCGGCAGCCACCCACCCAGTAGCGCGTCGGAACGCGGCAGCAGGTACGCTCTCGCGATGGATCCCGCCAGCCGTGCCGGCCAGCGTCCGGCCTCCACCGATGCCCCCATCTTCGCCGGCCAGGGCCGCCTCGCGCGCCCCGGTTCGTCGCCATCCAGCGCCTCGGTCCGCCTGGATGCGGGTCGGTTCGAGGTCGCCATCGCCGGGCAGCCGCCGATCATGGCGGACTATCGCGACATCACCACCCTCCTGATCGGCCAGGGCACGCTGCTCCTGGTCCTGGGCGAGGGTGACGGCTCACTCCGGGTCGTCCTGGAGCAGTTGGGCCAGCGCCTCGGGACCCTCGTCGCCCAGCTGCGCGAGCGTCGGACGCGCCAACGACTCGGTGACGCGTTCGTCCAGCTCGGTGACGATCCCCTGCCGCTCCTCGAGTACCGCCTCGGTGACCAGCACGGGGTGGCCCTGCTGGCGCTGCATGCCTGGGGGGCGGAGCTGGTCCCGGTTGACGACGCCGTCCGGCCCATGCGCATCCGACGCGGCGAGATGGGGAGCGTGGAGGCCGATCCTGCGGGCGGCCTGGTCCGCGTGACGCTCCCGGCGGGCACCCTGGAGCTGCCCGGGCTGGGCGCGGCGGCCACTGCGTGGGGCCAGCGCCTGGGCGAGCTCCGCGACGGCGCCCTCAGGGACGCGGCGACGCTCGTCGGCGGCCTGGTGCCCGACGCTCCCTTCGGCTCGCGGAACCTGCTGGGCCGACTGCTCGTTGATGGGCGACCCGCCTCGGTGGCCGACCTGGGTGCCGAGCTGGCCCGCATCGACGGCGCCGTGCTCACGGAGCCGACCTTCGCGGCAAGCTTCCGGGACCTTCTCGCGCGGGGCGGGGCCGACGTGCGCTGGTTCGCCCTGGCGCCGGAGCGGCCCGGCTCGGACACGCGCAGGGCGTGGTACCTGGTCGCGCTGCCGGGCAACCTGATCGCGCTGGAGCTGGTCAGCGAAGGCGCCCACGCCACGTACCTCTTCCGGGTGGCGCCGCGCTCGACCTACTCGGGCGAGGGGCCGGCCGCGATCGCCGAGCAGCACGCGGCCGCCGCCCGCGACATCTCTGCCGCCCTGATCGATGCCCGCTTCCTCCGGGAGCCCATGGCGCTGCCCGTGGCCCAGCTGGCCAGCGCCCGGTACCTCCGCTACCGCCTGGCCCTGGCGGCCCTGCCCGGCTTGGCCGCCGCCCGTCGGCGCTTCGTCGCCCGACTGGTCCACGACGACCCAACCCGCTGGGCCAAGGCCCTTGATGACCTGATCGCCTGGCACACGACTGCCCGAGACGAGGCGGCCGAGTGGCCCGGGCGCGCCACGGAGGAGGCGGCCGTCACGGCCGCCGGAGCAGACCAGAGCGAAGACGCCGGTGACGGCGACCAGGAGGCGACCAATGCCAGCCTATAAGGTGCCCTGTCCGCGGTGCGCCAACTTCATCATGCGCGACGCCGCGGCCTGCCCCTTCTGCCAGGCCAAGGACCCGTTCGCGCCGATGCGCTGCGCCAGCTGCAGCGCGATCATCGAGGATCCGCGCTGGGCCGCCTGTCAGCGCTGCGGCACCCCCGTGCCGAAGCCCGGCGCACCGGCGGCCGCGACTGGCACGCCCGCCGCCACGCAGACGGCCAGGCCGGCCAAGGAGTCCACGCCGCAACCCGCCGCGGCGCCGGCCGGCCGGTTCTGCACCGGGTGCGGCGGCTCGCTGGTCGCGGGCGCCCGGTTCTGCACCGTGTGCGGCACGATCGCCGGCTGACACGCCGCGAGGCGGCGTCGCCGCCGCCTCGCTCGGATCTCATCCCAGGATCACCCGCTGACCCGTCCCTCCCGCGAGGGGCCGACAGCGGGCCGATGGTCGGGCCCGCGGCTCAGGTCGGCTTGCCGCAGTTCCCGCAGAAGCGCGCCCCCGCCGCGATGTCGTTGCCGCAGCCCGAGCACTTGTTCTGGCCGGTGGGTGCCCCGCAGTTGGAGCAGAACTTCTCCGATCCCACCGGCTTGCCGCAGTTGGGGCAGACCGTGTTCCTGGCGCCCAGGTCGCCCGAGAAGACCTGCTGCGTCTGCATTGCCTCCTGCATCTGCTGGATCTCGACCTGCGCGCGGGTGGCCTCCATCTCGGTGGCCAGCTTGGGCGCGCAGTTCACGCACAGGCCGCGGGCCTCGTTCCAGCACGTCTGGTCGACCCAGTTGTTGCTCTTGGGGCAGCGCGTGAAGAGCGGCATGATCTCCGCCGAGGCCTTCTTGAGCGCCTCATCGCGCGCGCCCCGGTCCATGAAGTCCTTGGCGTTTCGGGCGGCCCCGGCGGCCCCGCCCAGGAAGCCGCCGAGCAGGTTGCCGGCGCCGCTCAGGAGCGAACCGGCACTGCCCATGGCCGAGCGCTGGAACTCGCTCCGGTAGCCGCTCCCACAGATGTCGCATCGGAACTCGAACTGGTAGCCGTTCTCGTCCGACAGGTCGTTGTAGTTGCTGCTGAACGGCGTGAAACCGGCCATTGGGGTCCTCTGGTAACCCGCCCTTCGGCGCCGGCGCCCTCGACCGGCTGCCTGACGGTGCTTGCCCCCATCGTATCGCGACGCGGCGAGGATCCGTGCTGCCGGCGACTGCGGTGGGACGCCGGCCGCCCGGGCCCCGGGTGATGGCCGCGCGGCCATCACCATTGGAGCCCGGCCGGCCCCAGGAACCTGCCCGGGAGCTAGGACGGGGTGATCGCGTCCTCGGGCGCGGGCGTCGTCGGGTGGACCAGGGCAAGGGGCTCGCCGACGCGAGCGGTCACCTCGACCGTCGCCTTCGGGTGGGCGAAGGTGCCGGGGGCCATGTCCAGGACGTGCAGGCGCAGGTACTGCCGGTTGGCCAGCATCGGGCGCGCCCAGCGGGGCAGGAATGGCGCCCGGTCGCCGCTGACCACCATCGGCTCGTCCAGGTCGTAGATGGCCTCGTGGTGCTGGATCCGGCAGTGGCCGGTCGCCCGGACGTTGCGCACCCAGTGCACGTCCTCGCCGTAGGTGAGGCGGACGAAGACGTGATCGTCGTGCTCGATCGGCAGGATCGGCGTGTGGTATGTCGAGCCCGACGTGCGACCGACGTGCTCCAGGAGGCCCCAGGCCGAACGCCGGCCACCCACGAGGCCCAGCGCCATCACCACCGGGTTGAAGCGATGGGTGACAAAGCCGCGGAAGTCCCGGCCCATGACCTCGCCCATTGGCTGGTCCAGCTCGGTGGCCCGCCGCCGGGCGTCGATGAGCCAGGCCGACCCGCCGGCCAGGCCGGCAAACGTGAACAGTCGAGCAATGCGTGGCATGCACGACCCCCTTTCGTGCCTCCATCGTGGGCCGGCGACCGGCCTGCGGCCAGTGCCGGACGGCGCGAGCGCAGGGGCCACCCGTCTACACTCCCCCCGTGGGCCCCCTCCAGTTCCGAATCCCCGAGATCCGACCCGCCACGCTGGGCGATGGGGAGTTGCTCGACGGCCTGCTGGCCGGCGCGGCCCGCTACGTCCTGCCCGGCTTCGTGGGCCCGCTGGCCGCTCCCCTCCCCATCCGCCACCTGGCCAGCCTGGACCGGATGCTCGTCTCGGATGGGACGGGCTTCATCGTGTCCATGGGCGACCTGCCGCTCGCCTTCGGCGCGTGGAGCCGGCGCGACCGGGATCCGGCCGCGGCCACGGAGACCGGCGGCGCCCGCCAACTGGTGCCGGGGACCGACGCGGCCCGTGTCCTCAGCCTGGCGATCCGTGGCGACTTCACCGGCAAGGGCCTGGCCGCAGGCGTCCTCGACGAATGCGCGGCTGCCGCGCGCGCGGAGGGCTACCGCCGCCTGTCGCTCATGGCGGTCCCCGACGCTGTCGCGTTCTGCGTACGGTGCGGCTTCGAGGAGGTTCGGAGGCTGGCCGTGGTGGTGGATGGGGCGCCCGCCGACGCGGTCGAGATGGTGCGTCGGCTGCGCTGACCGGCATGCCGCCCCGGGGCCCGGCCAGCCGAATCACCCCGGGGCCACGGCCGGCTCAGGGCGCCTGCGCCCGAGCGAGGAACGAGGTCGCCCAGCTGGCCCACGCCTTCGGGCAGGTGTCGATGACCTTGCCGTGCGACGCGCCCTGGCAGTACTGGAGCTCCACCGTGGTCCCCGCGGCCAGCGCCGCGTGGAAGTTCAGGTCCGACGCCTCCGTCGGCGGGTCGACGAGGTCGGCCGTCCCCTGGATCAGCAGCACGGGCCGATCGCCGAGTCGCGTCAGCAGCCGGACCGGATCGATCGCAGTCACGTCCCCGCCGACGGCCAGCGAGACCGCGGTGATGATCGCCCAGCTGCCGGGCAGCGCGGGCTGCCCGTGCTCCGTCTCCAGGACATTGCCGATCGAGGTCACGATCCCGGCATGGGCCGAATCGAGCACCAGGGCCCGGATCCGCATGTCGTCGATCGCGGCCGCCAGCGCCGTCGCCGCACCCATCGAGTTGCCGACGGCGCCGACCCACGTCGGGTGCTTGGTGGCGACCAGCCAGTCGACCATCGCCCGCACGTCGCGCTGCTCCTTGAGGCCCATCGTGGTCTCCGTGCCGGAGCTCCGGCCGCTGTTGCGGAGGTCGACGAAGACCAGGTTGTAGGCGTCGTGGAACGGCGCGCCGTACTTGAGCACCCCCGACTTGTTCGTCTTCCAGCCGGGGACCACGAGGAGGGTCGGTCCCGTGGGACCCACCCCGCTCGCGGCCGGCACGTACCAGCCCGCCAGCCGGATCCCGTCCGAGCTGGTCACCTGGTCGCCGGCCGCCGCTCCCTGTGAGGCACAGGCCGTCCGGTCCGGGTTCGCCGCGGCCAGCCGGGCATCGTCGGCGCGGTCGTAGTTGATGGCCTCGTACGCCCAGCCCAGCAGGTCCGGGGTCCGGCAGTCCGGGTCGTGGACCGCCGGGTGGACGAACTCCTGGGACCCGATCTGGCCGATGTAGCCGGTGTACCCGACCAGGCTGACCAGGACGACGGCGGTCACGGCCAGCGTTCCGCGGCGCCGGCCGCGGCCGGCACCGCTCCAGGCCTCCGCGACCGCGCGAGCCGGCGAACGGCGGAGCGTCAGCTGGCTGCCCGCGATGAAGCCGGCGCCCAACACGAGCCCACCCGCGAACGCGGCGACGAACCAGAATGGACCGTCGTCGCGCGGCAGCCCGAGCGCCATCGCCGCGACCTCGTACAGGGCGATGCCCGCGAACACGATCCAGGCCCGGGACGCCCGGGCCGCGACCGCACCGGCGACGACGCCGACGACACTCCACAGGAGCCAGCTCCAGCCCAGCACGCCGTAGAGCCCGGTCACCATGACCAGCCCCAGGGTCACGATCAGGAGCGCGACGAGCGACCGCACGATACCGCCGGTTGACGCGGCCTCGATCACCGCCTGTGACGTTGACCCGGAACCCGAGCGCCCAGCCATGCCATCGCTCCCGGGACGCCTGCGTCACCTTGTGGGCGCAGTGTCGATCCGGGCTGGCCGGCCCGACAAGGGCTAGAGGGCATGGAAAGCCGACCCGCCGGACCCTGCTCGAGCGCCACGGCGTGGCCATCCCTTCGGCCCTTGCGATCGCGGCAGGCCGTCGACATCATCGTGGGGCGTCCCGTGACGCCCTCCCCGGAGGGATCCATGGGGCAACGATGGCGAAGGGGCCACGAATGCGAACGATGGCGCGATGCCTTTTCGCCCTCCTGGTTGCGGCACTCCTCGCGGCCTGCACGAGTCCCGCGGCGCCCCTGCCCGACACCCTCGAGGGCGCGCCCTACCGCGACTCCGAATTCGACTTCAGCATCAACCCGCCGAGGGGATGGATCGCACATCCCGGCTATTCGGACCTCCCCGCCTGGTTCTCGCCTGGCCCCGAATCTGCCGCAAGCTCGGGCTGGCAGCCGGGCGACGCCTCCCCGTCGCCACCTCCCCTGTCCTCGCCCAGCGACCCGGACATGCCGTTGCTGGCGGTCCAGATCCGTGCCACGGTGAGCTCCGCCTACCCCAACCGCATGGACTTCGAGACCTATGTCAACCAGGTGCGAGATGCATCACGCGGACGAACGACGGTGACGGTCGATCGGGCGACGATGATCAACGGGGTCAGGGCCCACCTGCTCGGCGGGACCCACAGCGACGGCGACCGTCGCCTTCACACGATCGCCGCCATCCTGGTACCGAACCGCCCCGCGCGTGAACCGGGGGCATTCGTCCTCCTGGGCATCTGCCTGGAGGACGTCTGGGAGCAGTACGGGACGGTCTTCGAGGCCTCGCTGATGACCTTTCGGCTCATCGACGGCTAGCCTCCTTCGCAGTGGGCTCGCTCAGGCGCCTCGCGTCGCCGCGATCTCCGCCAGCTCGTCGAGCATCGCCCAGTCCGCCGTGACCGGGCGCAGGATCATCTCGTCGACGCCCAGCGCGGCCTGCGCCTCGATCGCGCGCAGGACCTCGTTGCCACCCTTTGGGAGCGTGGCGAGGCGGCGCGCAGCCAGCGCGGGGTCGAAGGCATAGTTGGCGTTGATGTAGCCGGCGGCGGCTTCCGCGGCGTTTGGCCCCAGCGCGTAGTAGGTGGCCCCCACCCAGCGCGGCCGGCCCGTCCGGCCCTCCGCCGCCCAGGCCTCCAGGATCTGCGCCCAGAGCGCCACCATCGCGGCCGGCTCACCGCCGCCCGGCGCCATGAAGCCATCGCCCCAGCGGGCGATCCGTCGGGCGATCGCCGGCACGTAGCCCCCGAGCAGCACCTCCGGACCACCGAGGCGGGCCGGAGCCGGGCCGATGGGCCCGATCCCCTCCCCCAGCGGCGCGCCGCGCCAGAGCCGGCGCAGCGTCTCCAGCTGCTCCTCCTCGCGCCGGCCGCGCCGGTGGAAGTCGAAGCCTGTCGCGACGTAGTCCGACTCGCGCACGCCGATCCCGATGCCCAGCGAGAGTCGGCCACCGGAGAGCGCGTCCAGCGAGGCGACCTGGCGGGCCAGGAGCGTGGTCTCGCGGGTGGGCGCCAACAGGATGCTGGTCATCAGGGTGATGCGCCGGGTCACCCCGGCCGCCGCGGCCAGGACGACGAGCGGCTCCATCGCCCGGCTGACGACCCGATCCAGCCCCACCAGGCTGGCGAACCCTGCCTCATCGGCCCGGCGCGCCCAGTCGAGGACGAAGTCGCTGGACACGCCCGAGACCCGGATGGGCAGCCCGATGGAGATCCGCATGGCTGGCCGACCTATTCGGCGGCTGTCGTCACCGGAAGGAGCGGCTCCCAGCCGTCGTGGAGCTGGACGTCGAACACACAGAGCAGCGCGGCCGTCGACGCGTAGTTGCCCATCAGGCCGACCAGGTCAACCAGCATCGCGGTGCCGAACACGTCGGTCGCGCGGGCGAAGGTCTCCGAGGACACCCGTCGCGCGCCGAACATCTCCCGACCCAGCCGGATGACGACCTCGTCGCGCTCGGGCAGGCCCACGATGGGGGTGCGCTGCCGCACGATCTCGATGGCCTCGGGCGAGACGCCGGCCTTCAGCGCGACCGACTGGTGCGCCGCCCACTCGAACTGGCTGTCGGCCTCGCGGGCCGTGACCAGGATCGCCAGCTCGCGCACCGCGGGCGGGATGCCGGACTCCCGGCGCAGATAGCGGTTGACCGGCTGGAGGGCCTCGGCCAGGCGCGGGCTGTGCAGCCGGATGCCGGCGGGACCGTGGAGACCGGCATACGAGGTGCCGTTCGGATCCACGGCGTGGTCGAAGACCCGCTTGCCGACGTCATCGAGCGCGTCGCGCGCCAGCGGGGGCAGACGGCTGCCGGACTCCGGGTGGATGTCGCTGGGCCAATCACGCTTGTCCATCGATCCGCTCCATGAATCGGCTGACGCGCCCAGGTCGGCGCTGACCCCCGGCGGACCGGGGCGACATCTCTGGTCGAGGATAGCGCCCGGTGGAACGATGCGGCAGGGGCCGCGTCGGTTGCCTCGGCGGCCTCGCGCGAGCCAGGCACCGCCCCTCCCGGGCAGGTCAGGCCCCGCCTGATCCGACGCCGATCAGCACGAACGAGATCGCCGCCCAGGAGGCCGCATCCGCCTCGCCGCTGGCCCGCGCGAGGATGGCGCCTTCACGGGTGACGACGAGGGCGTGGACGTCGTCGCCGTCCGGGATCCCCAGCGACCGCTGGAAGGCGGCCACGTCGGTGTAGATCGTGATGGTGCGCGCCAGGACGTCGGGGTCCCCGATCCCTGCCGTCATCCCGCCGTCGATGAAGCGGCGCACCGGTCGCCAGCGGGTCGACAGGACGGGCAATTCGACGACGGCGACCGGGATGGGCCCCGCCTGGCCCCTGGTGGCTGGGGGCACGCCCGCCGCCACCGCGCGGGCGATCCAGCCATCGACGCGGGCCTGGTGCCAGCGCTGGAAGGCGACGACGACCAGCGTGCGATCGGCAGGCAGGTCGCCGGGCAACGTCAGGTCGAGGCCCAGGAGGGTCCGGCCACGAACGGCCCGGAAGCACCAGTCAGCCATACCGAGCGCGTCCTCCTACTGCACCGCAAAGGTGTCGGACGCCGTGGCCACGCTGCCCAGGGTGCAGGTGACGACGGCCTTTGCCGTGCCCGGCTTCGTCGTGGAGCCCACGTTCCACGCCCATGACACCAGTCCATCCGCGCCCGCCGTCGGGGTCGTCTGGAGCCCGGCAGCGGTGGATACAGCGCCGGACGGCCAAGTCACCTTCGCGGAACAGACGGCGCCGGCTGTCGTTCGGGCGGCCATGTTTGCCGTGGACCCGTGGATCGCCGGGTTGGGAAGGCTCACGAAGGCGACGCCGAAGGACGCCGGAGGCAGCACGGGTGGCGCGGCGGTGCCGGCTGGCGGGACGGGCGGCGCGACGGGTGGTGCCAGATCCGCCGTCAACGGGATGCCGTAGAACACGTGCACCCAATGGATCCCGATCCTGGCTTGCGCGTCGGACAGGGAGAGCGTCCCGGCGCAGACCGCCTTCTTGAGCGAGTTCTCCAGCGAGTCCTTGACGCGCGCGCCGACATCCCGTCCGTCGGCCGTCGTCGCCGTATACGGCTCGGGCCAGAGGTTGGCGGGATCGCTCGGCGCGCCACCCAGCTCGAGCGGGATGAGGTGGTCCTCCTCGTACGAGGCGGTACTGGTGTCGGCGTAGCCGTACTCGCTGATCTGGCGGATCTTGAGCGGCGTGGTGTACGACGTGGATGGTCGGATCGTCGCCGTCCAGCCCGACACGCAGATGGTCGCCCCGATCGTCGCCTGGGTGACCGCCGGGTTGATGGCGCCGGGGGTGAGGTCGGGGTCGGGCTCACCGGGAAGCTGGCGCGCGGCGGTCGCCGTCGGATCGGTCGTGGCGGCGGGGCTTGGGACCGGCGGGCCACCCGGCGTGGCGTCGTCGTCCTGGTCGCCCGCGGTTTCGGCCGAGGCGGGCGCAGACGAGGCCGGGCTCGCGGCCCCCGGGAGCACCGCGGCGATCGCCGTGAATGACGCGGTCGCCGCCCATGACGGCGCGGCCGAGGGCGAGACGGTCGGCATCGCAGTCGACCCGCAGGCCGCGAGCAGCGTGGCCAGCAGGAGCGCAATGCCGCGGCGGATCGCCGCCGACGAGGGCAGCGCCACGCCGCGCCTCGGCCGCGCCAACTCGCCAGCCTCGACCGCCGAGGCGGCCTCGTCTTCCTCGGGTTTCGGCTGGTCTTCCACGGTGCGTCCCTCCGCGATCGAGGGTGGTAGCCCCGGCGGGGGGTGTCAATGGGCGAACGGCTTGGCCTCCGTCAGGACGCGGGCCGACGGCCAAACGCGCATGCCGACGGGCGGTCGCAGCGGAGGCCGACATCGTCCGTGTCCCGGGCCGGGACTCACGAGGCCACCGGATTGCTCCAGGGGCCTCATTCGTGCGAGAGATCTGGTCGGGGCGGAGCGATTCGAACGCTCGACCTCCTGAACCCCATTCAGGTGCGCTACCAGGCTGCGCCACGCCCCGACAGGTTGCGAAGTCTAGCAGGGGCCACTGCCCTGCGTCCCGAACTGGCCGACGCCCGGCCTCGATGCCGGACGACGACCCCCCGCTACGCCCCGGCCGTCGCCACGCGACTGGCCACCAACTGCTCCGCCCAGCGGTCGAAATCGGCCAGCTCGTCCTTTGACTCCCGCGAGAGCAGGTCCATCAGGCAACGCAGGACGCTCTTGCCACCGAACAGCGCGTTGTGGACCTCGCGCGCAATGGGCATCTCGACGCCCAGGCTGGCGGCATAGCCAATGGCCGCGTCCACGGTGTAGGCGCCCTCCGCCGTGCCGGGCAGCGTGGCCTCAATGTCCGCCCAGCGTCGGCCCTTCGCCAGCTCCTCGCCCAGGCGATGGTTGCGCGACAGGCCGGAGCCACAGGTGGCGACCAGGTCGCCCAGCCCCGCGAGGCCGGCGAAGGTCAGCGGGTTGGCCCCTGCGGCGATCCCTACCCGCATCATCTCGGCAAGGCCCCGCGTGATCAGCCCGGCCTTGCCGTTGTCGCCAAACCCCAGGGCATCCGCCGCCCCGGCAGCGATCGCGACGATGTTCTTGAGGGCGCCGCACAGTTCGACGCCCAGCACGTCGCGATTGACATACAGGCGGAACTCCCGCCGGCTCAGTCGCCGGGAGACGCGCTGCGCAAGGTCCGGGTCCAGGGCCGCCACGACGGCCGACGCCGGGAGCCCGCGGGCGACCTCCATGGCCAGGTTGGGGCCGGAGAGCGCGGCGAGCCGTTCGGCAGTGATCCCCGCCGCGGCGGTGATCACTTGTGTCATCCGCATGTAGGTGCCGTTCTCCAGGCCCTTGACGACCGACAGCACGTCAGCCCCGGGTGCGATGTGCGGCGCCGCGGCGAGCGCCGTCTCGCGCAGGTGGCGGGACGGGACGGCGAAGATCACCAGCTCCGCGGCGCCCGCGATCAAGGCGATGTCGTCGGTGGCGCGGACGCGCGGCGGCAGCTCGACCCCCGGGAGCCGTCGCTCATTGCGGTGCGTCTCGTTGATCTCGCCGGCGACGGCAGCGTCGTGGCAGACCAGCGTGACCGGCTCCACCTTCGCGACGAGCGCGGCCAGGGTGGACCCCCAGGCGCCGGCGCCGATCACCGCGACCCGCGCCCGCGGCATCAGCTCCCCTTGCGGGTCCGGCCCGACCCGCCGCTCCCGCCGGTCCCCCCAGACTTGCCGGGACCGGGCTTGCGCGGACCGCCCGCGGCACGCGCGCCCGGCGACCCCGGAATGGGGCCCGCACCGGCCGAGCGGCGCTGCGCCCCGGCCTTGGCCCGCGCGCCGCCGGCCGCGACCGTGGCAGCCCGCGAAGGCTTGCGCGGGAGCTTCACGGCCGTGCGGTCGCGGAAGACCAGTCGGATGGGCGTGCCATCGAAGCCGAACTCCTCGCGGATGCGGTTCTCGAGGTAGCGCCGGTACGAGAAGTGGACCGACGACGCGTCGTTAGCAAAGAAGACGAACGTGGGCGGCGCGATGCCGGCCTGCGTGGCGTAGAAGATCTTGGGCCGCCGACCACGGACGGGCGGCGGGGCGGCTCGCTCCGTGGCTTCCTGGAGCAGCCGGTTGAGCGCCCCGGTGGAGATGCGCCGGCGGCGCTCCCCCCAGATGTCGACCGCCATCTCCAGGACCCGATCCACGCGCTGACCGGTCTTGGCGCTGATGGACAGGATGGGGGCGAAGTCCAGGAACGGGACCTCCGCGCGAATCCACGTCACGTACTGGTCGAACGTCTTGTCGGTCTTCTCGGCGACGAGGTCCCACTTGTTGACGGCCACGACCAGGCCGCGGCCCTCTTCGACGATGTAGCCGGCCACATGGGCGTCCTGGGCGGTCAGCCCCTCCACGGCGTCGATCACGAGCACCGCGACGTCGGCGCGCTCGATCGCGCGCATTGAGCGGAGTGTCGCGTACTTGTCGGCCGCCGGGCCGGACGCCACCTTGCCGCGCCGCCGGATGCCGGCCGTGTCGATCAGGACGATCTCGCTTCGGCCCCACGGGATGGCGGTGTCGATGGAGTCGCGAGTGGTGCCCGGGATGTCGGAGACGATGGTCCGCTCCTCCCCCAGGATGGCATTGAGGAGGCTGGACTTGCCGACGTTGGGCCGGCCCACGAACGCGATCGCGGGCGGCTCGTCCGTGGACGCCAGGGCCATCTCCGCATCCCAGCGGGCGGCCTGCGCATCGGCCTCGGCGACGGCGCTGCCGTCCTCGTCCCCATCCTTCTCGGCGTCGTCGTCATCGTCACCGACGATGAACGGCTCGAGCCGACCCTCGGCGACCTCGCGCTCCCATCGCTCGACCTCGAGCTCACGCGCCTTGCGGGCCAGCTCCTGGGCGCTCTCGGGCGGCAGGACCTTGACCAGCTCATCGAGGAAGTCGGCGACCCCGCGCCCGTGGGCCGCGGAGATGGGGTAGGCGTCCCAGCCCAGCTCGAAGAACTCGTTGGCGTCCAGCTCGCGCTTGGCGTTGTCGGCCTTGTTGACGACCACCACGATCGGGGCGCGGGCGCTGCGGAGCAGCTCGGCGGCCTCCTGGTCGGAGGCGGTCATGCCGGTGATGGCGTCCACGACCAGGACGATCACGTCGGCCTGGGAGATGGCCAGGCGGGCCTGCTCCTGGACCTTGGCCTCGATGGGGTCGTCGGGATCCACCTCGAGCCCGCCGGTATCGATCAGGATGAATCGGCGATCGTTCCACTCGGCCTTGCCGTACAGTCGATCGCGGGTGGTTCGAGCGCGGTCCTCGACGATGGCGGCACGCGCATCCCCCACCACGCGGTTGAAGAGCGTGCTCTTCCCGACGTTGGGGCGGCCGACGATGGCTACGACCGGGAGACCGGCCGGCACGTGGGCCACGATCAGGACACGCTGCTGGCGTGCGCCAGGCCGGCGGCCGTCAGCTCGGGGTGGGACGTGCTGCGGGCGGTGTTCGCCGCGCCGGACAGCGCCGCGTCAGCCAGCTCGCGGGCGTGGGTGGCGGCCGCGGGTGTGCCCGCCAGCTCAAGGATGCGCATGGCCACGGTGTGGAGGTCCTCGATCGGGGTGGATGTGCCGCCGCTGATGCCGACGACGCTGGCGCCCGCGAAGGCCCCGGCGTCCGTGAGTGCCGCCGCGCCCTCGACCTGGACGGTGGGGGTCCCGGCCATCTCGCACAGCCGGGTCAGCTCCCTGGTGTTGGCCGAGGAGCGACCGCCCACGACGACCATGCGGTCGACGGTGCGGGCCAGCTCCACGGTGTCCTCCTGGCGGCGGATGGTGACGGGGCAGACGGTGTTGACGATCTTCAGTTCGTGGCTGCGCGTGGTGAGCAGGGCCGCGAGCTTGGCAAACTTCCAGGGCGGCTGGGTGCTCTGGCTGATGAGCGCCATCCGCTTGCGGCGCGGGATCAGGTCCCACTCCGGCTCCTCGTCCACGAGGATGACATCCGGGGCAAAGCCCAGGAGGCCGGTGACCTCCGGATGACCCGGCGTGCCGAGGAGGACGATGGTGTAGCCCTCGTCGACCAGGCGGCTCAGCTCGCGCTGCTCCTGGGACACCCAGGTGCACGTGCCGTCGATGATGTCGAGGCCGCGGCTCTGCGCGCGGGCCATCACCTCGGGGCGGACGCCATGGGCGCGGATCACGACCGCGGCGCCGGCGCCCACGTCGTCGAGGCTGTCGATGTTCTGGATGCCGAGCGTGTTGAGGTCGCGAATGACACCCTCGTTGTGGACGGTCTGTCCGAGGGTGTGGGTTGACTTGCCGGCCGCCGCGGCCTCCTTGGCACGATCGATGGCCTCGCGAACGCCGTAGCAGAAGCCGGTCCGGTTCGCGATGCGGACCTCAGTAACGCTGCCCATATGGGTACCAGTATCGCACGGGGGCCACAGTCGCCCCCGATGCTCGCGACTGGCCTCAGGCCGGCGCTTGCGGGGACGGCGGCGCGGCCGGTGACGACGGCTCGACGGCGGGTGCGGCGGGTGCGGCGGCGGGTGCGGCCGCCGGGACGGCATCGGCGTAGACACCACGCTGGCGGGGCGGCAGCATCGCGGCGATGGCGCCCATCATCCGGCGGGTGGCGGCGCCCTTGGCCTCGCGCCGGGCCGTGACCTGGCGGGAGGCCCCGGCCTCGGCCGTGAGCGTGAACGGCGTGCCGACGCGGATGATGATCTGCCCGCCGATCCTGGGGTACTTCTGCCCCTTGGGCCAGACCTTGTCGGCGCCGACGATCGCGATGGGCACGACCGGGGCGCCACTCCGCTGCGCCAGCAATGCCATCCCGTCCTTGACCTCCTGGAGCGCGCCGGTCCGGCTGCGGGTGCCCTCGGGGAAGACGGCCAGGACGCAGCCGGCGTCCAGGATCCGCTGGGCGATGCGGAACGCCTCCACGTCCACGGCGGATCGCTCGATCGCGTGCAGCCCGCCGCGCAGGCCGAGGAACCCGACGATCGGGATGTCGAGGACCTCCTTCTTGGCCAGCCAGTTGAGCGGGCGGCCGATCCGGGGTGCGATCAGGCCGCCGACCACCACCGGATCGGCGCTGGACGTGTGGTTGGCGATCAGGATCATGGGTCCCGATTTGGGGATCAGCGACAGGTCGCCCTCGATCCGGACCCGCGTCACGCAGGCCGTCACGACGCGGGCGAGCAGCGTGCACGCATGGAGCAGCAGCGAGAAGCGGGCAACGATGGGCGTGGGCGGGAGCGGCGTCCTGGGCGCGGGGGCCGGGGCGGGCTCGGGACCACGGTCCTGGGCGGCCATCGGACGGGGTGCATCGCCGGGGGCACCGGGGGCGCCCGGGGCGGACGGGCGGGCCGGCGTCGCGCGGATCGTCTCGACGACTTGCGCCACGGTCTGCTCCAGCGAGTTGCCGTCGGTATGGAGGACCACCGCATCGTCCGCGCGGCGGAGCGGCGCGACCGGACGGCTTGCGTCCTGGGCATCGCGCAACCGGAGGGACCCCAGGAGGGCCGCGAACTCGTCCGAGGCCACGTCCAGGCCCCGCTCCTCCGCCCGGCGGCGGGCCCGCTCCTCGACCGACGCGTCGAGGTAGATCTTCACATCGGCGCTGGGCAGGATGACCGTGCCGATGTCGCGCCCGGCCATCAGGATCGCTCCCGGGGCCGCGATGGAACGCTGTCGGTCCACGAGGGCATCCCGCACCTCAGGGATCCCCGCGATCGCGGAGACGCGGGCGTCCACGGACGGGCCGTGCAGCTCGCCGCCGATCTCCCGGCCCGCCACGAGCAGGCGCGAGACGCGGCCCTCGGCATCCTGCCCCAACTCGATCTCGCCGACCAGGGCAACCAGCCCCTGGACGTCGTCATCCGGGACGCCGCGCTGCTCCGCCAGCCAGGTGACGGCGCGGTACAGGAGCCCGGTATCAAAGAAACGGTAGCCCAGGGCCTGCGCGGCGGCCGCGCCCACGGTCGACTTGCCCGATGAGCCGGGACCGTCGATCGCCACGACGAGATGGTCGGTGGTCACTGGCTGGGTGGGGATGGTGTCCATGGCTGGGAGGATACCCGGACGGCGGCTCGGACCGCGCTCAGCGCGGCCGCGGGGGCCGGTCCGGGCGTGACGGACGGTCGGGTCGAGTCGGGCGCTCGGGCCGGGCATCGCCGGCCGGGCGTGCCGGACGGTCGGGTCGAGTCGGGCGGTCGGGCCGGGCATCGCCGGCCGGGCGTGCCGGACGGTCGGGTCGAGTCGGGCG
>CAIJPD010000066.1 GCA_903822495.1 uncultured Chloroflexota bacterium | reverse complement strand
CGACCTGCCGCGCACACGAAAACGCCCGAAGGAACTGCTGGGAGCGGAGGTCGGAGCGGAGCGCGGCGGGCCTTGATGTGATCGCTGCCTGCCTCGTCCGGTCCGGCGCCAACCCGGCCAGAGCGGTGAAGCTCAGTCCTGGTCAACGGCGGCGCTGCCGGGATCACTCCCAACCTCGCCTGACCGATCCAACGGCCCCTTCGGGCAAGACGAAATGTATGCGCCGGCGGCGGGCGACACAAGCGACTTATCCACCAGATTCGGCCCGGACGAGGTCATGTTCTCCACCAACCTGGCCCGGCTGTGGACGATCGGTGGACAGTCGGGTCCGGCCCTTGCCCGGTCAGCATCGATGGGCTGGGCCGCCGAGACGCCGGCTTGCCGAGACGCCGGCTGTCGGGCGCGGGCAGTCCGCCGCCGGCTATCCGTCACCGGGTTCCCACCCGGATGGCGTTCGACGACTGGCCGCGGTGTTCGAGGCCTCCCGGAACCCCGCCGTGCGGCGAATCGTCACCGGATGTCCATCACGTGGGAATCAGGAGCCAACCACCTGGCGACGGCCCGCCTTGGGGCAGCCGCCGACCGCCGAGCTGGACCCTGCGCCATCGCCCTGGGGATCCGGCGGAATCGCGGCACTCCGGTGAGGACGCGCGGGGCGCCAACCCACCCATCGGCCGGCTCCATTGCTGGCACGCTCCCGCACGGCCCGGCCGAGGGCCGACGGCAAGGCGGCAACGAGGATCGGAGCGAGCGAAGTCCGACGTGCGTGGACAAGCACCGCCGGCCGATGACGCCGGCGGTGGGCGGCTGACCGGCAGCGGCTCAGTCGTTGTAGAGGCGGTCCTCGATGAGCTTCTCCTGCACGGTCCGACCGCTGGGGTCGAAGCAGGAGTACTCGAAGTGCTTCTCGAACTCGACGTCCACGTTGTCCTGGCCGCCGCGGTTCTTCTCCACCGAGACCACCACCCAGTCGCGGAAGCGTTGCGCCTGGTACGGGTTGAACTCGATGTTGACCTTGGCGACGATGTGGTACTTCTCGTTCAGGATGAGGATGATGTCGGCCTCGTAGTTGATCGCCGACGAGCCGCGCAGGTGGAAGTTGCGCAGGCGCGAAGCCTTGAGGCCTTCCTTGTCCGCGGCCACGATCGCGACCATCGGCACGTCCTCGGACAGCGCGATGTCCTTGAGCCCGTTGACGATGAAGGTGACCTTCTCCGTCTCGGTGGTGGGCTCCGGGATCTGCGGCACCTTCTGGAGGTAGTCGATGACCACCATCAGCTGCCGGTCCTTCGAGAGCGTCCGGTGCTGCTGGACCAGCTTGCGGATGTTGTCGATGGTGCTGGCCGTCTGCGAGCCGCGGAGCAGGAAGAGGTTCTGGCCGTACCGCGCGATCCGCTCGACCGACGGCCGCAGCCGCGGATTGTCGGCGAGATTGAGCCTGCCGCCGCCGTCCTCCATCCAGGTGCGCACGATCTCGCTCCGGACGTCCTGGATGCGGATGGCGCCGTTGCGGTTGGGCAGGTGCGCCAGCGCCGACTCCAGCGCCAGCAGCCGGTTGAGCAGGTAGAGCTCGTCGTGCTCGAAGCAGATATAGAGCACGTTGGCCTGGCCGCCCAGCGCGACATTGCGCGCCATCTGGAGAGCGAGCGTCGTCTTGCCGGTCCCCTGCGCGCCGCCGATCAGGAGCAGCTCGCCGGGGCGCAGCCCGCCGCCGATCGTCTTGTCCAGCGGGGTGAAGCCCAGCGGCACCGGCTGGTATTCCGTGACGTTGCCGCTGGCGATCTTGTCGTTGAGATCGACCAGGACGTCGAGTGCGGAGCGCGGCGACATGCTGCCGTTGGCCGTGTCGAGCCGCCAGCGCAGCCCATCACTCATCGACATGTCGGCTTCAACTGCGCACAACGCTGCATACCTCCAGGGTGGGACCTACGACGCATCCTAGCACCGGCCCCTGCCCGCACGGCCCCGCCGAGAGTGACCCGCCGGATGACCCAAAGGTCCTGCCTGCGGGCCTCCCCGCCCTAGCCCAGGCCGGTCGCAGCCAGCTCGTCGAACAGGTGGATGACCGTCCGGATCCCCGTCTCGTGGTTCGCCAGCACCAGCGACTCGTTCGGCGCGTGCGCGTTGTCGTCCGGGTTGGAGAAGCCCAGGAGGACGGTCGACAGCCCGAGGATCGATTCGAAGCTGGCGGTGACGGGGATCGAGCCGCCCTCGCGCAGGTAGACCGGCGCGCGCCCGAAGGTGGCTTCGAGTGCCCTCGCTGCCGCGCGCGTCGCCGGGTGGTCGATGGGGGTCAGGCTGGGCCGACCGCCGTGGAGGTTCTGGACCTCGACGCGGACGCCGACCGGCGCCAGCGCCAGGACATGGTCGCGGACCAGCGCAAAGATCCTGTCCGGGTCCTGCTTGGCGACAAGCCGGCAGCTCACCTTGGCATGGGCGTGGGCGGGGATGATGGTCTTGCTCCCCTCCCCCTGGAAGCCGGCCCAGATGCCGTTGACGTCGAGCGTCGGCCGGGCGCCCCGGCGTTCCAGGACCGTGTAGCCCACCTCGCCGACCAGTGCCGGCACGCCGATCTCGAGGCGGTACGCCTCTTCATCAAGCGGGAGCGCCGCGAGCGCCGCCCGGTCCCCCTCCGTGAGGGGGACGACGTCGTCATAGAAGCCGGGCACCAGGACCTTCCCGTCTGGCCCCTTGAGCCCCGTGATGATCCGGGCCAGGGCGTTGGCCGGGTTCTCCACCACGCCGCCGAACCCGCCCGAGTGGACGTCGACGGTGGGGCCCGTGACGTCCACCTGGCAGTACATGAGCCCGCGCAGGCTGATCGTGATGGCGGGCACGTTGCCCTGGAAGAAGGCGGTATCGCTGATCACCGCGACATCGGCCCGCAGCCGATCGCGGTTCGCCTCGAGCCACGCATCCAGGTTCTGGGAGCCGAACTCCTCCTCGCCCTCGAAGACGATCCGCAGGTTGACAGGCAGCCGCCCGCGGGTAGCCATCAGCGCCTCGATGGCCCGAAGGTGCAGGTGGAGCTGACCCTTGTCGTCCGCCGCGCCACGGGCGAGGATCCGGCCGTCACGGATGATGGGGTCGAACGGAGCGGCATCCCACATGTCCAGCGGGTCCACGGGCTGGACGTCGTAGTGGCAGTAGATCAGCACGGTCGGAGCGCCGTCGGCGTGGATCCAGTCACCGTACACGACGGGGTGCCCGCCGGTCTCGCTGACCTCGACGTGCTCGATCCCGCTCGCCCGCAGGTCGGCGGCGACCCATTCGGCGGCGGCCCGGCAGTCGACGGCGTGCTCGGGCAGGGCGGAGATGCTGGGGATGCGCAGGAACGCCTTGAGCGACTCCAGGCGGCGCTCGGCGTTCGCCTCCAGCCAGGTCTCGATGGCTGACGACTCGTCGGTCACAAGGCTCCCCTTTCGCGTCGAGGGTAGACGGGGCGCGGGCAGCACGGGAGGCAGCCTCGGCCAGTGGTTGGAGCGATGGTAGTCCGCCCAAACGAAGAGCGGGCCTCGCGGCCCGCTCCAGCGTCTTGTGATGTGCCCGGCCGGTGCCGGGCGGCCTCAGGCGGGGTTGAGGCCCGCCGCCGGAAGCCCCTTGGGCAGGTTGATCAGCCTGGGCGGGCTGCCGTGCACGTCCTGCTTGGGCGGCAGGTCCGTGAAGAGGGATTCGAAGCCCTCGGAGTCCACCGTCTCCTCGGCGATCAGCTTGGCGGCGAGTGCGTCGAGCTTGTCGCGGTGGGTCTCGAGGACCTCCATCGCCCGCTCGTAGGCGCGGTCGATGATGGCGCGCACTTCGTCGTCGATGGTCTTGGCCACCTCGTCGGAGTAGTTGCGCTGCTCGCCGATCTCTCGGCCCAGGAAGACCAGCTCATCGCGCTTCCCGAACGAGAGCGGGCCGAGCTTGTCGCTCATCCCGAACTCGGTGACCATGCGACGAGCCAGGGCCGTCGCCTTCTCGATGTCGTTGCTGGCGCCGGTGGTGGTATCCCCGAAGACGAGCCGCTCCGAGGCCGTCCCGCCGAGCAACCCGGCGATCTTGTCCTCGAACTCGGTCTTGCTCTGCAGGTAGCGATCCTCCGACGGCAGGGCCATCGTGTAGCCGAGCGCCATGCCGCGGCTGATGATCGTGACCTTGCTGACCGGGTCGCACTTGGGAAGGATCCGCTGCACCAGGGCGTGACCGCCCTCGTGGTAGGCGATGATCAGCTTCTCGGGGTCCGAGATGATCCTGGACTTGCGCTCCGGGCCGGCAATGATCCGGTCCAGTGCCTCCTGGAACTCCGGGGTGCCGATGGACTTCTTGTTGCGGCGTGCCGCGAGGATGGCCGCCTCGTTCATGAGGTTGGCGAGGTCCGCGCCCGAGAAGCCGGGCGACTGACGGGCGACGCCCTCCAGGTCCACGGACTTGTCGAGGGGCTTGCCCTTGACATGAACCTTGAGGATCGCGACGCGGCCGCGCATGTCGGGCCGATCCAGGATGACCTGCCGGTCGAACCGGCCGGGGCGCAGGAGTGCCGGGTCCAGGACGTCCGGCCGGTTGGTGGCCGCAACAACGATCACGTTGGTGTTCGTGTCGAAGCCATCCATCTCGACCAGGATCTGGTTGAGGGTCTGCTCTCGCTCGTCGTGGGAGCCGCCCAGGCCGGCGCCGCGCTGGCGCCCGACTGCGTCGATCTCGTCCACGAAGACGATGCACGGCGAGTTGCGCTTGGCCTGGTCGAACAGGTCGCGGACGCGGCTGGCGCCGACGCCAACGAACATCTCGACGAACTCGGAGCCCGAGATGCTGAAGAACGGCACCCCGGCCTCGCCGGCGACGGCGCGTGCCATGAGCGTCTTGCCCGTGCCTGGCGGGCCCACGAGGAGCACACCGCGCGGGATCCGCGCGCCGAGCGTGTTGAACTTCTCCGGGTACTTCAGGAACTCGACGACTTCCTGGAGCTCCGTCTTGGCCTCGTCCACGCCCGCGACGTCATTGAAGGTCACGATGCTCTTGTTCCCGAGGAACATGCGCGCGCGGCTCTTGCCGAACGAGAGGGCCTGATTGTTGGTGCCCTGCGCCTGGCGCATCATGAAGTAGATGAAGCCGCCGATCACCAGGAGCGGCAGGACCGCGGTGATCAGGATCCCCAGCCAGCTGGTGTCCGGGGGCAGCTCCGCCTTGTAGATCTTGGTATCGAGCGTCTGGCCGCCGGCCGTGGCGGCTTCCTTCATGTCCTTCAGGACATCCGTGAGCACGGTGGGCACGACGACGGTGTACTGGGCACCGTTCTTCGGCTTGACGGCGAGCGTGGTGTCCTTCTGGATGACTTCCTGCACCTGCTGGGCCTGGACATTCGCAAGGAATGTGCCGTAGCCCACGCGTTCAGCGGTGGTGCCCTGATTGATCCACGTATACAAGAGCGCTGCGGTGCCGATGACGAGGATGAGCATCACCAGCCCGTTGCGCATGAACTTCGAGTTCAAGCGAAGCCTCCGAATGGAACGGCTGACCGCCGACCAGGCGACGGTATGGACCGAGTATAGCGTTGGGCTGGTGAAGCGCCCCCAAGGCACCCAGCGGCCGCACGGCCGCCGTGGGTCACGGTGCGTGCCATGGGCGCGGGCCCGGTGAGAGGGGTGGTAGCAGGGACAGGATTCGAACCTGTGACCTAGCGATTATGAGCCGCTTGCTCTGCCGCTGAGCTACCCTGCCACGAGGTGCGCCGAGTCTGCCGGCGGCATGCCGGGCCCGGGCGGCTCCGATCATTCTACCGCAGCCGCACCGGCGTGACCGCCATCCCCGCCCGGCCGGGCCAGGGCCAGCCCCCCCGACAGCGCGCCAGGCCGTTCCCATGGCGATGACCCCGCCCTGGCCGTGCCCATCGCCGAGGAGGATCTGTACGAGTCCGGCCCGGCGGGGCGCGCCAGCAGGTGCCCCTGGCCGTAGAGGCAGCCGAGATCCACGAGCACCTGGAGCTGCATCTCCGTCTCGATGCCCTCCGCCACGGCACTCAGGCCCAGGGCATCGCCCAGGGCCACGATCGCCCGGACCATCGAGGTGGATTCGCCACCGGAGCCAAGGCGGGCGACCAGGGAACCATCGACCTTGAGGACATCCACCGGCAGCGCATGCAGGTAGCTGAGCGACGAGTAGCCCGTCCCGAAGTCGTCGACCGCCAGGCGGACGCCCAGGGCGCGGATGCGCTCCAGCTGGCCCACCATCGAGGGACCACCCTGGACCACGAGGCGCTCCGGGAACTCCAGGGTGAGCCGCCCGGGCTCCATGCCGGTCGCGGCCAGGACGGCCTGAATCTCGGCGACGAAGCCGGCCTCCCGTACCTGGCGCTCCGAGACATTGACGGAGAGCGGCATCGGCAGGCCGTCGCCGTCGACCAGGTCGCGGCACTCGCGGCAGGCCTGCTCCAGCGCCCAGCGCCCGATCGGGACGATCAGCCCACCGGACTCGGCCACGGGGATGAAGCGACGAGGGGAGACCAGGCCGCGCACGGGATGGCGCCAGCGCAGCAGCGCCTCGAGTCCCTGCACCGCGCCCGACCGCAGCCGGATGATGGGTTGATACGCCAGGAAGAGTTGGTCCCCGGTCAACGCGACGCCGAGATCCCGCTGCAGGTCCATGTTGTCGGCCACCGTGTCCGACAGGACGCGGGTGAACATCTCGACGCGTCCCTTGCCCTGCATCTTCGCCGAGTACATGGCGAGGTCCGCGTCGCGGAGGAGGTCCAGGACGGTGCTGGCACCGGGATCGACCGCGATCCCGACGCTGACGCGCACCGTGGCTTCACGGCCGGCCACCACCACGGGCGCGTCCATCGCGCGTAGCAGGCGGTCCGCGATCCCGCGGGCGGTGGACTCGGGCTCCTCGTCCTGGACGAGGATCGCGAACTCGTCGCCGCCCAGGCGGGCAACCGTGTCGCCGTCGCGGGCGCTCTCGCGCAGGCGCAGCGCGACGACCCGGAGCACCTGGTCCCCGACGAGGTGTCCGAGTGTGTCATTGACGGACTTGAAATCGTCGAGATCGATGAACAGGACGGCCATCTGGCCGCGGCGACCGCGACGGAGCAGGTGCTGGGCAAATCGGTCCTCGAACAGGGTTCGATTGGCCAGCCCGGTCAACGGGTCATGGAGGGCCTGCTCTGCGAGGCGGCCCTCGAGGGCCCTCCGGGCGGTGACGTCCCGGCCGTTCAGGACGATCCCGGCGACATTCGGGTCGTCGAGGAGGTCCGTGGCCTTGAGCTCCATCCATGCGCGCCCGCCGTCGCTCGTCAGCAGCTCGACCTCGCCCTCGGCAAACGGGTTGGCCTGGCTGTCGAGGAGCAAGCGGGTGAAGGCGGCCCACGATTCGGGCGCGATGAGCTCGCGCAGCATCACGCCCGCGAGCTCCCCGTCGCTGCGCAGGACGGCCTCTGCGGAGGGTGTGCTCGAGACAATGCGGCCCTCTGCATCCACGATCAGGATCGGGTCGGACGAGCGTTGAACCAGCGAGCGGAAGCGCGCCTCGGACATCTGCGTCGCCAACGCCGCGCTCATCTCGGCGTGGACTCGGGACGCGAGAACCTGGCGAACGAAGACGAGCAAGGTCAGGACAGCGCCTCCAACCGGGGCCAACGGGCCGGCCTGTGATCCGAATGAGAGCAGCAGGATGTAGCCGAAACCGGCAGCCGCGTACGGCAGGAGACTGATGCCGATGGCACGCGCGCTCGCCGGCGATGCGGCATCGGTGTGTCGCGGGACCCCCTCGGCGGCAGCCGTGGTGAGCGCGATGGACAGGAAGTAGAAGACGTCGGGCATTCCTCCCAGGTCGTAGCTCTCGTTGTGTTCCAGCTACGCCCACAGGATGTCGGCCACGAAGAATGATCCGAACGCACCGACCAGCAGGGTGAGCCACGCTCCGTCGGCCAGTGCACCCCGCCGCAGCCAGGCCAGCGCCACGCCGACGAGCAACATCGCACTGCCTGCCGGATAGACCACCTCCAACAGTCGCACCGTCAAGTTCGGGCCATCCAGCAACCGCAGCCCGGGGCCCACGAGGCCGACCACGAGCGCAATCAGCGCCACCACCAGGACGATCAACGCGTCGACGTCGAGGCGGGCGCGCTCGATGGGGCGCAGCCAGACGTGCGACACGGCAACCAGGCCGGCGAACAGCAGTGGATAGGCGGCGAGGTAGGCCACATCCGCGATCGACGGGGACGCAACACCTCCGCCGACGACGGCGGCCAGCGACCACACCACGTCACCCAGCCAGTTCGCGGCGACCCCCAGGCTCAGGAGCGCCCAGCCCGTCCGGATGGGAACCGGCACGCGCCGGTCGCGGGCCGTGGCCACCACCGACCACAGGGCCCCGAAGCCAAGGGTGATGGAGGCGAGGGCCGTTCCCGCCTCGATGCTCAGACGCGGGGCGTCGGTGACGAGGCTGAGCACGAGCCACGCGAAGTAGCCCACGGTGCCACCAAGCACGGCCAGGAGCCGGCGGCTACGCCGATGGGTGGCGGGCAACGCCCGGCGGACGAGCCCGCCCCAGGCGTGCCTTCCCCGATCCAGCCCGCTCCGCGTAATCTCGATGGCGGCCGCCAATCTGGTGCGTTCGCACGACGGGACGCCGTCCCAGCAGCCTACCCGCGGCCGGCAGTGGCGGGCTATGGGCCACAGGTCCTCTATCTTCCGGGACCGGCGGCCAGATTCAGCCTCAGGCGTGGGTCAGGTCGATGGACCGAACAGGAGTGTCAGCCACGAATCCAGTGGCGAGCGACGTTCCGACACCGCACCAATTCGCACGCCGGCGGTTCCAGGCGCGTCGGGTGCCAGGCTGGGCACGGGCTTCTGGAGCGAGAACGGCACCTCGCGCGCGGCGCCCAGCCGATAGGCGCGCGCCTGCTGGACGATGAACTCCTGGCGCTGGATCAGCCGAAGCTCCCCATCAAGTGCCGCGATGTCCGAGACGAGTTGGCGGTTTGCGGCGGCGAGCGCGTCAGCCCGACCCGAGGCGGCGGTGACGTCGCCCACCTGGCGGACGAAGGCGAAGGCCAGCCAGGTGACCGCGAGGACGACGGCCAGGACCAGCACCCGATGGCGAGTGAACCCGGCCACCGACAGGGACCGGAGGTCGGCAGAGGGGACCCGTTCGGCTCCATCCGGGCCCGGCTGGAGCCGGGATCCGGCCCTCGAGGGCGACCCCTCGCCGTTCGGGGCGGGGGCGAGCGGCGCAGCGTCGGGCCGGCGGGACATCGTCGCGGCAGCGTAGCTGCCGGTAGCTGACGTGTCAAACGCGAAAGCCGTGACAGCGAACCTGTCACGAGCACGGACCAACCTCCGCTAGACTGGCGCGAAAGCGAACGGTCGTTCTGTTTGGAGGCCAACGTGCGAACCTACGCCCCCGCGTCCGTGGAGTCCGTGCTGGAGCGCCTGCTCGAGGAACCGTCGCTCGCCCGCGGCGTGGTCCACCACCAGGTCATCCCGCCCCGGGAAGCCCTCTACGCCCCGTTCCCAAACTGGCTGGATCCCCGCCTCCGGGCCGGGCTGGCCCGTCGCGGCATCAGCCAACTGTATGTCCACCAGGCGGAGGCGCTGGAGGCGGTGCACGCGGGCCAGGACGTCGTGGTGGTCACGCCCACGGCGTCGGGCAAGACGCTGTGCTACGCGCTGCCCGTCCTGCAGGCCCTGCGGGAGGACCCCGCGGCACGCGCGCTCTTCCTCTTCCCCACCAAGGCGCTCGGTCAGGACCAGGTCGCCGAGCTCTCGGAGCTGGCACGCGCCGCCGAGATCGATCTCGCCGCGGCCACGTATGACGGTGACACGCCGGCTCCCATCCGCTCGGCCATCCGCGGGGCCGGCCAGGTCGTGGTGACCAACCCCGACATGCTCCATTCGGCCATCCTCCCGCACCACACCAAGTGGTTCCAGCTGTTCGAGCAGCTCCGGGTGATCGTCATCGACGAGCTCCACACCTACCGGGGCGTGTTCGGGAGCCACGTCGCCAACGTCCTCCGGCGGCTGCTCCGGCTGTGCGCCCACTACGGATCCAACCCGGTGATCGTGTGCTGCTCGGCCACCATCGGGAACCCGGCGGAGCTGGCCGCCCAGCTGACGGGTCGGACGCCGCGCCTGATCGACCGGAACGGTGCGCCGCGCGGCGAGCGGCACGTCCTGCTGGTCAACCCGCCCATCATGGACCCGTCCACCGGAGCGCGCGCCTCGGCGCTGACCCACGCCCAGCGCTGGGCGCTCCCCTTCCTGCAGGCAGGCCGCCAGACCATCGTCTTCGGCAGGGCCCGCGTGGCTGTGGAGATCCTGCTGACGGGCCTCCGGGAATCGCTCCGCGAGAGCCGCGGGCCACGCTCCCGGATCCGTGGGTATCGGGGCGGCTACCTGCCCACGGAGCGGCGCGCGATCGAGCGGGGGCTCCGGGACGGGGAGATCCTTGGGGTCGTCTCCACCAACGCCCTGGAGCTGGGCGTGGATATTGGAACGCTGGACGTGGCGGTGCTTGCCGGCTACCCAGGATCTGTCGCTGGGACCTGGCAGCAGCTGGGCCGAGCCGGGCGGCGCCTCGGCACCTCGGTCGGCATCCTCGTCGCCTCGTCGTCCCCGGTCGACCAGTACGTCATCCACCACCCCGAGTTCCTGGACCGATCGCCGGAGGAGGCCCGGGTGGACCCGGACAACCTCCACGTGCTGTTCGCCCATCTCCGGTGCGCCACCTTCGAGCGACCGTTTGACCCCGGGGAGGTCTTTGGGCCCGCTCCAGCGGACGACCTGCTGGCCTTCCTCGCGGAGGAGGGACACGTGCGTCAGTCCGGTGACGGACGCTGGTACTGGAGCTCGGAGAACTTCCCGGCGTCAGAGATCAGCCTGCGGACCGCGGCGCCCGAGAACGTCGTGATCATCGACACCACGCCGGACCGGCCACGCGTCCTGGGCGAAGTGGACCTCTTCTCGGCCCAGGTGCTCGTCCACGAACGGGCCATCTACATCCACGAATCGGTCCAGTACTACGTGGACCGCCTCGAGTGGCACGAGCGGAAGGCGTACGTCCACAAGGTGGACGTCGACCACTACACCTTCGCCAACCGGGCGGTGACGCTGAAGCCATTGGACGTCTTTGCGGATGCGCCGGTCACGGGCGGCCACCGGGTTCATGGCGAGGTGATGGTGGCCAGCCTGGTGACTCTTTTCAAGAAGCTGAAGTTCGGGACGGACGAGAACGTCGGCTGGGGGCCCATCGATCTCCCGGAGCTGGAGCTCCAGACCACGGCCTACTGGCTGACAGCCGAGACGGCCGCCGCGGGCTGGCGACGCGATGACCTGGACGTCGCGCTCATCGGGGCCGGGCGGGCCCTCCAGGCGGTGGCGGCGGTCCTGCTCATGGTGGATCCCCGCGACCTGGGCCTGGTTGCCCAGGTACGCTCGCCACACCAGGACGCACCCACGATCTACCTGTACGAGTCGGTTCCGGGCGGCATCGGCCTCTCGGAGCGGCTCTGGGCGCGACACGCGGAGCTGGTCGACGGGGCAGCGGACCTGGTGCGGGCGTGCGATTGCGGGAGCGGATGCCCGGCCTGCACGGGACCCCGGCTGGATCCCCAGGTTGACGCGAAGTCCCTGGCGCTCCGCCTCCTCGCCGCGCTGGGAGCCCGGGCCGCGGCGCGCCTGCCGGTGACCCTTGGCGGAGCTGCCTCCGCCGCCCAGCACGTGGCCTGAGATGGCCGTCACGTTCGAGCGACGCCTCGCCGGCTTCCAGTCCGCTCGCGCCGGGCTCGCGCCCGCGGAGCCAGCGCGACTCGCCCGGGCCAGCTCGGCCGCGGCCGAGCGGCTGGCCGCGGAGGTTGATGGAGAGCTGGTGACGACACCCGCAGGCTCGTTCGTCCGCCTGGAGGGGCGCGGGGATGTCATCGCGGTCGACCGGGAACGGCTCGCACGGCTCCCGGGCCAGCCGCCGCCCGACGTACCGCTGGTCTGCCTCGACACCGAGACCACGGGCCTCGCCACGGCCGCCGGCACGCTCGCGTTCCTCGTCGGCCTTGGCTGGTGGCAGGGCGCCCGCTTTCGGCAGATCCAGCTCCTCCTCCCGGATCACGCCTTTGAGCCGGCCCTGCTGGACGAGCTGCGAGACCACATCCCGGCGGGTGCGTGGCTGGTCACTTACAACGGGCGCACGTTCGACTGGCCGCTCCTGGTGACCCGCTACCGGATGGCGCGGCGGGACGCCCCAATCCACGGCGGCCACCTGGACCTGCTCCCGTTCGTTCGGCGCGTCTTCCGCCACCGGCTGCCGGACGCGCGCCTGAAGACCGTTGAGCGACGAATCCTCGGGATCCACCGGGCGGAGGACATCGACGGCTGGGAGATCCCCGGACGCTATTTCGACTTCCTGCGCGGGGGACCCGCATCCCCGCTCCGCGACGTGATTCGCCACAACGACGACGACGTGCGCTCCCTGGCGCTGATCGTCGCCCACCTGGAGCAGCACCTGGCGGATCCGGACTCGCGGGCCTCGGCACCCGCCGGAGACCTGGCCGGGCTGGCCCGCGCCTTCGCCCGGGATCGTCGCCTGCACGAGGCGCTGGACTGCCTCGACGCCGCGGCGGCGGCCACCGCGAGCCCTGCCGGGTCTGGATCCAGCGGGCCCGTCGCCTACCCGGATCCCGAGCCGGTCAGGGATCCGTTCGGGCGCTCCCCGCTCCCACGCGTGGCGGACGACGAGGCCAACGACCTCGGTTGGCTCTCCCCGCGGCGCCGGCCGGACTTCGGGGGCACGCCCCTTCGCCGCGGCGCCACGCCCTGGCCAGCGCTGGCATCCGTGGTCGCGGGCGAGCCGTGGACCGACGAGCGCATTGCCGTGGACCGGGCACGGATGCTGCGCCGCCTGGGCCGCAACGCCGACGCGGAGGTCGCTTGGCGGTCGGTGGCCCAGCGTGGCGGAAAGGCGGGCGTGCAGGCGTGGATCGAGGTGGCCAAGCTGCGCGAGCACCGCCTCGGGGACCCCGCGGGTGCACTGGAGGCGGCGCAGGAGGGAGCCCGCCTGCTGGCGCGGCTGATGGCCCCGGGCCGGGCCCTGGCGCTCCTCGACCGCGATCTCGCCACGCGGACGGCCCGCCTTCGTCGCCGCGTCGCCGCGCGGGCGACCGCCGCTTCCGCTGGCCGCGGCCGCGGCCGCCCGGCCGCTGCCGCCGGGGCGCTGATGCCCATCAGGGACGCCGCCGTGGCTCCTTGATCCCCTGTGCCGCAGGCCGGGCCGTGTCCTCGATCCGCTGCTGCCGCGTTGCCTGCCGCTTGGCGCTCTTGATCCACCGCAGGTAGCCGCGCCGGACGGAGGGGCTGAACCCCGCGAACTGGGCACCGCCCTCGGGATTGGCCGCGAGCGCGGCGGCGAGGTCATCCGGCACGATTTGGCCGTCGATCTCGTCGAGCGCGGCCCACGAACCGTCTGCGCGCGCCACCTCGATGACGCGGCGGCCGGCCTCCGTCATCCGACCCTCGCGCTCCGGCCGCTCCACCCGCTCCTTGTTGGACCGCGCCCACGTGCCGCCCGGCCGCCATGGCGCGGAGTGCTGGCGGATCACGACCTCGTCCTGCGGCAGTTGCCTGCCGTCGATCCAGCCGAAGCACAGGGCCTCCTCGACCGCCTCGTCGTACGTCACGCGGGCGGCGGCGGATCCACGTCGCCGGGCCATCACAACCAGGAGCCCGGACCTGGTCGCGTGGTTCGCCGCAAGCCGGGCGCGCCAGGTCGCACGATCCGGCGCAGCCACCACGTCCAGCGCATCGAATGCCCCACTCGGGCCCTCCCCTGGACATCCCCCTGGGCGAACAGGACGCTGCCCGGTCCTATACTCGCGCGGACGGGCCGCTCGGTGCGGCGCCAGCCATCCCGGAGAGACTGTGTACTTCTACGAGCTGCACGAGGGCGACGGCGACCTCTTCCACGACATCCTCCTGGCACACGACTCGCTGATCGAGCCCGAGGAGTTCTTCTCGATCGTCCAGGAGATCCGGGAGCGGGTCATCGACTCCTTCCGGCAGGACACGCTCGTCGAGGCGATCGCCGCGGAGCTGGAGCGCGACCACGGCTTCGAGGCGATCAATGACACCCGGCTCACGGCGGCCGTCAACGTGTCACGGGTCGCCGAGGACAACTTCCTCGCCGAGATCGACGACGAGGACGATGACGAGATCGACGATGACGGAGGCTTCCGGACCCTGTACGCGGCGTTCCGTCCCGAGGAAGAGGCCTGACGCGTCAGGCCCATTGGCCAGGCTGACGGGTCCGGCCGGCGGCCGGATCAGCGGCTGAAGAGGATCTCCAGCACGTCCCCGTCCCGGACCTTGTAGGTCCGACCCTCGGAGCGAAGCCTGCCCGCCTTGCGGGCCTCGGGGATGGAGCCCAGCGTGAGAAGGTCCTCGTAGGCAACCGTCTCCGCGCGGATGAAGCCCTTGGCCAGGTCAGAGTGGATGGCGCCCGCGGCATCAACGGCAGTCGAAGTATCCGGGATGGGCCACGCGCGGACCTCGTCCGGGCCCGCCGTCAGGAACGAGATCAGGCCAAGCAGCCGATAGGACAGGTGGATCACCCGGTCCAGACCGGATTCCTCGATCCCCAGCTCCTCCATGAAGACCGCGGCCTCATCGGGCTCCAGCTGGCCCAGCTCCATCTCGATCTTGGCCGAGAGCGTCTCGATCATCGTGTGGGCGTGGGCGTACCCGTCGCTCACCTTCGCGATCAGCGCCGGCCCGCCCGCGATGGCGTCCTCGCTGATGTTGAGCAGGACGAGGGCGGGCTTCTGGGTCAGGAAGCGGAAGCCGCGGATCGCCTTCTCTTCGTCGGTCTCCAGGGCCACGTCGCGGATCGCCTGGCCGGCCTCGAGCGCGGCCTTGAGGCGGACCAGAATCCCCTCCTCGCGCTCGTTGGCCTCGCGCTCCACCTGCGTGCCGTGGCGGCCACTGGTCTGGAGCCGCTGCAGGCGCCTGTCGCACATCGCCAGGTCTGCCAGCGCGAACTCGAGGTCCAGCTGCTCCAGGTCGCGGCGCGCGTCAACGCTCCCGGAGGCATGCGGGACGGCCGAGCTCTCGAACGCCCGAACGACGTGGAGCAGCGCGTCCGCGTCACGCAGCCTGGCGAGGTGCTCTGCCGGCAGCTCCTCCGTCCCCACTCGACCCTCCGACGAGGCCGGCGGGGCGGGCAGGTCAACGTAGGTGACGACCGCCTGGACGATCTTCTTTGGCTTGAAGATCGCCGCCAGCCGGCCCAACCGCTCGTCGGGCACCTTGACCACGCCGATGTTCAGCGTCAGCGCGCCGAAGCCGCCGGTCTCGGCATGGCCACGAGTCAGGGTGTTGAAGACGGTCGTCTTGCCGGATCCGGCGAGGCCGACGATGGCGATCTGCATGTGGGCGTGAGTCCTCGGTGGGCGGTCGAGCGGCGGGCTCGGACCTGGGCGATCGACGAACAGCGGGGTGGTGGAGCCGAGCCCGGCGTCCCGAGGAGATGGCCCGACCAGCGGGGGTGATCCGGCGGGCGCCCTAGTACCCGGCGTCCGGGTCGACGATGTTGCGGAGCGGCCGCCCGTCGGCGAACCGGCGGAGATTGTCGCAGAACAGCTCGATCGAGCGATCGAGGACCCGCCCGCTGGACCACGAGGTCTGGGGCGTGACGATCACGTTGGGCAGGTCGTAGAAGGGTGAATCCGGGAGCTGTGGCTCCTGGCGGAACGTATCGAGGACGGCCCCGCCGAGCCGGCCGTCGCGCAGGCCACGCAGGAGTGCCCGCTCATCAACCAGGCCGCCGCGCGCCACGTTGATCAGCCACGCACCAGGGCGCATGGCCGCGATCGCCGCGTCATCGATGAGGTTCTCCGTATCGGACGTCAGGGGTGCCGCCAGCACGACGAAGTCGGATTCGGCAAGGAGTTCGGGGAGCCCCTCCGGGCCCAGGACTCGGTCGATCCGCGGCGGGAACGGCAGCCGGAACTCGTCGGCTTCGGCGTCGGTCACGGCTGCCTCCGGCATGGCGGCCGAGCCGCCGGCGCCGCTTCGGCGCGTGGCCACCACCCGGCAGCCGAATGCCCCGGCCAGTGACGCAACCGCGCGGCCCAGGGACCCGAGGCCAACGATGCCCAGCGTGACGTCCCGCAGCTCGCGCGCCTGGAGCGGCTGCCAGGTGTGCTCGCGCTGCAGCTCCATCAGCTCGGGAAGCCGGCGGCTGATCGCGAGGATCATCGTCATGACGTACTCGGCGATCGGCCGGCTGAAGACACCGCGGGCGTTGGTCACCACCAGCCGCCGGCCGCGCAACGCCGGCGAGATCGAATCTTCGACGCCGGCCGTGGCGGAGTGAACCCACTCCAGCCCGGGGGCGCGGACCAGGAGCCGCGCAAACGCGTCACGGCTGAGCCAGCCCCGGAGCAGGACCTCCACATCATCGATCGGGCCGTCGGCCAGGCCCTCGACCGAGAGCGTGACGATCCGCGCCCCGGGTGCGGCGGCCCGGATGCGCTCCAGGTCCTCCGCCCGGTAGCGAGCCGAGAGGATGGGGCTGATCGCGATGGCGCGCGGGACGCCCCCGGGGCCCTGGCCTGGGCCGGCGCGGAGCGGCCGGCGTGCGTCGCTCACGTGGCCGGCGCGCCGTCGAGGACGCGGGCGATCCAGCGTGTGGGCTGGTCGATCTCGCCGTGGCGTGGGAGGCTCTCCGGACCCTCCCAGAGCCGGTCGAGTGCCTGGCGGCCCCGGGCGTCAGCAATGGCACGGACGAACAGCTCGCCCTTTCGGTACTGCTCCATCTTCAGGTCCATCCCAGTGATCCGGAGGATGGCCCGCTCCATCCTGGAGCGCGACACGCGTCGCTCGTGGAAGCGCGCGCTGATCCGCTCGACGTCCGGGACCAGGTCCTTGCCCACCTCGTCCATGACGTAGTCGCTGAACCCTTCGAGGAGGCTCATGACCGCCTGGGTCTCGCGGAACAGCTCCAGCTGCTCGGCGCCCATCAGCCGCTCCATCCAGTGCTCGCCCGGGCTCGACCCGCGGAGCGCCCGGCCCAACCCCTTGAGGGCGTCCCGGCCCAGGCTCGACGCGTTCGTGCTGAAGGCGCCAAGCTGGCGCTCCAGGCGCTCGGCCAGCCACGGCCGCAGCCACGGATGTGCTTCGAACTCGAAGGCATGGGTGGTCTCGTGGAGCGCGATCCACGTCCGGAACGGGCCCAGCGGCAGACCGAGCGTCGCCGCGGTCTGCCGGATGTTCTCCTCCACGAAGAGGAGCCGGCCGTCGCGCGCCTCCACCGCGAGCAGGGCCTGATCGTACTGCCCCAGCACACGCGCACCCATGAAGCCAAGCAGGAACCCCAGCTGTCGCGTTGTCACGTACCGGTTCGCCAGCGCCATCGCGGCGGCGCCCGGTCCTCCGCCCAGGGGCACCACCTGGTCGAGCAGGTTGCCCTCGATCCGCCCGATCAGCTCAGCGAACGTGGCGACGTTGGCCTGGACCCAGCCGGCCCGGTCAACCACGGCGGCCCGCTCGACGACCCCCGGCAGGTCCGATCCGAGCGCCTCCGAGAGCACCGGCACGATCCGGGCCATCGCCTCGGCATAGTCCGCCTCGGCCGCACGCAGCTCGGCCGCGGTCAGCGTTCCGGGCGCGCGCCGGAGCGACGCCACCGCCCATCGCTCCACGTCGGGCCAGCTGACGAGCCCGCGGCGCGCGGACCGTTCCATCCGGCGGCCGGCGATCGTGGCGGCGGCGCCCAGGGCCGAGCCAACCAGGAAGCCGGCCTGCCAGAGGCGGTCCGACGGGATGCCCAGGACGCGCCGCCCGGCCGGGTGGGCGCCCGCTCCCCCACCCCGTGTCGTCATGCCGCAGGTCCGGCGCTGCCCAGCTCGATGCCCTGGATCTCGGGGAAGGCGTCGCCGAACAGCCGGCGCGCAATCGACCGGAAGGCGTCCAGGTCACCCGTGGTCAGCTGCAGGTGCGTCGGCCTGGTGGCCTGCTCGGTGGGTCGGTCATGGCCCAGGTGACCCGCGTCCGCGGCCGTGCCGCGGGTCGTCCCCGATGCCTCAAGCCCGTTGATGCCCAGCAACTCCGAGAGTGCCGACGCGGTGGCGGTGGCGGAGTCCACGATCGCGATCCGGGTCCCGACGATCTCCGCGATCAGCGGGCGGAGCAACGGGTAGTGCGTGCAGCCAAGGAGCAGTGTGTCGATCCGGGCGGAGGGCGGCAGCGGGAAGATGAAGTCGCCAGAGGAATCCCGCTCCCCGAGGAACGGCGCGAGCGACTCGCGGACCACCGCCTCCACCTCGGGTCCGGACAGGAGGCCCGCCTCCACCATCGGCACGAGGGCCGGCGTGGCGTGCTCGTAGACCTCGACCGCCGGGTTCTCGTCCTTGATTGCCGCAAAGTAGGCGTGCGATCGGATGGTGGCGGGCGTGGCGATGACCCCGACGCGCCGTTCGCGGGTGGTCAGGGCCGCGGTCACGGCGCCGGGCCGGATGACACCCAGGATGGGGACGTTGTAGCGCCGGCGCAGGTCGCCGAGCGCCACGGCCGTCGAGGTGTTGCAGGCCACGACGATCGCCTTGACGTCGCGGGCCGCGAGCGCGTCGAGCGCGTCGATCGAGAAGCGACGGACCTCGTCGTCGGACCGGGTTCCATACGGGGCGCGGGCGTTGTCGCCCAGGTAGATCGTGGACTCGCTGGGGCAGCGGCGGAGGATCTCGCGCAGCACGGTGAGCCCGCCGACGCCCGAATCGAAGACACCGATGGGGCGCGGGTCCGACATGGCCGACTCCTAGCGCCGGCCGGCCGCGGCCGGGACCCTGGGCAGGTCGGCCAGCTGGACGGCGATCGCCCGGACGTCGCGGCTGATCGGCGCATCCGGCTGGGCGAGGACGAACGGGACACCCTCGTTGTTCGAGGCCACGACGAGGCGGCCGTCGGACTGGACGAGGTGATCCGGCTGTCGCCCGATGGCGCGAGCGAGCAACTCGGGCGACATCCCGCCGGCCGAGTCGGCGCGGTTGACGACGAAGCGGAGCTTGGATTCCGGGTAGCCGATCGCGCGGAACGTCTCCGTGACGGCCGCCACGTTGCGCACCGCCATGGACTCATAGGTGGCGATCTGCAGGATGGTGGTGGCGTTGTCGAGGAAGCACAGGTTGATGTCGTTGATCGCCGCGCTCATGTCGATGACGATCATGGGGTAGACCCGGCGCAGGATCGAGAGCACCTTCTCGACGTCCCGGACGGTGAGCATCTCGGCCTGCTCGATCCGCGGCGGTGCCATGAGGATGTCGATCCCCGACGGGTCCCGCCAGAGGGTGTCCTGCAGGTCGGACTGGGCGACGCGGTCCGTCGGCAAGTCCAGGATCGACGGCGCGTCCGGCGGCACCTTGAGCAGACCACGCAGGTCGCCGTACTGGATGCTGCCGTCGATGAGCACCGTCTTGCGGCCGAGCTGACCCAGCGAGACCGCGAGGTTGAAGGCGAGCGTGGTCCGGCCGACGCCACCCTTGGGCCCGAAGACCGCGATGAGCTGCGAGGTGGCCTCGCTGGATCCCGCGTCGAAGTCGGCCTTGACCTGGTTGATGGCCGTGAGCAGGTCGTAGCCGGAGAAGGGCATCGTCAGGACGGCGTGAATGCCGCGATTGGGATCCGGCTTGATGGGCGTCTGGGGCACCGTGAGGAGGATCACCGGCAGCGAGTTCCCGGACTGGCGGACCATCTCCAGCACCGCGGGCGCCCTGGTCTTGCCCTGGAGCAGGGCATCGATCACCACGATGTCGGGCCGCAGCTCGGCGATGTCGGCCACGATGCGGCCGCCGTCCGTGACGATGTCGAGCAGCTTCACCAACGCCTGCGTGTTGAGCAGGTTGCGGATGTATTGCGCGACCTGGGGGACGTCCTCGACGACGAGCAGGCGGATCTGGTCGCTGGATGCCATGGGGCGACTATAGCAATCCGCCGCGGGCGCGCGACTCGACCCGGCGGGCCAGGGCGGTGCGGGCGCGCCACGGCCGACCCGCGGGAGGCCGGGCGGCGAGCCGGGCGGCCGGGATCGCGCGACTGGGGGTCAGGGTCGTGCCGCGATCAGGATGGCCCGATCCGTCCCGGGGCCGACGGGCTCCAGGTCGTAGCCGCCGGCCAGCTGCTCGACCTCCAGGCCAGCGTCCTCGGCGAAGCCGACCAGCTCGTCGGCAGAGACCAGGCGGAGCCGGTCGCTCCGGATCCAGCGGACCGGCGCCTCGCCCTGGGCGGCCTCCTCGTAGATCGTGGTCAGCGTCACCACCTGGCTGGACGGGTCGTGCTGCGCAGAGCTGGCCTTGGTCACGATCCGCCCCGTCTCCGGGTCGAGTCGGGCGTGCTCCAGCAGGATTCGACCGTCGTACCGGGCGAGGTCGTCGGCCGCCGGCTGCCAGACGTCGATGACGGCCAGTCCGCCCGGAGCGAGGTGGCGGGCCAGCGTCCGGAGGGCCTCGCGCTGGGCCGTGCGTGAGGCCAGCAGGAGCAGCGAGTTGAGGGCGATGAACGCCAGGCGGAACGATCCCGCGGACGGGAGCTCCAGGCCCAGCAGGTCGGCCTCCACCAGATCGAGGCGGCCCCGGCGTCGACGGCCGCGAACCGGCGCGCCGGCGTGGGCGCCAAGCAGCGGGGCCGCGGCCGCCCGAGCGCGCGCCAGCATCGCGGGGTCCAGGTCCACGCCCGTCACGTCGCAGCCGGCCTGGGCCATCGGAACCGCGATGCGCCCGCTGCCGGCGGCCAGCTCCAGGACCGGCCCGCCGGTCCGGTCGGCCAGGGCGAGGTAGAGGTCCAGGTCCCCCGGGTCGTCGCTCAGGTCCAGGTCGTAGAGGCGCGCCAGCGCGGCGGCGGCCGCCGGCGTCGTGCCGAGCGGATCCATCACGCGTCGGCCTCCCGGCCCAGCCCCTGGCCCCAGCGGACCGGGTGGCCCGCCTGCCGGCGGACGGCGAGCGCCGTGATTGCCGTCAGCGCACAGCGATTGGCCGCCATGGCGGTGGTCTCGGCCTGGTCATACGGGGGCGACACCTCGACGATGTCCATCCCGGCGAGATCGACCGCCTCAACGACCTGGCGGATGGCCCGGAGGAGCTCGCGCGTCAGCAGGCCGCCCGGCTCGGGCGTGCCCGTCCCCGGCGCAAGACCCGGGTCGATCACGTCCACGTCCACCGAGAGATAGATCGCGTCCGGCCCGTCGAGCGCCTCGGCGATGGCATCCGCCACCACGGCCTCGGTCCCACGCTCCTCGATCTCACGCATGGTGTGCCAGCGCATCCCCTGCTCGGCCATCCAGGCGAACACCTCCGTGCCTGGCCAGTAGCCGCGCAGGCCAACCTGGACGAAGTTGCGCCCCGCGACTGCGCCCGACTCGATCAGGCGACGCATCGGCGTCCCGTGGCCCGCGAGTTGGCCGCGCTCCGTGTCGGCGGTGTCGGCGTGAGCGTCGAAATGAACGATCCCGATCTGCCCCGGTCGACGAAGCTCGGCGACCGCGGTCGCCGAGGGCCATGCGATCGAGTGGTCGCCACCCAGCACGATCGGGACGGCCCCGGTACCGGCGACCTCCCGGACCTTGCGGTAGATGATCGCGTGGGACCGCACGGGGCTCCCGGGCACGATCGCGGCGTCACCGGCGTCGAGGACGTTGAGCAGCTCGAACGGGCGGACGCCGGATTCGAACGCGTTGATCGAGCCCGAGGTGTACTGCGCCTCGCGGATGGCGCGTGGACCGAACCGTGCTCCCGACCGATGGGAGACGCCATCGTCGTAGGGGGCGCCGATGATCGCGACGTCCGTGCGGCGGGCCCGGATCTCCGTCGGGTCGGTCACCCAGGGGAGCTTCATGAACGAGAGCGGACCGACGTAGGTGGGCAGCTGGAACGCATCGACGACGTCGATCTCGGCGTCCCACCCATTCCGGGCGGCGAAGTCGATCTGGGCCGGCTCGCCGGCCCGGTTGGCGTCGGCCGCTTGGTTGGTCAAGAAGACCTCCGGAGGTGTGTGCCTGAGGGTAGCACCGGCGTTTCGCCCTAGCGTTCGGCGCGGAACTCCTGCCAGGCCGCCGCGACCAGCGCGGGATCGGCATACAGGTCGGCAGCCGTCTGGGCGAGGAGCGTGGCGGCGATGAGCGTGGTCTCGTCGGCGGGCGGGAGCGCCGCGGCATCGCGGAAGAGCACGGAGTGCTTGGGCGTGCCCGCGGGGGCGATGGCCAGCTCGGGCTGGATCGAGGGGCAGACCCAGCTCACGTTTGCCATGTCGGTGCTGCCCGAGGAGTCGTCCGGGCCCTGGTCCGGTCGGCCGTAGGCAGCCATGTTGGCGCGGAACCGATCCGCGAGGACGCTGTTGTTGCGCATGGTGCTGGTGTACGCCGAGAACTCGACGCTGACCTGGGTGTCGGTCGCGAGCGCCGCCGCGCGGCAAAGGTCCTCGAACCGGGCGCGCAGGGCCGGGTAGTCAGCCTGCGTCGCGGTCCGGATGATGAACCAGGCCGAGGTCCGGTCCGGGATGATGTTGGCGGCGGTGCCGCCCTCCCGGATCACGCCGTGGACCCGCGTCTCCGGCTTGAGCTGCTGGCGCCACAGGCCCACCGAGCTGAAGAGCATCACGAGCGCGTCGAGCGCGTTCTTCCCGTCCCAGGGCGCAAGGGCGGCGTGCGCCTGGAGGCCGGTGAAGACCACCTCCACGTCCTCCGAGGCCAGCGGGTAGAGCTCGACGTGGTCGCGGTCGCACGGGTGAAAGAGGAGCGCCGCGTCAAGCCCGTCGAACAGCCCCTCGTCGATCATCACCTGCTTGCCGGAGCCGCGCTCCTCGGCCGGCGTGCCAAGGAAGACGATCTCACCCGGGAGGTCGGCAGCGACGGCGGCAAGCGCGATGGCCGCACCAACCCCGGACGCGGCCATGGTGTTGTGCCCGCAGCCGTGACCCAGGCCGGGCAGTGCGTCGTACTCCCCGATGATCCCGATCCGGGGGCCCTTGCCCCCCCGTCCGCCGGGCAGTGTGGCGCGCACGGCGGTGGAGAGGCTGCCAGCGGGCCGCTCCACCAGGAAGCCGTGGCGGGCCAGCGCCTCGGCGACCCAGGCGGCCGCCCGTTCCTCCTCGAACGCGGGTTCGGGGTTGGCGTGGATCAGGTGCGACAGGCTGAGAATCTCGGCGCTCGCCCCAGCGACGGCGGCCGCGATGCGCCGCTTGAGCTCGCCGTTCGGCTCGGCCGGGGTGATGGTGCTCAGCAGGTCCATGGGGTCCTCGTGGGGGCGTTGAGCCGGGTCGCTGGGCGTGGCGAGGGGATCAGCGCTCGGCCGAGAGGGTGGTCTCGGCAAGCAGGATCATCGCGACGACGAACAGCATGATGGGCGGCTGGAAGATGCCCTGGAGCCGGAGCGCGACGTACAGGAGCACCAGGAACGAGACCCAGATGCCTCGCCGGATGGCCCGGGTCCAATCTCCGTGATAGGCAATCCGACGGTGACGACCAAACACCCCCAGCCAGAACAGCGGCACGGCCGTCAGCCCGAACGCGGCCCCCAGCAGGACGCCCCCGATCGGGGCGATACCCGGGTCGAGAACCGGATCGCGCGTGGTGAAGACCGCGACGACCAGCATCCAGGCGAACGCGGCGGCCGCGAAGAAGCCCACGTTGGTCATCCGGTCTCGCGCCTCCATCGCCCCGCGAGTCTACGGCCTCGCGCACGGGGGCGGGCGAACTAGCCGGAGGGATCGCCCCACTCGGCCGCCTCGAGGGCGGCTTCCAGATCCTCCAGGCGATCGATGGTCAGGTCGGCCTCGACCACGAGGCCGGGATCCACCGGCTGCCGCGGCCAGTCCTGGGGTTGCCCACGCAGGTAGGCCGCGCGCCAGCCGGCCATTCGGGCGCCGACGACATCGGCGGTCCAGTCGTCGCCGATGTGGAGGATGGCGGCGCCGGGGACCCCGAGCTCCCGCTCCGCGGTGGCGAACATCAGCGGGCTGGGCTTGATCGCCCCGACCCGCTCCGACACGACGACCGCAGCGAGCAGTGGGGCCCAGCCTGCAGCCTCCACGTATCGCTCGATCGTCACGGACAGGGGCCAGTTGGAGAGGATCCCCAGCCGGTAGCCGCGCCCGCGCAGCCGGTGCAGCATTGGCCCGACCGCGGGCGGTGGCGGCACGGCCCGGACGAACGAGCGGGTGTACAGGTCGACGATGAGGTCGCGCTCCGCCGGCGCCGACAGCCGTTCCGCAGCGCTGTCATCCCAGGTCGCTCCGGACCCTGGCGGCGGCATCCCGCGCAACCGGGCGAGCACCCGGGCCACGCGCTGCGGCAGGGAGACCTTCCGGCCCAGGGGCACGTCCTCGCGGAACTGGCGGTCCCGCTCCTCTGCCCAGCAGGAGAGGAACGCCGGGCGGTCACTGATCCCGCAGGCCCCGGCCGCGCCGTCGACCGTCAGCTCCACCACGGCCGCGAACGACGCCCCGCGCACGGGAACCAGCGTGTTCGCGAAGTCAAACGAGATCGCCAACAACGCGGCCGACCCGTCGGCGACCCGCGCCAGGCTCATGAGGCCGCGCTGGACGGACAGATCTGGCGGAATGGGCACCACGTGCAGGCGAGCGGCGCCGGGGTGGCCGCGAATGCCCCGGCGCGGATCCCCGCCGCGGCGTCCGTGATCCGGCCACGCGCCTTCTCGAGCCGCTTGGGGTCCACCTCGGCGCGCCCGACCAGGCCCGACTCGAGGAAGTGGAGCTGGACGGCATCCGGCAGGCGACCAGTCATCGCCTCGTAGGCAATGGCGTAGATCTGCAGCTGGAGGGACTCGCGGGCCCGCTGGCGCGCCACGGCTGGGTCCCGCACGTCTCCGGACTTGTAGTCGGTGATGGTCACCCGCTCCCGACCCAGGAGATCCAGCATCGGCGAGATGACATCAGCCCGGGCGCTCCCGCCCGCCTGCGGCGGGACGTCCACGGCGCCGACGGGGCCCGCGGCCTGGATGTCAACCCGATCCCAGCGGCCCCGGATCCTGTCACCACCGAGCGCGAAGTCGAACTCGCGCTCCACGTACGCCGGGATGACGGCGCCCGCCACGAGCTGTGCCGCCCGGAAACGACGCAGGGCGTCGTGGCCCGCCTCCAGCCGGGCGGCTTCGTGCTCGCGGGAGAGGAAGCCCTCGTTGGACCAGGCGGCGTCGAAGACCGCCAGCAGGTCAGCCTCCTCCAGCACCTGGCCGCGGGCATGACGACGATGGAACTCCTGGACTGCCTGGTGCAGGGCCGAGCCGTAGGTCATGGAGTGGTGCGGCGCGACAGGGACGCCGATGACGTAGCTCAGCTTGTAGCGCATGGGGCACGTGAGGTACGCATCGATCGCCGAGAACGAGAGGAGCAGGGGGCGAGTTCCCGGTGCCCTGGCCGGCACCACCGGCGCCGGGGGGGCCTCCACCCCACCGAGCCGTTCGATCGCCGACGCCCGGCCGGGCGTTGTGGCCGGCTTGTCGCCGGCGAGCGGCAGGTCCATCGCCTCAAGGACGAAGGGCGAGACCCGCCGGCTCCTGGCTCCCCCGTAGTCGATGGCGTTGGACAGGATCAACTCGTCGCGGGCCCGGGTCATGGCCACGTAGAACAGCCGGCGCTCCTCCTGGACATGGAAGTCCCCCTCCGGCAGCACCTCGTTGATGAGCGCAAGTGGCACAGACAGCGATTCCCGGCGCGCGGTGATCGGGAACCGGCCCGCGACCAGGCCCGGCAGGAAGACAACGGGGAACTCGAGACCCTTGGCCTTGTGGACCGTGAGCACCGCGACGGCATCCGCGTCCGGATCGAGATCCGCGGTGGCGGGGTCATCGCCGGCTTCCACGAGCGTGGCCAGGTGCGGCGCGAGGAACACGGCCCGATCGTCGGCGAGGAGGGATGACTGGGACCGCACGATCTCGAAGAAGCGGGCGATGTTGCCCAACGCTTCCTCCGCTGCGGCCGACTCCGTGCCAACCAGCCGGGCGAGCAAGCCTGAGGTCCGGAGGAACGTCAGTAGCAGCTCCCCCGCCGGCCGGCTGCGGGCCAGCTCCTCCAGCCGAGCCAGCTCCTCCAACAGGCGCTCCGCCGCCTCGCGGCCCGCGGCGGAGATTCGCAGCGTGCCGGGCTGCTCCACCACGTCCACGAGCATCTCCCGGATGGTCCGGCTGCGGCGACGCGCGGCGGATGCGATCAGCGCGAGATCGTCCGCGGCGAACCCGTAGATCTCCGAGGCCGCGAGCGCGTACAGGTCCACGCTAGAGCCCGGGTCCGCCATGACGCGCAGGAACGAGAGGAGGAGGCGCACCTCCGGGCGTGCGTAGAGGCCCGACGTCCCCGAGAAGCGCCACGGGACGCCGGCCATCGTCAGGCCGCGCAGGACCGGGTCGGCGTCCGCGTTGGCCCTGACCAGGACGGCGTGGTCCCCCGGGCGAGCGCCGGCCGTCACTCGTCGCGCGATCTCGGCGGCCACCCAGTCCGCCTCCTGCGAGCCCGTGGCAAAGACCTCGCGCCGGACGGGCGCCGCCGACGTCGCCGTCCGCTCCGGCTTGAGCTCCTTGCTGATGCCGGCCCGGACCTCGAGGCGATCCGGGTCGTTGAAGCGCACCAGTCTGTGGGACGCCTCCAGGATGGGCGCGAGCGACCGGTAGTTCCGATGCAGGACAACGGTGCTGGCGCCCGGATAGCGCTCGCGGAACTCCAGGATGTTGCTGATTGCCGCGCCCCGGAACTTGTAGATCGACTGGTCGTCGTCGCCGACCACGGTCACGTTCTGGTGGCGGTCGGCCAGCAGCGCGACCAGCTCCGACTGCGCGCGGTTGGTGTCCTGGAACTCGTCCACGAGGATGTACTTGAAGCGCCCGGCGACCTCCTGACGGACGGCCGGCGAGCCGCGCAGCAGGCGGAGAGCCAGCGCGACCTGGTCGCCGAAGTCGATCAGGCCGTTGGCCCCGAGGAGTTCCTGGTAGCGGGCGTAGGCCCCGGCCAACTCACCCTGGCGGGCCGCCTCCTCGACCTGGGCCGCGACCGCATCCTGCTCCGCGGCGGTGGCCGGCTGGGCCGCCACGGCCGCGGCCGCCGACAGCGCCAGCGCCGCCGCGTGACTGCGGTACGCCTCCGGCGAGACGTCCTCGTCCTTGCAGCGCGAGAAGAATCCGACCAGGGCGGCGAGGAACCGCGTTGGGTCACCGAGTGGCCGGAAGCGCTCCAGGTCCAGCTGGAACAGATGCTCCCGCAGGAAGATCACCGCCTCGGCGCGGCTGAGGACGCGAAGATCCGAGGGCAGGCCGAGCTCGAAGGCGAACTCCCGGATCAGCCGGTCCCCAAACGCGTGGAACGTGCCGATCGCGGTGTCCGCGTAGCCGTACGGCACCAGCTGGTCCACGCGGACCTGCATCTCCTCCGCGGCCTTGTCCGTGAAGGTCAGGGCGAGGATCTCGCGAGGCCGGGCGCGCCGGGTGGCGACCAGCCATGCGATTCGCCGCGTGATGACCTGCGTCTTTCCCGTGCCCGCCCCCGCGACCACGAGCAGCGGACCCGTGTCATGGGTCACCGCGCGCAGTTGCTCCGGGTTCAGGCCACCGAGCAGCGCATCAAGGCCGTGTGTCTTCGGGGCGGCCACGACGGGCTGGGCATGGAACCCCTCCCACACTGGCAGCTGATCCAGCGGCAGGGGCTCGCGGATCCGCACCCTGGTCATGGTGGCGTCAGGGACGCTGGGGATGGGGGCGCTGCTGGAGCGACGGGAAGGGGCCATGCGCGGAGCATCGCCGGGCCCAGTGACAGCTAGGCTGTCAGCCGGCGCGCCGCGGTGACGCCAGCGCCACGCGGACCGCCTCGGTCTCTTCGGCCGACAGGGCGGTCTCGGCCCGTCCGGCCACGAGCGCCTTGCCGTAGATCCGCGTCCCGGCGCGCGCGTGCAGGCTGCTGATCACCAGCCCGTTGCCGGCCGCGTCCATCAGCGCGAGGGCGAAGCTCTGGTTCCCGCCCGTCTCCTCGAAAGGGTTGAAGCGGACGAGCGCGACCCGCTGGACGGCGCCCCTGAGGTCGCCTTCGACGATGGCAGACCGCGCGGCAAGCTGATCGACGTCGCGGCCGATCCGATCCACCCGCTCCAGGCTCCCGGTCAGCAACGCCTCGAGGCTCCCGCCGTCCGACCCCCGCGTCATGCCGTCGACTCGCCGCGCAAGCCGGCCGATCCGTCGCGTCTGCACGACGACGACCACGGCAAGCCCAACGACCAGGACGATCAGGGCGGCCATGAGCGGCGCGAGAATCGGGCTGGTGGCAGGGTCGAGGTTGATGGCGTGGCTCCTCCGGCTGGCTGGCGGGAGTGTAGCGCAGGGGCGCCCGGGTGAACCCGGCGCGCCGTGCGAGCCGCCGGCGGCAGGACGCTCCTCCCCGATGCTATCCTCTGGCCCGGCCGGTCCAACGGCCGCACCCAGCGGAGGCCCACATCTTCATGGCGAAGCGCGCACGCGTCTCCGGTCGACCGACCAGCCGGCCCCGACCCGACCGGCCGCTCGGGGCCGCGTCCGGCACCGCCGGCAAGCCCTCCGCCGCGTCCAAGGCACCCGCCGCCTCCCTCACGGAAGAGGAGGCGCAGCGCGCCGCGGAGCTGGAGGCCGCGCTCGTCGCCCAGGAGAAGGCCGCGGCCCGCGCCCGCGCCGCCGCCCTGGCCGCCCGCGCCCGCCGCGCCGGAGGTGGCCGCGAGATGGATCCCGAGCTGCTCAACCAGCCGCTCAGCGTACGGGCCGCCCACGAGTACGCCTACGTCGCGCGCGACGTCCGCCGGATCGGCCTCACCGCGGGCCTGATGCTCGCGATCCTCCTGGCCATCGCCCTTGCCATCAACGTCGTCGGCGTGGTCAAGCTCTGATTGTCGCTCCGGGCCGCGCGCGGAGCGTGTGCCCGCGCCGCGCGTAGACTGCGCCAATGCCCGCCCGACGCCCCACCGGCGCCCGTCCCGACGCGCTCTTCCGCCCGTCCCCGGAACGGCAGCCCCTCGCCGCCCGGATGCGGCCGCGCACCATCGATGAGCTGGTCGGCCAGGAGCACCTCCTCGGTGAGCGCGGACCACTGCGACGCTCCGTCTCGCGCGGCCACCTCTCGTCGCTCCTGCTGTGGGGCCCTCCGGGCACCGGGAAGACCAGCCTGGCGCGCGTGCTCGCGCTGGCCATCGGGGCCGAGTTCGCGACGCTCTCGGCCGTCATGTCCGGCGTCGCCGACGTCCGGGCGCTGATCGCCGAGGCCCAGGACCGCTCGGCACTCCACCAGTCCAGGACGGTCCTCTTCCTCGACGAGATCCATCGATTCAACAAGGCGCAACAGGATGCGCTCCTGCCCCACGTCGAGGACGGCACCGTGATCCTGGTGGGCGCCACCACCGAGAACCCCTACTTCGAGGTGAACTCGGCACTCCTCTCCCGGATGCGCGTCTGGCGCCTGGAGCCGCTGACCGATGGCGACATCGCAACGGTGCTCCGGCGCGCCCTCGACGACACCGAACGCGGCCTTGCCGGACACCTGGGGCCGGCGGGCGGTGTCGACCTGGAGCCCGTGCCATTCGACCACCTGGTCTCAGTGGCCGGGGGTGATGCGCGCTCCGCGCTGAACATCCTGGAGGCGGCCGTGGCGATGGCCGACGGGGAAGGAGCCCGCGACCGGGAGGGCCGGGTGTCGCCGCGCCTCGAGGATGTCGAGGCGGCGGCCCAGCAGCGCGTCCTGGGCTACGACCGGGCGGGCGACGGGCATTTCGACACTGCCTCCGCGCTGATCAAGAGCATCCGCGGCAACGACCCCGATGCGGCGCTCTACTGGCTGGCGACCATGATCGAGGCCGGCGAGGACCCCAGGTTCATCGCCCGCCGGCTGGTCATCGCCGCCTCCGAGGATGTCGGGAACGCGGACCCCAGGGGCCTGCAGGTGGCGGTGGCGGCGGCCCAGGCGTTGGAGTTCGTCGGCCTCCCGGAGGCGCAGTACGCCCTCGCGCAGGCCGCCATCCTGCTGGCCGTGCTGCCCAAGTCCGATTCGACGGGGCGCGCCTACTTCGCCGCCCTGGATGACGTGAAGCAGCACGGCTCGCTGCCAGTCCCGTTGCACCTGCGCAACGCCGCGGACCGCCGGATGCAGCAGCACGGGATCGGCGTGGGGTACCGAAACCCACACGAGTTCGAGGGTGAGGACGTGACGCAGGCCTACCTCCCCGATGCCCTCGCGGGTCGCCGCTACTACCGGCCCACCGACGAGGGGCAGGAAGCCGCCCTGAAGGCCCGGATGGAGGCCCGGACCACCCGTCGATCCGAAGGGCCGATCAAGCGCAAGCGTGGGCGCTGAGGCGAACGCGTCGCCGACCTGCCCGTTCGGCCGTCAGCATCGTCTGACAGCCGCAGGCCCCCCGCCTACACCAGCGATGTCCCCTGTCTGATCCGGCGGCGAAGCCTTGTTGGCAGGCTAGTCGGCGCCCCTGCCGACTAGCGCACGCAAGGCAAATCAATAGTGTTTGGCGTGTACCGGGGCCCACCGCACTCTGGGTCCCGGCACTACCCTCCGATCGCCGGGTCCGGACCCAATCCAGTAGATAAGCATGCTGGATCCGGACCCGGCCGGCCCCCCACCGATCGCCCGATCCGTGGATGAGCGCGACCCCCCCCACACGGCCCAGCGGCCCGACGTGACGTCCGGCGCCTTGTGTGTCCTTCTCGGCCCTGGCTGGCGTCATACTGTGGCTCCGACCACGGCGGACGGGTCGACCGGCATCGCGTCGATCCGCCGAGCCGCTCCATCCAGATCGCCGGAGCCCAGCATCGACCGCCACATTCGGCCGTTGACACCCTTGGCGCCAGGCGCGGAGACCGGGGAGCGGCGCCCGACCAAGGGTCCCGACGCCCGGGTCAACGCCCCCTGGCCGTCGGCACCTGCCGGATCCTCCGCCCTCGACGATCAAGGCTTTCTCGCCGTGCTCGACGAGATGCGAGATGGAGCGGCGATCATCGATGGCGACTGGCGTTTCCGCTACCTCAATCCGTCGGCGGGACGGCTCCTCGGGCGACCGGTGGCCGACCTCCTGAACCAGAGCGTGCTCGACGTGGTCGGCGCCTTCGCAGGCTCCGAGATCCACCGCCGGCTGGCGACCTGCATCGCCGAACGACGGCCGTGGAGGTTTGAGACCGGGCACTCGTTCGAGGATGGAACGGTCGGCTGGTTCGACGTCAACGTGCAGCCCGTCCGCGAGGGGATCTTCGTGCTCGCGCTCGAGGTCACGGAGCAGCACGAGGCCGTCGAGGAGCTGCGCGCCAGCGAGGAGCGGTTCCGGGCGGCCTTTGAGGCCGTTCGAGATCCGATGGCGATCCTCGGGCCGGGCGACACACCCAGCGGCGGCACGCCAGGCCTCGACGTGCGCTGGGTCAACCGGGCATGGCGCGAGCAGGTTGGGGCCAGGTCCGCAACGCCGCCAGGGGACACCATCACGGCATCGACCCCGGGGCTTGGCGCGCTCGTACCGCTGGCCGACCAGGCCACTGGCACGGGGCAGCTGGCCGGCACGACCCTGGGGTTGGGTGATCGACTGTACGACGCCACCATCGGGCAGAGCCCCGATGGCTTCGTCGCCTCCCTGCGCGACATCACGGACCGACTCCGGCGGGAGCGTGAACTGATCGCGTCGGAGGAGCGCTACCGATCGCTGGTCGCCGAGCTGGATGCCGTTGTCACCGTCCAGGACGTCGCCAACGACAGTGGGTTCGTCGCGGGGCAGACCGAGTCCCTCTTCGGCTACAGCGCGGAACAGCTGGCCAGCCCGGGCTTCTGGCGCAGCCTGGTTGTGCCGGAGGACCGGGCGCCGGTCCTTGCCACCTGGGACAGGGCGCAGGAGCGCCGCATCATCGAACCTGAGCTCCGACGCTACGAGCTCGAGTACCGGATCCGCCGGTCGGATGATGAGATCGTCTGGCTGAATGAGCGGATGCGCTCGGTGGTCGGCGACGACGGACTGGCCGTGCGCTGGTACGGCGTCGCGACTGACGTGACCGCACGCCACCGGCATGAGAGCGAGGCCGCAGCTTCCCGTGAGGCCTTTCGGGCGCTCTTCGAGAACGCGCCGCTGTACAGCATGGTCGTGCGACTGGTGCGCGATGAGGCGGGGCAGATCATCGACTGGGAGTTCCAGGCGGTCAATCAGTCGGCGACCGAGCTGCTTGGGACGCCGGCCGACCAGATCGTCGGCAGGAAGGCGACCGAGCTGTACGGTGCGGGGGTGGAGATTGCCCTCTCCGTCTCGCGGGACGTCGCCGCCGGCGGCAGAGCCATCACGCGGGACATCGTGCTCCCGGCCAACGGACGCACCTACCAGGTCACGGGCTTTGCGTTTGGAGAGGACCTGTGTGGCCTCCTCGCCCTGGACGTGACCGACGCCCTGCGCGCCCGCGCGACGAGCGAGCAGCTGGCCCGAATGGCCGCCCTCGGCGAGCTGGCGGCCCGAGTCGCCCACGACTTCAAGAACATGCTGTTCGGCGTCGAGCTCCACCTGGGCCTGATGGGTCCCGATGAACCCAGGGACGAGCTGATCTCGGACCTCGACTCCGTGCGCAAGGCGGTGGCCATGGGGACGGCGCTCTCCCGACAGCTGCTCGACTTTGCCCGACCACGACCCCCGACCTCCGTCACCGACGTCGGTCGGTCCATCCGGGACCTCAGGCCGGTCCTGGAGCGCCTGGCCGGTGATCGGATCAGCCTCGACCTTCGATTGCCCGCCGGTGCACTCCCAGCCCAGATCGATGACGTGCATCTCCAGCAGGTCTTCCTCGATCTCGTCCTCAACGCGCGTGATGCCACGCCCGGGGCCGGACGGATCGTCATCGAGGCCATCGGGCAGACGCTGCGCGCCGGCGACGCGACCAGGATCGGCCTGGCGACAGGACACTACGTCGTAATCCGCGTTGCCGATCAAGGCAGCGGGATCCCGCCCGAGAACCTGGAGCGGATCTTCGAGCCCTACTTCACGACCAAGCCGGGGGGTAGCGGGACGGGACTGGGCCTCGCGACCGCATTTGCCACCCTGCAGGCGGCCGGCGGCGCCATCCACGCGGCCAACCAACCCGGCGGAGGTGCGATCATGACGATCTACCTTCGCGCTCCCGACCGGAGGGCGCGCCGGTGAGTTCCGTCAGGACGGGAGTGCAGACCGTGGTTGCCGTGGCCGTAGTCGCGCAGACGGGCAGTGGGCGACCCGCCGTGGCGCCGCCGCCGTGGCACCCAGGTCCCGCGCGCCTCTGCGGACGCTCTGTGGCGGGGCCCCGGTGACCACCGAGCGCCAGACGCCGGCGTCCCCGGGCCTCCTCCGCGCCGTGATCGCCGATGACCACGTGGTGGTCCGGACCGGCCTGACGCGGGTCCTCGAGTCGAGTCGAGTCGCGACCGTGGTCGCCACCGCCGGTAGCGGCGACGACCTGGTCCAGTCCGTGCTGGATCCCGATCTCCGTGCCGACTTCGTCATCATGGACCTGGGGATGCCCGGCGGCGGCATCCCCCTCATCGAATCGCTCCGCGCGCTCCGCCCGACACTGCGGATCCTGGTCTACTCCATGAACGACGAGCACGACTGGGCCGTGCGCTGCATGAGCGCGGGGGCCAACGGCTACGTCTCGAAATCCGCCGACGTCGCCGACCTCATGAGCGCGCTCACGCAGTTGGCGAGCGGCCGGCGCTACGTCAGCCAGCACGTCTCCGAGCAACTGCTGGACCTGATGATCTCCGGCGGCCAGGAGGCCATCGAGCGACCACACGTCCTGCTGTCGAACCGCGAGATGGACGTGTTCACCCGCCTGGCCCGGGGTGAGTCGACTGGAGCGATCGCCGAAGACCTCGGGCTCTCGCCAAAGACGGTCAGCACCTATCGTGGCCGAGTCCTCGAGAAGCTCGGGCTGGAGACCAACGCTGACCTGACGCTGTACGCCATCCGTCGCGGCCTGATCGCGTCCTGATCGCGCACCGCCCCGGCCTGGCGATGCCCCTGGCTTGGCGGTGCCGCGCCACCCGGGCGGGCGGGCGCACACCGGCTCGCCGCCTGACGCCAATGCGGGCGCCGCAGCCGGCCCCCCGAGGGCGGCCAAGCGTCCGTGGCGAGTGACGGCGTGGTCGCTACCCGGGCAGGGATGAAGGGCCGGGCAGCGTCGGGGCAACGATGACGTACCGGCCGTCGCGTTCCGGGTAGAGTCCCTCCGGTCGCGCCCACGGGAGGAAGTTGCGGACCATCTCCGCCGAATCCTGGAAGACACCGGGTCCGTCGGAGCGGCCCCAGATCATGGAGACCCGCGGGTACCAGGGATCCATGATGTACGCGCCTCCCACGGTGGCATCGGCGAAGACCGTGGGATCGGCGTCGGCCCGGTAGCCGTTCATGACCCAGGCGTGGGCCCCGCGCCAGACCAGCAGGATCACCGGTGATCCCGTCCGCGATAGTGCTGCCGCGGCGCCGCGCAAGGCACCGGCCCGGGTCTGATAGACGGTGACCGTATAGCCCCCCACCCCGTACGCCGTGATCGCCGACGCGATCGCCGTTGGCCCCCAGCCGCTATTGCGGCTGTCGGCCACGGTGGACCACTCGCCGACCCGCCCTGCGACCGCCGCCTGGAAGGCGACTGACGTGTCGGCGCGCTGGCGCATCGCGAGGACCATCTGCACCGTGGCGGGTGAGCACCAGTCCTTGTGGGCCTCCGAGGCGAAGTTGGCGACCGGGTCCGCGACGAGGCGCACGTCGACCGCGACCCGCGCGGGCAACGGCGTCGAGGTTGGCATCGCCGGCGAAGCGGTCGCGGGCGACCGCGGCGCGCTGGGGGCCAGTGTCGGCGGAACTGTTGGGGGCACTGTCGGGGGCACTGTCGGGGATTGGCCCGCGGGCGACACGGGGGCGATCGCCACGAGGGTGGCCGCGGGACTGGGGCCGGCGCTGGCTCTGGGCAACCCCACGCCGGCCGTGACCACGCCGGCGATCGCCGCGACCAACACCAGTGCCGAGACGAGTGCGCCGCGTTCCGGCTTCATGGCTCGAGATCCAGGGCACGCACGTGGCGGGGCCGGAACACGGCGATCGGGCGACGGTCGAACGTGGCCACCCGCCGGACCCCGAGGCGTTCCGCAATGGCCACCAGCACGGCGTCGGCCAACCGCGGCCGGTGCTCCGCGGCCTCCCCCAGCAGCCCCGCCGCACGAGACAGGTCAGCCGTCGTGGGCGCCACCAGCCGGATCTCGCCGCCGACCAGCGAATCCACGACGGCCAGCGAGGCGTGCTGGCCCAGCTCGCGCTGCAGCAGCACGTCCAGCTCGCCGAGGGTCAGCGCGGACAGGAGAAGCGGCTCATCGGCGCGACGGAACCAGGCCACGGCGGCATCGTGGTTGAGATCCGCCCGATCTGCCGCCGCGAGGACGGCGCTGGTGTCGAGCAGGATGGCCATGGTCAGACCCGCCGGGCCGGTCGACCGGCCTCGCGCCGCGTGATGACCCGGCCATCCAGCGAGAGCCGCCCGTGGCTGCTTCGGCCCACGCCGATGAAGGCCAGGTCGGGCGCCGCTTCGTTGGCGGCCAGCCAGGTCTCGAGCGCCTCCCCGATGATGGCGGTCTTGGTGGTGCGCTGACGATGGGCTACCCGATCCAGCCGTTCCAGCAGGTCGCCATCGAGCAGAACCGTCGTTCGCCTGGTTGCCATATGACCGCATATATGCGCCACTGGCGCGATCCTGTCAAGCCGTGGCACGATCCCGCCGTCGCGCCGGTTCATCGCCGGTGCTCCTGCTCGTACCGCCGTACGGTCCTCGTCCGCCATCGCCAGAACCCTAGCCCGCCAGGAGGCCGCCAGTGACCCGCTTCGAGCCCAACCTCCGGATCCCTGGCCCGGTTGGCCTGCCGCCCTCCGTCCGCACCGCCGGCGGACGCCAGATGATCAACCACCGCAGCCCGGACTTCACGGCGATGCTCGTCCGCGTCCTCGACCGGATGCGGCCGTTCTTCGGGACCGACAACGACATCGCCATCCTGTCGTGCTCAGGCTCGGGCGGGATGGAGGCCGTCGTCGTGAACACGATCTCCCCGGGTGATCGCGTCCTGGCGCTCAGCATCGGCTCCTTCGGCGATCGATTTGCCGAGGTGGCGACGGCCTTCGGGGCGAACGTCACGAAGCTCGATTTCGAATGGGGCACCGCCGCCGATCCGGCGGTCGTGCGCGCGCACCTGGCCGCCAATCCAGGCTACCGGGCCGTCCTGATCACACACAACGAGACCTCGACCGGGGTCATCAACCCGCTCGCCGAGCTGGCGGCCGTCTGCCGAGAGGTGCAGCCGGAGGCCCTGATCCTCGTCGACGGGATCTCGAGCATCGGCGCGGTCCCGTTCGAGATGGACGCGTGGGGCGTTGACGTGGCGGTGACCGCATCGCAGAAGGCGTGGATGTCGGCCCCGGGGCTGGCGATGGTGGCCGCCTCCAAGCGAGCCTGGCACGCCATGGAGACCACGACAGGTCCGCGCTTCTACTTTGACCTCCGTGCGCACCGCAAGGCGCATGCCACGGGTGAGACACCCTGGACCCCGGCGGTCGCCGTGTTCTACCAGGTCGACGAAGGGCTGCGCCTCCTGGAGGAGGAGACCAGCGCGGGCGTGTTTGCCCGGCACGAGGCGTGTGCCGCGGCCACCCGGGCCGCGCTGGCCGAGCTGGGCTTCCCGATGCTTGCCGATCCAGCCAACGCGTCGAAGACGGTCACGGCCGTCCTGATCCCGGATCGCCTCGACTGGAAGGCGTTCAACGCCGCGGTGACCCGCCGGGGTGTGGTCCTCGCCGGCGGCCAGGGCAAGCTGACCGGGAAGATCTTCCGGGTGGGCCACCTGGGCTCGGCCACGGTCGAGGAGATCCTCGGCGTCGCCGCCGCCTTCGAAGGCGCACTGATCGAGCTGGGCCGTCCGGTGACCCCGGGAGCGGCGGTCGCGGCGGCCCAGCGGGCCGCCCTTGCAAGCAGCGCGGCCGCCCCGGCCGCTGAGGTGAAGTGATGCGCATCCTTGTCGCCGAGCCGATCGCGGAGGAGGGCATCGCCCAGCTCCGCGAGCAGCACGATGTCGATGTCAAGATCGGGCTCAACCCCGAGCAGCTCGCCGAGATCATGGGCGAGTACGACGCACTGGTCGTCCGCAGTCAGGTGGATGTCGACGCGAAGCTGATCGCCGCGGGCAAGCGCCTGACCGTCATCGGCCGGGCCGGCGTCGGCGTTGACAACGTGGACCTGGACGCGGCCACCCGCGCCGGGATCACCGTGGTCAACGCGCCCACGGGCAACACCATCGCGGCGACCGAGCAGACCCTTGCCCTCATGCTGGCCGTCGCCCGCAAGGTCGCGGCCGCGGATGCATCCCTCCGGCGTGGCGAGTGGAAGCGGGCGCAGTTCACCGGACTCGAGCTCCGCGGGCGCACCCTCGGGATCATCGGCCTCGGCAAGATCGGCCAGGCCATTGCCCAGCGGGCGCGGGCGTTCGAGATGACGGTCGTCGGCGTGGACCCGTATGTCAGCGCCGAGCAGGCCGCCCTCCACGGCATCGAGCTGGTGGACCTTGAGGCGCTCCTGGCCCGGTCGGACGTCGTCACGATCCACGTGCCGCTCACCCGCTCGACCAAGGGGATGATCAACACGGCCGCCATCGCCAAGATGAAGAAGACGGCGATCCTGCTCAACGTCGCCCGCGGCGGCGTGATCGACGAGCGTGACGTCGCCGAGGCGCTCAAGGCGGGCCGGCTGGGCGGCGCCGGGATCGACGTCTTCGACCATGAGCCACCAAAGGATTCGCCGCTCCTCGACGCGCCCAACACCGTCCTCACGCCGCACCTGGGCGCCTCGACGGCCGAGGCGCAGATCCTGGTCGCCGAGGAGGTCGCCGAGCAGATCCTCGACGTCCTGGCCGGTCGCAGTGCCCGCTACGCGGTCAATGCCCCGCTGCTGACCCCGGAGACCGCCAAGGCGATCGCCCCGTACCTCCCGCTGGCGGAGATGCTTGGCCGCTTCTTCGCACAGTTCTGCCGGACCGGTGTCACCACCCTGACGCTGGAGATCGCCGGCGAGCCCGCCGCCCACGACGCCTCGCCACTGACGGCGGCGGTCCTGCGCGGCCTCCTGGAGACCACCACGACCGAGCGGGTCAACCTCATCAACGCGGGCGCCCTGGCCAAGGCCCGCGGCATCACCGTCGTCGAGAAGAAGGTCCCGAGCGCCGGCACGTACGCCGCCCAGCTGACGCTCTCGGGCGAGGCAAATGGCGTCGTCACGAAGGTTGCCGGCACCATCGCCAACGGCGAGCCACGCCTCACTCGTCTCGACGATTACGGGATCGACATGGCAGCCACGGAATTCATGCTCATCACGCGACACCTCGACCGCCCGGGCACCATGGGACGAATCGGCCTGATGCTTGGCGAGGCGGACGTGAACATCAGCGCCATGCACCTCGCCCGCTCCGAGCCGCGCCAGGACGCCCTGATGATCCTGGCGCTTGATGACGACCTCCCGGCCGACGTCGCGAGCGCGATCCGCGGTCACGACGCAGTTCTCGACCTGTGGACGGTCCGGCTGGTCGCCGAGCGGTGACGGGGACGGCGCCCTCGCGGGCGCCGCTCCAGATGGACGGGCGGCGCGGCACGCTCGTCCTGGTCCGCCACGGCCAGTCGACGTGGGTTGCGGAGGGTCGCTTCCAGGGTCGCCTCGACCCGCCGCTCTCCCGGCTCGGGCTGGAGCAGGCGCGCCGCACCGGCGCGTGGCTGGCGACCCCGGGCGGGCCGCCCGGCCTGGGCCTCCCCACCCCGCCGCACGAGATCGTCCATTCACCGCTGCTGCGCGCGGCACGGACGGGCGAGATCATCGCCGCTGCCGTCGGCGTGTCAACCGGACGGGCTTCGGTCCCGCTCCGGCGGGCCGACGCGGGGCTGGTAGAGGTGGGCATGGGCGCCTGGGAGGGGCTCACGATCGCCGAGGTCGACGCCCGCTGGCCGGCCGAGCACGCGGCCTGGAGAGCGGATGCCCAGGGCACCACGCCGCCGGGTGGAGAGCCACTCACGGCGGCCGCCGACAGGGTCCGCGCCGCCCTTCCGGGCCTCCTCGGCCGCCTCGAGGCACCAGCCGAAGGGCCAGGTGGCCGTCCCTGGTCGATTGTTGTCGCCCACGGCGGCATCCTGCGACTGCTGTCCTTCGCCCTCCTGGACCTGCCGCTCGACCGCTTCTGGATCCTCCCGTTCGCCCTGGCAGCCGTGACCGTGATCGACGTCGACGACGGGCGAGCCAGCCTGCGGGCCCACAATCTCACGGAACACCTCGTGGGCGCCGGCCGTGACGCGCTGCCGGCGGACGCGGGGGACGACCCGGCGGACGCCGAGGCGGGGCTCCGGGCCCTCTAGTCGGAGCGGCGCCGCAGCCTGGGGTCCGGGCCGGCGCTTCGGGGGCGCCGGAGACGGCCGCGCACGGCCAGTCGGAGCAGGTGCATTCGAAGTCGGACGGAGGCATCGCGCATGGCGCGGAGCCGTTCATCCCCCAGCGCGCGGCGCCCGTAGGTCACCTCGACCTTGGCGTTGGCCACCGTCGCGAGCTCGGGCCGTACGGTGGGCATCGCCTCACCCAGCATCCCGGCGTACTCGTACACCGTCTGGGCCGGACGGGGTCCGAGACCGAACCGGCGCGCCAGGCCCACGAGCCCGACCCAGGCCTGATCGGGGCCGATCTGTCCGCGCGGGCCCCGGATCGTGACGCGGATGGCGACAACCATCACCCCAAGGGCCAGGAGCAGCCCCACGAGGACGAAGGAGATGGTCGAGTCCCCACCGAAGGCACCAGGGTCGAATGTGTCATTCCCGGCGCCATCGAGGCCCGTCTCGTCGCCCGGGTTGTCCACCGGCACCACGCTGGCGCTTGGGTCAAACGTCGCCTGCGCCACTGGCTGTCCCGACGGCAGCGCGACATCACGGGCGACGCCTCCCCCGGTGGGATCGAACTCCACCCACCCGAAGCCGGGGAAGTAGGCCTCGACCCAGGCGTGTGCGGAGGCATAGGCGATGGTCTCGATGCCGCCCGACCGTGTGCCGGGCAGGAAGCCCTCCACGTAGCGCGCCGGGATGCCCATCTCGCGCAGGAAGATCGCCATCGTGGAGGCGTAGTACTGGCAGAACCCGCGACGAACCTTGGCGAAGCACTCGACGGTGCTCAGGCCGTCGCAGGGTGCTTCGCGCAGATCGGTGTCGTAGGTGAAGTTCGACGGATTGCGGAAGTAGTTGACCATCCCGGCCGCCGTGTCGAACGGGGTGGTGGTCGCGACCTGCGACCGGATGCGCGCCAGGAGGGCCTCGGCCTGCGGGCCGAGGGCGCCAGGAGGGACGTCGAGATAGAGCGCCCGGATCTCGGTGGGATAGTCCGTGCCGGCGGCCCTGAGCCGATTCTGCGTCAGGGCGCCCGGCTGGTCGTCGCCCAGCGTGGGCACGAGGGCGGTCACGCTGTAGGGGCCGGTCCCCGCGCTGTTCGCGCTCGTGAAGTAGCCGGCGGAACCGGTCACGCTGATCGATGCGGGACGGTCGATGCTGAGGATGGTCTGGGGGGCCATGACCACGTCGCCGCGGTAGGCATCCGGCCGGATGGTGATGGTCACGCTCCGCCGGCCCTGGAGCTGCTGTGGATCGTCCGCGAGACCCTTGAGCAGCGGCGCCCCGGCGACGCGGCTGGTCCCATGGGTGCTCCCGAAGGTCCATGAGTTCAGGTCGAACTTGGCGTAGGTGACCGCCCGCCAGTAGAGCCGCTGCGTCTCCCCGGCCGGGAGGACCACCGTGAAGGCCGTCCCGTCCTGGCTCCCCCACCGGTTGGCGATGGGGAGATTGGCCCCAAACGCGAGCGCGCTGACGGTCCGATTGGAGCCGCCCGTGGGCAGGAAGCGCTGGAGCGATTGGCTGATCTCCACCAGTCGCTGCGGCAGGTCGGCCAGAGCCGACTGGAGCGGCGCCGAACGGGCGGTCGCCGTCAGGACAACCGCCCCCGCGACCGCGAGTGCCACGAAGATGGCGCCGCCGCGCTGGTAGGCGCCACGGACGGCGCCCGGATCGCCGATCCGGCTGCGCAGCCACTTGGTCCGCTCGTCCAGCGCATGGGAACGGTTCATCAGGAGCAGCGCCGCCACCGTGAAGGCGACCAGCAGGAACAGCTGGTCATGCTCGTTGAGCGCCATCGACAGCAGGAGGGCGAGGCCCAGGACGAGGGCCGCATCGAACGGGCGCCGGTGGCCGAAGACGGCGTAGCCGGCGTACTGGCCGGTCCCCCAGGCCAGGACCCCGAAGAAGAGCATGTAGTGCCCGAACTCGCGGGTGGTGGTCCGGTGCTGGACCACAAAATCGACCCAGACCGTCCCGACGACCTGCGCCATGAGGCGGAAGAGCGAGACCGGATCGGTCTGGGTGGGCTTGAGCAGCCAGGCGCCAATCAGCGGCAGCACGACGGCCGCGAGCAGGGCGCCGGCGACGTGCGTACGCCAGCGCGACCAGCGCAGCTTCCCGCCCGCAAACCCGACCAGCACGCCGGCGATGGTGACGGGGACCATGAAGTCGGTGAGGTTGCCGCGCCCCAGGATCCAGGCGCCATCGTCGATCGACCAGCACACCGCGGCGGCCATCAGCGCGACGAGGATCACCGTGAGCCAGCCCTCGGCCGGGGCGAGCGGCAGCGGCCGGGCGGCGCGATCGAGTGGACGGACGGACGCGGTGGCTGTCACGAGACCAGCTGCTCCCCGAGGTCCCGACCAGGCACCACCGTGTACGACGCGATCCGGAACTCCGAGAGCGTGTGCTTGAGGGCACGCGACCGCTGGGCGAGCGTCGCCGCCAGCTCGGGCGTCGCCGGCAGGGCGGGCGCAAGGCTGCGATGGACGCCTGTGGAGTCGGCGGCCTGGCGGAAGGCCAGCTGATCGAGCGTGACGACGACCGCGCTGATGCCCTTGCGACGGAGGGTGGCCAGGGGGCGCACCCAGACCGGGTCCTGCGAGCCCGTGATCACCACCGTCGTCATCCCGTGGCGGATGCGGGGAGCGGTCCGGATCAGCGCCTCCACCAGCGGTGCCGCCCCGTCCCCGGAGACTGCCGCCAGCAGCTGCATGATCTTGAGCCGTTGCCGGGAGCCGCGGTCGGCCGGCACCTGGCCCAGCTGGCGGGCGTTCACCGTGATGCCCACGGCTCGGTTCTCGCGCAGGGCGCGGTCGGCGATGGAGGCCGCGGCGCGGACGGCCACCTCCACCGACGACTGGTCGCCGCGGCCCACCTGGCAGTCGCGATCCAGGTCCAGGACGATCCACAGGTCCGCGGTCTGCTCCAGCTCGAACTCCTTGACCTGGATCTCCCCCTGGCGAGCCGTCGACGGCCAGTGAATCCGGTTCATCGCGTCACCGGGCGCATATGGGCGAACCGTTGTCACCAGGGGCGTCGCGTGGAAGGAACGCTCGGGGGCGGAGCGGGCACCCTCGACGGTCGCCGCCGGGAGGCGCCAGAGCGGCAGCGCCTCGACGCGGGGATAGACCACCACCGTCACGCCGTTCCCGACGGCGGCCGACGATTCGAACAGCCCAAACGGGTCCCCCGTGCGGATCACCAGCGGCTCGATCCGGAAGTGTCCCCGGCGATCGAGCGGCGTCCGGACCAGCCAGCTGCGCTCGGTGCGGCCGCCGACGGCGATAGCCCGGCCGGGCAACCCGCCGGGGAGCGAGGACGGGTTGTGGACCTCGAGCCACGGCTTGGGAATCCGGCTGGTGTTCCGGACCGTGTAGGTGACCGTCAGCTTGTCGCCGACGTGGCCGCTCAGCGCCCCCACCGCGTAGCCGGCCTCCAGGTCGGCGAGCCCGAGTCGAGTCAGGATGTAGGACCCGCCGACGACCAGCAGGCTCAGGTAGACGAGGTAGAAGAGGAACGCCTCGCCGGTCCCGAACGCGGTCCCCAGCAGGACAAGCCCGAGGATCGTGAGCTGCAGACGCCGGAGCACGACGCGCTGGCCCCGTGGGTCCGCGGCCCGCTCAGCGCCCGCGCGCCGGCTGGCTCAGCTCCGGAGGCCGGCCGCCGATGGCCGCCCGACCGCCGGCTTCGACCGGCGTCTGCTCGAGCAGTTCGCGGACAACCTGGACCGGACCCACGTCGTGGATCGACGAGCTGGTCTTGATGATCAGTCGGTGGGCCAGGGCCGGCTCAACGAGCGCCTTGATGTCGTCCGGGATGACGTAGTCGCGACCCAGCAGGCCGGCCAGCGCCTGCCCGGCCCGGTAGAGGGCGATGGACCCGCGCGGCGAGGCGCCCAGGTACACGTCCGGGTGCTGTCGGGACGCGCCCACCAGCCGAACGATGTATTCCGAGATGGCCGGATCCACGTAGACCTCGCGGACGGCCGCCTGCATGGCGCGCAGCTCCTCGGTAGAGCACACCACGGCGATCTCATCGACCGGATGGCGCCGCTTCTGCTCGTCGAGGATGAGGATCTCCTCGACCGGCTGCGGGTAGCCAAGCCTGATGCGGAGCATGAACCGGTCCAACTGAGCCTCGGGGAGCGCGAAGGTCCCTTCGTACTCGATCGGGTTCTGGGTGGCGATGACCAGGAACGGGTCCGGCATCATGTAGGTGACGCCATCCACCGTGGCCTGGCGCTCCTCCATGCATTCGAGGAGCGCGGACTGGGTCTTGGGCGTTGCCCGGTTGATCTCGTCCGCGAGGACCACCTGGCTCATGATGGGCCCGGCGCGGAACTCGAACTCCTGGGACTTCTGGTTGTAGATCGAGAGCCCGGTCACGTCGGAGGGCAGGAGGTCCGGGGTGAACTGGATGCGCCGGAAGGTGCAGCCGAGGCTCTTGGCAATGGCCTTGGCCAGCACCGTCTTGCCGGTCCCCGGGACATCCTCGATGAGCAGGTGCCCGCGGCAGAGGAGCGCGACCAACGCGAGCCGGACCTCGTGGTGCTTGCCCACGATCACACGCTCGACGTTCGCGAGAACCCTGTCGCCGGTCTCCTGGATCTTGCTCATGGCGTCCCCTGGGACTACGGGGTGAACAGGGCCGGGTGGCCCGGAGGTGTTGCGGAGGATGGTACGACGAGGACGAAGGAAGGGCCGTTGGCGTGATGCGCGCCGGTTCGCCGGCATTGCCCCACGAGGGTCAGTACGTCGGAATCCACATGACGGATCATCCCCCGGCCGGCTGGACCAGACGACGGCAGGCGTGCGCCATGTCAGCCGCGGATGAGGGTGTTGGCGCCCGCCCAGGCGGTCATCAGGCAGCCGACCACGCCCATCAGCGCGAGGAACGGCTCACCGCCCAGCCATGAGGCGACACCAACGCCCCCGAACAGGACGGCCAGGATCAGCGCGATGGCGGCGAGGCCGAGGCGCTCGAGGACGGGCCGGCGGGCGGGTTCGGGTGGGGTGGACACGGGGCGAGAGTCTAGCAGTCGTCTCCGGGTGCCCCGATGGTCATGGCCTGAACAGGGAGGTTGGCTGCCGGGGCTGAGGAGCCTATTCTGGGGTGGGTGGCGCCTTGTGCGAACGCCACCGGACGGCACGAGCCAGAAACGGGATGACCCAGGCCCTCTCCGAATCGTTCTGCGAACGCTGCGGCACCAGATACCAGCTCGAGAGCCATCGGGCGAAGTCGGGGGCCCTGGCGGGCGTCCGCGTGCTCGGGAAGGGCCTGCGGAAGTTGGCCCTGACGCGGGCATCCAGCCTTGATGAGGCGCTGGAGACCGCCCGTCACGACGACGAGCGAGCGGCCAACAGCCGGGCACTCGAGGCATTCCACGGCGCCTTCCACTTCTGCCTCTCCTGCCGACAGTACACGTGCGTCACCTGCTGGAACCCGGCCGCCGGCGTGTGCCTGACGTGCGTGCCTACGGCCGACTCCAATACCCCGGAGGGCCTCGATGGCCTCCGCACCGCGATGGCACCCGAGGAGGCCCGCCTGGAGCAGGCGGCGGCGCAGAACGGCGCCGCGCACGCGGAGGCTTGGCCGGGCGGTCCGACCAGCGGCCCAACGGCGACCGGGCGGCCCAACCAGGCGCGCGACCAGCCGGCAACCCCGCGGCAGGTTGACGAGTGGGGCAGGCCCATCGCGGGAGGGGTCACGGCAGCACCGTCCGCACCGGAGGCCGCCACGGCGCGGAACCCGCTCGACGCCGATGCGGCATCGGTCGGGCTCACCGGGACGGTGGCGTGGCCGACCGAGCCGCCCACCAACATTGCGACCGAGCCCAAGAACGATGCTCGCGCCGCCGAGTTCGACGACGACGCACCCATCGCGTCACACATGGCGCCCTGGGCGAAGGCCGCAGACAGACCGATCGTGGTCGAGCCGGCCGTGGCGGCGCCAACCGCGGTCGAGCCGGTCGCGGCAGGACCCCTGACCCCCACGGCGACGGCACCCGGCGCGCAGGTGCCCGGGAGTACATCCGAGTGGCTCCATCCGGGGACCAGCCTGGACGCGGCGATCGCTGCGTACGAGGCGGCGCTCCGCACTGACGCACAACTGGCGACCATGCCGGTACTTGCCCCCCTGATGGTCGAGCCCCAGCCGGGGCCCGAGGTCGCGGTGGCCCAGCTGGAGCCCGACGTCGCGGTGCCCCAGCCGGAGCCCGAGTTCGCCATGCCCTTGCCGCACCCGTCGACTGCGGATCTGCTTCCCTTCGTCACTCTGCCTTCACCGCGGCCCCAGCCGGTCGTGGAGCCACGCCGAGCGGCGGCGCACCTGGAGACCGACGCGATCCCGCGCCGCTCCGAAGGGTCCGGCCTCGCGGAGGATCCGCGCTTCGCGGCCTGGAGCATCCGCGCCCCCGAGGCTCCTCGGCCGATGACCGGCCCCACGCCCGCCGATGCCGTTCGGTCGGCTGCCAAGGCAGTGGGCGTCCCCGCGCCGGGCAGCTCACCCGTCGCCACGGCACCTCGGGTGGCCGCCGCGGCCGGCGGCCAGGCCTGCGTCAACTGCGGACTCTCCCTCTCGGCCACCGCCCGTTTCTGCCGCCGCTGCGGAACCCGCCAGGGCTGACGACCCGGCGGTCTCAACCCTCTTCTGCGGTCGTCGCTAGCGCACCCGGATCGGCGTCCAGCGTGTCGCGTCCCGGCGTCGGAGCCGTCGCCAGAGCGTGCTCAGCACGGCAGTCACCGCCAGCACCGCGGCCAGGGCCGGCAGGAGCGAGGCCCAGCGCCAGGCGTCTGCGGGGCCAAGCTGGCCGTACGTGGTCGTCGCGATCACCAGGGGCGCCGCCAGGATCATGGCCAGCGTGGGACGCGGGAGCGATCGCGTGTCCATCCACGGCTCACGAACGCGGCCGGCCAGGCGCACCCCCGCGGCCACCGAGATCCATGTCGGCGTGAAGAGCGCCAGGCCGACGATCGTGGCGCCGAGCAGCGTTTCGTCTGTGGCTGCGAGGCACCAGTCCAGCACATAGGCGGCGGCCACCAGGCCGGCGAGGCAGGCAGCAACGGCCGCGATGGCGGCCAGCCGACGTTCGGTCGCGGTGAGCGCAAGTGGAACCACGGCGCGGGCCTCCCGGGAGGCCTGACGAGCAGGCCAATGACCGCGGGACGCGGGCCCGGCTGCCGACCGGACCGTTCAATGGAGGATCGGGGCGGCCCGCCTGACCGGCCAGTGCCGGACGGCCCCATCGGGCTGCGGCCGCACCGGGCGCCCGACAGCACCAGAGTCGCTAGGAGGCTGCTGCCCGGGCCTCGCCTGCCGCGCGGTCCCGAACATCGATCCACGCCGCGCCCAGCAGCACCGCCTGGAACGTGATGCTGAGCCATGCCAGCGCCGCAAACGCCGTGGCGACCGTGCCCAGGACGGCGGCGGCGCCGATGAGGCGCGGTGCCACGAACACGAAGAGCCGGGCGACGACGACGAGCACCGCCGTCACGACGATCGCAGGCGGCATGATCGCGCGCCACCCGGCGCGCCTGGGTGGGACCAGCCGATAGACGGTGCTGAGCGCCGCGGCGGTCGCGATCGGGCCGGTCAGATCGAAGAGCAGCGCCACCAGGACCGAGAGCGGCCGGCCGCCCGTCGCCTCGGCGGCGGTGACGAAGGCACGGACACCTGCCACGACCGTGACCATCATGAAGACCAGGCCGAGCGCGCCGACGGACAGGACCCCCAGGATGGTGCGGCGCACAATCCCCCGTCGCGAGACGCCGCCAAAGACTCGACTCAGGGCGTCCTCGAACGCCGTGTAGAACTGACTGGCTCCCCAAGTCAGGCCGACGAGGCCCAGGAGGGTGATCGAACCGGCCAGCGCGGTCAGCTCATCGACGGCCGGCTTCAGCAGGTCCCGCAGTGGCGGGATCACGCCAACCACGACGTCGACGAACCGGTCGTGCAGCCGGCTGTCGCCGAGCACCGTGCCGGAGATGCCCAGGATGAGCAGGATCCCGGGCACCAACGCGAAGAGCGCCCGGTAGGCGAGGCCGGATGCCAGGAGGCTGCCGCCCGCCGCTCCATAGCGCTCGACGGTGGCGCGCAGGGCTCGCACGCCGCGGATGCCCAGGACACCGGCGACCACCCGCTCCAGGGCTCGGAGGGGTCGAGCCCGGTTGCCCTCCCCGATCACCCCTTCAGGTCGTCGAAGAGCACCGGCTGGATGTCCTCGGCGCGCACCCGGCGCGGCGGGGCCACGAGGGCACGGACCTCACCGCGGCGGACGAACCTGCGGCCACCAAGCTTGATGCTCTGGAGCGTGCCGTTGCGAGCCCAGCGCCCGATGGTCGACCGTTGGAACCGCACATTCGCGGCCGCCAGGAGGTCGGCAGCCTCCGCCAGCGTGATCCAGTCCCCAGCCGCGCCAGGCATGTCAGCCCTCCCCGGCCCCCGATCGAGCCGATGACGATCCGGCGGATGACGATCCGGCGGATGACGATCCGCTCGACGCGGATCCGGGCGATGTCGACCCGCTCGATGCGGCCACGGATGCACTGTCTCCGCTTGCGTTGGACGCGGACGCCGCTTCGGGCGTCGAGTGGCCACTCCCCTCCCCGGCCGAATCGCCACCGTTCGATGGTTCGTTCGCCCGGGAGGCTGCCTTGGTCCCGCTCGACGAGGCGCGCTCCTTCTTCGCCCAGCCCGTCCCCTTGAAGTGAACGGCCGGCGCCGTGAGGGCCTTCTTCATCGGCCCGCCGCTGCAGCTGGGGCAGGCCTCCGGCCCAGAAGCGTGCACACCGTGCATCACCTCGGTCCGAACCCCGCAGTCGCCGCAGACATAGTCGTAGAGTGGCACCCTTCCTCCTGATCCTTAGCCGCGCAGCATGCGCATGCCGCATTTGGGGCAGTAGAACGCTCGATCGTGGCCTGACGAGAAGCCGCAGTGGGCACACACGAGACCACCCCTGCCGGCCGCTGGCACCGGTCGCTCCACCTGGGTGGTTCCCAGGGAGTAGCGGCTGGCCAGGATCGTGCGGAGCAGCTCGGTCACCAGTCGGGTGCCGACCCGGTCGCTGTCACCACGCGCCCCCCGGCCACCCCAGCCAACCACGGCCCGAACGATGATGTCGCCCGTGGCCTCGTCCCAGTGCGAGGCGAACCCCCCGACGATCGCACCGTAGTCGGGATAGCCGGCGGTGTCGGTCTCGCCCTCGAGGAGGCTGCACACGAACGTGTCGAATGCCAGGTCGATGGCATCGACCGACTCCAGCACCATGAGCGCATGGCGAGCCACCGGCGAGCGATCGTGATGGGCCTCCAACCAGCGGGCCGCCTCGACCGGCCGGATGATGGTTGGCGCGGCCGACGTCAGCTCGACCTCCAGGGGCTCGATGACCTCGATCTCACTCCTGGCCATCCCGGCCAGGAGTGACGGGAGATCGGCCAGGACCCTGGGGCCCTGCTTCATTCGCACGCCCTCGCTGGTCTTGGCCGCATACGACAGCTTGAGGACGAATTCCTGGGCGACCGCCTCCTCCGGCATGCCGGAGGGCGGGGGTGGGGTTGCGACAACCGGGGGCTGGGTGCCCTGGTCGCTGCCCCGGCGCTTCAGAAAGTCAAGCGGCACGCGTGTCTCCGCGTCAGAAGGGTTGCGAGATCGACCGGGCACTATCGTAGCAGCGCGCCACCGCCGCCCCCGGAGGTCCGGCCTGCGATCGACCGTGCCGCCGAGCCGGCAACATGGTCGGGTGCGCGGCCGGCGCTTGACCAGCGACCCTGCACTGGCTGAGCCCCGCGCCGTCCGGACGCTATCGTCCCAGCCTCTGGCGAAGGCGCGCGACCGTGGCGGTCAGCTCGGCCTCGCTGGCCCTGGCACCCTCGACGACGACGGGCGGCGCCTTCGCGATGAAGGCCTCGTTGGCAAGCCGGCCGCGGGCCGCGGCGAGGAGGCGGTCCGCGTCCGCAAGCTCCTTCTCGAGACGGGCGCGCTCGGCCTCGTCGGATCCGGCGGCGGCACGGTCGGCGGCACCCACGCCCGCGCCCAGACCGGCGGCGATGGCCGTCGCCCCGATGATCGCCTCGGCATCGCCGGCGATCACCGCGAGTGTCCCTTCCCCCGCGTGGGCGGCAAGGCCATCCCGTCCATCGACGCGGACCATCGGCCGTGCCCGCGCCAACCGCTCAAGGGCCGGCCGGAGCTCGTCGAAGTCTGCAGCCAGCTCCAGCCCTGTCGCGACGTGGACGGGCAGCCAGGTTGCCGGCTCGATGCGGGCCTCGCTCCGGGCATTGCGGATCCCGCGCACCAGGTCGAAGAGCGCCTCCACCCGGCTCTCCAGGGCCTCGTCACGCTCCCCAGGCACCGGCCAGTCCGCGACGATCAGGAGGCCCGGATCCTCCGCGGCATGGGGCAACGCGGCCCACAGCTCCTCGGTGACGAACGGCATCACCGGGTGGAGCAGGCGCAGGTAGGTATCGAGCGCCGCCACCAGCGTCCACCAGGTCGCCTCGCGCTGGGCCGCCGGGAGCGACGTATCGGCGAGGCGGACCTTGGCCAGCTCCAGGCCCCAGTCGCACAGCTCGTTCCAGATGCCGTCGTACAGGAGGCGCGTCACCTCGCCGAGGTTGAGGTCGGCCAGGGCGCGGTCAACGCCGGCCACCGTGGCCGCGGCTCGAGACAGGATCCAGCGCTCGGCCGGCCCCAGGTTGGCGAGATCCGGCTCCTGGCGGGCGGCGTCCGCCGAGATGCCGTCCGGGCGCGCCCCAAGCACGAACCGGGCGGCGTTCCACAGCTTGTTGGCGAAGTTCCGGGCGTTGTCCAGCCTGGCCTGGCCAAACCGCTGGTCCAGCCCGGGCGTCGCGCCGTGGATGAGGGCGAAGCGCAGCGCGTCGGCGCCGGTCTCGTTGATCACGCCCAGCGGGTCGACGACGTTGCCCTTCGTCTTCGACATCTTCTGGCCCTCCGGGTCGCGGATCAGGCCGGAGAGGTAGACGGTGTGGAACGGCGCGTCGCCGGCCAGCTCGATGCCCAGCATCATCATCCTGGCGACCCAGAAGAAGATGATGTCGTAGCCGGTCTCCATCACCGAACCCGGGTAGAAGGTTCGGAGGTCGCCCGTGGCCTCGGGCCAGCCCAGGGTCGAGAAGGGCCAGAGGCCCGAGCTGAACCAGGTGTCGAAGATGTCCGGGTCCTGGCGCAGGTCCACCGCGGGGCGGGCGCAGGTCTCGCATGACGCCGGGCCGGCGACCTCGTCCGACACGGTCACGTGTCCGTCCGGGCAGTACCAGGCCGGGATCCGATGACCCCACCACAACTGGCGGCTGACGTTCCAGTCGCGGATGTTGGTCAGCCAGTGCTCCCACGTCTTCTCGAAGCGTTCGGGAAGGATCCGGGTCCGGCCGGAGCGGGTGGCGGCCAGGGCCTGCTCCGCGAGAGGCGTCGTCTTCACGAACCACTGGGTCTTGAGGAGCGGCTCCAGGATGTCATTGGAGCGCTGGCAGCGACCCAGGGCCATCTCGTGCGGGGCGATCCCGTCCAGGTCACCGCGGGCGTCGAGGTCAGCGACGATCCGGGCACGAGCATCAAAGCGGTCGAGGCCCTGGTACGGGGCGCCGGCCGGGGTCACCCTCGCCGTGTCGTCGAGAATCGTGATGGCGGCCAGGCCGTGGCGGAGGCCCGTCTCGTAATCGTCGTGGTCGTGGGCGGGGGTGATCTTGACGGCGCCGGTGCCGAACGCCCGATCCACCACGGGGTCGTCGATGATCGGGACGTCGCGCTCCACGAACGGGATCCGGACGCGGCGACCCACGATGGCCGAGTAGCGCGGGTCGTCGGGATGGACGGCCACCGCGGTGTCGCCCAGGATGGTCTCGGGGCGCGTCGTAGCCACCGTGATGGTCTGGTCCGGGAGCGGCTGGCCAGAGGCCTCATCCAGCAGGTGGTAGCGGATCCGCCAGAGGCGGCCCGTCTCGGGCGTGGCCACCGCCTCCAGGTCCGACACGCTGGTTCGGCAGCCCGGGCACCAGTTCACCAGGGCCTGGGTCCGGTAGGCCAGCCCCCGGCGATAGAGGCGCGCGAACGCGGTCCGAACCGCCGTCGCGCTCATCTCGTCCATGGTGAAGCGGATGCGCGACCAGTCGGCCGAGGCGCCCACGCGCCGCTGCTGGCCCAGGATCGTGGCCCGCGTCTCCTCGACGAAGACCCGCATCCGCTCCAGGTAGCGGTCGCGGCCCAGGCTCTCGCGGCTCTCACCCTCCGCGGCGATGATCCGGTCGAGCACGAACTGGGCGGCGATGCTGGCGTGGTCCAGGCCGGGCAGGAACAGCGTGGGCCGGCGCTGCATCCGCGCGTGACGGACCAGCAGGTCCTCCACCGCGGTGCGCTGGGCGTGGCCGAGGTGGAGCGAGCCGGTCACGTTGGGCGGCGGCTGGATGATCGTGAACGGCTCCTTGGTGGCATCCGCCCGGGAGCCGGCCCCGTCGGGGGCAAAGACGTCGGCGGCCAGCCAGCGCTCGTAGGTTCGGCCCTCGAAGTCGGCCGGCCGATAGGCCTTGGCCAGCTCCCGTCCATCCGCCGCCGTGTCCGTCATCGTGTCGCCCCTCTGCAGACCATCCCCAAGCCGCCGCCGATCCGGAACCAGGATCCCGAAACAGAAGACCCCGCTCGTCCAGCGGACGAACAGGGTCGTGGTGCCACCTGCTGGTTTGGGCGCCGGCCGGCTCCGCTCATCGCGCGCCGCTGATCCGATGCCCCTCGTGGCGCGCTATCGGGCGCCAGGCGCACAGCTCGCGAGCGACGTTCGACTGGGGCGTTCCCGCGCGGCTCCCACCGTCCCGCGCTCGCTCTGGGCCGTCCCCGGCCTACTCTTCCCGGTCTCCGCCGTGAGGGCCGGAGTGTAGCACGGGCTCCGGGCGGCTCCGCGAGATTCGAGAGGGGCGCTCCATGAAGCGGGCCCGTCGGTTGGTGCTGGAGTTGCTGTTCCGACCGATCCGCGGTCCATGTCCCGCGGCCCAGCATTGAGCGCGCTCATACGCCGCCCGCGCCGATGCCCACCAACGCACCTACGCTTGGATCCCGCGGCTTCGGGCCTGGGATGCCCCTCGGCCCGTCCCTGCGACCACCCCCACTGCTGCCCGGTGGGCGTCGCGGCTACGTCGCGTGTGACCCGTTCCGGCGCAGCCAGCGTCCGACACGCCGCCACCATGCCCTGCGACGCCGTTCCTCCCAGCTTCGCTCGATCGCCAATCTCGCCTCCACCAGCTGCGGCAGCCGCCACCCGTCAAGCTCGACGTGGATCGCCGCCAGGACGTCCGGCCCGATGCCGATGAGTCGGCGGAGATCCTGCCGAACGGCGTCCTCGAGGCGGCCGGATCCGTCGGCAGCATCGGGGGGCTCGAAGATCCTGGCCGAGGAGCAGTCGGACTCGGCGACGATCTCCAGGCGGCGCCCGTCGGCGTCGAAGGCGCCTTGGTGCTCGCCGTCGCGAACGTCGATCGCCTCCATGTAGTTGGCGGCGACGTCCATGGACTCGAACACGAGGAGGTCGCTTCCGGCGATCACGAACACTGGTGGCGTCAACCGTCCCTCCTCCCTGCGCTGGCGCAAAGGGACGCCGGGCGCCGCGCGTAAGCGCACGTTGAGCCCTGCCCGGCATCCTGACGCAATGGATGACCTCGCAGTCGGACGCGTCATTCGCACACTGCGGCACCGCAAACGATGGCGCCAGGCAGACCTCGCGGCGATCGTGGGTCGTTCGCAGTCGTTGATCGCCCAGCTTGAGATGGGGCGGATCGACGCAACAACGATGCGGACGCTCCGGCGTGTACCCGAGGCGCTTGAGGTTCGGACGGAGATCCTGCTCCGGGGGCGGATCGCCGACCTGGAACGGCTCGCGGATGCAGGACACGCGGACCTCGTCGCCGGAGGGGTGTCGCGCCTCTCGCGCTTCGACTGGGTCACGACCCTGGAGGTGACCTACTCCGAGTACGGCGAACGCGGGTCGTACGGCATCCTCGCCCTCATGCCAAGACGGCGCTGGGATCCGCCGAAGCCATCGGGCGGAAACTGGACGAGAAGGCACGACTCGCACCGCGTGTCGTGCGACGCCTCTGTGCCCGGGGGCCGACCGCGGTTGGCCGGGTTCTCCTCGTACCCGAAAGCACCCGGATGCGACGGACCTTCGAGGCGACGCCGGCACTCAAGATGCTGTTCCCCGATGATCCGCGGCGGCTCCGGGCGTGGCTACGGGAGCCCGTCGGGTCCGTCGCGGCCGCCGGGTTCCTGTCGGACAGCAGTGGCCGTGGTCGCAAGCGAGTGATCGTCCGTCGGGTGAGGGTCCCGCCTGTCCAGCCGAGCACGGAGCTTGGCCCGGAATCGGCGCCGGACTCGCTTACCACCGCCGGGGCTGCTGAGCCGCTGGAATCCGGCCAGAACTGGGCGCCGGCAGCAGCCGGGGTGGCACTGGGCGGCAACAGCGGCCGCGGTGGCATTGGAGCCGTAGCGCGGCCCCGATCCAGGGCGGCGGCGCGGCCGCCGCGTCGCCCGGGACTACGCGCTCTCGGCGCGCTCCGAGAGCCGCGACTGGTAGTTGGTCTCGTCGACGCCGCGGTCGATATCCGACTTGGTCAGCAGCAGCGGCGGGCGACCCTCGCGGATCGTCTCCTCCGTGATGATGCACTTGCGGACGTCGGTCCTCTCCGGGATGTCGTACATGACCTCGAGGAGCGCCTCCTCGACGATGGACCGCAGGGCACGGGCGCCCGTCTTGCGCTCCAGCGCCACCTCCGCCGCCGCCGTCAACGCGCCGGGCGTGAACGCCAGGTCAACCTTGTCCAGCGAGAGGAACTTCTGGAACTGGCGGGTCACCGCGTTCTTGGGCTCCGTCAGGACCCGGACCAGGTCCTCGGCCGTCAGCGCCGTGAGTGTGACGATCACCGGGAGTCGGCCGATGAACTCGGGGATCAGCCCAAACTTGAGCAGGTCCTCCGGCATCAGCTTCTCGAGGATCCGGCCGCGATCCGCCTTCGTGATTGCCCCATCCGACCCGAAGCCGATGGAGCGCTTGCCAACCCGCTCCTCGATGATCCGCTCGAGGCCGTCGAACGCGCCGCCACAGATGAACAGGACGTTGGTCGTATCGATCTGGATGAAGTCCTGGTGGGGGTGCTTGCGCCCGCCCTGCGGCGGAACGTTCGCGACCGTCCCCTCGAGGATCTTCAGGAGCGCCTGTTGCACGCCCTCGCCCGAGACGTCACGGGTGATGCTGGGGTTGTCCGCCTTGCGCGCGATCTTGTCGATCTCGTCGATATAGATGATGCCGCGCTGGGCCCGCGCGACGTCGAAGTCCGCCGCCTGGATCAGGCGCAGGAGGATGTTCTCGACATCCTCGCCGACGTAGCCCGCTTCGGTGAGCGAGGTGGCATCAGCGATGCAGAAGGGAACGTCCAGGACCCGCGCGAGCGTCTGCGCCAGCAGGGTCTTCCCGGAGCCGGTGGGGCCGACCAGGAGGACGTTGCTCTTCTGGAGCTCGACGTCATCGATGGAGTTGCCGGCGTTGACCCGCTTGTAATGGTTGTACACGGCAACCGCCAGGACCTTCTTGGCCTTGTCCTGGCTGATCACGTACTGGCCAAGGGAGAAGTTGATCTGCCGCGGATTGGGCAGCTTGGACGCCTGGGGGCGCACCTTGGGCTGATCGAGGAGCTCCTCCTCGATGATCTCCTGGCAGAGGTTGATGCACTCGTCGCAGATGTAGACGCCCTGGCCGGCGATGAGCTTGCGGACCTGCTCCTGGCTCTTGCCGCAGAACGAGCAGCGATACGGGACCTTGGGTCCTTTGCTGCCAGTGCCCGTGGTTGTCATTCCGGAGCCGCCCTCTCGCCGTACGCGGGGATCACCGGGCGAACCCCGGACAGTTGGTCAGTGGATGCCGGCATGCTTGCCGGGCGGGTTGCCATCGCCATCGCAACCGCGAGGCCGCCCCGCGTGGGGCCGCCAGCGTGCTCAACCCTTCGATTTCCCGTTCCCGGGCTCGTTGCTGGTCGGGACACCCGAGACCACCCCGGCGTCGCGCTGCTGGGCGATCAGCGAGTCGCCCGACATGCTGTAGACAGCATCGATGATGCCATAGTCCTTGGCCTCATCGGGTGACATGAAGTTGTCGCGATCCGTGTCGGCGATGATCCGATCGACCGGCTGGCCGGTGTGGTGGGCAAGGATCTCGTTGTTCATCTGCACCAGGCGCTCCCACTCGCGCATCTGGATCATCGCATCCGGGGCATTGCCGCGGAAGCCGCCCGAGCCCTGGTGGATCATGATCCGGCTGTGCGGCAAGGCGTAGCGCTTGCCCTTGGCACCGGCGGCGAGCAGGACGGCCGCCATGCTGGCCGCCATCCCGATGCAGATGGTGCTGACCGGCGCCCGCAGGTACTGCATGGTGTCGTAGATAGCCAGGCCGGAGTTGACCACGCCGCCGGGCGAGTTGATGTACAGGAAGATGTCCTTCTCGGGGTCCTCGGACTCCAGGAAGAGCAGCTGGGCGATGATCAGGTTGGCCGTGTGATCCTCGATCGCGTCGCCCAGGAAGATGATCCGGTCACGCAGCAGGCGCGAGTAGATGTCATACGCGCGCTCCCCGCGGCTGGAGGTCTCAATGACCATCGGGACGAGCATGTGGATCTCCCTGTACGGGTGCGCTACGCGATTCTGGTGAACTAGTCCGCGACCTGGGCGACCGCCTCGGCCACCTCGTCCTCGGAGTCCATGAGGGACCCCGGGTCCGTGGCGCCAAGCGATGCGCTGGCCTGGGCGGTCCCGCCGACCACCGAGGCGCCGGCGCCGGTCTCCTCGAGATGCGGCAACGGGCCGAACTCGGGGTGTGCGGCGAGCCACTCGTCGATCATCCCCTCGACCAACCGCGTGCGCCGGAGCGAGTTCTTGATGTAGCTGCGGCCGCGGTCGGACTCGAAGTAGGCGATGAGCTTCTTGTCCGCACCGTAGCGCCGGTGGGCGCTCTCGATCTCCGCCGCGATGTCCTCCTCGGGGACCACGATCCCCTCGGCCTCGGCGATCCTGGAGAGCACCAGGAGGACCTTGACACGCTTCTCGGCGCCGGGCCGGAAGTCGGCGTGCAGGTCATCGTGATTCTTGCCCGTGATCTGCATGTACGCGTCCTCGGGGATCCCCTGGCGAGCCAGGGTCCCGCGGAGCTCGTCGTGCATCACTTCGACCTCCTGATCGATCAGGATGTCCGGGAGCTCCAACTCGGCGTTGTCGGCGGCGTACTCGATGATCTTGTCGGCGAAGCCGTGGCGAGCCCCATCCAGCGCGTTGCCCTGGAGGCGGACGCGGACGTTGTCACGGAGCGCGGCCAGGTCGGCGTAGTTGCCCATGCTCTGGGCAAAGTCATCGTCGATCGGCGGGCGGACCTTCTCGCGCAACTCCTTGATCGAGGAGCTGAAGTGGGCCACGTTGCCGGCCAGGCTGGCCTCCACGTAGTCCTCGGGGAAGGTGATGTCGAACTCCGTGGTCTCGCCCACCTTGAGCCCGACGAGGTGCTCCTCGAAGCCCGGGATGAGCCGGTCCTCGCCGATGACCACGGCCATCCGATCGGACGTGCCGCCCTCGAACGCCTCGCCGTCGCGCGTGCCGGCGAACCTGATGACCGCGTAGTCACCCTTCTGGGCGCCGCGATCCTCGACCGGGGAGAGCGTCGCGTTCTGGTCGACCAGCTCCTCGATGACCTTGTCGACCTTCTCGTCGTCGACCGGAGCGACCTCCGGCCCGAAGGAGAAGTTCCGGTAGTCGCCGAGCTTGACCTCGGGTCGAACCTGGACGGTCGCCTTGAAGATGAGGGGCTTGCCCTCCTCCGCCTGGACCATCTCGACGTCCGCGTTGGACAGCGGACGGATGTCACCCTCGATCAGGGCCGCCCGATAGCCGGTCTCGACCAGCTTCTCGATCGCCTCGTCCAGGACCGCGCTGGGGCCCAGGAACCGCTCAAGGATTGACCGCGGCGCCTTCCCCGGCCGGAAGCCCGGCACACGGTTGCGGCGCGAGAGGGCGCGGACGGCCTCGTCGATGGCCCGGCTGAGGCGCTCGGCCGGCAGCTCGATCTCGAGGAGGATGGACGACTTGGGAGCGGGGCTGGTGGTCACATTCATCGCCCGCGGAGTATAGGGGAGGCGGCGGCGCGAGGTTTCCTGCACGGCCGACTGGATCCTGGGGCTGGTAGGCGAGGTCGGGGTCGAACCGACACGCCCCTCACGGGGCACCGGCTCCTAAGGCCGGCGCGTCTGCCATTTCGCCACTCGCCCGGGGCAGAAGCTGAGTGTAGCCGGGCGGGGACCACACGCTGGTCCGACGAACGACGGGCCTCAGCCGGTGGGCTTCCCGCTTCCATCAGGCTTCGCCATGCGTGCCCGCGCCTTGCGCAGCCCTTCCTGGAACGTGGCCGAATCCGGGTTGAAGAGCTGCTCGGCGAGCCGCTTCCCGACCTGCATCGAGGCGGGCCGCAGGACGTTGCCGGCCAGCGACGCGAAGGTACCCGCCACGTCGCGCTCGCGCCGGACGCCGGCCTTCTCATCGAGGTAGCTGGCAAACTCCCGCTCCAGGACGGCACGCACCCGCTCGCCGTCGCCGCCCAGCTTGCGGAGCTCCTTCTCCACCTCGTCGGGGAGCATCGACTTGGGCAGGTCGGCCGCTTGGCCCATCACGGCCCGGCGGGCGCCGCGGAGCAGCCGACCCGGGCCACCCAGCAGCAGGAACGCGGCGCCGGCGGCGGCGCCGGCCGTCTTCGCGGGGGCGCGTCGGATCTTCGCGGGGATATCGGCCGCGGCGCGCGCGGACCCCTCGAGGCGAGTGACCTGCTCCGCGAGATCGGAGCGGGCCGCCAGGACCTCGGCGCGGGCCGCTACGACGTCGGGCCGAGCGGTGTCTGGGCTCGAACCCACTCGATGGTCTCCTTGGTGGTGTCGATGGTGACCTGCGGCCAGAACGTTGCCTTGAGGGCATCGAGATCGATCCCGTCCTTCGCCACGGCCGTGCCGGCCAGGACGGGCCACGCAACCAGGGTGACGAGTACCCCGAGGGCCGCGCCGGGCTGCACGCCGAACGAGATGGCGCTGAACGCCCCGAGGAACGCCCCGAAGAGCACACCGCCGATGAGGCCGGGGAGGGCCGACCCGCCGGCGCCTCCAAGCACCAGGCCGACGACGCCGAACACGATCGCGAGGAGCGCCATGCCAACGACGAGCGGCCGAACGGCGGGGTCCACGCCCAGGCCGAGGGTGTCGCCCAGCGAGGCCCAGGCCTGGTTGGGAAGGTGGAACGCCAGCAGGATCCCGATGACGACGCCCAGCCCCAGGGCCACGACCAGGCTCCGGGCGAGCGTGGCGCCCGGCGTGCCGAGGGCGGCGAGCACCGCGGCAACCGCGATGGCAATGAGCAGCAGCGAGCCCAGGAGCACGCCCCAGCCGATGGAGCCGAACAACCACTCCCCGAGGAAGAGGGTCAGCCCCACCGGGAGGAGGACACCGACGAACAGGAGGGCGGCGAGTGCGATCCCACCCAGCGCGGCGGCGCGCGCGACATGCCCGGCGATCTGCTCCAGCTCCGCCCTGGCGAGGTCGCGATGCGCGCGCAGGAGCCGAAGGGCGGCGTCGCGTGTTGCGCGCAGCTGGGCCCGGAGGCCGGGCGGCTGCTCGGCGGCGGCCTTGGCACCCGGCTCCGGCGGCTGGCTGGCAGCCGCGGGCGCGGAGGCCGCGGGATCGGGGGCCGCGGTTCGATTGGCCTGCGGATCGTCCGTGGTGGGCTCCAGTAGCGGTGTTGCCGGACGCGATCTTCCTCGATGATACCAGCGGGTCGGGCGGGGGCCGCCGTGGCGGCCGACGCCACGGGCAGGCCCGGCAGCGTCGGATGCTGCCCTCTGCGTCGCCTTGCGCTACGCTGCGCACCCATGACCACGTCCCCAGCCCGGACCCTGCGGGTCGCCGAGCTCCTCGCCGTTGGTTCCGAGCTGACCGTCGGCGAGACCCGCGACACCAACTCCGGCGATCTCGCCCGCGAGCTGACCCAGTACGGCGTGACCGTGGGGCGAATCAGCGCACTCCCCGATCTCCTCGCCGCGGTCCGCGATGCGTTCACGACGGCCCTGGCGCGGGTGGACCTCGTGATCTCGACCGGCGGCCTGGGCCCCACCCCGGACGACTTGACGCGCGAGGCCATCGCCGCCGCCATGGGCGAGGACGTCGCGGTCGACGCGGAGCAGGAAGCCTGGCTGCGCGACCTCTGGGCGCGCCGGAACATGCCCTTTGCGGCGATCAACCTCAAGCAGGCCTGGCTCATCCCCTCCGCCACCCCCATCCCCAACCCCAACGGGACGGCTCCGGGGTGGTGGGTCGACGCCAAGGGCGGGCGGGTGATCGTGGCGCTCCCCGGTCCGCCGCGCGAGATGCGGCCGATGTGGGACACCTGGATCCTGCCCCGCCTGCGCGAGCGCGGCATCGGCGCCGGGATGGAGATCCGCACGCTCCGGACCACCGGGATCGGCGAGTCTCAGCTGGCGGAGTTGCTGGGCGAGCCGCTCCTGCGCGCCACCAACCCCATCGTGGCCACCTACGCCCGCCAGGAGGCGGTGGACATCCGGATCTCGGCAATCGGCTCCGTGCCCGACAACGGGCCCGCCCGGACCGCCGCCCAGATCGTGGAGTCGGTCGAATCGCTCGTGCTGGACCTCGTGGACAAGCACGTCTGGGCACGCGGCGAGACCACCTGGGCGCAGGCCCTCGACGAGCGCCTGGCCGCGCTGGGCTGGACCCTGGCGACGGCCGAGGTCGGCACCCGCGGTGCACTCGGGTCGCTGCTGGCGGAGATGGACCGGCTGCTCATCGCAGAATCGCACGTGGCCCCGGACGAGCCGGGGGCGCCCACCGAGGCCATCCAGTACGACCCGGCGGTATCCGCGTCCACCCCCGGCACCCCGATCGACGACGCCTTGCCGCTCCTCGCCACCTCGGTCCGTGACCGCGCCGCCTCAACCGTCGCCGTGGCGGTGCGGATGCGGGCAAAGGGCCAGGACTCGACCGTCGAGGTGGCCATCGTCACGCCGAAGGGCATCCGGCACGAACACAAGCTCGCATTCCTGCGCGGCACGACCGGCCGGCACCGCGCCGCCATCACGGCAGCCTCGCTCCTCCTCGCCACCCTGCCACGGGCACCAAAGCCGCCGGCTAGACCGAATGCGGGCGCGGCGAATGCGGGTGCGGCGAATGCGGGTGCGGCGGCGCCGGCAACGGGTTCGTGACGGTCCGATGAGCGATCGCCCCATCTTCCGCCTCACGGCCCTCGGCACCGGGACGGCCGCCCCCGAGCCCGACACCGCGGCATCGGGCCTCCTGCTGCAGGCCGGCGAGACCGCGATCCTCTTCGACTGCGGCGCGGGCGTGGCGCCCCGGCTCCAGCAGGCCCTGGGTGCCGAGCGGCTGAGCGCGGTCGTGATTGGCCACCAGCACGCGGACCACTGGATCGACCTGGCCCCCATGCGCTATCGCTTCGCGTGGGGCGAGCGCGCCACCCCCCGGCTCCCCGTCTACCTGCCGCCCGGCGGCTCGGAGCGGCTGACACCCCTGGCGTTCGCCATCTCGGAGCGACCGTCGTTCTTCGTCGATACCTACGACGTGCGCGAGTACGTGTCTGAGGAGGCCTTCGCGGTGGGCCCCATCACGGTTCGGCCGGTGCCCGTCCAGCACTACGTTCCGGCCTGGACCATGGACATCACCGGCCCCCGGGGCGAGCGGATCGTGTACGGCGGCGACATGGGCCCCACCGAGGCCACCGTGGAGCTGGCGCGCGGCGCGGATCTGCTGATCCTGGAGGCCACCCTCGAGACATCCGTGGGCGACGACCCACGCCGTGGCCACCTGACCACCGAGGAGGCCATCGACATGGCCCGGCGGGCCGGCGCCAAGCACACCTGGCTGGTCCACTTTCGGACGGCCCGCCGCGAGATCATCACCCGGATGTGCGCGGAGAGCGGGCTGGACATCACCCCGGCGCTCCCCTTCCAGCGGATCGAGCTGGGCCGCTAACCGGCCCCGTGATCCGGCGTCGGGCGGCCCTCGCTGGCCTCGGCGCCACGACGCCCGGGAACCGCGGACGGCCGTGTGGGTCCATGCCTCAGCCGCCCGAGAGGTCCTCCACGGCGTGCTCGAACTCCTTCTCGATCTCGGTCAGTTCGGCCTCACCGCCGTGGATTACGGGACCCTTGAAGCGGCTCCTGGCCCACGCGTAGTCGTAGATCGCCAGGAGGGCCACGGCCCCGACCATGAACGGCCACGAGATGTTGCCGCTCGTCGGAAAGCTGAACAGGATCATCAGGACAATGACCCACAGGACGGCCACGCAGGCGATCGGCTTCGACCAGCGGCCGAGGCTCCAGACCCGGCGCTCGAGCCAGGCCGTCGTGCGCAGACCGAGGTAGATGCAGATGCCGTAGGCGGCATACAGGAAGATCGTCGAGATCGCCGTGACGATGACGATCGCCGTGCCGCCGCCGACCACGAACGCCGAAACAGTGAACAGGAACGCCACGGCGCAGATCCCGATGAGCGAGTTCGCCGGCGTCCGGTACCTGCGCGAGACCTTCTTGAGCCAGCCGGAGGCGGGGAGCCCATCGTCGCGCGCGAACGCGAACACCATCCGGCCCGAGGCCGCGACCGACGATAGCCCGCAGAACCACATGGCGATGGCGATCCCGGCCGCGAGGAGGTTGCCCAGGAACTCGCCCAGGTTGTAGACGAGGATCGAGATCACGGCGACGCCGCCGCCGAAGTAGTACTGGCTGGCCTTCGGGAGCGTGGTGTCGTCGAGCGTCGCCGGGAAGAGGGCGGACAGATCCGGCGTGTGGAGCGACAGGACCATCAGGAACAGGTAGCCGACGACCGCCGAGACTGCCACCGACAGGAAGATGCCCCACGCCGACGAGACCCGGGCACCGATGGTCTCCTCGGCGACATGGGCAGACGCGTCGTAGCCCGTGTAGGTCCAGTTGGCCTGGAGCAAGGAGAAGAAGAACGCGAGGAAGACCGGGTACGTCGTCGCCGCTCCATATTGGAGGTCGACGAAGCGGAGATCGTTGTTCCACGACCCGGCAGTGTCCATCGGGCGGATCGAGAAGAGGTCGAGACCGGACTTGTCCGGCTGGCCCATCAGGGTCATGAGGATCACGACCCCGACGACGATGACGATGTGCCACCAGACGCTGACCTGGTTGAGCACTGCCACCAGGTTGATGCCGGCGATGTTCATGGCCAGCTGGATGGCGAGGATCACGCCCATCGTCACGAGCTGGCCGTTGAGGATGCCCGGGATCACTTCGACGGTGTTGAACATGCCGCCGGCGAGCTTGTCGACGATGGTCGCGTTGATGAAGCCGGCCGCGGCGTAGTCGATTCCAGCCACCATCGCCAGTTGGCCGAGCAGGTTGAGCCAGGCGGTCCACCAGCCCCACCTCTTGTTCTTCATCCTCGACGCCCAGAAGTAGAGGCCGCCGGCCGTCGGGTAGGCCGAGGCGATCTCCGCCATCGACGCGGCGATGCAGAGCACGAAGACGGTGATGAACGGCCAGCCAAGGCTGACGGCCGCCTTGCCGGCCCAGGCGAGGCCGTAGTCGTAGAGGACGACCGCGCCGGTCAGGATCGAGATGCTCGAGAAGCTGATCGCGAAGTTGCTGAACCCGCCCATCGTGCGGTACAGCTCCTGCGCGTAGCCGAGTCCGTGCAGGTCCGTGACGTCCTGCCGGATCAACTCCTCGCGGGACCGCCCGCTCATCGAGGCCCCCATCGCTCCGCGGCCGGGAGACCGGCCCCGTCCACCCGGGTGGACCACGCGTCCATGCGGATGACCGGCGATCGCTCGGGACGTGCCGACACGATCCACATGGCTACGTGCGGCGAGAACATGGCCACTCAGCCCAGCCGGAGCGCCCCCGGGTGATGCAGTGCGATCGCGGTGGCCTCCGCCGGCGCGTGGGCGCCCAACTGGCCCAGGGCGGCCCGGGTCTCGTCGGTGAGGAGGTCGATCACGTGGCGCGGCCCGTCCTCGCCGATCGCGCCCAGCGCCCACAGGAACGCCTTGCCCGCGAAGGCGGCCTTGGCGCCCAGCGCCAGCGCCCGGACCACGTCGGTCCCGCCCCGGACGCCCGAATCCATGAGCACCGTCACGCGACCGCCCGCCCCGGCAGCCTGGACCGCCGCGACGACCCCCGGGAGCGCGTCGATGGCGGCAGGGAGCCCCTCCAGCTGCCGGCCGCCGTGGTTGCTGACCCAGATCCCGTCGACGCCCAACTGGACGGCGCGTGCGGCATCCCCCGGGTGGAGGATCCCCTTGAGCACCAGCGGGCCGCGGTAGGCGTCGCGGAAGCGGGCGACCTCGTCCCAGGTGTAGGCGCCGCCGATCTCGCGCCGCGCGAACTTCACCAGGTCCATCTCCGCGCCGTCCTTCTCGTGGTACGGCTTGAGGTTCCCGAAGCGCGGCTGGCCGTTCTGCATGAACGCCCGAAGCCAACCCGGCGAGGTGAGGACCTGCGCGATGGCCTGGGGGCGGCGCATGAACCCCGGGCTGCCGAGACCGGCGGCCACCTCGCGTGGGCGGACGGTCCGAACAGGGACGTCCATCGTCAGGACCAGCGCGTGGGCGCCGGCCTCGGCCGCCCGGCGGGCCAGGTCCAGGCCGATGGCATGGTCGTTGCGCGGCAGGCGGTAGAGCTGCTGCCAGTACACATCGGGGGCCAGCCTGCCGGCCTCCTCGATGGTCACGCCACCGGTGGTGGACAGGACCCACGGGACTCTGGCCGCCTGGCAGGCCTGCGCCATCATCCGGTCGGCGCCGGGCCAGACGATCCCGGGGCCGCCCATGGGGCTGACGCCGAACGGGCCCTTGTAGCTTCGGCCGAAGAGCTCCACGTCGATGGGCGGAAGCGATGGCATGACGCCGTAGCGCGGGACCAGGTCGATCGCGTCCAGGGCGGCCCAGTTGTGCTCGATGTTCAGGTCGGCCCCGGCGCCGCCGTCGGCGTATTCGAAGGCGAACCCGGGGAGGCGTCGGCGCGCGCCGCGACGGAGGTAATGGATCGTGGGGAACCGCTGGCGGAGCGCGGTGCCGCCGCGGTAGTTGGCCTGGGTGGCGGCGGCGACGGTGGCCTTGCCGGATTCCGGGGCGGCGGCGACTGTTGCGTTCGCCGGCTCAGGCGCACCCGGCGCTGGCTTCAGTTCCGTCGGCGTCCCGCTCACGTCCGGCCCTCCCTCGCCCATTTGGTGCCCGCGCCGCTCGCTCGCCGCGCCACGCCGGGACTGGGGCCATTATCGGGCGCGGCCCGGCGGGCGAATCACCGAATTCTCACCCCCATGGCGTTGGCCGATGGTGCGCGACCGCCGAAGCCGGATTCGTCGCCAGATGACCACCAGGCGGTCGCGTGGCAAGGATTCAGTCGCGACGACGGCAGGTGCTGCCTGGTCGACTCTCGACCGATCACGCAACGCCATCCAGGTGGGAATCTGGGGGCGTGCGCTGGGCCTCCCGTCCCACGGGAGAGAACGATGCAGGCGGCCGTCCGGGAGACCAACTCGGTCGATCGCTCCCGCCGCACGGGAGGCACCGACACGAGTCGACGCCCTAAGTGGTCCCATGGCCCCGCGGGAAGGCCAACCGCGCGGTTCTGTCCCGCGACGCGGGAACCGGAGCGAGGCGAACGATCACCGGTCGCGCGGCTCCGCCCGACCCGAACCCCTAGCTGATCGTCAGCACCGGCTGGCTGTCGCCGGCCGCCGCGCGGATCGACATGCGGGCCGCCACCTGGCTGGCGATCGCCGTGAGTGCCACCGCCGCTGGCCCGGGCTCGCGCTGCGCGACCGCGGGGACGCCGGCATCGCCGCCCTGGCGGACACGCACGTCGAGCGGAACGCCGCCCAGGAAGTCGATCTTGTGCTGCGCCGCGAACTTCTCCCCGCCGCCCCGGCCGAAGATCTCCGTGACCTCGCCGCAGTGGCCGCACACGAAGCCGTTCATGTTCTCGACGATGCCCACGATCGGCACGTTGAGGCGCTTGAACATCTCGAGCGCCTTTCCGACATCCGCGAGCGCGACCTCCTGGGGCGTCGTGACCAGGACGGCGCCGGAGACCGGCACGGCCTGCGCCAGGGTCAGCTGCGCGTCCGAGGTGCCGGGCGGCATGTCGATCACGAGGTAGTCCAGGTCGCCCCAGTCCACGTCGCGCAGGAACTGCTGGATGGCGCCGCCGATGAGCGGACCGCGCCAGATGATCGGCTGGCCCTCGGGGACGAAGAACTGGATGGAGATCACCTTCACGCCCCAGCGCGTGAGCGGGTTGATCTTGTTGTTGGCGGAGGCCGTGGGCTGGCCTTCGACCCCCATCATCATCGGGATGTTGGGGCCGGTGATGTCGGCGTCCAGGAGGCCGACCGACGCGCCGGACTGCGCGAGCGCCACGGCCAGGTTCACGGAGACGGAGCTCTTCCCCACCCCGCCCTTGCCCGAGGCCACGGCGATGATGTTCTTGACGCCGGGCACCAGCTGCTGCGGCTGGGAGGGGGCCGAACGGCGAACCATCGACGACCAGGCGATGTTGACGGCCTCGACGCCGATGGCGGAGAGCTCCTGGCGGGCGTTGGCCTCGAGCTGGTCCTTGAGGGGACAGGCCGGGGTGGTCAGCTCGATCGTGAAGCCAACCTTGGCCCCGTCGATCGTGAGCTCCTTGATCATGTTGCGCGAGACGAGGTTGCCGCCCAGCTCCGGCTCGGGGACGCGGCTGAGGGCCTCGTAGATCGCGGCTTCGTTGATCGTGGTCATTGGGCGGGGCCAGTCCCTTCGCTGAAATCTGTCAGAAGGTGCGTCGATATCCTAGCCGGGGGGTCGGGAATGCGCTTGCCTGCGGCCGCATCGAGCGGTAACCTTTACTCATGAAGCCGAAAGTAAAGGATGCGCGTCGTCGCGGGTATACGCGCGTGAGCGCCAAGCACCAGGTGACGCTGCCGGTGGATGCCCTCCGGCAAGCCGGCATCCAGACCGGTGACCGGTTGCGGACGGAAGTGCGCGGCCCCGGCGAGGTCATCCTCATCCGGGACGTGGACCCGGTCGAGCAGTTCAGCGGCGCGCTGCCCGGGGTCTACCCGGCTGGCGAGCTCGACGAGCTCCGACGCGAGTGGGACTGACGGTCCTCGACGCCGGGGTCATCATCGCGATCCTCGACCCGTCGGACGTCCATCACGACGCGGCCGCCCACGCGGTTGCGTCCGCCCGCCAACGCGGCGACCTGCTGGTCCTCCCCGCCTCCGCCTATGCCGAGTGCCTCGTGTCGCCGTATCGGCGCGGGCCCGAGGCCGTCGCGGTCGTCGACGCGTTCGTCGACGCCCTGCCCGCGCGAATCGAGCCGGCCTCCCGCGCCATCGCCAGGGCGGCCGCCGAGCTGCGGGCCCGCCATGCTGGCCGGCTCCGCCTGCCCGACGCCCTGGTGGTGGCGACGGCCCTGACGCTGGGCGCGGACCAGGTGATCACGACGGATGCCGGCTGGCCGGCGCTACCAGTAAACGTTGACGTCCTCGGCGTGCGGTTGCTCCCGCGCGACCGATGACGATCAGCAATGCGCAGTCGAAGGGCAATTGGACGGCGAGAACGGATTCTTGGAAGTCGCTTGGACACTGAAGGGGACTTCCGAACCGCATTGACCGCCAAGGATCCTTACCGTGAACTACGTGCGGCAGCGATCCAGGCGGTCGCGGAAGGTCGCGTGCGGCAGGACTTGGTGGACATGCTGGAAGCCATGCGCCCCGAACTCCAGGAGCAAGGGCTTGAGGACGTAGAGAACGCAGTCCTGGATGTCATGGACGAGTTGGCAGGATGGACGAGCGCCAGTCTCTGGATATGATCAGGTCAGAGTCTCCGTCCCGCCGTCGCGTCATGGCCCGAGAGCATGGCCATGGCAAGGCGGGGTTCGCGACGAGGGCATCCCGGAAGCACGTCCGTCCGGGCCCCTACCCCTTCGCCGGCGGCGTCAGCAGTGACGTCCGGAGCCCCTCGTGGAGCAGTCCGTTGGAGGCCAGGTAGTTCTGCGTCGTGAGCGAGCGCGTACCGGCCAGGTCCGTGACGCGGCCGCCGGCTTCCTCGATCAGCAGCATCGGTGCCGCGATATCCCAGGCCGAGAGCCCCTCCTCGATCATCGCCTCCGCGGCGCCCTCGGCCACCAGCGTGTAGCCCCAGAAGTCGCCGAAGCCGCGCGTCCGCCACGCCATGGCGAGCAGGTCCCGGAAACCCGGCGCCACGCCGGACGCCTCGATCGCCGGCCCCTCCCCGTACAGCAGCTGCGCGTCCGCGATGGCCGCCACCTGCGACACGTGGAGCGGCCGCGGACGACGCGAGCCCATCCCCAGCGCCCACGCTCCTCCGCCCCGCAGCCCGAACCAGCGCCCGCCCAGCGCCGGCGCCGAGATCACCGCCGCCTGCAGCTCGCCCTCGCGCTCCACCGCGACCAGCGTCGCGAAGACGGGGACGCCGCGCAGGAAGTTGTGGGTGCCGTCGATGGGGTCCAGGAACCAGCGCACGTCCGCGGCGCCGGCCTCCTCGCCGTACTCCTCGCCCACCAGCCCGTGGCCGGGAAAGGCGGCCAGGATCCGGTCGCGCAGCAGCCGCTCGATCTCCTGGTCCGCCTCGGTCACGAACGACCGATCGGGCTTGCGCGTGACCACCAAGTCCTGGCGGAAGCCGGCCAGCGCGATCGCGTCGGCCTCGTCGCAGGCGGCCATCGCCAGGTCCACCCAGGAGCGCAACTCGGCCTCGGACCCCTTCCGAAGGGAGGCCGACCAGCCGGGCCCGAACGGGGCCGAAGCCGCCTTCGACCCCGGCTCGCCCGTGGTCACCTGGGGGCCGCGCTCACTTCGCCGCCGAGGCTACGACCGCCGGGACCGCCCGGTGCAGCTCGATCGGCTTGACGTAGCGCTCCACCATCGCGCGGCTGCCGACGACCTTGAGCGCGTCGAGCAGGTAGGCGATCTTGGCCTTCTGCGACGCGAGGATCTGGTCCTTGGTGGCCAGGTCCCAGAGCTGCCGCTTGAACGGGCCGATGGCCTTCTTGCGGGCGGTATAGACGAACTGCTCGTCGGTCTGGTCCTTGCCGCGCTCGTCCGCGCAGTTGGCGAAGCACCAGTCCCAGACCTCCTTGCCCAGGTCGACCGGGAAGGCCGCGTGGTCGTAGAGTGCGTTCTGGAAGCCCGTGGCCAGGTGGATCTCCGCGGTCTCCACGCCCGTGAAGTGGCCGAACAGCTCGTCGGGCAGCGTGGAGGCGCCGTGCTGGACCGCGCCGGCGATCCCGTATTCGGCCCGGCCAACCTCGCCCAGGCGGCGGAGCACCTCGAAGTCCAGCTTGACCTTGGCCACGCCGCCACCCGGGAGCGGGATGCCGCCGTGGGACGTGCCGGTCTGGACGCTCACCTTGGAGACGCCCAGCGCGCCGGGGGCCAGCTTGTCCAGCTCGCGGCGATAGCCGTCCAGGTAGGCGCGCAACTCCGCCTCGTTGGAGTTCTCCTTGCCCACCTCGCCGATCTCGCCGCCGACGCTGATCGTGACCCCGTCCGACTCGAGGCCCCGGATCAGGGCGGTGAGCTCCGCGGCGCGCAGGTAGTTGTGGTGCTGCTGCTCGTCGACCGTCGCGAAGGAGAGGTCAACCAGCGTGGACGAGTCGATGTCGATGTTGCGGTAGCCCGCATCGATCGCCGTCCGGCACGCCTTGCGGATCTCCTCGGTCATGCCCTCCGGGTCCGTGGCGTACTTCTTGGCGTTGAACTGGTAGTGGTCCCCCTGGATGAAGACCGGGCCGCGCCAGCCGGCCGCGATGGCCCCCGCCAGCACGGACGTCGCGTAGTCCATGGGGCGCTGGTAGGTGTACGTCTGCTCGGAGCGGGCCAGCTCGAGGATCACGGCCGCGCAGTCCGCCTCGTTGGCGGCCTCGAAGATGATCCGGGCCATGTCGAAGGTCTGGGCGCGGATGTTGATCGCCGGGACCGTGAAGCCCGACACCTCGCCGCGGGATCGGGCGACGTACAGGTCCTGGATGCTGGCCGATTGGGAGCCCAGCAGCTGGCTTGCCTCCCACACGATCCAGCGGGCCGCCTCGGCCGCGCCGTCGTCCTTGGTGAAGGCCGCGGTCCAGGCGAGGTCCCGGATGCCGTCGCTGCGCAGCCGTGCCTCGTCCTCGATGACGAGCCCGCCCGCATCGACGCGGACGATGCCGCGCAGCTGGGCCAGGAGATCGACGGCGGATTCGGCGACGTGCGGCATGGCGGGCTCCTTCGGCGGCGTGGTCTCGCGCTCTCGCGGCCGCTCGTGGTCTCCCCCGGCGGCTCCTGCCGTGATGGTACCGAAGGCAGGGCTGCCGGCGACGGCCGAACGGCCCGGACCCCGGCGGGAATCGATGGGCGGGGCGCGGGCTACATCGTGGGCTTGACGACCATCACCAGGACGATCACGAAGATCAGGACCGACAGGAGCTTGCCGCCGAACTGGATCGACTTGATGAGTTCCATCGCGCCGGCGACGGGGCCTGGCGGCGCGTCCGCCGGACGCGGCTTGCCGGTCAGCTCGATGAGCGCGCGCACCTTCTTGGCCTGGACGCCGGTGGCGTAGCCAAGGGCGACGACGTACAGGATGATCCCGGAGACAAGCCAGCGACCGTTGGGATCGGTCAGGTTCCAGGGCCGGCTGATGATCAGGAGCAGGCCGGTCACGCCCTGGAGCATCGCGAGCGGGATCACGAGCCGCTTGGTGATCGTCTCGCTGACCCGAAGGCCGAAGTTGGCGTGCTGCGGCTCGGTTGCCCCAAGCCCGCCGATGATCGAGTGGATGTAGGTGGGCCCGAATGCCACGATCGCTCCCATCACGTGGAGCAGCAGGAGCCAGGGAACCAGGTTCGGCATTGGGGATCCTCCATGGTGCTCGTGCGCACGCCTCCACGCTGGGGTGCGACTGAGCAGACCTCAGGATACCGAAGCGGGCCGCCCGGGGAGATTCTGGGACTGCGCGGCTGCGCCGGGGGCAGACAGCCAGCGCGCCATGACCAGCCAGAGCGCAAGCAGCCCGACGAGCGCCACGGAGCCGACCAGCGTCTGGGCCCAGGCCAGCGGCGCCGGATCGAGCGGCGCCGGCGCCAGCCAGGCCAGCGGTTGCAGGAAGACGCCGGCCAACGCGATGCCGAGCAGCCGGCGGTCCGGCGTTGCCAGGCGTGCAAACCACCGCGCGTCCAGGTCCGGGGCAGCGGTGGCCACCAGGAGCCCGGCCGGGACCAGCGCCAGGCTGGCATTCCAGTACGAGTCCTTGGGGCCGCCGATGACGCCGGCGAGGATCGCAAACCCGATCCCCAGGGCCAGCCCCCGGCCTCCGGCGGCCACCTGGGCGCGGGCCCGCCAGAGGACCCACGCGGTGAGCAGGCCGAACGTGCCCGTGGCCAGCGCCATGACCGGGCCGGCATCAAAGAGCCCGGGGACCAGCGCCCGCGTTCGCTCGGTGGTCAGCACGAGGCGGCTCACGAAGCCGTTGATCGACGCGTTGGTGAAGTACGGATCCGGGTCCAGCAACGCGAGCAGCGAGTCGCTGCCCCCGCTGGAGCGCGGTGCCACCAGGGCCGTCGTCATGATCGCTGCGCCCCCAGTCACGAGCACGGCAGCGGCCGCGCGCGGCCGGCGACCCAGCACCAGCGGCACCACGGCCACGGCCGGCACCAGCTTCACCACCGCAGCCAACCCAACCAGGACGCCGCCGCCGGCCTGCGCTGCCGTCCGGCCAGAGAGGAGACGGGTCGTCCCGGCCGCCAGGGCCGCCAGCACGAGGAGGTTCGCCTGGCCGGTCGCGACGGAGCCGAGGACCGGGGGGAAGCAGCCCGCGAGCAGCGCCGCCACCCGCAGGCGCCCGAGCGGGATGTCCCGGCCGCCCTCGACCCAGGTCCCGGCCCAGCGCAGCCACGCCGCAACCGCCACGGCGAAGAGCACGACGGAGCCGCCCAGGAACAGCCCGAGGGCTGATTCGAACGGGAGACGACCCAGCGGGATCAGCGCGATCGCGAAGGGCAGCGGGTACGAGTAGCCGCCACCCAGTACATAGTCGCGCCCCTGGCGCGCCGCCAGGTCCGCCAGGGCCGCACCGTCGAAGGGCGACGTCCCGCGGTCCACCAGCTGGCCCGCCAGCCAGTACACGTTGAAATCGTTGAAGGCCGGGGCCCCACGGATCGCGCCGGCGATCCAGGCCAGCATCGGCCCAACGGCGGCCAGGGCGGCCAGCGTTGCGCCGTCGCGCAGCGAGCGCGCGGACTGGCTCCGGGACGTGACGCGCAGGAGTGGCCGCGCGCGCATCGGGTCAGCCCGCCTTCTTCGTCGTCCGCCGCTTGACGAAGTCCACGAGCACGTACTCGCCCAGCCGATCCGGCGACGAGTAGAACGCCCGGCCGCGGTTGCGCCGAGTCATGAGGGCGACGAACTCCCCAAGGGCGCGGCTCTGCTCCAGCATGAAGGTGTTGATGACGATCCCGTCATTCGTGCAGCGGCCCACCTCGCGGAGGGTCTCCTGGATGGTCCGCCGCGTGGGCGGGTAGCTGAACTCCACGCGTCCGTCCTCGAAGTGCGCCGTGGGTTCGCCGTCGGTGATGACCAGGATCTCCTTGTTGGCCGCATGGCGGCGGGCCAGCATCCTGCGGGCCAGCAGCAGGCCGTGCTGCAGGTTGGTGCCGTACTCATAGCCCTGCCACGTCAGTTCCGGCAGGATCTCGGGCTTGATCTCGCGGGCGTAGTAGGCGAAGCCCACCACGCCGAGATAGTCGCGCGGGAACTGCGTCCGGATCAGGGCCTCCAGGGCGATCGCGACCTTCTTGGCGGCGAGGAAGCATCCGCGCAGGAGCATCGAGCGGCTCATGTCGAGCAGCAGGACGGTCGCGCTGTTGGTGAGCTGCTCCTGGCGGTAGACCTCGAAGTCGCCGGGGGTCAGGCGCACCCCGCCGCCGGTTCGCGCCGACTCCACGTTGCCGGGTCGGCCCAGGGCCTTGAACAGCGTCTCCCGGAGGTCCAGGGCGAACGGGTCGCCGAACTCGTACGGCTTGGTGGCCTCATCCCGGTCCCCGCCGCGCCCGGAGCGCTGCAGGCGATGCCCGCCGAATGCGTCGCGCCGCAGCCCCGCGAAGAGGTCCTCCAGCACGTTCTGGCCGATCCGCCGGCTGCCGCGTGGCGTCAGCTCCAGGCGGTCACCGCGGCGCTGCAGGTAGCCCGCCTCCTCCAGTCGCTGCGCGAGCCCCCCCAGCGCATCCAGCTGCCGCGCGGACTCCTCGCCGAGGAGGTCGCGCACCTGGGCGCGGTCGATGGCAGCAAGGCCCTCGGGGCCCTCGGCGTCGACCAGCGCCCCCTCCAGCCCGTCCATCGCCTGGAGCCGGGCAATCTGCTCCAGTGCGCCGTCGATTCCCAGGGTCTCATCCCCACCGAACGAGAAGCGCTCCCCGAGGCCGCCCGGGAGCAGCTGGTCCAGATTGGCGCCCAGCTGGGCGAGGTCCCGGCGTAGCCGGTCGTCACGCAGGAGCGCGTCCATCATCGACTGGAGCTCACGGCGCTGCCCGGGCGTCATGGATCGGAGCAGCGATTGCATCGCGGACATCCGCTCGCCCAGCTGCCCGATGATGTCGTCGAGGGTCCGGGCGCCTGGGAAGAACCGGCCATGCCGGGCGAGGAACTCGGAGACATCCGGGTCACGGCCGTCGAGGCGCTCCTCGAGGAGCGGGTTCAGGTCGCGCACCATGTCGCCGTTGGCCGCCAGGTCCTCCGGGGTGACGCCCTTGATCGCGTCCGACAGGCCCTGCACGTACTGGTCCAGCACCTGTCGCTGGAGCCTCTCGACCAGCTCGTCGAAGCGGCGCCGCGCCTCCGGCTCCAGGAAGTCGTACTCGCGCAGCCCCCGGATCTGCCCGCCCACGTCGCTCGGCAGGGCATCGAGTTGCTCGCGCCGCCGCGCGGCGAGATCGCGGGCCATCTTCACCAGGGCTGGGCCCGGGGCCGAAGGGAGACCCGGCCGGTCATTGGAGGCCTCCGCCGAGCCCTCCGAGGAGGATGCGTCCGCCGGTGATGCGTCCTCCGGCGACGAGTCACCGGGTCGCGCGTCCGAGGGTGACACGCCGGATCCTTCCGCCCACGAGGCCTCGGCCAGGCGGCGTTCGACCCCTGCCCGTTCGGCATCGATGATCCCCGCCAGCTCCGCGCGGGTGTCGGACAGCACGTCGCCCAGCTTGTACCGGGCGAGCAGCTCCTCCCGGCGCTTCGCCAGCCGGTCCAGCAGGTCGCGCAATCCGGCCATGTCGGGGCGCGTTGGGTCATCGTGCTGGATCCCGCGCTCCATCAGCCGACGGAGCGCGTCGCCGAGGTCACCCTCCTCGAGCAAGTCCTCGGACAAGGCGTCCAGGAGTTCGTCGGCGGCCACGTCCGGGACCGCCTGGCGGCCGTCCCAGCGCGAGTAGCGGGCAGCCCGTGCCAGGGCCGCTGTCACGGCCTCGGTCGGCCGGGATCCGCCCTCCAGGTCGCGCGGATCCGGCGACCAAGCCACGTCAGCGCACCGCCAGCCGGCTCATCGCCGGTACGTGATCCCCGCCGCGGCGCGGTCCTTGTTGATGCGCCGCGAGAGGTGCAGGCCTTCCAGCACCAGCTCGATGGCCGAGGCGATCACGGCGTCATCCGCCTTCCCGGTCACGCCCAGCCGCCGGATGGCTGCCGCCATGCCGGGGAGTTCTGGCAGGCGCCGCACGTAGTCCGCCGACGGCACGCGATCGCCCGTCTCCATGACCAACCCGTCCTCGAACGCGGTCACGAGATCGGCCAGCACGTCCACGCCCAGGTGACGCCCAAACGTGGCGAACGTGGCCTTGGTGATCAGCCGCTCGACGATCCGCTCCTCGGGGAGGTCATCGCCCGCGGTCTCCAGCTCGAGCTTGCCGACCGTGGATGCGACCACGGCGCCCAGGTCGGAGATGCGCGGGGCGGCGGTCCGCTCCCCGAGCCGAACCGCGCGCTTGAGGGCGGCGGCCTCCAGGACCTCGACGTTCGCGACGGAGACACGGACGCTGACGCCCGAACGCTGGCTGATCTCCGGGGAGCGGCGGGCGAGGTGCGACAGCTCGGCGACCAGCTCCTCCATGAACGGCGGAACGACCACCGTCGGCACGCCCTCGGCCGGCGCGAACCGCAGCTTCTCCTGGCGGACGATCGCCACCTCCTGGTCCAGCGTCCTGGGATAGTGGGTCCTGACCTGGGAGCCGAGTCGGTCCTTGAGCGGCGTGATGATCCGGCCGCGGGACGTGTAGTCCTCGGGGTTCGCCGAGGCCACCACCAGGAGGTCCAGCGGGAGGCGGACCTGGAAGCCGCGGATCTGGACGTCGCGCTCCTCGAGGATGTTGAGCAGGCCCACCTGGATTCGCTCGGCGAGGTCCGGCAACTCGTTGATGGCGAAGATCCCGCGGTTGGCGCGCGGCACCAGGCCGTAGTGCAGTGTCAGCTCGTCCGACAGGTAGCGGCCCTCCGCGACGCGGATGGGGTCCACCTCGCCGATCAGGTCGGCGATGGTGATATCCGGCGTGGCCAGCTTCTCGGCGTATCGCCGGTCGGCCGGGATCCATTCGATGGGGGTCTCGTCGCCCGCCTCGGCGACCAGCGCGCGCGCCGCGGCGCTGATCGGGGCGTACGGGTCGTCGTTGAGCTCCCCGCCGCGGATCGCGGGCAGCCACGGGTCCAGGAGGCCGACCAGGCCGCGCGCCATCCGCGTCTTGGCCTGGCCGCGCTCGCCCAGGAAGACAAGGTCCTGGCCGGCCAGGAGTGCGTTCTCCAGTGCGGGCAGCACGGTGTCGTCATAGCCGACGATGCCCGGCAGGACGGACGTGCCTGCCGCCAGCCTGGCGAGGAGGTTCGCCCGGATCTCCTCCTTGACGGTTCGGCTCTGCCAACCGGAGGCACGCAGCGCGCCGACGGTCCGCGCGAGGGGTTGCGCACTAGCCCTGGATGATTCGACCACGGCAGCCTCCGGGGGACGCCTGACTGATGCTGGTGGTGGATCCGCGCCGCGAGCCTACGCCCGGGGTCGGGGACCGTCAATCGGCCTCAGTGCGTGCCCGCCGCGTGGTGCGCGAGCCGGAAGCCGTCGAGCGCCGTCCGGACCTCCGCCATGCTCCGGACCCCGCCCACGACGAGGCCGGCGAGATAGGCGGCGCGGTGCGCCACCTCATGATCGAGGTCGCCGGGTCGGATCCCGGCGCGCCCCGCCAGCTCCCCGGCGATGCCCCATGAGAAGTCCTCGAAGGCGTCGGTTGCCTCATCCCAGGTTGCGAGGACGGCGGGACCCAACCGCTGGACGTGGCCGCCGGGGTCGCGGGCGAGGGGCCTGACATAGTGAGCGGCGGCGACGCGGGTGACGGGCATGCCGGCCACGGCGACCCGCCGGACGACCAGGACCAGGCCGATGAAGGTCAGCTCGTCGTCCGAGAGGCGGATGTCGGGGCGGCGAAGGCGGGCGCAGACGCCCTCGAGGGTGTCTGCCTCGATGGAGGCGATGAGGTCCGCGCCACGGGAGAGCGCCTTGAACGGGACCTGCAGGGCAGGTGACGGAGCGACGGCCAGGTCGGGCCCCACCAGGAGCGTGGCGGCGGTGTCGGCGGCGGTCAGGCCATCCAGTCCGCGACCCCCGGCGTCGATCCGGACGCGGCGGAGGCCGGGGGCGGCGAGGTCGGTGAGGGCCTCGCGGACCTCTTCGCGCTCGTGGCGCTGGTCCGCGGCGGACGCCACGAGGATGGGGACGTGCGCCTCGGCCAGCAGCCAGACCAGGGCTGCCAGCGGGCCGTCCAGCACGCGCAGGGCGAGGAGCCCCGCGACGGATGCGTCGCCTGGATCAGGCTGTGAAGCGTCGCCGCGGGAGATGGTCATGGGCTCGCATCGTAGCCGGTCGGCGCGAAACGACGGCGCCCACCGAGATGGGGCGGCGCCGGGCCGGGGGCGGCGCCGGGCCGGGGGCCGCGTTGCGCCGGTCATTGCCAGTACGTAGCGACGTTCGGGCGGTTCGGGCGGTTCGGACCCACGGCGAGGGGCTCGGCCCGGCTGAGCCGTCAGCCCGTTCGGCCGCCGGCGCCCGCACCCATGCCGCCGGGCCGCGTCGCGTACGGCGGAACCACCAAGCCTGCCGGGAGGCGCGGGTCGGGTTCCGGCGTGCCAACAGCGGTCGCCAGCGGAATGACGCCCGCCCAGACCGGCCACGACTCGTCGCCGGGGTCGTCCTTCGAGGGCCCGGTGCGGACCTTGGCGGACGCCTCATCGAGTGGCGTCCAGAGGACGGAGGTCTGGCGGATCTCCTTGCGGGTCGCCGGACGCAGCTGGGCCCAGCGCCCGGGGAACAGCCGCTCCGTGAACGCCTCCATGGCCGCCAGCACCTCCGCTTCGTCCTCGACGAGCACGGCGCCGCCCAGCACCATGACGGACCGGTAGTTCATCGAATGATTGGTCCCCGAGCGGGCGAGCACCAGCCCGTCGAGCAGCGTGGCCGTGATGCAGACCCGCGCCCCGCGCTTGGTCTCGCGGATCATCCGGCTGCCCGCCGAGCCGTGCCAGTAGAGCCGGTCGCCCTGCCGCCAGATGGACGTCGGCGTGACGAACGGCTGGCCGTCGAGCACCCACCCGACATGCCCGATCATCGCCGCATCCAGCACGGCATCGATGGTGGCGCGGTCGTAGTGGCCGCGCTCCGCCAGGCGACGGAGCCGGACACGATCCGTCGGCGGCTTCACCGGCACGCGGCCAGGATCGCCCGGGGCGAGGTCCGGGCGATCGATCCCCATCTCAGAACAGCAGCCGGCCCTGGCGCTGGACCAGCTCGAGCCAGGCTCGCTCGCGCCCGATCGTGGTTCCAGGACCATGGCCCGGGAAGACGGCCAGCGAGTCTTCGAAGCCGGCCAGCCGGCCCAGGGATTCGACCATCTGCTCGGCATTGCCGCCCGGCAGGTCCACGCGTCCCCAGCCGCCGGCGAAGAGCGTGTCGCCGCTGAACAGGAGCCCCTCGTCGGCCGCCCAGAGCGAGACGGAGCCCTCGGTGTGACCGGGGGTATGCAACGTCCGGAGCCGGATCTCGCCGAACCGAATCTCGCCGCCCTCGGCGAGGTCGACCGCCGCCACGCTGGGCGGGATGGCAAATGGCGCGAACCTGGAGCTGGGGGCCTCCAGGCGGTAGCGATCCAGCGGGTGGATGGCGATGGGCGCGCCCGTGTGCTCTGCCACGGCGGCGTTGTCGCCCATGTGATCCCAATGGCCATGGGAGTTGATGATCAGCTTGAGCGTCCACTGGCGGGCCGCCAGCTCGTCGCGGATCCAGGCCAGCGACGGGATCGCCGTATCGATCGCGATGGCCTCGCGCGAGCGCGGGTCAGCGAGGATGTGGACGTTGGTGGAGAGGGGGCCGACCACCCGGGAGATCCGTTCCATCCGGCGATTGTGACAGGCGGAGCGTCGACTCGGCGGAGGAGGCGATCACCGTTCGAGGCCTGTCGGCGGGCCCTCGGAGGCGGAACCTCGTTGCGTTGGTCCGGACGGGGATGAGCGTCCCGTGGCCCCCGTTGACTTCGTCTCCGACACGTCGTACAACGGCCGCGTGGAGTGGATCGCGGGTGGCGCGTGATCGACCCATCCGCCGTGCGCCACCTGGGGTCCCGATGACCGCCCAGCGCCGACTCCCCGTCGCCGTCCTCGCCGTCGCCCTGCTCTTCGGCGCGTGCGGTTCACGAACGCCGTCCGCCAGCCCTCGGACCACGTCATCAACGGGGCCTGGCGCGGCCGGGGAGACGGCAGCCCCCGGCACCTTCGGCCTGGGCATCGAGTACGGGGTTCCCGGGCTCGCGGCAGCGTACCGGCCCACGGGGATCACCCGCATCAAGCCCGCCCTGGAATTCGGCGTCTGGGGCAACCTCGAGCCCACGCGTGGGAGGCGTGACTTCCGGCCGCTCGACACGCTGGTCCATGAATATCAGGCGGCCGGGTTCGTGGATGTCCAGCTGATCGTCTCCGCAGAATCGCCGTGGGCCTCCCGCAAGGCCTCGACCGACCCGATGCCCCGCGACGAGTACCTGGCCGACTACGGTTCCTTTGTCGCCGCGCTCGTGGAGCGCTATGACGGCGACGGCCGGGACGACGCACCCGGGCTCGTCAATCCGGTCCACGAGTACGGCCTGGAACGGGAGCTCTCCAAGTTCTGGGGGTCATCGGCCGCGGACTACGTCAGGCTGCTGGAGATTGCCGCCCCGGCCATCCGGGCAGCAGATCCATCCGCCCGCATCCTCGTCGCAGCCGTCCTCGCCGTGGATGTGTTCGACGGCAGCCCCGCGGCGACGACGATCGAGCAGCGCTGGCGCACGAATGAGCCCTTCCGCAAGTCGCGCATGGATGTCGTCTCAATCCTGGGGGCATGCCGCCTCTACGACGACGTCGACATGCATTCCCTGGGTGACGCGACCGAGATCGCCCCGACGATCGCATGGATCCGGGCCAGGCTGTCCGAAGCCGGCTGCCCGGATCGCCCGGTCTGGGTCGGCGACGCCTTCCCGGCGTCCACGCTGGTCGCCTACAACAATCGGCCGTTCTATCCGGCCGCCGGGGGGCAACAGGGTGCGATCACGGCGCTCCTCGGCGCGGCCGTGGACGCGGGTGATCCGGCGCACGCCGTCGGGCTCGCCTGGGCGCGGGCACAGGTGGCCCGTGGCCTGGTTCGCAAGGCCGTCCTGGCCGCAGCCGCCGGGGCCGCCGGCATCAACCTCGGCAATCTCGAGGATTGGACCACGGGCCTGGTCCCGGCGGATCGCCTCTTCGCGGCCGGGGCCGGGACCTCGGTTGTCTCCGGCCACGTGGACACCACCATCTCCAACAACAGGCCCGGCGGGCCCCTCCCCTACGCGGGGGACGGGTTCTCGCGGGCGCGTTCCGCCGGCGCGGCCCGGCCCTCGTTCACGGCACTGACCCAGGTCGCCGGTGCCCTGCGCGGCGCGACGGCCGTGGCGCGCGAACCGGCCGCTGATCCCGGCGCCTGGCTCTTCCTGCTTGGCGGCCGAGCGCCGGCCACGTGGATCGGGTGGGTGGACGATGGGACCCAGGACCTTCCCGGCGCCGGCCCGGCGACACGGGAGGTGCGCCTGCCGGTGGCCGGCGCCGGCGTGACGATCACGCGGATCGCAGCCGACGGCACGGCAGCAGCGGCGCCGACGAGCCTGGGCGCCGTGGGCGGCATCGCGCTCGTCACGCTCGATCGGACGCCGGTGATCATCACCGCGCGATGACGGGCCGCCCCACGCGCCGCACCGCCGCCACCGACACGATCAGCTCCCAGGCCGACGGGACGGCCACGTACACCCGCTCCAGGAGGCCCAGCCAGGGCAGGAGCGGCCCGTACAGCGTCACGGGGACCAGCACCATGCCCACGACCACCAGCCAGCCAGTCGCGCGCGTCGGCCCGGCCCACCCCAGCCACCGGGGATCTCGGCTCATCACCCGCGACACCACCAGGAGTGTCACTGGCAGGCTGATCGAGTAGGCGGCAAAGTCAAGCAGGTGCAAGATCCCCACCAGGGAGGTCCCACGAGCCCCCGCATCTGTGGGAAACACCGCAAAGAGGATCGTCACCAGGGCCTGGAATGCGAGGAGCCGCCAGACCAGCCGCCGGTCGCGCGACGTGGCTCCGACCACCCGCCCCATCCCCGCCGCCCAGGCCAGCCCCAGGCCGCCGCTGATCAGGAAGGCCAGCGCCTGGAGCCACCCGTTGGGGGCGTTGGCGAGCAGGCTGATGGATTGCCGGATGGGGTCGTACCCGGGCCACGTGAGCATCACGGGCACCGTCAGGCCCCACGCCAGGACCGGCGCGAGGACGCCGGCCATGAGCAGCAGGAGAAGGGGCCGTTTGGCCCCCGCGATTCCGTCGTTTTCGGCCATGCGCTGATCGTCTCACGAAGAGGATTTCGGCCGCCGACCGAACGGCCCGCCGGATTAGGGCCAGACGGCCCTATGTGTATACAAGCGTGGACGGCGACGCTTCACCCCGATGGTTGCTGAAGTCGTCCCCAACGCCGTCCCGTACGAGATCGTCACGAGAACCGATTTCTCGGACGTCACGTACCTGCTTGAGATCCTCGAGCCCGATATGGCGAAGGCCGCCAATCCCGGGCAGTTCGTCATGGTCATGTCCCACGCCGACGGTGAGCGGATCCCGCTGACCATCGCGGACTTCGACCGTGAGAAGGGCACCATCACCCTGGTGGTGCAGGCCATCGGCAAGACCACCCGCGAGATGCAGCGCGACATGGTCCAGGGCGCGCACCTCCACGCGATGGTGGGCCCCATGGGCATCCCCTCCCACATCGAGGGCGTGAAGAAGGTCGTGTGCGTCGGTGGCGGCCTGGGCGTGGCCCCGGTCTACCCCCAGGCCCGCGCGTTCAAGGAGGCCGGCGCCTACGTCATCGGCGTCATCGGCTTCCGGAACAAGGACCTCGTCTTCTGGAAGGACAAGTTCGAGTCCGTCTGCGACGAGTTCATCATCTGCTCGGACGACGGCTCCGTGGGCATCAAGGGCCTGGTCACCGAGGGCATCCGGATGGCCCTCGAGAAGCACAACGACATCGACGAAGTGATCGCCATCGGTCCGCCGATCATGATGCGGGCCTGCTCGCAGTTCACCCAGCCCTACGGCGTCCACACGGTGGTCAGCCTCAACCCGATCATGGTCGACGGGACGGGCATGTGCGGCGGCTGCCGGGTCAAGGTCGATGGGCGGACCAAGTTCGCCTGCGTCGACGGCCCCGACTTCGACGCCCACAAGGTGGACTTCGACGATCTCATGGCCCGCCTCAAGCGGTTCCGTGAGCAGGAGAAGCTCGTCCTCGACCGCTGGGAGCAGGGTTGCCGGATCCCGGAAGCACCCACCATCTCGACGCCCGGCGCATAGGGTCCCCGAGATGGCAAAGAAGAAGACGATCCGGACCATCCCCCAGGACCGGACGCCGATGCAAGAGCAGTTGCCGGAGATCCGCGCGCGGAACTTCGCCGAGGTGTCCCTGGGCTACGAGCTGGCAGCAGCCATCCGCGAGTCCGAGCGCTGCCTCATGTGCCCCGACGAGCCGTGCATCCGCGGCTGCCCGGTCGGCATCAACATCCCCGGCTTCATCGCCAAGATCAGCGAGAAGGACTTCCACGGCGCGTACGACGTCCTGACGGACACCACGCTGCTGCCTGCCATCTGCGGGCGCGTCTGCCCGCAGGAGACGCAGTGCGAGGGCGTGTGCACGGTCGGCGAGAGCCTGGAGTCGGTCGCCATCGGCCGGCTGGAGCGCTTCGTCGGCGACATGGCGATCGCCGAGGGTTGGTCGGCCGTCCCATACATCGAGCCGAACGACTTCCGCGTGGGGATCATCGGCTCGGGACCCGCCGGCATGGCGTGTGCCGCCGACATGGCGAAGGCCGGCTGCAAGGTCACCGTCTTCGAGGCCTTCCAGCAGCCCGGCGGCGTGCTCCGCTACGGCATCCCCGAGTTCCGCCTCCCCAACGAGGTGGTTGACGCGGAGATCGCCAAGGTCGCCCGACTGGGCGTCACGTTCCGGATGAACGCCCTCGTGGGCCGCCTGTTCACGATCGAGCAGATGCTCAACGACATGGGCTTCGACGCCCTCTTCGTGGGCACCGGCGCCGGCACCCCGGTCTTCATGGACATCGCCGGGGAGTCACTCAACGGCGTGGTCTCGGCCAACGAGCTGCTGACCCGGATCAATCTGATGCAGGCACGCGACTTCCCGGCCCACGACACGCCCCTGGGGCTCGGCAAGAAGGTGGCGGTCATCGGTGCCGGCAACACGGCCATGGACGCGATGCGCGTCTCGCTCCGCCTGGGCGCGGAGAAGGTCATGTGCGTCTACCGCCGCGGCCACGAGGAAGCCCCCGCCCGCGCCGAGGAGCTCCACCACGCCGAACAGGAAGGCATCGAGTTTCACTGGCTGACCAACCCGCTGGCCATCCTCGACGACGGCAACGGCAACGTCCGCGGCATGCTCTGCCAGCGGATGGAGCTGGGTGAGCCCGACAAGTCCGGGCGGCGCCGACCGGTCCCCGTGGTGGGCAGCGACTTCGAGCTCGAGTGCGACACGGTCGTCTACGCGATCGGCACCAACTCCAACCCGATCCTGGGCCAGACCTCCAGCCTGGCACTCACCGACCGCGGCTACATCGTGGCTGACGACTCGCTCGCGACCTCGATCGACGGCGTCTTCGCCGGCGGCGACATCGTGACCGGGGCGGCCACCGTCATCGAGGCCATGGGCGCCGGCCGCACGGCCGCCGCTGCCATGAAGCGCTACCTGGGGCTCCGCGACAGCAACCTGCCGTATGCCCCCGCCGAGCGCGCGTCCAGCCTGTTCGGGCTTGCGCCCGAGCAGCGCAACTTCGTCCGGGTGCAGGTGGCATGAGCGAGCTATTGACCAACGGGGCGGCGACAGCCGCGCGCGACAACGTCCTGGACCTGGAGCCCCTGACGGGCGACCGGGTGAAGAAGCGCGTCACCGTCGTCGATGAGCAGATCGTCGAGATCGTCAGCGATTCGGGCGAGGGCGCCCAGCGCTGCGGCCAGGCCCTGGCGGCCCTCGCGGCCCGCTCCGGGCGCGGCATCTGGACCGTCGAGATCATCCCGGCAGAAATTCAGCCACCGGCCCGCAGCATCGCCGGCGGCTCGGGCAACCGGGTCCGGATGGGCTCTCACCCCATCACCAACGGCGGCGACGAGGCCGACCTGGCCGTCGCCTTCAACGAGCAGGTCCTGCTGGGCCGCGAGCGCGAGGGCGAGCTCAAGCCGGGCTGCCGGATCCTCCTCGAGAGCATGTGGCGGACCGATCGCAACCCCGCGATCTCCAGCCAGTACCTCCAGACCTACGACGAGCTGGTGGCCAAGGGCTACAACGTCATCGAGGTCCCGATGGAGGCCGAGTGCCGCAAGCTGGTCTCCGACCCGCGGCGCGGCAAGAACATGTTCGTCCTCGGGATCCTGTGCAACATCTACACGCTGGACCTGGTGCTCGCCCGCGAGCAGGTGGCCCTGACCTTCGGCAAGAAGGACCAGAGGGTCATCGACACCAACATCCGGCTCCTCGAGGCCGGCTGGTCGTGGGCCGAGGCCAACGTCGACTTCCAGTTCGAGATCCCCACGATGCGGCTCACGGAGCCCCAGGTGGTCTTCAACGGCAACATCGCGATCGCCCTGGGCGTGCTCGCCTCCGGGATGGAGATCTGCGCGATGTACCCCATCACGCCGGCCACCTCGGCCAGCCACTACCTGTCGGAGATCTTCGAGAAGACCGGCGGCATCGTCCACCAGGCCGAAGACGAGATCGCGGCGGCCACGTTCGCGATCGGCGCCTCCTACGCGGGCAAGTGCGCCGTCACCATCACCTCCGGGCCGGGCTACTCGCTCAAGCAGGAGGCCCTGGGCCTCGCGGTCATGGCCGAGATCCCGCTGGTCGTGGTCAACGTCCAGCGTGGCGGCCCCAGCACCGGCCAGCCCACCAAGCCCGAACAGGGCGACCTGATGACCTCCATCTTCGGCTCGCATGGCGACGCCCCCAAGGTGGTCATCGCCGCCAGCACCATCGAGGACTGCTTCTACTCGGTCATCACGGCCCGGAAGATCGCCGAGACCTTCAACTGCGTTGTGGTGGTCCTCTCCGACGGCAGCCTGGCCACGGCCCAGCAACCGTTCCCGCGACCCACCTTCAGCGAAGACTGGCTGGCCCCGCCCATCGACCAGAGCCCCGTGCCCACCGGCACCGGCGCGTACGACTGGGACGGCACCACCGGCCTGATGCGGCGCTTCATCCCCGGCCAGCCGGGCGGAATGCACACCCTCACCGGCCTGGCGCACGACCGCGCCAGCAAGGTGGCCTACGACCCGGCCAGCAACGAGGCGGGCCTCCGGAACCGCAGCCTGAAGATGGCCGCGCTCCAGAAGACCCTCCGCTGCCCCGACGTCCACGGCGACCCCGACGGCGACCTCCTGGTGGTCGGCTGGGGCTCCACTCGTGGCGCGATCGAGGAGGCGGTCGACGGTCTGCGGGCCGACGGCAAGCGCGTCTCGTCGCTCCACCTTCGCTTCCTGAACCCGATGCCGTCGGGGATCGGCGACATCATGAAGCGGTTCAAGAAGGTGATCTCCGTCGAGTCAAACTGGTCAGACTCCCTCGACGATGAGCTGATCGACGAGGAGAACCGGCGCTACAGCGCGCTGGCCATGCTCCTGCGTGCCAAGTACCTCGTCGATATCGACTGCTGGACCGAGGTCCGCAGCCGGCCGATCAAGCCAGGCGTCGTCCGCGCGGCCCTGTCCGCTGCCCTGGAGAAGCTGTCGTGAGCATCTCGTTCGATCCCACGCCCTCCTTCGCCCAATGCCTCCTGGGCCCCACCGACGAGCACCACGAGCTGGACGAGTACCAGACTGGCGTCCCCCGCTGGTGCAACGGCTGCGGCGACAACGGCATCCTGTCCGCCATGCAGCGGCTCTGCCGCGACTACGACCTCTCCCCGGAGCGGACCGTCTTCGTGTCCGGCATCGGCTGCTCCAGCCGCCTGCCGCATTACATGAAGACCTACGGCTTCCACGGGCTCCACGGCCGGGCGCTCCCCATCGCCGAGGGCATCAAGATGTCCCGGCCGGACCTCCCGGTCTTCGTGTCCACCGGCGATGGTGACTGCCTGTCGATTGGGGCGGGGCACTGGATGCACGCCATCCGGTACAACATGGACATGACGGTCCTGCTCCATGACAACTCGATCTACGGGCTGACCAAGAAGCAGGTCTCCCCCACCTCGCCAATCGGGACCAAGAGCAACACGACGCCCAAGGGCTCGTACCTGGAGGCGTTCAACCCGCTCCAGACGGCGCTGGGCATCGAGGGCGTCTCGTTCATCGCCCAGATGGTGGACTGGGTCCCGGAGATGCTCTACGACATCCTCCAGGCCGCCTACCGCCACCGCGGCTTCAGCTTCGTCCGGATCATCCAGCGCTGCCCCGAGTTCATGCCCGGCTTCTTCGACCCGTACATGAACGATCCGGAGCGCATCCAGCTGCTGACCCACCCCAACGGGCTGACCCCCAGCGGGAACATGAGCAAGGTCTATCGCAACCAGCTGGTCCACGACCCGTCCAACCTCGACCGGGCCCGCGAGATCGCCAGCAGCGCAGATCCCATCCCGGTCGGGATCCTGTACCAGAACCCGGACGTCCCGCGCCTGGAAGTCATCCGTGGCGCGGGTCGGGTTCGAACCCCGGAGACGGTCCAGCAGGGCCTCGACAGCGAGCTGGACAAGTTCACGATCTGGCCCGACACCGAGCCGGCGCTGGTGGAGGCCTAGGCGATGGCGCTCGATGAGGAGCGGTTCTTCTATCGGACGGGCCGGCGCACCAGCACCGCCCTGCGGCCCGTCGGGGAGGCGGCCCTGCGGCCCGCGCTCTTCGCCCAGCTGAGCGACCTGACCGCACTCCGCTACGACTTCCCGGTCGTCCTGGCCAGCCGCCACGGGAACCCCAACTGGGTCGAGCCGCTGTCGTCGATCATCGACGTCACGCTGGCCGAGGTCGCCCCGTCCGGGCCGGCCGGCGAGCGGTTCCGCCGGACGGTCCTCCGGATGGAGCGCGAGATCCGGATCCTCCTGCGCGAGGACTCGGACCGTCGCGCCGCCGCCGGCGAGGTCCTGGCGGGCGCGCCGCTCCCCACGCTCGACGACCTCTGGAGCCGAGCGCACGAGCGCCTGACGATCGCCGGGGGCGAGCCCGCCGCGGTCGAGCTGTCGCGCGCCAAGCAGGCGCTCCAGACGCGGAGCCTCTTCGACGGCCACGTCGCCGACTGCGATGCCGGCCTCCCGGCCCACGTCGTGTCCCACGCCTGGTCCTGGGTGGAGGCCCGCAAGGCCGACGCGATGCGCAACAAGATCTCCACGCTCCTGATCACGCTCAAGAACCTGGTCACCGCCGACTTCATGCGATCAGAGGCCGGGCGCGGCGCCGCTACCCTGTCCGCCGGCGTGGGCGGAGCCGATCGGGGCATGTTCGACTTCGGCATGATGGCGAAGCTGCTGGCGGCCCCGTCGGGCGCCAGCGCCCTGCCGCCGGCCCGGCGCGCCCGGATCGACGACGCCATCGACGTCCTGCGCAGGCAGCGCTTCTTCGGCCCAGGCTCGTACAGCTTCCGGTTCGGCCGGGTGGATGAGGCCCTGGCGGCCTGGCGCGAGCGACAGCCCGAGCTGGCCCGGCTGGTCCGTGCGATCGCCATCGCCGAGCTGGAGGTGGGCGGCCGGTACAGCGAGGCCCGCCACGACGAGTACTTCGCCGGCTTCGACGCGACGTCCGTCGGCGACGAGGAGAAGGTCCTCTTCCCCGACTACCTCGTGATCCTGGACGCCGGCTCCACGGATGCGGCCAGCCGGGCACAGGTGCTGGAAGCGCTCGCGGGCGACGCACCCGTCAAGATCCTGCTGGAGACATCCGACCCGTTCGGAATTGGTGGCCAGCTGGCCACCACCGCGATGGGCCTCGGCGGCGTCTACGTCCTGCAGGCCCCCAGCGCTCACCTCTACGCGGTCCGCGACGAGATCCGGGCCGCCCTGGAGTTTGGCGGGCCGGGCCTGATCTCCGTCTTCAACGGCGCCTTCACGGGTGGCCCTGGACTCTCCCCCTACCTCGTCTCGGCTGTCGCGCTGGAGTCACGGGTCTTCCCGGCGTTCGCGTACGACCCATCGGCCGGCACCGACTGGGCCCAGCGCTTCGAGCTCCTGGAGAACCCACAGCCGGAGATCGCCTGGCCGATCCACGCGTTCTCCTATGCGGATGCCAAGCTGGCCCGCATCGATGAGACCGTCGCCGTCACACCCCTGGACCTGGCGCTGTGCGATCCGCAGCGCGCCCAGCACTTCGCACGGACGCCCATGGAGCATTGGACGGGCCTGGTCCCGGCCGGCGCCTGGCTCGATGGCGAGGCGGGCAGCGGCGCGGCGCCGTACGTGCCCGCCGTCGATGCGGATGGCCGGCTGATGCGCCTGGCCGCGGATGACACCCTCGTCCGCGAGGCCCACCGCGTCGCGGATGCGTGGAACCGCCTCCGTCAGCTCGACGACATGAAGCACGAGAAGATCCGCATCGTGGAGGTCCCGTCAGCCGCACCGGCTGCTACGGCACCTGCCGCGGCCACGGCGGCTGCTGGCGCCCCGGCCGAGGGCGCGGCCACGGCCGCTCCTGCGACCGATGCCGGCGCCGTGACGCCTGCCGCAGAGCCAGAGCGAAACCCCGACGAGCCGTATATCGAGACCTGGCGGTGCACCACCTGTAACGAGTGCACGGGGATCAACGCCCGCATGTTCGCGTACAACGAGAACCGGCAGGCGTTCATCAAGGACATCACGGCGGGCAACTTCCGGGACCTCGTCAACGCCGCCGAGAGTTGTCAGGTGGCCATCATCCACCCCGGCAAGCCCCGCGATCCCAAGGAAGCGGGCCTCGACGAGTTGCTGGAGCGCGCCCAGCCCTTCCTCTAGGATCCGGCGGGCGGGCGACCCCGGGGCAACCGACCGCCTCTGCGCGCGCCCACCAGCGGCACCCGCGACCATCCAGCACGAACGTGCGGCCGGCGAGCCCGGCCGGTTCGGCGACGCCCATGCGCCGCCGGCGGAGCGGGCCCGGCGGCGCAGCCGACGCTGCGTCAGCCCTCCAGCTTGGCGCGGATGCACTCGAACGACTGGCCGATGAGCTTGTTCGCGGTCCCCTCGATCAATCGCGCGCCCACCGTGGCCAGCGTTCCCGAGATCTGGACGGAGGCCGACCAGTCCATCACCGTGGGGCCCTCCGGCGGTCCGGAGAGAAGCATCTGACCGGAGCCATCAACCGCGCTCCCCGGCGCCTGTCCGCGGGCCTTGATCACCGCCTTGTCGGGCGCAATCTGCTCGGCCATCTCCAGGTCCACCGCGAACTTCGACGTGATGAAGCCGACGCCGACCTTGGCCCGCGCCCGGAAGTGGGTGGCGTCGATCACCTCGATCGACTCCACGCCAGGCCCGCACGAGCCCACCTGGTTGGGGTCCGTGACGAAGGCCCAGACGGCGGCGCGCGGCGCGCGGATGACGACGTTGCCCGAGAACTCCATGGTTCCTCCTGCGCGCCGGCGGCCCGGCCGTCCGCGGTGGCGCAGCCGGCCTGGTTGGCCGCCCGGTCAATCGACGGTCGGCGCCATTGATGATATCGATGAGGCGACGAAAGCCGAGGGATCGCGCACGAAACGCGGCCGGCAGGGGGCGTCAGGACGGGCCCGGCGACCAGGTGATCAGCGCGACGCGGCCGGCCGCGTCGGCGCGGATGTACCAGCGGCCGTCCCGCTCCACGGCCAGCTCGTCGATCGCGGCGTCCAGCAGCCGGTCCTTGGTGCCCCCCGGCTCCACCCAGAGCTGGTGGCGGAGGAAGCGCACCAGCTCGTCCCGGCCGGCATACCCGCGCGGTGGGCGCTCCAGCCACCGAACCTCCGGGGAGCGGCCGCGCGCGGAGAGGAACTCGAGGAGCAGGTCCGCCGCGGGGAGCGCCGCGCGGGCCTCCCCGTGGACGGCCGGCCAGAACGGGTCGGCGAGCGAAGCCGGCGCAGGCTGGGCCAGGAGCGCCGCGCACAGGCGCCCGGTGGCGCGTTCCATCGCGGCGACGAACGGGCCGATGGGCTCCGCGTCATAGCCGACGTGCGCGATGAACGAGACGTCCGCCACCGGAGCACCATTCGCGGCCAGCCCCGCCAGCCCCGCCAACGCGGCCGGCCAGCGCCCCGCCACGGCGCGGATGTTCCCGATGCCGTGGGCCGCCGCGTCCTCGTGGAGCGCACCCAGCATGGATTCGGACGGGTCCACCCCGATCACCTGGCCGGCGACGCGCGCCAGCGGCAGCGCGAAGCGGCCCGCCCCGCACCCGATGTCCAGGACGGTCTCGCCCGGACGTACCAGCGCGCGCAGCGCGTCCAGGTGCGGGTCGTCCGTCCGGTCGGGGTCCACCCGGAAGAGGGCGCTGACCGGGCCGTAGAAGTCGGGGCCGTCGGGCCGTTCGCGGAAGCGATCGACCTGCGCGCGGTTGTCGATCACCCGCCGGGTCCACGCCGCCTCGATGAGCATGGCCAGGTCCGCAGGCGTATCCACGTCGGGGTTGACCCCCTCGACAGCCAGCTCCGCGACCAGGTCCGGCCGCCGCGCCAGGAGCGGCGCCAGGCCTCGGTCCCCGCTGGCCTCTCCTACCAGCCCGAAGGCCGCCCGCCGGATCAGCACCGGATGCGGCCCACCACCGCCCGCGTAGCGGGGCATGACGATGGGCCGCGCCGGGTCCGCGGGGAGCGCCAGGAGCGCCGCGATGACGTCCCGCCGCGTGAGTGGCTGGTCACCCAGCATGAGGATCAGCGCCTCCACGGGCGGCTCAAGCGCGGCCACCGCCTCCAACCCCAGTCGGAGCGAGGACGCCAGCCCCCGGCCAGGGTCCGGGTTGCGGACACGCTGCTCGCCGGCCCACGGCACGGCCGCCTCGGTCGCCTCCGCGGCCTCGCCCACCACCACGACGACGGGCCCCAGGCCCGCGGACCGAGACGTGAGCAGGACGTGCTCCAGCAGGGGCCGCCCCTCGAGTGTGGCGAGGACCTTGGGCGACCCGAACCGGGTGGCGGAGCCCGCAGCCAGGACGAGGCCGGCGATGGTCATGGCGGATGCGGCCTGGTGATCCTGGGCAGAGGGCCGGCTACGGCCGTCAGCCGCCGACGACCGGCGACGACTCGCGCATGACCTGGATCCCGGGCGCACGCTGAACCATCGGCACCCCGCTCCCGCCGTACCGCGCGGCGACGATCTCGGCCATGATCGAGAGCGCGGTCTCCGCCGGCGCCCGGCCGCCCAGGTCCAGGCCGATGGGTCCGCGCAGGCGCGCCAGCTGCGCATCGGTGAGGCCGGCCTCGCGGAGCCGGTCGCGACGGTCCACCTGGGTCTTGCGAGAGCCGACCGCTCCCACGTACCGGCAGTCGCGGCGGAGCGCCTCGACGATCGCCGGCTCGTCGAACTTGACGTCGTGGCTCAGGACTGCGACGGCGTCGTTGGGGCCCAGGCCAATCTGGTCCGCGACCTCGTCGGGCCAGCCGATCACCAGCTGGTCCACGTCGGGGAACCGCTCCGGCGTGGCGAAGGCCGTCCGACCGTCGACCACCACCGTCGTATAGCCCAGCTCCTTCGCGAGCCGCGTCAGCGAGCGGGCCACCTCCACGGCGCCCACCATGACCAGCCGCGGCTTGACCGGGTAGACCTCGATGAAGTAGGACCGGCCGCCCAGCTCCGCGGCGGTCGATACGCCGCGCCGAAGCGCCTCCAGCGCGCCGGCCAGCAGGTCCTGGTCCAGCGCTCGGGCGCCCAGCGTCCCCTCCATGGTCCCGTCGTCGTGGACCAGGACGTGCGGCGTCGGCAGCTCGCCGGGGCCCGGCTCGTGGCGCGCGAACTGCGGGGGCGGGGCGTCGGACGGGAGGAGCGTGACCACGGCCGTGCCGCGGCCAGACGGGCCCTCGGAACCCTTGGCGGCGGCCAGCACATCGGCCGGCAGGTCCGGCTGGATCATCACGTCGATGGTGCCGCCGCAGGCCAGGCCCACGTCCCAGGCCTCCTCGTCGCTGATCCCGTAGCGGATCACGCGGACGTGGCCGTCAACGCGTGCCTTGGCGATCTCCTCCGCGGCCGCGCCCTCCACGCACCCGCCGCTCACCGAGCCGGCGATGCGCCCGTCATCGGTCACCAACAGCACGGCGCCCTCCGGGCGCGGCGCAGAGCCGAATGTCCGAACGACCACGGCCCGGCCCAGCGGGACATCCTCGCCCCAGCCGGCCAGGGTCTTGAGCAGCTCCTTCATGGCAGATCCTCCAGGGCGGGAGCGTACAACCGATCAGCGACCGACGAGGGGGCGGGCCGTTGCGACATCGCCGCCGGTCCGCAGGCCGACGGGCGCGGGCGGCGTCCCGACGGCGGGCCGCGGGGCGTGGGCAGCGGCCTCGCTGCGACTGACCGTGTCGCGCCCGCGGACGCCAGCCAGGATCTCGCCGAGGCGCTCCAGGCTGGCGACGGTGCCGGCGGGCAGGAAGTCGTCGATGTACGGGTAGGCGGCACGCATGCCGGCGGCCAGCGGCTGGTAACCCGGCGTGCCCGCCAGCGGGTTGAGCCAGACCAGGCGGTGGCAGTTGCGCCGGAGGCGGGCGGTCTCGGTCGCGACGATGGCCGGATCCCCGCGATCCCAGCCGTCGGAGACCACGACCACCACGCCGCTGGTGCGCAGGGAGCGGCGAGCCCACTTCTGGTTGAACTCCCGGAACGACTCCCCGATCCGGGTGCCGCCGGCCCAGTCGTTGACGCTCTCCGCCACGCGCGAGAGGGCGCGGTCGCGGTCCTTGTCCCGCATGAGGCGCGTGACGCGGGTGAGACGGGTGCCGAAGACGTACGACTCGGTCTTGACCGAGCTGGCCGCCGAGAGGGCCTGGATGAACCGGAGCAGGAGCCGCGAGTGGCGCTCCATGGAGCCCGAGATGTCGCACAGCACCACGAGCGGGCGCGGCCGCCGGGTGGGGCGCCGCCAGACCCACTCCAGCAGCTCGCCGCCGGACCCCAGGTTGGCGCGCATGATCGCGCGCGGCGCCAGCAGGCGACCGTGGCGATGCAGCTCGTAGCGACGCGTTCGGCGTTGTTCCAGGCGCGGGACGAGCAGGTCGACCAGGCGCTCCGCCTCGCGCAGCTCCTGGGGCGTCATCCGGTCGAAATCCTTGTGCCGGATGATCTCGGATGCCGACCAGGCCTCGGGCGAGATGGTCAGCCCTTCGGCCTCCTCCTCGCCATCGCCCTCGTCGGCGGGCACGGTCTGGCCGATCGACTCGGACGCGATGCCCGGCTCGTCGGTGCCGTTCTCGCCCTCCGTCTCCTCCTCACCCTGATCGGGGCCGTCGTCGGGGTTCTCCTCCTCGGACACGGAGGTGACCACGTTCTCGTCGGGGCGGGCGGCGATCCGGCGCCGCCAGTAGCGGTCGAAGACGACGTTGTAGACCTCGATGTCGTCGTGGTTGCGGACGAAGATCGCGGCGCCGGCGGCCCGAAACTCCTCGCGGTCACCCATGTGGATCAGGGCGAGCGCGCGCGGGTAGTCCAGCTGCGACCCGATGTCGATCGACAGGCCGGCCCGTCGCAGCGCGCGGCCGAAGCCGGTGGCCGAGCGCAGGAGACGGCGGCCGTCGACCAGGACGTCGGGCAGCGCCTCGGTCGTGAGCTCGGGCTGGTCGTACACGGGACGTCGGCGCCCGGGGCGCTAGGCGCGCGGGGTGGTGTCGGCCAGGTACTGGCGGGTGGTGGCGCCCTTCACGTGTCGGACGTCCTCCTCGTACTTGAGGACAACGCCCAGCGTCTCGTCGACCACCTCGGCCGTCAGCTCCTTCGCGCCGAGCGACAGGAGAGCGGCGGCCCAGTCGAGCGTCTCGGCCACCCCGGGGACCTTGGTGAGGTCGGCCTGGCGGAGGCGCTGGACGAAGGCCACCACCTGGCGGGCGAGCGGCTCGGACGCGCTGGGCACGCGGGCCAGAACGATCTCGAACTCCCGCTGCGGGGTGGGATAGTCGATCCAGTGGTAGAGGCATCGGCGCTTCAGGGCGTCGTGGACCTCGCGGGTCCGGTTGGAGGTGAGCACGACGCGCGGCGGGTGCTCGGCCTTGATGGTCCCAAGTTCCGGCACGGTGATCTGGAAGTCCGACAGGATCTCCAGCAGGTACGCCTCGAACTCCTCGTCGGCGCGGTCGATCTCGTCGATCAGGAGGACCGGCGGGATCCCATTGGGGCTGGGCTCCAGGGCCTCCAGCAGGGGACGGCGGACCAGGAACTCGGGGCCAAAGATGTCGTGCGCCTGCATCTTGTCCGCGACGCCGCGCGCCTCCTGGAGGCGGATGTTGAGCATCTGCGCGGGGTAGTTCCACTCGTAGACGGCCGTGTTGACGTCCAGGCCCTCGTAGCACTGGAGCCGGATCAGCCGGGCGCCCAGCGATGACGCGAGTGCCTTTGCCAACTCGGTCTTGCCGACGCCGGCCTCGCCCTCCAGCAGCAGCGGCCGGCCCAGCCGGAGCGCCAGGAAGACGACCGTTGCCAGCGACCGGTCGCACAGGTAGTTCTGGCTGGCGAGGGAGGCCTGGACCTCTTCGATCGTGTCAAGCATGTGGGGAAGATACCCGTTAGCGGAAAGTGGTGTCCGTCAATGCCCTGGAGGCGGGCTCACCCGTCCGGCGCACGCTCCGCGTGGGCCCGCTGGGTCGCGCTGGCGATCGCCCGGACGATGTTGGCATAGCCGGTGCACCGGCACAGGTTGCCGCTGATCTGCGTCCGGATCTCGGCGTCCGTGGGCCGCTCGTCGAGGTCGAGCAGCGGGAGCGCGGCCATCAGCATGCCGGGCGTGCAGTAGCCACACTGCAGGCCGTGCTCATCCCAGAAGGCCTGCTGCAGCGGGTGGAGCGTCCCGTCCGGGTCCGCCAGTCCCTCGATGGTGGTGATCTCGCCGCCGTCGGCCTGGACCGCGAACATCGTGCATGACTTGATCGGCCGACCGTCCAGGGTCACCGTGCACGCCCCGCAACTCGTGGTATCGCAACCCACGTGGGTCCCCGTCAGGCCCAGGTCTTCTCGAAGGAAGTGCACCAGCAGGAGACGCGGCTCCACCGCCGCCAGGTGCGACTCACCGTTGACGGTGACCGTGATCCGATGCTGACGGGCGGGCGTCACGGTCATCGAGGGCCTCCGTGCGCGGCGGCCGCGGACAGCTCGTGATGACCCAGCGCGCGCGCCACGGCGCGCCGGACCGCGCGCCCCGCCAGCCCGCGGACCAGGTCCACCTTGTAGGCCGTCCCGCCCCGGAGGTCGGCCCACGGCTGGATCCCGTCGCCGGCCAGGGCGGCCGCCTCGTCCATGCCCGCGCCATCGTCCACCCGCAGGCCGGCGAGGGCGACCTCGGCCGACTGGGCGCGGAGGGGCACCGGCCCGGCGTTGGTCAGTGCCAGCCGGGCGGACCGGATTCGGCCGTCGGCGACGACGACCACCGCCGCCACCGCGGCCACGGCGAAGTCCCCCACCTGGCGCTCGTACTTCAGGTAGGCGGAGCCCGTCCCCGGCGGCGGCGCCGCGATGCGGATCTCGGTCAGGACCTCATCCTCGCCAAGGGCCGTCGCGAACAGGTCCTGGAAGAAGTCGGCCGCGGCCACCTCCCGGGTGCCAGCCGCGCCGCTGAGCAGGAAGCGCGCGCCCAGGGCCAGCATGGTGGCCGGGTGGTCGTTGGCGGGATCCGCGTGCGCGATGTTGCCGCCGATGGTGCCCATGTTGCGGACCAGCGGATCGGCGATCACCGCGCTGGTGTCGACCAGGATGGGCCAGCTGGCGGCAAGCAGCGCCGAGGCCTCCACGTCCGCCTCGCGCGCCAGCGCCCCGATCCGGATCTCGCCCGCCTGCGCGATGATGCCGGCGGCGCCCGGGACGCGGTTCAGGTCGATCAGCAGTCGCGGCTCGGCCAGGCGCAGCTTCATCAGCGGAATCAGGCTGCACCCGCCGGACAGCAGCTTGCCCTCGCCCGCGGCGCGCGCCAGCTGCTCGCTGGCCTCCGCGAAGGAGCCAACCGCGACGTACTCGAAGGCCGCTGGGTACATGCTCCTCCTGTCGGCCCCGCTCGAACGGGGACGGTGGAATACTACAAACGTCATCAGCGCCGCGTGGCAACGCGCTGCGTCGCAACGCGCCGCGTGGGCACGCGCTGCGTCCCCGCGCCAATCACCTGAGGAAGCCGCCAAGATGTCCAAGTCCCTCGGCAACCAGCTGCCGGCAGATGCCATGGCCATGCTCGACGGCACGGACCTGCCGGCCGGCCTGGGCGCCACGTTCACGCTGGTGGTCCAGGGCGACGACGGCTTCCCCACCGTCGCCCTGCTGAGCGTGGGCGAGGTGCTGGCGACTGATGCCTCGACGGTCCGCCTCGCCCTCTGGCCCGGCTCCGGGACCACCGCGGCGATCACCGCCGCAGGCAAAGCGACGATGATGCTGGTCGGCGGCGACTCGGTCTGGTACGTCCGCCTGGCGGCCCGGCGTGGGCCGGACATCGGGGAGGAGGGCCTCAAGCGCGCCTACTTCGAGTGCGCCATCGACGACGTCCTCGTCGACAAGGTCACCTACGCCAAGATCACCAGCGGCATCAGCTTCGAGCTCCCGGAGCCCGACAAGGTGATGGACCGCTGGCAGCGAACCATCGATTTGGTGCGGGCGCAGCCCGCCGTGCCCGCCTGACCGAAGGACCGCATGCCCAGCCAGCCCGAACCCGCCGCCTCGCCGAACACCCAGATCGGCCAGCGCAAGGATGACCACCTCACCGTCGCCGCACGGGACGACATCCTCCACCTGAGCCGCGGCGGCTTCGAGCGCTACCGGCTGCGCCATCGCGCGCTGCCGGGCCGTGACCTGGCCGAGGTGGACCTGTCGGTGGAGGTCCTCGGCAAGCGCCTCGCCGCGCCGCTGCTGATCGCCTCGATGACGGGCGGCACGGAGCGGGCCCGCCAGGTGAACGCCAAGCTGGCGATCGCCGCCGAGGCCGCGGGCGTGGCGATGGGCCTGGGCTCCGGCCGGGCGGCGCTCATGCATCCAGAGCTGCTGGAAACCTTCCTGCTGCCGGTCCGGCCGCCGCTCCTGTTCGCCAACCTGGGCGCCGTCCAGCTGCGCCGCGGCCTGGGTCCCGCCGACGCGGAGCGCCTCGTTGACCTCATGCAGGCCGATGCGCTCTTCCTCCACCTCAACCCCATCCAGGAGGCGGTCCAGCCGGAGGGCGACACGGAGTTCGGCGGGCTCACGGAGCTGATCGCCGCCGTGGTGGAGCGGCTCCGGCCGCGGCCGGTGGTGGTCAAGGAGGTGGGCTTTGGCCTCTCGCCGGAGGACGTGGCGGAGCTGCTCTCGGCGGGCGTGGCCGCGATCGACGTGAGCGGCGCCGGCGGCACCAACTGGGCACTGATCGAGGGGCAGCGGGACCCCGCCGCAGGCGAGGTGGCCCGCGCCTTCGCCGACTGGGGCTGGCCCACGGTCACGTCGTTGCGCGAGGCGGTCCGGCTGGCCGATCCCGCGGGCGTCCCGGTCTTCGCCAGCGGCGGGATCCGGGACGGCGTGGACGCGGCCATCGCGCTGGCGCTGGGGGCGCGGCTGGCGGGCTTCGCGCGGCCCATGCTCCTCGCCGCGTTCGAGGATCGAGCAACGGAGACGGCGCAGCTCCTGGTCCGCCAGCTACGGATCGCCACATGGGCGGTCGGCGCGGCGCGCGTGTCTGATCTCTCCACCGCGCACCTGCTCCGCGACGGCGATCCGGTCGTCCCGTACGGCGCCGCGCGGCGGCGGGCGCGGCGGCGGGCGCCATGATCAGACCCGCATGACCGCCACGGGTTCGTCCCAGCCCGCCATCTCCGTCCAGGAGCTGGTCAAGCGCTACCGGAAAGCCACGCGCAACGCCGTCGACGGCATCTCGTTCGAGGTGGGCACCGGCGACTTCTTCGTCCTCCTGGGCCCCAACGGCGCGGGCAAGACCACCACCATCTCGATCCTCACCACCACCCTCTCCCCCACCGGCGGCCGGGCGCTGATCGGCGGCCGGGACATCGTGGCGGAGGCCAGCGCGGTCCGGCGCGAGGTGGGGATCATCTTCCAGAAGCCCAGCCTGGACCAGAACCTGACCGGCGAGGAGAACGTGCGCTTCCACGCCGTCCTGTACGGGCTCTACCCGTGGGCGCCGTCGTGGCGGCTGATGCCGGCCGCCTACCGGGCGCAGGTGGAGGGGTTGGCCGGGCTGCTGGGGGTGGGCGAGGAGATCTTCGCCCCGGTTCGAACCTACTCGGGCGGGATGCGCCGCAAGCTGGAGATCGTCCGGAGCCTGCTCCATCGGCCGCGGGTCCTCTTCCTGGACGAGCCCACCGCGGGCCTGGACGCGCCGACGCGGCGCACACTCTGGGACTACCTGGCGCGGGTCCGCCGCGAGAGCGGCACCACGGTCTTCCTGACGACGCACTACCTGGAGGAGGCGGAGGGCGCCGACCACGTCTGCGTCATCGACCACGGCCGCGTGGTGGCCGCGGGCAGCCCTGCGGAGCTGAAGGCGGAGCTGACGCACGAGACGCTGATCGTGGATGCGGCGTCGGCGGACCGAGCGACGCTGCGCGCGGAGCTGGGCGGGCTGGGCCTGGCGGCCGAAGGCGACGGACCCTTCACGCTGCCGGTGGGCGGCGACCGAACGCACGCGGTCCTCCGATCGATCGCCACGCCGCTCACGCTGGTCCGGACCAGCGCGCCCACACTGGAGGACGCGTACCTGGAGATCGTGGGGCGGTCCGCGGCGGACGGCGAGGACGACGGAACGGCGGGCGACGCGGGCGAGGCCGGCGGTTCGGCCCCGAACGCCGGCCCGTCGGCAGGCGCGGGCTCGGAGGGTTCGGCCCGTGCGTGAGTTGAGCGCCATCCTGGCCATCGCCCACCGCGACCTGACGAAGCTGATGCGCGACCGCGCCCGGATCCTGGGCGACCTGGCCTTCCCGCTGATCCTCGTCGCGTTCCTGGGTCCCGCGCTGAAGGCCGGGTTCGGGTCACCCGGCGGGCTGGACCTGCAGGCCTACGTCTTCACCGGCGTCCTGGCCCAGACCGTCTGGCAGTCGGCGGCCATCGGGGTGATCTCGCTGATCGCCGATCGCGAGGAGGACTTCAGCCAGGAGATCTTCGTCTCGCCCATCAGCCGCTACTCCATCATCGCCGGCAAGATCCTGGGCGAATCGCTGGTGGCGCTCCCCCAGGCGCTGGCGATCCTGGCGCTGGGCTGGGTGCTGGGCGTGCCGATGACGCTGGCCGGGGTCCTGGCGCTGCTGCCGGTGATCCTGCTGATCGCGCTGTTCGGCGGGGCGTTCGGCGTGCTGGTGCTGTCGAACCTCTCCAGCCAGCGGGCCGCCAACCAGGTCTTCACGTTCATCATGCTGCCGCAGTTCTTCCTGGCCGGGGTGTTCAACCCGCTCCAGGGCCTCCCCGGCTACCTGGACGTGCTGTCGCGGATCGCGCCGCTGCGCTACGCGGTGGACCTGCTGCGCAACACGTACTCGGCGTTCCAGCCAGGCTCGTTCCCGATCGCGGTGGCCGACGCGGGCTTCAACCTGGCGGCGGTCGGGGCGCTCCTGGTCATCTTCGGCGGGCTGGGCACGTGGATCTTCGTCCGCGCGGAGCGCAACCGGTAGGCGCTACTCGGTTTCGTCTTCAAGCAGACCGCACGCGTCGCCGAAGCCACGCAGGAATTCGGCCCACTCCGCGTCCTCGGTGGCGTCGGCCTCGTCCGCGAGGTGCTGGAGGAACCGCTTCCTGTCCTCCGGCGCCAGTTGCTGCAACTCAAAGGCGATGAGCTCCAAGTGCTCGACGGCGATGTCCGGCTGGAGGTCATCGTCCGAAATCGTTTCCATGGCGTACGCGTACTCGGCTACCACTCGCGCGAGCGTTCGTTCAAGCACCCCTTCTCCTTGGTCTCGCTCGACCGGCAGCAGAGATGCTACCTGCCCGCGTCGCGGGCGGTCCGCGGTGCTACGTTTCGCCGAGGCGACGCCCGTCGCGTGATGACAACCGGGAGGGACAGGATGGTCCGCGGCATTCGCGCCCGCGTGCTCGCCGGCGAGACCCTGTTCGGTGCCTGGGCGGACCTCGGAAGCCCGTTGTCCGCGGAGCTGGTGGGTAAGGCCGGGTTCGACTGGGTCCTGGTCGATCTGGAGCACGGCGCGGCGACGGAGGCCGAGCTCCTCGCCCATCTCCACGCGGTGGAGGTCAGCGGGGCCGCGGCGCTGGTGCGGGTGCAGTCCGGGGAGCGCCTCCGCATCGGGCGCGCGCTGGACCTCGGCGCCGAAGGGATCATGGTCCCCCGCCTCGAGACCGCAGAGCAGGCCCGGGAGGTGGTCTCGTTCCTCCGCTACCCGCCGGACGGGGTGCGCGGCGTGGCCCTCCGGACGCGCGGAGCCGGGCTGGGTCGCATGTCGCACGCCGGCGTGCGGGACCTGAACCGCGACGTCCTCGGGATCGTCCAGGTCGAGTCAGCGTCGCTGGTCCGCGAGATTGACGCGGTCGCCGCCATCGACGGCGTCGACGTCCTCTTCGTGGGGCCCACCGACCTGTCGCACTCGCTTGGCGTCCCCGGCGACCTGGAGGCACTCGCCTTCCGCAACGCGATCCGCGGCGTGGTGGATGCCTGCCGCGCCCACGGGAAGGCGCCGGGGGTCCTCCTCTACGACCCGGCGACGTTCGAACCCTACCTCCGGATGGGCTTCCGCTTCCTGGGCACGGGCGCCGACGGGTTCTTCGTGGACCAGGGCGCCCGAACCGCGCTCGCTACCGCGCGCGCCGCGCAGGAGCGCGCCCAGTCCTGAGCCAATCGTCTCCAACTTGAGCTCGTCAGCCGAGGGCCGTCCGAATGTCCTTCAACGACAGGAACAGGTGCAACGGGTCCGATGGCGCGGGTTCGAACTCGGCCAGCCCTTCGTAGAACGCCCTCGCCCTTGGGTTCTCGGCGTGGATCAGCAGGGCCCGGACCCCCACCGCATCCGCCGCCTGGCTCACCCTCCGAAGCGCGTCCACGACGAGCGAGCGGCCGATGCCGCGACCCTGCACCGAGACGTCCACCCCAAGGCGCGTGAGGATGATCACCGGGAGCGGATACCGGCCGGCGCCCTTGGTCATCCGTGCGGGCGCGATCGCCGGGCCCACCGAGCCCACCGAGCCCACCGTGAGCGAGTAGTAGCCCACGACGTGGGGTTCACCCAGCGGGCACGTCACGTAGACACGGGCGGTGTCCTGGCCCATCGCGAAGAGCGCGTGCTGGCGGAGCCACTGGGTCTGGGCCGTGGAGCCGCAGTCGAACTGGCTGCGGTCGTGTCGGGCGGTCAGCAGCTCCGGCGGCGTGAACGAGCCCACGGCGAGCTAGTCGAACGCGGACGGTTTCGAGAGCAGCTCCCGCAGCCGCGGCTTGGACTGCACCGGCCGGTCCAGCAGCTCGACGAAGGCCCGATACGCCTCGTCCGAGACAGGGAAGGAGCGTCGATCGGCGAGGACGTCCTCGGCGTGCGCCGTCGCCGCCTCCAGGATGAAGTCAGTCAGCGTGACGGCCGAAACACGGCTGGCCGCGCCGAGCAGCTCCCGCTGCGTCGGCGACACCCGAACCGAGATCCGCTCGCTCTTGGCCGGCTGTGGCTTGTTCGGCAACATTCGGACGACCTGTGTGCGTACTAACACCGTACGCACAGACTATGCGGTCGTGGGGCCAGCGTCAATGCCGACCCGGTGCGATGGCGCCGTGATCGCACGGCGTGACCTCACCCGCTCTCAGTCGATCGTGAAGTCGTCGGCGCCCGGGACCTCCACCACCTCGGGGAAGCGCACGCCAAAGGGGCGTGTCGCGTCGAAGCCCATGACGCTGATCACTTCCTTCTCCGGCGCCGAGGGGTCCAGCGGTCCGCCCGCGACCCCGGCCACCGTGATGATGTCGTCGGCCGGCTGGCCGCGCGTGACCATCGCCCACATGACCCGCTCGGTGTCGTGGACGTCGATGTCCTCGTCCACCACGATCACCCACTTGGGCCGCGCGGCGTGCCCCAGCGCGTTGAGGATCAGGTGGCGCGCCTGGCCCTTGTAGCGCTGGCGGAGCGCCACCACCGCCACGTACTGCGTCCCGCCCCAGTCCGGAAACGAGACCGCGGTCACCTCGGGGAACGTCTTGCGCAGGTCCTCGTAGAGGGTGCTCTCGTACGCGAACGACTTGAGGACGTGGTTGTCCGTGTTGGGGACGCCGGTCAGGCCGGCCAGGAAGATGGGGTCCCGGCGATGGGTGATGGCGGTCACCTCCATCACCTGGTTCTCCTCCGCCGGGCCGTAGTAGCCGGTGAACTCGCCGAACGGGCCCTCCATGGCGCGGACGCCCGGCAGGATCCGACCCTCGATGACGATCTCGGCCGTGGCCGGCACCAGCAGGTCCACGGTCTTGCCGCGCACCACGTCCACCGGCTGCCCGTTGATCCCGCCCGCGATCCCCAGCTCGTCGAACCCGGCCGGCACCTTGGCCTGCGCCGCGTAGAGCAGGACCGGGTCGCAGCCGTTGACGATCGCCACGTCCAGCGGGACGCCCAGCCGTTCGGCCTTGGCCATGTGGGTGCCCAGCCCCTGGAAGGCGTGGGACATGACGGCCAGGTGGTTCCGGTCCAGCCGCATCACGCGGTAGACCGAGGCGTTGGCCAGCCCGTCCTCGGGGTCGCGGCTGATCTCCAGCGCGACCGTCACGTAGGCGCCGCCGTCCTTGCCGGAGTAGACGGGCAGGGGCAGGGCGAAGAGGTCGACGTCCTCGCCGGTCAGGACCACCTCCTGGCACTCCCCCGTCCCTACCTCGCGCGGCGGGATGGGCGAATGGAGGCCCCGAAGGAACTTCTCGTTGCCTTCGGCCGGCGTGGCGACGTCCAGCGCCAGCATCGCCTTGGCCCGGTCGGCGAAGAGCGAGCCCACGACGGGCATCGTCGAGCCAACGACGGATTCGAACCAGAGCGCCGGGCCCCTGGTGTCCGACATCTTCCGGATGCCGGCCGCGATCTCGAACTCCGTCTTGACGGGCCGGCGGACGCGGGCCAGCTGGCCTTCGGCCTTCAGGCGATTCAGGAACTGGCGAAGGTCGCGGTAGGGCACGCGGCGACTCCTGGGGATCGGCGCGGCCGGGGCGCCCCCGGTCGCGTGGACCCCAAACCTACATCCCGGAGAGGCGCTCCGTGGGCAGCCCCATTGCAGTCCGCATCCCGGTGGCGCTGGCAGGCGCCTCGGCCGGGAAGTGGCGGACGGAGGCCCGGAGGTCTTCAAACGCGTACACCAGGCGCGTGAGATCGGACGACGCGGTCGTCACGTCGCGCGCGTTGAGGGTCACCTTGAACTTCTCGATGCGCGCGGCCAGCGTGCGGGCCTGCTCGGCCATCTTGCCGGGCCAGTCGTTCTCCCCCAGCACCTGGAGCGCCTCGTCGTAGCACGGCAGGGCCATGTCGATGCCGGCCGCCGGCGTGCCCCAGCGGAGCTTGTACACGCTGGCCTTGTAGAGCTGGAGGTCGATGTTGACCACCGCGGTCCACAGGGTGTTCTTCTTGATCTGCTCAGCGTCGTTCACCGGTTGGGTCCTCGCTGCTTCGGTTCGGCGCTCAGCGCTTGGTGGGGACGATGTACTGGGAGAGGTCGATCTTCTCCCAGATCTCGCGCGGCACGTCGGCCCGCTCCTCGAACGGAGCCTCGATCGGCATGGTCGCGTCGATCGCCCACTTGGTGTTCATGGTGTCCTTCTCCCAGCGGCTCCAGATGGAGTAGCTGGCGGGGTCCAGGCGGCTCACGGCGGAGTCCTGGACGAAGAAGGTCGCCTTGTCGGGCTGGATCCGGGTGGCGATCGCCCAGAGGACGTCCGAGTCGTTGTCGATGTCGATGTCGTCGTCGACGATCACCGCCAGCTTGACGAACGGGTCCGCCGCCAGCGCCGCCAGCGCGGCCAGCTTGCCCTCCCCGTCGAACTCCTTCTTGATCTGGACGTAGGCCGTGAAGCGGCAGATGCCCGACATGGGCATCCGGACCGCCTGGACGGACGGCACGGACTGCTTCACCCGCTTGTAGAGCACGGACTCGCGGCCCAGCCGGCCGGTCAGGTTGTGCTCCGGGTGGGCGGCAAACAGGTGGTGGTAGATGGCGTCGGCGCGGAAGGTGATCGCGGTCACCTCCATGATCGGCGACGAGCGCTCCAGCCCGTAGTACCAGGTGAACTCGCCGTACGGGCCCTCGGGGAGGCGGGCGCCGGGGAGGATGCGGCCCTCGATGGCCACCTCCGCGTAGGCGGGGATCAGGATGTCAACGGTCTTGCCCTTGACCACGGCCAGGGGCTCCTCCAGGAGGCCGCCCATGACCTCGTACTCGTCCTCGCCGAAGGGGATCTTGGACTGCGAGCCCAGCAGCGTGGCCGGGTGGTGGCCCACCCAGACGACGCACTCGAGGGCCTCGCCGCGCGCCTCCGCGTGGCGATGCACGCGCCCGATGTGGGTGTGCTTCTCGTAGCTCATGCCGAGTGTCTTCTTGTCGTGGACCATCATCCGGTAGATGCCGGAGTTGTGGATCCCCGTCTCCGGGTCCCTGACGGTGCTCACGCCACCCGAGATGAAGGCGCCGGAGTCCTTCTCGCAGTTGGTGACGATGGGCAGGTCATACAGGTTGATGTCGTCGCCGGTGATCGTCACCTCCTGCACCGGCCCCTGGCCGAGGATCTGCACCGGGTGGCGCTTGTCCTCGCGGTCGATGTAGGTCTGGGTCAGCTTGTCCGGGGTGGTCTCCAGCGCCTCGGCCAGGAGGCGGGTGCTCCCCAGCACGTTGGTGATGGCGCGAATGCGGCTGCCCTTGACGTGCTCGAACAGGACGGCGGGGTCGCGACGATCCGCCTGGAGGCGGCGGATGACCGCCGGCAGCTCGTAGACCGGGTCCACCTCGCGCTCGACACGGACAAACTCGTCCGGCGCGTTCTCCTCGAGGCGCTTCAGAAAGCTGCGCAGATCCTTCGGCATCCCAGGCACGCTCCGCTACGTTCTTCGCTGATCATCCGCGTCTCGCGTTTCAGGCCCACGTTTCCGCATGTTGGCAACGGGTTCCCGAATCTGCGGGCACGATACCACCCGGGCCGGGCCGCGGGCCGGGCCGGTCGGACCCCGCCGATCGCCGCGCCGATCCCCGCGGGGCCTACGCCGCGGCGCCTACGCCGTGGCGCCCCAGATGCCACGCACCCGCGCCGTGCTGGCCACCTCGCCGAAGTTCGACGCGATGTTCGCCAGCGTCGCGTCCTGGGCCGCGGCGCTCGCCGTGCCGCACGCGTCGCCGACCATGACCAGATGGAAGTCGCGCATGTGGGCGGCCCGCGCCGTGCTCTCGACGCACACGTTGGTCGCCGTCCCGCAGATCACGACCGTCCGGATCCCACGGGCCCGGAGCAGGAACTCCAGGTTGGTGCCCAGAAACGCGTCGTAGCGGAACTTGTTAATCACCTCTTCGCCGGGGAGGGGCTCCACCTCGTACCACTCCGAGCCCCACGAGCCGGCGATGGCGGCCCGGTGGTCCTGCGAGCCGCCCATCCGGACCAGGCGATCCACCCACGCGGAGCTGTCCGTCGCGGGACGATGCCAGTTCCGGGTGTGGATCACGTGGACGCCGGCCTCACGCGCGGTCGCGAGCAGGGCCTGGAGCGTGGGGACCATCTCGATGACGGAGCTGGTGTCGACGCCCTTGCTGGCCAGGTTTCCCTTGGGGTGGATGTAGTCGTTCTGCATGTCGACCACGAGCAGCACGGTGCTGGCCGGGTCGATCTTCTCGGCCAGTGTCAGGGCAGGCATCGGACACCTCTCGCGCTCAGGGGCCGGCGGCCACGCCGCGGTTGGCGGCCATGATAGTCCGCGCGATCATGGCTCCGGGGCTGTGGCACACTCCGCCGTGCCCAGGCAGACGTCCCCGGGGAGGGTTGGTGGACAGTCATCTGACGACGGTCGTGGTCGCGCTGATCGCCGCCGTCCTCCTCGCCGCGAACCAGGTCTGCGGCCGCATCGGGCTGCAGTACGGCACGGTGCCCCAGTCGTGGCTGGTGGTCTTCTCGACCAGCGCCCTGCTGATCATCATCCAGGCGATGATCGTGGCACCGCAGCCGTTCCAGCTGACGGCCAGGGCCACCGGTCTCTTCGCCGCCGACGGGATCCTGTACGCCTGCGCGGCCGGCCTGATGCTGGTCAGCGGCCTCAAGGTGGGGCCGTCAACCGCCTCGGCGGTGAAGAACGCCTCCCCAGTCCCGGCGATCCTCCTCGCGATCCCGTTCCTGGGCGAGTTCCCCGGTCCAGCCGAAGTCATCGGGACGGCGATGGTCGTGGGCGGCGTGCTGCTGCTCTCCGGCAAGGCCGGCGCCAGGGGCCGGGCGGCGTTCTGGCGGCCGGCGATGGCGTTCCCGATCGCGGCCATGCTCTTCTTTGCCGTTGACAACGTCGTACGCAAGCTTGGGGTGCACGAGGTTGCGCACCCCATGATCGGCGGGGCGGTCGCCGGCGTCGCCATGACGATCTTTGCCATCGTGGCCTTCCTGGTCACGCGCTCCCGGGTCCCCAACCTGCGGGCGTTCCGCTGGTTCCTGCTGACCGGGGCCTTCCAGGGCTTTGCCTACTACGCCATCATCACGGCGCTCAACTCGGGGAGCGTGGCCGTCGTCGTCCCCCTCTACACCTCGTCGCCGATCTTCGTCATCCTTGGCTCGCGACTCTTCCTGGGCCACCTCGAGACGCTGACGCGGCGCGTGGTCATCGGGGTCGTGACCGTCTTCGCCGGGATCGTGGTCATCAGCATCTTCGGGGGCTGACAACAGCGGGCTCCACTCAGCGCACAGGGAGGGTTCCATGCCGAAGGACGGCTTCCTCACGGTCAACGGGCTGCGGATCCACTACATCGACTTCCGCGGCGAGGGCCGCCCGATCGTGGCCATCCACGGAATCGCATCGGCCGGGATGGTCTGGCGCGACCTTCGCGGTGCCTTGGGACGGCGGGTGGTGGCCACGGACCTGCGCGGCCACGGCGACAGCCAGTGGTCCCCCGACGGGACGTACGGCTCGGCGGACGCGGCGGCGGACATCGCGGGGGTGATCGCTAAGCTGGACCTTGGCGAGGTCGACGTGGTCGGCCACAGCTGGGGCGGGCTGATCGCCATCTCGCTGGCCGACCGGCTGGGCGCCCAGGTGAGGCGGCTCGTCGTGGTGGACATCCCGCCCTCGTCTGCACAGAAGCCCGATGAGGTCGCGCCGCGGCAGGTCCAGTTCGACACCTGGGAGGCCGCGCTGGAGGCGGAGCGCAAGCGGAGCCCGCGTGGCTCGGACGCGGCCATCGCCAACCTGGCGGACCGGACGTACCGCCCGGCCGAAGGTGGCGGCTTCGTCAAGAAGATCGATCCCGTCTTCCTGCGCCGCTGGGACTTCCGGACCGAGGACCACTGGGGCACGCTGGCCCGGCTGGCCCAGCCCACGCTGATCGTGAAGGGCGCGGGCTCCCCCACCGTCCCCGATGACGTCGCGCAGCGAATGGCGGAGGCGCTGCCGAACGGACGCTGGGTCGCCGTCTCCGACACGGGACACGCGGTCCACGTGGAGAACCCGTCGGGGTTCATCGCCGAGGTGAAGCCCTTCCTGGAGGGATAGCCGCGGTCCGACCTAGACTCCGCGGATGAAGAAGATCGGCTTTCTCTCGTTCGGGCACTGGTCGGACTCGCCCCACTCCCAGGTGCGCTCGGCGTCGGATGCACTCATCCAGTCCATCGAGCTGGCGGAGGCGATCGAGGACCTCGGCGGCGACGGCGCCTACTACCGGGTCCACCACTTCGCCCAGCAGCTGGCATCGCCGTTCCCGCTCCTCGCCGCCGTGGGCGCGCGGACCAAGCGCATCGAGATCGGCACCGCCGTCATCGACATGCGCTACGAGAACCCGCTGTACATGGTCGAGGACGCGGGCGCCGCGGACCTGATCGCCGGCGGCCGGCTCCAGCTGGGGATCAGCCGCGGCTCGCCCGAGCAGGTGATCGACGGGTTCCGGTACTTCGGCTATGTGCCACCGGAGGGCGAGACCGACGCCGACATGGCCCGCCAGCACACCGATGTCTTCCTCCGGGCACTCTCGGGCGAGCGGTTCGCCCGGCCCAATCCCACGCCGATGTTCCCCAACCCGCCGGGCCTCCTCCGCCCCGAGCCGCACTCGCCCGGCCTCCGCGACCGGATCTGGTGGGGCGCCGGCTCGCGCGCGACGGCCGAATGGACAGCCCAGCAGGGCATGCACCTGATGTCGTCGACGCTGCTCACCGAGGACGCGGGTGTTCCGTTCCACGTCCTCCAGGCGGAGCAGATCCAGCGCTTCCGCGACGCCTGGGCGACCGCGGGGCACCAGCACGAGCCGCGCGTCTCGGTGAGCCGCAGCATCTTCGCGCTGGTCGACGATCGCGACCGGGCCTACTTTGGGCGCGGGAACCAGGCGAAGGACCAGGTGGGGATGATCGACGCGCAGACGAAGGCGATCTTCGGCCGATCGTACGCGGCCGAGCCGGACGTGCTGGTGAAGGAGCTGGCCGGCGACACGGCCATCCAGGCGGCCGACACGCTGCTCCTCACGGTCCCCAACCAGCTGGGCGTGGAGTACAACGCCCACGCCATCGAGAGCATCCTCAAGTACGTGGCCCCGGCGCTGGGCTGGCGGTAGGCCGATCCGATCCGGCGCGGGGGCGCCGGGGCGCCGCGCCCGAGGCCGCTATGCGTCGATCGTCTGGCCGCCGTCCACGGTCAGGGCGTGGCCGGTGACGAAGGACGCCTCGTCCGACGCCAGGAACAGGATCGCGTAGGCGATCTCCTCGGGAGCGGCCATCCGCCGGAGTGAGCGGGCCAGGTCGTCCATCCGCGCGCGGGTGGCGGCCGGGTCCGCCGAAGCGGCGATCCGCTCCTCCAGGCGCGGCGTCAGCGTGGCGCCCGGGCAGACGCAGTTGACCCGGATCGCCGGGCCGTAGTCGATGGCCAGCTGGCGGGTCAGGTTGACCACCGCGGCCTTCGACGCGCAGTAGGCCGGGTAGGCGTCCGTCGCGAGGAGGCCGAACGACGAGGCGTTGTTGACGATGACCCCGCCGCCCTGGCGATCGAACACCGGCAGCACCGCGCGCACGCCGTGGAACACGGAATCCAGGTTTGTCCGGAGGACGGCGTGCCAGTCGTCCTCGCTGAGTTCGTGGAGGCGCGCGCGGATCCCGAATCCGGCGTTGTTGACGAGGACGTCCACCCGGCCGAATTCGCCTTCGGTGACTTCGATCACGCGCGTCCATTCGGCCGCCACGCCGGCGTCAGCCTCGACGTAGACCGCCCGGCCACTCCCCTGCCCCGCCGCCCCGTCCCGAGCGATCAGCTCGTCGATCCGCGGTGCGTCCCCGGGGCGTGCCAGCTCGGCGGGCCGGATGTCCGCGCAGGCCACGGCGGCCCCCTCGCGCGCGAACAGGCGAGCCGTGGCGCGCCCGATCCCCGAATCCGCCCCGGTGACGATCACCACCTTCCCCGTCAGCCGCCCCCGTCCGGGGCCCATCCGCGGATGCTCGTCGCTCACTGCGGGTACCTCCGCGCGGGCTCGGCGCGACGTGCCCCGCCGTGCCGGGCTGCCGCCACCCAGGCCACCACCCGCCCCTCAGCCCTACGTCCGGGCGATCATCAGGAACATCGGGTACTCGCGCTCCACCCCCCCACGGACCTTGTGGACCGTGAGGACGTCGTCGAACTCGACCGAGGCGAAGCCCGCCGCCAGCACCTTCTCGCCCAGCGGCTCTCGCTCGAAGCCGAAGTAGCCCTCGTACGCCTCGCGATGGAAAGACCCGTCCTCCAGGTCCATGTCGGCCACGACCAGCACGCCGCCCGGGGCCAGGCAGGCGCGCAGCGCCGTGAGGATCTGATCCGTATCCATGATGTGGTGGAGGATCAACTGGAGGCAGATCAGGTCGTAGCGCTCCGCCGGCAGCGGATCGGTAGTCAGGTCCAGCCGCCGCCACTCGACGTCGGTCATCTCGCTGGCGGCGATCTTCTTCTGGACCTGGGCGAGCATCCCCTCGCTGATGTCGGCCAGCGTCATGTGGCCGACGAATGGCTTGAGGGCGAAACCCAGCAGGCCGGTCCCGGCGCCGTACTCCAGCACCCGGGTGGCGGGCGTGGGTCCGACCAGGTCGTTGATGCGGCGCGCGACCGTCTGGGAGCGTGCGCGACGATCGGGCTCGTCATCCCAGGTGGCGGCTCGCTCGTCGTAGTCGCCGGTGGTGCCGAAGCCAGGCATGGGGAAGTCCTCCGCTGACGGCGCCCGCGGCGCCGATGGTGTTCGGCGCCCTAGAGCGCCTTGGGGAAGACCGCGAGCAGCCCGCCGTCGCACGGCAGGTCCACCCCGGTGATGAATGCAGCCTGGTCCGAGGCGAGGAAGAGCACGGCGCTGGCCTGGTCCTCGGGGCGGCCCCAGCGGCCCAGCGGGATGCTCCGCGCGGGGCCGGATCGCTCGAAGACGTCCGCCTGGTAGCCGTAGCCCAGCGGCTGGCCGCTCTGCGTGGGCGTCACGGAGTTCACGCGGATCCCGTGCTGGGCCAGCTCCACGGCGGCGACCCGGGTGAGGTTGAGCACCCCGCCCTTGGCCACCGGGTAGGCGCCCTTGCCGATGTTCCCGCGGTGGCCGCTGGTGGACGCCATGTTCACGATGGCTCCGCCGTGGCCCGCGGCAATCATCACCGCCGCGACCTTCCGGATGAGCAGGAACTGCGAGCGAAGCGTGACCCCGATCACGTACTCCCACTCGTCAAGCGAGGTCTCCAGGAGGGTCTTGTTGATGGTGGCGGCCGCGTTGTTGACCAGCAGGTGGACGTCGCCCAGCCGTCGGACGACGTCGTCCACGCCCCGGCTGACATCGTCCTCGTCGCTGACGTCGGCGACGACCGGGATGGCGCGCCCGCCCGCCGCCTGGATCTCCGCGGCGACGGCCTCCGCCCGGCCCTGGTCACGGTCCACCACCGCCACCGCGGCACCTTCGGCGGCGAAGCGGAGGGCGATGGCGCGGCCGATGTTCTGGCCCGCCCCGGTGACGATCGCGACCTTCCCGTCCAGTTGTCCCACGCACCGCCTCCGGTTTGACACCGCCCCAATCCGGCGCCTACGGTACACCTGCGATCCCGCCGACCGCGCGCCGCTCGCGACCCCCAGGGCGAGCGCCTCCGGCCCCGTTCCAGCCCCTTGCATCGATCGAAAGGTGACCGCCGATGACTGCCGCCCCGGGCGCCCTCTCCCGCTATGCCGCCCCTACCGAGCTCGTCTACGGACCGGGCAGCATCAAGCGACTGGGCGCCGAGGTGAAGCGCCTCGGCGGCACCAAGGTCCTGCTGGTCAGCGATCCGGGCCTGGCCAAGGTGGGCCTGGTGGCCAGGGCCGAGGCCTCGCTGGCGGAGGCGGGCGTCGCCTTCACCACCGACTACAACGTCCCGCTCGACCCAACCTTCGCCGACGTCGACCGCCTCGTCGCTGTCATCAGGGCGAACGGCTCGGACACCGTGGTCTCCGTGGGCTCAGGCTCCGTCCTGGCCGCCGGTCGGTCGTCCGCCGTCGCGGCCACCCACGAGGGTCCCAGCAGCCTGATCGCCGGCGTGGACAAGTCCACCAACGCTCCGCTCCTCTCCATCTGCGTCCCCACCACGGCGGGCTCCGGCGGCGAGGTGAGCCGGCAGGCCACCATCACCGACGACCACGGCCACAAGAGCGGCATCCAGGGCTGGGCCGTCGCGGCGCGCCTCGCCATCCTCGACGCGGAGCTGTGCGTCTCGGCACCCAAGCGCCAGGCCGTGGCGTCCGGCGTTGACGCGCTGGTGCACGCGCTGGAGGCGTACGTCTCCAACCGCCACTCGCCCCTCACCGACGCGCTGGCCCTGCCCGCCTTCGAGATCATGTACCACGACCTGCCCAAGGCGATCGCCAACCCAACCGTCGAGGTCTACGACCGCCTGCTCCTCGCCTCCACCATGGCGAACCTTGCCTGCGGCAACGCCGGCCTGGGCCTGATCCACGGCCTCAACAAGGGCATCACGTACCTGTTCCACACCGGCCGCTACGCCACCCTGTCGTATGGCGACCTGCACAGCGTGATCATGCCGTTCGTCAACGCCTTCAACATCCAGGCCGCCCCGGAGCGGTTCGCGGTCCTGGCCCGCCTGATGGGCGTCCCGGCCGGCGTGCCGGATGCCGAGGCCGCCGCACAGAGCGTGGACCTGATCAAGGACTGGCTGGCCGGCCTGGGCGCCCCGCGACGCCTGCCCTGGGACAGCTGCCCGCCCGAGGACGTGGACACCATCGTCAACGACGTCAACGGCCGGATCATGGCCAAGGACAACCCGCGCGCCAGCACGGCGGAGGACCTCCGCCAGATGGTCCTGGACTGCGTCAAGGGCTGGTAGGCCGGACGACCGAAGACCCCACGACACGCCCGCCGGGCGCGCGACGCCGACCTTGGCAAGCACGGATTCGGCTTCGGGGCCGGTGAGCGCGCCGCGCCCGGCCGGCGGCTACGTCGTCGGCATCGATACCGGCGGGACCTTCACCGACTGCGTCGTCATCGACGCCGCGGGTGTCGTCCATATCGACAAGGCGTTCTCCACCCCGCACGACCCGTCCGTGGGCGCGCGCGACGCCCTGCGCAACGTGGCGGCCCGAATCGGGGTCAGCGACGCGGAGATCCTGGCCGGCTGCGTCCGCTTCGCACACGGCACCACGGTGGGCACCAACGCGCTGATCCAGCGAACCGGGACCACGGTGGGCCTCGTGACCACCCGCGGGTTCGAGGACACCATGATCATCTCCCGCGGGCCCATGGGCCGGAACACGGGTATCCCGCTGGAGCGGGCCCTGGACTTCGTCCGCAACGAGAAGCCGGCCCCGTACGTGGAGCGGCGGCTCACCTTCGGCGTGGGCGAGCGGATGGACCTGGACGGCGAGGTGGTGGCGCCGCTGCGCGAGGCGGACGTGGCCGCGGCCGCCGAGGCGCTGAGGGCGGCCGGCGCGGACTCCGTGGCCGTCTCGCTGCTCTGGTCGTTCCGCAACCCCGCCCACGAGGAGCGCGTCCGCGAGCTGCTCCAGGCGGCCGTCCCCGGGCTGCAGATCAGCCTCTCGTCCGAAGTCTCACCGGTCTCCGGCGAGTACGAGCGGACCATGACCACCGTGGTCAACGCCTACCTGGCGCCGGTCATGACCCGCTACATCACCCAGCTCGCCGAGGGGCTGGCGGCCGACGGCCTGCGCTACCCGGTCCAGCTGATGACCTGCGCCGGCGGCACCATCTTCCCCGGCGACGTGGCGCGACGCGCGGTCTCGCTGATCAACGGCGGGCCGGTGGGCGGGCTGGTGGCGGCCCGGGAGCTGGGCGTCACGCTGGGCTTCGAGAACGTCATCACCACGGACATGGGCGGCACCAGCTTCGACGTGGGGCTGATCCACCGCGGCGTCGTCCGGACCGAGGCGTCCACCTTCGTCTCGCAGGGCGCGCCCGTCCAGCTGGAGGCGGCCAAGGTGGTCGCGATCGGCGCGGGCGGCGGGTCCATCGCCTGGACGGACGGCGAGCGGCTGCTGGTGGGGCCGAATTCGGCCTCGTCCCGGCCCGGCCCAGCCTGCTACGGCCACGGCGGCACCGAGCCCACGGTCACCGACGCCCTCGTGGTGCTGGGCCTGCTGGACCCGGCGGCCTTCTTCGGCGGGCGGACGCGGCTCCGGGTGGACCTGGCGGAGGACGCCATCCGGGCGCGGCTCGCGGAGCCGCTGGGGCTGGACGTCCGAACCGCCGCGGCGGGCATCTACGAGATCGTCACCGCCCGGATGAGCGACCTGGTCCGCCAGACCACGGTGTCGGAGGGGCTGGACCCGCGCGAGTTCACGCTGCTGGCGTACGGCGGCGCGGCGCCGCTCCACGCCGCGGCCTACTCGGAGCCGCTCCACGTGCGCGACGTGATCGTGCCGCCCACCTCGTCGGTCTTCTCGGCCCTGGGCTGCGCGCTGTCGGACATCCGGTACACGTACGCGCGCTCGTCGCCGCTCCGGCTGGAGGCCGCCGGCGCCGAGGCCACCGCCGCCGCGATCTTCGCGGACCTGGAGCGGCGGGCCGTCGCCGACATGGCGGCCAGCGGCCACGCCGGGGCGGACGGTGCCGGCGTCACGCTCCGCCGCCGCCTCGACGTCCGGTACGCCGGCCAGATGAGCGAGCTGACCATCGAGGTCAGCGGCTCGGACGAGGACCTGGCCGGCCAGGTCCGGCGCGCCTTCGAGGCCGAGTACGCCATCCGGTTCGGTTCGATGACCATCCCCAGGAAGGGGCGCATCGAGCTGATCACCTTCCGGCTGGAGGCCCTGGTCCCGGCGGCCCGCCCGCCGGCCGCCACGATCGCCACGCGCGCCGGTTCGGGGGCGGGCGCCCTCGCCCCACAGACCACGCGCCGCATCTTCACGCGCCAGTACGGCGAGGCGGAGGCAGGCATCTTCGACGGCGCCGGGCTGCTGGCCGGGGACCGCGTGGCCGGCCCGGCGCTGATCTCCCGCGCCGACACCACGATCTTCATCCCCACGGGCCATCGGGCCGAGGTGGACGCCTTCGGGAACGTCCACATCGACGTGCGGAGGTCGGCGTCGTGAGCGGCGGCCAGATGTCAGGCCCGCCCGAAGGGGGCGCCCGGCCTTCGACCGTCGACGCCATCACCTTCGAGGTCATCAAGCACCGCCTGCTCCAGATCAACGACGAGCAGGGCATCACCATCAAGACCCTGTCGTCCTCCCCCATCGTGGTGGAGGGCAACGACTTCAACGTGGGCCTGTTCACCGCCCGCGGGGACATCGCCGTGGCCGGGCCGTACGTGCTGACCCACGTCACGACCATGGACTACATCATCAAGACCATCCTGGCCGAGACGGACCCGGCGGACATCACCGACGGCGACGTCTTCCTGGTCAACGACCCGTACATGGGCGCGCTCCACCAGAACGACGTGGCGTTCCTGTCGCCCATCTACCTCGACGGCCGGCTGGCGATGTGGGCGGGCAACGTCCTCCATCACGCGGACCTGGGCGGCATCGACGAGGGCTCCTTCTGCGTCAACGCCACCAACGTCTTCCAGGAGGCGCCGCGCTACTTCCTGAAGATCGTCTCGGCCGGGCGGCTCAACCACGAGGTGGAGCGGACCTTCACATCCAACTCGAGGCTGGGCGAGATGGTCGCCATCGACCTGCGGGCCCAGCTGGGCGCCCTCTCGGTGGTCCGCGAGCGGCTCACCGAGCTGGTCGCGGACGTCGGGCTGGGCACGGTCGAGGAGGTCATGACCCGGACCGTGGAGCTGTCCGAGCGGCGGCTGCGGCGGCGGATCGCCGGGCTGCCCGACGGCTCTTGGGTCACCGAGGTCTTCATGGACGGCGACCGGGTGGGCTCCGAGCGGATCATCCGCGTCCGCCTCCGGCTGACCAAGTCGGGCGACCGGCTCACGTTCGACTACGAGGGGACGGACCGCCAGTCGCAGGGCGCGGTCAACGCGCCGTACTCCGCCTGCTACGCCGGCACCATCGTCCCCGTCTACACGCTGCTGTGCGGCGGCGAGATCGACTGGAACGCCGCGGCCAAGCACCTGGTCGACGTGGTGGCGCCGCTGGGCTCCGTCATGAACGCGGAGTTCCCGGCCGCGGTCAGCATCTGCTCCGTGGGCTTCACGTGGCTGGCCACGGCCGCCGCGATGAAGGTGGTCGCGATGATGCTGTCGGAGTCGGAGGAGTTCCGCGACCGGGTGGTCCCCTCCTGGAACGTCTCGTGCAACGGCAACAACATCTTCGGCCGGGACCGGACGGGCAAGCTGGTGGGGGCGCTGCTCTCCGACCATCGCGGCGGCGGGGCCGGGGGTCGTTCGTTCGCGGATGGCTTCGACTTCTCCGGCAAGGCCACGTCACACCTGGGCTTCCTCTCCAACGTGGAGGCGCAGGAGTGGAAGCTGCCGCTGCTGTACGCCTTCCGGCGCGCGCTGCCGGACAGCGGCGGTCCGGGGATGCACCGCGGCGGCATGACGGCGATGGCGGCGGTGGTGATCCACAAGGGGTCCGACGCCATCTGGAAGTCCACCAACACGGCGGGCTCGGACCAGTCCAACGCGTCGGGGATCCACGGCGGCTACCCGGGGGCCGGGTCGCAGTGCTCGGTGGTGCGCGACTCGCGGATCTGGGAGCAGTACGCCGAGGGGTCCGTGGGGCTGTCGCTGGATGATCTGGGCGGCGCGGTGGAGCACCTCCCGTCCAAGTCCGAGGGGAAGCTGGGCGCCGCGGACGTGTTCGCGTTCTACCCGCCGGGCGGGGGTGGGTACGGGGACCCGCTGGATCGAGCGCCGGGGCGGGTGCTGACCGACGTGCTCAACGGGGCGGTCACGGCCGATGGCGCGCGGCGGTTCTACGGGGTGGTGATCGCGGACGGGGCGGTGGACGACGCGGCCACGGACCTGCTGCGCGCGCACCTGCGCGAGGCGCGGCTGGGCGACCGGGAGGTGGGCCGGGCGGCCGAAAGTGTGGTCGCCGGCGAAGTCGGCGCGGGCGGCGGCGCCGGGGGCGGCGGCGGCGAGGCCCTCGTCCAGCGGCACGTCATCGGGGAGTACCTGGAGGTCGTCGGTCCCGCCGCGACGCCCGAAACGTCTCCCGCCACCCACGCCTCGCCGGGCGTCATCCGCTGCCGCCGCTGCGGCACCGTCCTGTCGGCCGAAGGCCAGGACCCCCGCGGCGGCGCCATCCGGCGGACCGAGCCCCTCGCCCACGCCGGCCCCTGGATCGCGCAGCGCTTCGGCGGCCACAGCCCCAACTTCGTGCTGGACGAGGCCATCTGCCCCGGCTGTGGCACGCTCTTCGACGTGGAGGAGCGCCTCGCGGCGGACATCGCCGGGCGGCGCTGAGGGCTCGCATCGCCGCCCATCACGCGACCAGCCGTCTTCGAGCTCCGCTATCCGCCAGGTGTCAGTGCAGCCGACATTGGGTCGATGCAGCCGACACATGCCCGCCCAACACGTCCGCGTGCGCCGTTACGCCGCTCGGTCCCGTCCGCTCCCGTTGCCTACCCGCCGCCGCTCCCCTACCCCGTCACCCTTGCCGCCGCGGCGCGGCGGGCCGCCAGCCGCTCCGGGCTCATGACCAGCGTGGTGATCAGCAGCAGCACCGAGAAGAACGCCAGGAGCAGCAGCGACCCCTGGAAGTTGCCCGTGAAGTCGCGGGCCGCGCCAAGCAGGAACGGCGCCGCCGCACTCACCCCGAACCCGCCCGCCAGCATCATCGACGCCAGCGCCCCGACGTCCTGCGGCCGCTCCGCCAGGTCCAGCGGCAGCGTCAGCGCGATGGGGAAGAGCGTCCCGAGGCAGGCCCCGCAGAAGAACGCCCCCAGGTAGCCGATGTCGGGCACCACCACCAGCAGCAGGCAGGCCACGATCAGCATCGAGGTGGCCAGGCCCATGTACAGCCGGCGCGAGCCGCGCACGTCCGCCACCCGGGTCACCATCCAGGTCGCCGGGATCCCGCCCAGCGTCATCGCCGTGGGCAGCAGCCCCGCCGACGTCGCGTCCCAGCCGCGCTCCTGGTAGACCGCCGGCAGCCACGAGAGCAGCGCCTGGAAGATGCCGGCGCGCAGGGCGAACGACGCCACCAGCATCCACGCCACCCGGTCGCGCAGCGGCCAGTGCGGCCTGGACGCCGCCGTCCGCTTCGCCTCCGTCGGGTTGTTGCCCGTTGAGAGGTGCCAGACCAGCGCCATCACCAGCGACACCACGGAGACCGCGATCAGCGCCTCACGCCAGCCGCCAAACAGGAGGGCCAGCGGCGCCGCGATCGCCGACGAGAGGGCCGCCCCGGCCTGGTACCCGTTCGTGTACATCCCGGTCGCGAACGCGGGCCGCTTGTTGAACCGCTCCTTGACCGCGATGGGCAGCAGCGCCCCGCCGATCCCGATCCCGATCCCGATCGGCACGGTGGCCGCCATCACCAGGAACGCGTTCGGCGCGATCGCCCGCCCGAAGCCAAAGACGGCGATCACGAGCAGCGACAGGGTCATCCCCCAGCGCGTGCCGAAGAGCTGCGCCGAGGTGGGCCCCGCCAGCGCGAAGATGCCCATGCAGACCAGCGGGATGGTCGAGAGGAGGCCCGCCACAGCGTGGGAGACGACGAGGTCCGTCTGGATCATGGGGATGAGCGGTCCTACCGCCATCATCTGCGGCCGCGTCGCGAGGCCGCCGATGAACAGCGCGAACAGGCCCAGGGTGGTCCCAAGGTCCACCTTCGCGATCGGGCCGCCGGGGGCGGCCGAAGCGCCCGCGCCGCTCATGACCTCGAGCCCGAGGGCGCCGCGGCACCCCTGTCGACGCCCTTGAACGCCGCCGCGATCGACTCCGGGAGCACCGGGCAGCGATTCATCTCGGCCCCAAACGGCGAGAGCGCGTCCTCCACCGCCCCGATGATCGCGGCCGGCACGGCGATGGTCCCGGCCTCGCCTACCCCCTTGACCCCGAGCGGGTTTCGCGTGCTGGGTGTCTCCATATGGTGCATCTCCACGTCGGGCACGTCGTTGGCGCGCGGCAGGCCGTAGTCCATCAGCGTCCCGTTCACCAATTGCCCGTCGTCGTCGTAGACCAGGCGCTCGAACAGCGCCCCGCCGATGCCCTGGGCGATCCCGCCCTGGATCTGCCCCTCCACGATGAGCGGGTTGATCACCCGGCCGCAGTCGTGGACCACCACGTAGCGCAGGATGGTGACCGCGCCCGTGAGTGGGTCCAGCTCCACCACCGCCGCGTGGACGCCGCTGGCGAAGGTGACCGTGTCGGGCGCGAAGGCTGATTCGGCCTGCAGCCCGGTGGAGTCGGCGGAGGCCTGGCGGCCGATCCCGGGCGCCGAACCCGACGCCAGGTGGCCGATGCCGAAGCCGCGGTCCGGCGACCCGGCGACGAAGACCCGGCCGTTCTCGAAGACCAGGTCGGCCGCGGCGACCTCCAGGCGCTCCGAGGCGAGGCGGGCCACCTGGTCGCGAACGTCGTGCGCGGCGGCGTGGACCGCGTTGCCGACCACCACGGCAGTCCGGCTGGCGATGGTGCCGCCGCCCCACGGGTGGGTGAGGGTGTCGCCGCTGATGACGCGGACGCTGTCCATGGGGATGCCCAGCGCGTCGCCCACCAGCTGGGCCAACACGGTCTCGTGGCCCTGGCCCTGGGACGGGAGCGCCGTGGTCACAATGGCCTCGCCGCCGCCGGTGAGGCGAACCCGGGCGGTCTCGAACGGGCCCACACCCGTCCCCTCGATGTAGGTCCCGAAGCCGATCCCGATGTGCCGTCCCTGCGCCCGGGCCGCCGCCTGCTCGGCGCGCAGGTCGTCGTAACGCAGGGCGGTGAGCACCCCGTCCAGCGCGCCATGGAAGTCGCCGCCGTCCACCACCAGCTGTTTCCCGTCCCGGTAGAGGATGCCGGCGTCGTAGGGCATCTCCTGAGCCGTGACCATGTTCCGGCGGCGCAGCTCCGCGGGGTCCATGCCCAGCGCCCGGGCCGCCCGGTCCACGATCCGGTCCATCGCGAAGATGGCCTCCGGGCGGCCCGCGCCACGGTAGGCGGAGAGCGGCGCCTTGTTGGTCAGGACCACCGTGCATTCGATCGCCAGCGCCGGGATCCGGTAGACGGACTGGAGGTGCGACGTGGTGTTGTACGGGACGATCAGGTTCTCGACGTTGCTGGCGCCCGCATCCACCAGGTAGTCGTCCTTCATCCCCAGGATCCGGCCGTCCGCGTCGAGGGCCAGCGAGATCCGGTGGCGCTGCCCGCGCGAGTGGATGGCGGACAGGAAGCTCTCCCGGCGGGTGTCCATCCAGCGGACCGGGCGGTTGAGCCGGCGGGCCAGCTCGGCCACTACCAACTCCTCGGGGTAGACCATCGACTTGACGCCGAAGCCGCCGCCCACGTCCGGGGCGATGACGCGGAGCCGCGCCTCCGGGATGCCCAGGCAGCGGACGATGGCGTCGCGCAGCCAGTGCGGCGCCTGGTTGCTGGACCAGACCGTGAGCCCGCCCCGCCGATCCGGCACGCCCAGCGCGCCGCGCGCCTCCAGCGGCACCCCCGTCTGGCGCTCCATCGTGAAGGTGCCCTCGACGATGGTGTGCGCCGCCTCGAACGCAGCGTTTGCGTCGCCCTTGTTGACGGTGAAGTGGAGCGACAGGTTGGTGCCATGGTCCGGCTGGACCAGCGGGGTGTCCGCGTCCAGCGCGCGCTCCGGGTCGGTGTTGACCGGCAGCGGGTCCAGGTCCAGCTCCACGAGCCGCGCCGCGTCCTCCGCCACGTAGCGGTTCGTGGCCGCGACCACCGCGACCGGCTCGCCGGCGAACCGGACGTCCCCCGCGGCCAGGAGCCGGACGTGCTCGGGATGGAGCGTGGGGTTGATGGCCGCGCGCAGGGCGTCGTTGGGCTGGAACCAGGTGGGGTGGGGATGGGGCCCGTTCGCCGCGCCCAGTGACTGAGCCGTGAAGACGCCCGCCACGCCGGGGACCGCCGCGGCCGCCGTCGTGTCCACGCCCAGGATCCGGGCGTGCGCGTAGGGGCTGCGGATGAACGCGAGGTGGAGTGCGCCCGGGGCCGCGATGTCGTCGACGTACTCGCCGAGGCCGCGCAGGAGGCGAGGGTCCTCGACCCGGCGAATCCGCTGCCCGAACACGCGCCTGCCAGTCCCTCCGCCGGCCAGGAGCCGGGCCCATATGCAGCGTCGATGACGGCCTGGGCGTCCGCCCGAAGCCGGGTCAGGATACCGTACGACGGGACGGCGATTCCCCGGCGCGGCGCCACCGAGACCCCGCCGCCACATCGGCGCAGCGCAGGAGGCCAGGTGAACCGAGGGGGCTTCATGGCGCGCATGACCGTCCTTGCCATCGCCGCCCTCGCGCTCCGGCCGCAGCTGGTCGGGGTGGGCCCGCTGGCGCCCCTGATCCGGGCCGACCTGGGCCTGAGCTACGCGGAAGCGGGCCTCCTCACCACCATCCCGCTGCTGTGCATGGGCATCTTCGCCTTGACCACGCCGAGCGTCGTGGCGGCGCTGGGCTCCGGCCGGACGCTGGCGGGCAGCCTGCTCCTGATCGGCCTGGCGGGGTTGCTCCGTGGGCTGGCGCCGAACGGCCCGTGGCTGCTCCTGCTCACGATCCCGGTGGGCCTCGGGATCGGCACGGCCGGGGCTGCCTTCCCGGTCCTGGTCAAGGAGTGGTTTCCCGGCCGCGGCGCCACGGCGACCGGGGTCTACACCACGGCGATCCAGGTGGGTGCCACCGTCTCGGCGGCCAGCGCGGTCCCGCTGTCGCTGGCCCTGGGCTCATGGCGCGGGGCGCTGGAGGCCTACGCCGCCGCGGCCGCGGTCTCCATCGGCGCCTGGCTCCTGTTTGCCGAGCGAACGCCCCGCCCGCCGCGTCGAACGGGCCGAGGGCTCCTGGCGCCCATCGCCGTGCGAAGCCCCGCCGCATGGCTGCTGGCTGCCCTGTTCGCCTTCTCGGCGCTCCCCTACTACGGCCTCAGCGCGTGGCTCCCGTCGGCGTACGTGGAGCGCGGTTGGAGCGCCGTTGATGCCGGCGCGCTCTTCGCGGTGTTCGGGATCGCGGGGCTGCCGGCCAGCCTCATCGCATCGGTGCTGGCGGACCGGTTCGGGACCCGCCGCCACTACCTGGTAGGCGCGTCATCGGTCGTGATCGTCTCGCTGACCGGATTGATCGTGGCGCCCTCCTTCGCCTGGCTCTGGGCGGTGACCGGCGGCGCCTTCCTGGCGGTGCTCTTCACGATCGGCCTGACGCTCCCGCTGGACACCAGCCACCAGCCGGCGAAGGTGGCGCCCGTGGTGGGCCTGATGATGTTCGTGGGCTACCTGGTCATGGCGTTCATGCCCGCGGTTCTGGGCGCCATCCGCGACATCACCGGCGGCTTCACGACCAGCCTGTGGGTGATCGTGGCCGGCATGGTGCTGATGCTGTGCGCCAGCCTGCTGGCGTCGCCGGAACGGCTGGCGCGCGGCGAGCGGCCCGCCGCCTGATCGTGCCCGACGTGCGGGCCTGCGGCCGTTCGCACGGCGAGCCCAGCCCGGTCCGGCGTCCGGGGGTGTAGGGTAGTCCGAGGCGGAGATGGAGCCTCGCGGATCGGCAGCCGCCGACCTCGCACGCACCTCACCGCGGGCGGTCGCGCCGCCGCCGGAGGCCCCACGGGTGGATGTCATCGAGTTCAAGCGCCTCACAGCCCAGGTGGTCGCGGCGCGAAATGCGGAGTCGCGCGGGTTCCTGGCCGCGTTCGACGTGAACCCCGGCACGCTCGCCGGCTGGTCGAACGACGCCGCGGCCAGGTGGCGCACCTGGGCCGCCGCAAACGGGGCGTTGCGGGCCGCCGCCGCTCAACTGGAGGCGTTTCTCAGGGCACCGGATCCCGTCGCGAGCTAGGCCAATCCGCCGCTCCAGGCCAATCCGCCGACCGTCACCAGGCTGGTCCCGACTCGCCAGCCTCGAACGCTCACGGCGTTCTCGTGATCGCCGCCAGTTCCGCGTGCAGTGCGTCCGTCACGTGGTCCAGCCCGCGGTCTGCCCACCACGCCGGGACCTCGTTGACCACCAGCCTGGCCCCGTCGAGGGCCGCCAGCGTGCCGGCAATCCGGCCAACATCCCTGCTGAACACGCCGACCGCCAGCCCGCTGGCCGCCTCGCCCACGGCCCGGATGGCCACCGAGAGGTCGTCGTAGGGCCACAGGCAGACCATGGGCCCAACCGCATCAACGCGGCAGATCGCCATGTCGATGCGCGCGTCGCACAGGACCGTGGTGCCCACGACGTTCTTCTCGCGGCCGGCCGGGAAGAGCGTCGTCGCTCCGGCGGCCACCGCGTCCCGGACCAGCGCCTCCGCACGATCGGCCGACTCGCGGTCGATCATCGGCCCCAGGTGCGTCTCCTCCTGACCGGGATCGCCGAGCTCCAGGGCCTCCAGCCGGTCCATGAGCAGATCGGTGAAGCGATCCCAGGCCCCGCGCGCCACGTGGACGCGCCGGACGGCGAGGCCCGACTGGCCTTCGAACTCGAAGGCGCCCACCACGACGCGGTCGGCGGCGTGGTCCAGGTCAGCGTCGTCGTGGACGATGACATCGACCGTCCCGCCTGGCTCCAGCGTGACGCGGGCGTTTGGAGCCGCCGGCCCAATTCGGTGCCCGGCCGCCGCCGAACCGGTGAAGGTGATCGCCCGGACTCGCTCGTCCGACAGGGCAGCCAGGACATCCTCGTCGGTGGCGGTGACGATAGAGACCGCCTCGGCCGGCCAGCCGGCGTCGCGGATCAGCCCGGCCAACTGGAGGGCGGGGGTGGGCGCATCACCGGGGGGCTGCAGGACGATGGCACTCCCGGCGGCGATGGCGGCGGCCAACTTGACGGCAGCCGACGCCAGCGGGGCTCCCAGTGCGGCGATGGCCACGACGGGGCCCAGCGGGGTCCGATCGGCGATCGGCGCCAGTGCCTCCGCCGCCGCTGCGGCGAAGGCGGCCGACGACCAGTCGGCTTCGGCCCGCGCCGCACGGATCGTCTTGCCCGCCTGCAACGTGATGGTCCGGGCCATCGTCTCGCGCTCCTCGGCGATTCGGCGGCTCACCGTCTCCAGGACCCGTGCCCGGTCCTCGCCGGACGTCCGCCGCGTCGCGTCGAAGGACGACGCGGCTGCGGCGAGCGCATCACGGATGTCCTGGGGGCCGGCCCCGGCAACCTCGGCGACCACCTTCCCGCTATATGGGCTGCGGATGGTCAGGACGTCGTCGGTCAGGCGCCAGGACCCGGCGACGGGGATGCCCGCCACGGGGCGGTCGTCGGTCTCGGCCATCAGTGGGTCGCCACCAGCCCGAGCGCGCGGGCCACCTCGGCGCCGGCCGCCATGGTCAGTGTCACGAAGCGCCGCTGGGCTTCGGCGGAATGCCGCGAGAGCGGACTCGCGACCCCGAGGGCCGCAATCGCGCGCGATTCGGGGTCCAGGATCGGCGCGGCAACGCCCCACGCGCCGCTGTCGGTCTCCTCGGAGCTGAACGCAAAGCCCACCTCGCGGATCCGGGCCAGCTCGGCCTGGAGGCGGGGCAAGTCCGTGAAGGTGTTGCGCGCCAGCGACGGGAGCCCGGAGCGGCTGGCCAACGCCTCGACCTCGTCCGAGCGGAACCAGGCCAGGAGCACCTTGGACGATGCCCCTGCGTGGAGCGGCGTCTGCTCCCCCACTTCCAGGTGGAGGCGGAGGTCATGGCGGCTCTCGATCCGCTCGATGCACACCGCGCAGTCACGCGCGTCGTTGACCACCGTGAGGACCACGGTCTCGCCGGTCTCCTCCGCGAGCCGCCGCATGATGGGGTCGGCGACCTGGCGGATGGGCAGGCTGGAGGCCGCGCGCCGACCGAGATCGATGGCGCCGTAGCCCAGTCGATACTTCTTGGAGCCGGGGTCCTGGGCGAGCAGGCCATGGCGGCGCAGCACGGTCACGATCCGGTGGAGCGTGGAGACGGGCAGCCCGGCGACTTCGGACAGCTCCAGGAGCCCCCACTCGGGGCGGCCGGTGGTGAACAGATCGAGGACCTTGAGCGTCTTCTCCAGGGCTTTCAGGATTCGTGTCCTCTTCTTGGCCCGGGCGAGCGGGTCGACGAGCGCCGGTCGGGATGATGGCGGGGCGGGGTGGACGTGACGGCGAGGCGGGCGGATTCGGAAACTGGGCTCCACGTGGTGGAGTCGGCGCCCGGCGCAGCATACGCCGACACGCCGCCCATCAGGCACATGGGCGGGCCACGCGGCACGTCCGCGGCGGTCCGGGGGGGGTTGCGTGCCCAGGGCGTGACGTACCGGGACCTGTCGGCGCCCGTGGCGGAAGACCGGCGGCGACCTCCGCGACCCGCCGCCCGGACCCCTGGCTCAGTCCTCGGGGATCAGCGCGGCCTCCGCGGCGACCTCCGCGGTTGCCTCGTGCTCCAGGACCTTGTCTGCCAGCGACGCCGCCCCGCCCTGCCAGCGCTTGAACAGGTCGGCGGGCAACTCCAGGCGCAGCTGGTCGCAGATCCGCTGCACGGTCTGGTCGATGATGTCTTCCAGCGACTTGGGCCGGTGGTAGAAGGCCGGCATCGGCGGGACGATGATCGCGCCCATCTCCGCCACCTGGAGCATCGCCCTGAGGTGGCCGATGTGGAGGGGCGTCTCGCGCGGCGCCAGGATCAGCGTGCGGTGCTCCTTGAGCGTCACGTCCGCGGCCCGGGTGAGCAGGTTGTCGCTGATCGAGTAGGCGATGCCCGTCAGCGTGCGCATCGAGCACGGCAGGACGACCATGGCATCGACCCTGAACGAGCCCGAGGACGGCTTCGCGGCGATGTCGCCGTAGCGATGCGTCTCGGTGGCCAGGGCCTCCACCTGGGCGGACGTCCAGTCCGTCTCCAGCTGGATGGTGGCCCGCCCGGCGGGCGTGATGACCAGGTGCGTCTCGACCTCGGGGAGGTCGTGCAGGACCTGGAGGAGCCGGATCCCGTAGATGGCGCCCGTGGCGCCCGAGATCCCGACGACGATGCGGCGCATGGTGTCTCCCACTAGCCTGCCGGGCCGGGACGGGGCTCGCCCTGACCACTGGCTCCTCGGCGGCGGACCGACCCGGAGACCCGTCCCTGGGTCAAACCCGGGGCAGGGCGGCCTTGCCGCGGAGGCATTCGAAGAACTGGTTCAGCATCATTGTCGCAACCCCGCCGAGGAGCCGCTGGGCGACCCCGGCGATCAGGCCACCAACCTGCCCGTCGCCCACCACGACAACGTCGCATTCGTCGGGCGCGTCGGCCACCGGCGTGATCGTGACCGTGGCCTCGCCCTTGATGAAGCCGGGGCCGCCCTTGCCCTGGACCAGCATCCGGAACGCCTCCGGCTCCCGCCGATCCACCAGCTGGACCTGGCCCTTGTAGACGCCCTTCACGGCGCCCACGCCCACCTTGACGGTGGCCTCGTACTGGTCAGGCCCGATCGCCTCCAGCCGTTCGCAGCCCGGTATGCAGCCCGCCAGGACCTGCGGGTCCAGCAGCAGCGCGAAGACCGTCTCGCGCGGCGCCGGGAAGCGAAACGTGCCTTCGACTCGCATGTCGTGTGCTCCTGCGCTTGGGGGGTCCAGTGTGCCTGACCGACGGGAGTCGGACCGGCCCGCCGGCCAGGGAGTTCTCTGGACGACGGCCGACTCGTTCCCGTATTATGGAACCCAGTTTCCATTTTTGTGGCGGAAGGGGGCCGCTGGCGCTCGCTCGAGCCCGCGGCTGATCGCATCAATGATCTCGCGCGCCAGCCCGGCCCACCCGCCCTCCATGGCCACACCGACCGCCGAACCAGCCAACGAAAGGACGAGCCCGACCGTGCTCCGACCGCGACCGGACCTGGAGATCCTCAAGGGCGCCATCGACATGCACGCCCACACCCACCCGGCGCTCTTCAAGCGCCCGCTGGATGACGCGGACCTGGCCCAGCTGGCCCAGGAGTACGGCATGCGAGGATTCGTGATCAAGGATCACGACTCGTCGTCCACGGGGCGGGCCTACCACGTGGGCAAGGCCTTCCCGGACATGAGCATCAACGGGGCCATCGTCCTCAACCGGTCCGTTGGCGGGATCAACCCGCACGTGGTCCAGGCGGCGATCCACCATGGCGCCAAGGTCATCTGGATGCCCACCAACCACAGCAAGTGGCATTCCGAGTACTTCAAGATGTCGGACTACCCGCAGCTTGGGCGGCCCAAGAAGCAGCTGCCCGGGGCCGGCGTGACCATCCTCGGTGAGGACGGGAAGATCACCCAGGCGGCCCTGACGATCCTGGACCTCGTGGCCGAGGCGGACGTCACCATCGCCAGCGCCCACCTGCACCTGGATGAGACACGGATTCTCCAGGCCGAGGCCAACAAGCGCGGGATCAAGAAGTTCCTGGTCACCCACGTGAACTGGGCCCTGACCAAGTACGACCTGACCATCCAGCAGGAACTGCTGGACAACGGCGCGTACCTGGAATACGTGGCAATCTCGTGCGTCTCGCCGACGTTCTACGAGCAGGACCCGGTGGAGCTGGCCGGTTGGATCAACGCCAACAACGGTCGGAAGCTGATCCTCACCTCCGACCTGGGCCAGTATTCCGCCGCCCCCCACCCCGAGGGCCTGCGGATGATCATCGCCACGCTGCTGGACTACGGGGTCTCCCGCGACATGCTCACGCTGATGACCCAGGTCCATCCCGCCGAGCTGCTCAACCTGTCCGTCTAGCGCCCCCGGCCACAGGAGGGAACGACCCATGTCACTCGCCATCCGCGCCTCCGACACGGAGCGCCTCAACCTCGACCGCGGCAGCCGCCGGCTGGAAGGCAAGGTCGTCCTGATCACGGGCGGCGCCAAGGGGATGGGCGGCACCATCGCCGAGCTGTTCGCGCACGAGGGTGCCTCGCTCGCCCTGGCCGCTCGGAGCATCGAGGACCTCGACGCCGAGGCGGCCCGGATCCGCGCCGAACTGCCCGGCCTGGCGTCCATCTCGGTCGGGGTCGACGTCACCAGCGGCGATTCGTGCCAGGCCATGGTCCAGGCCGTCCTGGACCGTTACGGCCGGATCGACGTCCTGGTCAACACCGCCGGGGTCATCGGCCCCATCGAGACGGCCGCCCAGAACGTCAGCGAGGAGGAGTGGGAGCACGTCCTGGGCGTCAACGCCAAGGGTACGTTCCTGTCCATCAAGTCCGCCCTCCCGTCGATGATCGCGGCCAAGTCCGGCAAGATCGTGAACATCGCCGGAACCTCCGGCCTGCGCGGCTACAAGAACCGCGTCTCCTACTCGGCCTCCAAGTGGGCCGTCCGCGGCATCACCCGGACGGTCGCCCTGGAGGTTGGCGTCCACAACATCAACTGCAACTGCGTGGCGCCGGGGCCCATCTACGGCGACCGGATGGACAAGATCATCCGGGGCAAGGCGGCCACCAAGGGCATCAGCTACGAGCAGGTCTTCAACGATTACCTGTCCGAGCAGGCCATCAAGCGCTTCACGTCGGCCGTGGACATCGCCTACGCTTGCCTCTACCTCGCCAGCGACGAATCGCGGCAGGTGACGGGCCAGTGCCTGACGGTGGACGGCGGCTGGGACGTCTAGCGCAACGGAGCCAACCTCGAGGTTCGGCGGGCGGACCGGCGGCACGGCCGGCCCCCACCGCCTGGCCGGCGACCGATCCGCGGGTCGTCGGTGATCATCCGGTGAGGCGGTCGGGAGGTTCACGTTGAAGCAGGTCGGACGCCGCGTCACCGGGCTGACCAACACCCAGCTGGCCGCCGGCAAGGGGACGTACGTCAACGACGTCGTCCTCCCGGACATGGCCTTCCTCGCCTTCCTGCGCAGCCCATACGCCCATGCCCGGATCCGGTCCGTGGACATCTCCGCGGCCATGGCGCGCCCCGGCGTCATCAAGGTCCTGACGGGCGAGGACGCCTACCGCGACCTGCGCCCCATCCCGGAGGCCTGGAACACCCGTGAAATCGGCGCCAAGGGCGTCCTCTGGTACCCCATCGTCAAGGACCGTGTCCGGTACGTGGGCGAGGTGGTCGCGGCCGTGGTCGCCGAGGACCGCTGGACCGCCGCCGCCGCCCTGGACGACATCGAGGTGGACTACGAAGAGCTGCCAGTCGTCACGGACCCCATCAAGGCGATGGAGCCGGGGGCGGACCTCGTGGAGCCGGCCTGGGGCGACAACCTGCTGATCACCCGCGACTGGATCGCCGGCGACGTGGACGCCGCCCTGGCCGGCGCGGACCGCGTCGTGACCGGGACGGTCCGCTCCAACCGGATCACCGGTGTGTCTATCGAGGGCCGCGGCTGCGTCGCCCAGTGGGACGCGTTCGCGCGGAAGCTGACCTTCTGGGAATCCACCCAGAACCCGCACCCGCTGCGCAGCTTCCTGGCCGAGACGCTCAACATGTCGGAGAACTCGATCCACGTGATCCAGCCGCACGTCGGCGGCGGATTCGGCCTCAAGCAGCCGCCCTTCCAGGAGGAGCCGGTGGTGGCCCATGCCGCCATGGTCACCGGTCGGCCGGTGAAGTGGATCGAGGAGCGCGCCGAGAACTTCATGGCCACCGGCCATTCGCGTGACACCCGGTTCGAATACACCGTGGGCTTCAACGCCGACGGCCGCGTTCACGGGCTGCGGATCAAGGTCATCGCCGACGTTGGGGCGCCCACCGCGCTCCTGGGCTGGGGCCAGTCGTTTGTCACCGGCTACAGCCTGCCGGGCGGCTACGACATCCCCGACACCAACGTCCAGCTCTACGTCGTCGTCACCAACAAGTGCCCGTGGAACGCCTACCGCGGGTTCGGGAAAGACGCTCAGTCCTTCGTCATGGACCGGATCATGGACCACGTGGCGCGCGAGACCGGCCTGGACCGGACGGCGATCCGCTACGCCAACTTCATCCGCCCGGACGACTTCCCCCACTCCCAGCCCTCCGGCGCCATCCTGGACTCCGGCAACTACCAGGGCGCGCTCGACAAGCTGCTCAAGAGGATCGACTACGCCGGGTTCCGCGCGCTGCAGGCGCAGGCCGCGGCAGAGGGGCGTCGAATCGGGCTGGGCCTGGGCCAGGAGTTGACGCCCGAGGGCTGCGCCATGCCCGGCGCGCTGATGATCTCCGCCTACGACGGCGCCACGGTCCGGGTCGCGCCCTCCGGCGAGGTCACCATCCTGACCGGCGTCACCTCGCCGGGCTGCGGGAACGAGACCGCCTTTGCCCAGATCGCGGCGGACGTCCTCGGCTGCAAGCTGGAGACCATCCGGGTGATCCAGGGCGACACGGAGCTGTGCCCGTACGGCCTGGGCAACTACTCGTCGCGCGGCACCATGTACGGCGGCTCCGCCACCCAGCTCGCGGCGCAGGACCTCCGCAACAAGCTGGCGGAGGTGGCCGCATCCATGCTGGAGGCCGCCCCGGCGGACCTCGAGGCCGCGGACGGCACGTTCTTCGTGAAGGGCAGCCCGGATCGATCGGTCGCCTTCAACGCGGTCGTCAACCAGGTCTACCGACACACCTTCGGCAAGCACGCCGAAGGCGTCGAACCGGGCCTGGAGTCCACCCGCTACTTCCGGATGGGCAATATCTATCACCAGCCCGAGACGCAGGGCCGCTTCTCCAACTACCCGGCCTGGCCCTTTGGGAGCAGCGCCGTGGTGGTGGAGGTGGACCCTCAGACCGGGATGGTCAAGGTGCTGGAGTACACGCTGGTCGAGGACGCCGGGACCGTGATCAACCCGCTCCTGGTGGACGCCAACCTGCACGGGGCCATCACCCAGGGCATCGGCTCCGCGATGTACGAGAACATCTCGTACGACGAGAACGGCCAGCTCCAGACGGCCACGCTGATGGACTACACCATTCCCACGGCGATCGAGATGCCGATGTTCTCCATCGAGCACCAGGAGACGCCCTCGCCGTTCACGCCGCTGGGCATGAAGGGCGCCGGTGAATCGGGCCTGGGCTCCACGCTTGGCGCGCTGTGCGGCGCGATCGAGGACGCCTTCCCCGAGCTTGACCTGCGGATCACGGACCTGCCGCTCACCCCCAACCGGGTCTGGCAGTCGCTCCGGACCGCACCCCGAAAGGACGGGTCCGGCTTCGGCCCGTCGCCGTCACCGGCCGCCACGGGCGCTGCCCGTCCGGCTGACGCCGTGGAGGCCGCCCGATGATCACCGCCGAGCTGGAGCTCCACCGGCCCGGGTCCGTCGCGGAGGCACTGGACCTGCTGGCCCGCCACGGCGACGACGCCAAGATCCTGGGCGGCGGCATGAGCCTGGTCCCCACCATGACCCTGGGCCTGGCCCGCCCCGAGATCGTGATCTCGCTCAACCACGTTCCCGAGCTGCGCGCGATCACCGAGGACGCGGCCACGGCCACGCTCCGGATCGGCGGAACGGCCCGCCACAACGACGTGATCGCGTCGCCGCTGGTGGCCCGCCACGCCCCGCTCCTGGCGGACGCGGCGCGCCACATCGGCGACGTGCAGGTGCGCAACCGCGGCACCATCGGCGGCAGCGTGGCCCACGCGGATCCCGCGGCGGACTACCTGCCCACGCTCGTCGCGCTGGCGGCATCCGTCGTGGTCCGCAGCACCCGCGGCGAGCGGGTCATCCCCGCCGCCGAGTTCTTCATCGATGTCATGGCCACGGCCCTGGCGCCCGACGAGCTGATCGCCGAGATCCGGGTCCCGTCGCAGGGAGCCGCCCGCGGCGCGTACCGGCGGCTGGCCCGCGTGGAAGGCTCGTTCGCCATCGTCAACGCCGCGGCCGTGGTCCGGCCGGCCGGCTCCGGAGCGTCGGTCGTCGCCATCGGCGGCGTGGCCGGGGCACCGGTGGTGGTGGACGCCAGCGCGGCGGTCGCCGCCGGGCTCACCGAAGCCGCCCTGGCGGCCTTCGAGGACGCGGTTCGCACCGCCTGCCCCCAGCCGTTCGAGGACCTCAACGGCGACGCGGAGTACCGCCGCGAGATGGCGGTCATCCACGCCCGCCGCGCACTGTTGGCAGCCGCGGGCGCGGCTGCCGCGTAACCCCTGACACCCTGATCCCCTGACCCGCGCGACCCCACGAGCGCAGGAGACCCCCCTGATGCAGACCACCATCAAGCTCACCGTCAACGGCCGGGCGCGGACCGTCGAGGTGGACTCGCGGATGATCCTCGCGGACATGCTCCGCGACCAGCTCCGCCTGACCGGCACGCACATCGGATGCGGGACCGGCAACTGCGGCGCCTGCACCGTCATGCTCGACGGCCGGACGGTGAAGTCGTGCTGCGTGCTGGCGGCCGACGCGGACGGCGCCGACGTCCTCACCGTGGAGGGCCTGTACACCTCCCCGGACGACCTCCACCCCATCCAGCAGGCATTCATCGCCAACCAGGGCCTGCAGTGCGGCTACTGCACCCCCGGGATGATCCTCTCGGCGAAGCAGCTGCTGGACGCCAACCCGGATCCCACGGAGGACGACATCCGGCACGGTATCTCGGGCAACCTGTGCCGCTGCACCGGCTACCACTTCATCCTGGAGAGCATCCAGGACGCCGCCCGCGTCCTGCGCGGCGAGCCATCGGCCCCGTCGGCGTCCATCACGGGCCTGCGGGCCGACGACGTGGCCGGCTGACCACCCGCGCACCGAACCGAACCCGCCAGCGCCACCCTCCACACCGCAGCGGAGCCCACTCCCCCATGGCCGACGACCTGCGCGCCGCCCTCGATCTCCTCGACGCCGCCGGCGACCTGGAGACGGTCGCGCGCCCGGTGGATCGCGCCTGGGAGGTGACCGCCGTCCTCGACCGCCTCGAGCGCGACGGGCGCTTCCCCGCCGTCCGGTTCGATGCCGTGCAAGGCTTCCCCGGCTGGGCCATCGCCGGCAACCTGTTTGCCACCCGGTCCAAGATCGCCGCGTTCCTGGGCTGCGCGCCGGACCGGGTGACGGAGACTCTGGCCGCGCGCCTGGAGTCCCCGATCGACCCCATCCTCGTTTCCGGCGGTCCCGCCGCGCCGTCCCAGGAGGTGGTCCTGCTGGGCGACGACGCCACCCTGGGCCGGATCCCGCTGGTCACCCACCACGAACGGGACGCCGCGCCGTATGTCTCGCTGGGCGTGACCATCGCCAGGGATCCCGAGACCGGCCGCCGGAACATGGGCGTCTACCGCTACATGCAGCACGGGCCGCGGACGTTCGTCCCATCGCTGACGTCCATCGCCAACATCAGCGACCTGTTCAAGAAGGCCGAGGAGCGAGGCGTGCCCCTGGAGGTCGCCATCCTCCCCGGCGTCCATCCGTTGCTCGCCCTGGCCGCCTCGTACTCCGCCCCCACCGGCACCGACGAGCTGGCCCTGGCCGGCGGCCTCCTGGGCCGCCCCGTGGAGCTGGTCCGGGCCAGGACGCTCGACCTGGAGGTCCCGGCCGAGGCCGAGGTGGTCATCGAGGCCCGGATCATGCCCGGCGGGCGCTACCCGGAGGCGCCCTTCGCCGACATGTCGCGCTCGTACAGCCGGGTCAAGCAGGGGCCCATGACGGAGGTCTCGGCGATCACGCACCGGCGCAACCCCATCCTGCAGCTGGCCTTCTCCGGCCACCCCGACGCGACCAACATGGCCGCGGTCTGCCACGAGGTCGCCATCCTGCGGGCCACCCGCCAGGCGTCGCGCGGGATCACCGGCGTGCACGTCCCCGCCAGCGGCTACGGCTTCCACTGCTACATCGCCATGAAGAAGCGACCCACGGTGGAGGGACGCGAGCGCGGCGAGCAGATGAACGTGATGCTGGCCGCGCTGGGCGCGGTGCCCCAGATCAAGCTGATCATCGCGGTCGACGACGACGTCGACATCTACTCCGACGAGGCGGTCCTGGGCGCCCTGGCCCGCCGCTTCCAGGTGGTGGACCCCATCACCCGCGATCAGCGGATCCTGGTGATCCCGGCGGCCAAGGGCGCGTCGTACGACCCGTCCAGCTTCCACCGCGAGTATCCCAACTCCAAGCTGCTCATGGACGCCACGATCCGGAGCGACCTGACCGAGGAGCAGCGCAACGGCTTCACGGAGGCGTCCACCGTGGGCGCCGACCGGATCGACCTCGCCCAGTACCTGGAGGAGCGCACCCGATGAGCCAGGCCGATCTCGTCATCAAGGGCGGCAAGGTCGTCAGCGAGCATGGCATCCGCGAGCAGTCGATCGCCGTCAAGGACGGGAAGATCGTCGCCCTGGGTGAGCAGGAGTCGATGCCGTCCGCGGCCCGGACGCTCGACGCGGGCGGACACCACGTCTTCCCCGGGATCATCGATCCGCACATCCACCTGCAGACGTTCTCCAACAAGTTCGACATCAACCTCAGGACCGAGTCGAAGTCCGCGGCGATCGGCGGGGTGACCACGATCATCCCCACCCTCCTCAACCGCGAGGACAACCAGCTCTCCTTCCTCGAGCACTTCCCGTGGTGCAAGGAGGCGGTCGACAAGTACGCCACCATCGATGTGGCGTTCTCGGCCGTGCTGGGCAGCACGGCGCAGATCCGCGAGATCCCCGAGATGGCCAGGCTGGGGATCAGCTCGTACAAGTTCTACATGGCCTACACCCAGGACGAGGCGAGCGTCTTCGGGATCAGCGCCATGGACGACGGCCAGGTCCTGGAGGGCCTGCGGGTCATCAAGGAGGTGGGCTACCCCGCCATGATGATGGTCCACGCCGAGAACATGACCATCATCCACAAGCTCAAGGGCGAGTACATCGCCGCCGGCCGGGACGACCTCAAGGCGTGGACGGACGCCCGCCCCGACATCGCGGAGGAGGAGGCCACCCGGCGGGCCATCTGGTACGCCAAGGAGACCGGCAGCCGCCTGTACATCGTCCACATGACGATCGGGCGCGGCGTGCAGTGGGTCCGCGAGGCGCAGGCCCAGGGCGTGGACGTCATCGCCGAGACCTGCCCGCACTACCTGGTCCTGACCAAGTACGACAACGACAGGGTAGGCCGGCTGGGCAAGGTCAATCCCCCGCTCCGCGACCTGGAGAGCCAGGAGGCGCTCTGGGAGGGGATCCGCAACGGCGCCATCTCGTGCGTGGGTTCGGACCATTCCACCATCACGCCGCTCGCCGACAAGGTCCAGGAGGACATCTGGACGGCCGTCCCGGGCTTCCCGGGCTCCGGGATGCTCCTGCCCATCATGCTCAGCGAGGGCTACCACAAGGGTCGCATCTCGCTGGAGAAGCTCGCCTGGGTGCTGTCCACCAACAATGCCCGGGTCTGGGGCCTCTACCCCGAGAAGGGCACCATCCAGGTGGGCTCGGACGCGGACTTCGCCATCGTGGACATCGACCGCAAGATGACGGTCAGCCCGGAGTACATGCAGTCGTTCGCCGACTGGGGCCTGTACGACGGCTGGGAGGTCACCGGCTGGCCCACCCACACCATCGTGCGCGGCGAGGTGGTGATGGAGCACGGGAAGATCGTGGGCCGCGAGGGCTACGGCAAATACATCCCGCGCTACTCGCGGCCGCGCCCCGAGGGTCCGCGCTCGTAGGGAACGCCCGGACCGCCGAGCCCGGCGCCACGGCACCGCGAGACCACGGCGCCGGGCTCGGCGGGTAGGCGCGTCCGCCTAGCCGGTTGGGGCGTCCAACTCGCGGGCGTAGGCCGGGAAGCGGAACCGGTGGTCGCGGGTGAGGATCCCCCCGTGGCCGATGCCGGACACCAGGCGCGGCGTGGGGGCCTCGCCGGTCAGCAGGCGCGGGAGCACCAGGTCGGCCGCCGTCGCCTTCGAGAACGCCCCGCAGGTGGGCAGGCCCAGGATGGCGGTGCGGCCGACGCGGCCCAGCCAGAGCATGGACCCCGGGTGCGCCGGCACGCCCTGGCGCACCACCCGCCCGCCCAGCGCCGCGACCGCCAGGTAGAACGGGTCGGCCGGGTCCGTGCTACCGCCGCCGGCCGTCAGGACCACGTCCACTCGCCCGGGTCCGCGGGTCAGCCGGCCGAGCGCCGCGATCACCGAAACCTCGTCGTCCGCGTAGTCGATCCCCACGAGGGTTGAGCCGAGGGTTTCCACCTTGGCCCGCACGCTGGCCTCGAAACGCTCGCGCGCCAGGGCATGCAGCGACTCCAGGACGACGGCCCCCACGCGCAGCGGCTTGAAGGGCGCCACCCAGACCAGCGGGCGCCGCGCCGCGCCCGGGCCGGCCGCGATCCGCTCGCCGCCGGCGACCACGACTTCGGGCACCACGTGGGGTGCCACCTTGGCGCTGGCCACCAGGTCGCCCGCCTTGACGATCGAGCCGTCGAAGACCGTGAAGACCTCCAGCTGGTCGATCCGGTTGAGCCGCTCCAGCTGGGTCGTCCGGACGTGGACCACACCCGGCCAGGCGGCACGCAGGTCCACCCGGCTCTCGCCGGGGCCATGCGTCGTCAGCCCCTCGCCGGCCACGGCGGCCGCCAGGCGCAGCGCGGCGTCATCCTCGTGGAGGTCGCCCGGCTCAATCACCACGAGGGTCAGCAGGCCGCCCGGGAGCCCCTCGGGTCCCAGGGTGGCGAGCCGGTCCAGGTCCGCGGCGGCCAGGCGGCGGCCCTTGTTCCAGCGCTCGCCGTCCACCCGCACGTCGCGCGCCAGCACGGCGCCCACGGGACGCTCGAAGGGCTGGCCGGGCTGGAATCGGACGATCCGCATCTCGCCCGACAGTCTGCACGATGCCGCCGTCGCCCGCAGCCGGAGGCGGTCAGCCGCGGCCCAGGACCACGTCGATGCCGGCCAGGACCAGTTGGAGGTTCGACGTCGAGAGGCGTCCGGCTCGCTCCGTCAGCGCCGAGCGATCCAGAGTGACCAATTGCGAGACGTTCGCCACCGACGGCTTTGGGAGCCCGGTCGCCCGCGCCGACAGGAGCACATTGCCCGGCGCATCGGCCCATCGGACGTTGCTCGTCAGGGCGACGCAGACCACCGTCCGAAGGGTGCTGGCGTTGAAGGCGTCGGCCTGGACGACGACGACGGGCCGCCGGAACCCGGGGGCCGAACCGGCTGGGTCGCCGAGGTCGGCCCACCAGACCTCCCCTTGGGCGATCACCAGTCGGCGCCCTCGAGCGTCCGGCGGGCCGCGGCGGATACGAAGCCATCGGCGGCGGGCTCATCGATCGCTGCCAGGGCGGCGTCCATGCCCGCGGTCACCTCGTCGGGCGCGTGCCGGGCGAGGTACTCACGGAGGGCGGCGCTGTACACCTCGCTCCGCGAGCGGCGCTCACGGCTGGCCAGGCGATCCGCCTGGGCGAACAGGTCGTCGGGCACGGACACGGCGGTCTTCATACCGGGAGTATAACGCCGATGCGTTGTGGATAGGGACCAGCCAAGACTCACGACGGCGCTACCGGCCCAGGTGCACCCTCCTGCAACAGTTCGAAGACCCGTTCGATCGCGGCGTCCGGCACGATCCCGGCCATCTCCCTGCGGTGGATGAACACCTTGCGCTCTCTCCAAAACGCTGCGGCATACGCATCGAGAAGCCGAAGGGCGTCGGCGCGCAGCTCGCCGGGCGGGTCCGCCATGACGGCGCGACGCGCAGACTCGATTCGGGCGCCAGGTCTGTCGAGGAGAAGGTAGTCCTCCGGTCGGCAGACGCTGCTGATCAAGGTCGATCCGGTTTCGGAAGAGCACGTCGCGGAGCTCACAGCCCGAGAAGTCGTTGCCGCGAAAGGCGTTGACTGACCGCCTTGGCCGGAGCCGAGCGGGATTCGCCCAGATGCCGTCGGGCGTGCCGGAAAACACGCACGTCCGCAACCGTCCCGAAAACGTGCAGTCGATGAACTCGGCCGCATACGACGTCCAATGGGCCAGGCGCAGGTCGCCGAACCGACACCGGACCAAGCGAGCCTGCCCCGCTGCGATGTCGCGCAGGTTGGCCTTGTCGAAGACGCACCCGACGTACTGCGTCTGGATCGCCGATGCGAACGTCCCATCGGCGAACACGACGCCACTGAAGTCGCAATCCAGGAAGACTCCGCCGTTCGCCTCGAACGACTCGAACCGGAGCCCCGCAAATCGGACGCGCTCGACCGTGGCCTGATCGAAAACGACCCGGCCGGAACCCTCGAAGACGGCATCCGCCAGCCGACCGCGGATGAAGCGGGTATCGGGCGTATCGAGGTTTGGTCGCTTCCAGGGAGGCACAGGGACCCGATCCTAGTTGGCCTTGCGCACCTTCACCTTGACGCACGAGTCGATCGCGGCGGAGAGCGCGTCCATCCGGTCCGGCGTGTACTTGAGCAGCGAGTTCACGTGGACGCCCTTGCCCTGCGATTCCTTGCGGCCCAGCTTCTTGCGGCCCAGGATCGAGGGCACCGCCAGGCACTCGGGGTGGACCCCCTCGGTCAGGCGGGCGACGCCTTCGGCCGTCCGGCCATGGGGCGTCTCCAGGACGATCGTGTCGCCGTCGCGGATCCCCTTCTTCTGCGCCGTGGCACGGTTGATCCCGATGGTGAACACGCGGCTGTTGCGGTCCGCCATGTCCATCAGGACCGGGTTCTCCGCGCTGTACGTGCCCGCGAGGAAGGTGAGCTTGTTGTTCACCACCCAGAGGTCGAATTCGGCCGGGGCCTCCTCCGGCGTCAGGCACGGCTTCCAGTCCACCATGGGCGTGTAGTCGCCGGTGTCCCACGGGACGCCCTGCATGTCCGTGTAGGCCTTCACGTCAAGGCCGGCATCGATGTAGTGCTCCAGGTAGAGCGGCACCCGGCCGGCGTTGTGGATCTTTGGGTAGCTGTACTTGGCCGGCCGGTTCTCACCCGAGTAGTAGCCGTGCTCGACCATGTAGGCCAGCCCGTGCTCCTCGCCCAGCTGCGATCGAAGCCAGCGGTCCGAGATCTCCTCCCACGTGTACTTCTTGTCGCGCGCCAGCGCGTTGGGCCCCTCCAGGACGGCCATCGCGTTGAGTGCCGTGTACATGTCGGGGAGCACACCCACGCGGTCCGCGGCGTCCAGGAGCACCTCGCCCCAGTGGCGGGCCAGCGGGACGGCCTTGACGATGGGGTGCTGGATGTTCCAGCTATACGGCCGCCCGGGGAGCGGCGGATCCATCAGGCCGTCCGGGTTGGACACGATGGGGACGAGGCGTTCCAGCGAATGGGTGTCCGGCAGGAGCAGGTCCGCAAACTGGGCGGTCTCGTCCGGGTAGGTGTTCATCGAGCAGATGAACGGGATGGTCCGGAGCGCCTCCGACATGATCTCCGGGTCCGGGCCGCTGGCCATGATGTTGCCGCGACACTGGAGCAGGACCTCGCACTTGTAGGTGAGGCCGTACTCCTCGCCGTGGAGGAGCGAGTGGCCCACCATCGCGCGGCTGTAGACGGCCGTGGGGAAGAGTTCCAGCAGCTCGAGCGTCTCCGGCGGCTTGATCTCGCGCCGCGGCAGCGCGGACTTCATGTGGCCGCCCCGGGGGTTGCCGGGGGTGATCATCCCGTCGGGGTCCAGCTTTGGCCCCCAGGTCGGTCCCGTGGACGACGAGTTGAGCGTGCCGCCGGGGACATCCACGGCACCCAGGAGGATGTTGAGCTGGCCCATGGCCTGCCCGCTCATCATCCCGTGGCGGTGGGCCGAGATGCCGCGGTAGAAGGTGACGGCGGCGGATCGAAGCGGGTAGGTGTCCCCGTCGATCTCGATGGTCCCGCCGATCCCGGCGGCCTCCACCAGCTCCCTGGAGATCCGTGTGATGGACCCCGCCGGGATGGTGGTGATCTCCTGGACGCGGGCCGCGGTGTACGGCGCCAGGTGTTGCTTGAACGGGACGAATGCGGGGCTGACGGCGACGCCGCCGACCACGAACTCGCCCTCCAGGGCGGCCGCCTCCGGGTCCACCTGGTCGAAGCGGCCGGTAGCCCCGGTCGCCGCGATGCCCACCAGGGGCTTGCCGGACTCCGGGTCGCGGACGTACCGACCGTCCTGTCCAACCAGGTACGTGGCATTGGAGTAGCGGCGCAGGAACGCCTTGTCGTACTGGTCCAGGACCAGCACCCACTGGTGCATGATCCCGAGCGCCAGCGCGGCATCGGTGCCGGGACGGATGGGGAGCCACTCGTCGGCGTGGGACGCGGCCGCGGTGAGGACCGGGTCCACCACCACCAGCTTCATGCCGCGGGCGCGGGCGTCGGCCATCTCGCGGCTGAGCCCCATGGAGTTGTGGCCGCCCACGAAGCCCAGCGACGCCCCGGCCATCAGCAGGTAGTTGCAGTGCTTGATGTCGGGGTGCATGTCGTTGCTGGCGGTCAGCGTGTACGCCACGGGGTGCGAGGCGTTGCCGCAGAACATGCCGGCGGAGCCCGAGGTGACGTTGGGCGTCCCCAGCGCGTAGGCGAAGGCGCGCAGGAGCGGGTAGCTGTAGATGTCGAAGGTGAGGCCCAGGATCCCGCGCGGGTCCTTCTCCACGGCGGCCCGCAGCTTCGTCGCGAGCAGGACCATGGCCTGCTCCCAGGAGACCTCCTTCCAGCCCGGATCGACGCCGATCCCCTTGTTGGGATTCGTGCGGACCATGGGGGCCTTGACCCGGTTCGGGCTGTAGACGTTCATGAGGGCCGACAGGCCCTTGGCGCACGTCCGGCCGTAGTTGGGCGGCGCGTCCGGCACGCCCTCGATCTTCACGGCGACGCCGTCGACGCGGTGGACGCGGACGGTGCAGGCGTTGAAGCACATGTCGCAGCCGGTGGTGAGCCAGACGTCTTCCTTGACGCCCCCGCCAGCCCCGGTGCCGGCGCCCGGACCCACCCCCGGGACCCCGCCCGCATTGATCACCGGAAGCTGGACTGCCACGGGGCGCCTCCACTGCTTGCGTCGATGCTGATCGGCCCGCGCGGGCGGGTGATTGGGGGGATGCTGGCACCCCGAGGCGTCGGTGGCAAGTGGGAATCGAGCCTCCGGCGCCTCTCGGCGCCGGAGGCGGGTGATGCTGCTGCGATTGCGCTCAGCCTACGCGCTCGATCGCGGCCTCGAGCGCCCGGCGGACCTGGACCCTGATGAGCGCCGTCCGGTACTCGCGGTCGGCGTGGATGTCGGAGGCGACCAGGACGCCGTCCGTGGCGTGGGCGGCGGCGGCCGGATCGCCGGAGCTGAGGAACTCCTGCTCCACCGCCGAGGCCCGGTAGGGGCACTCGCCGACCCCGGTGATCCCGATGGCCGCCCGGTCGAACCGGCCGCCTCCACCGGTCGAGCGGCCGATGACCACGGCGGCCCCCGCGAGCGCGTACCCCGAAGCCGGTTGCTCCTGGGCGCGGTAGGCGGACCCGTAATCACCCGACGCGGCCGGCAGGCGGATCTCCGTAATGAGCTCGTCGGGGAGGAGCACCGAGTTGAATGCACCTTCAAAGAAGCTGGTGAGGGCGATGGTTCGACCGCCTCGAGCCGACCGGACCACCACCTCGGCGTCGAGCGCCAGGAGGCAGGCCGGCAGGTCGGCGGCGGGGTCCACGTGGGCGACCGCTCCTCCGATCGTCCCCCGGTTGCGCACCTGGACATCGCCGATGGTGGGCAGGACGTCCGCCAGCAGGCCGTAGACGGTGATGGCCGGGTTCGCCAGGAGCCGGGAATAGGTTGTCAGGGCGCCGATCGAGAGCCCACCGTCGCCCAGGCGGTGCACGCCGCGCAGCTCGCCCAGGTGCCCGATGTCGATGAGCCGCCCCGGCTGGGCCAGCCTGGTCTTCATGATCGGCAGCAGGCTGTGGCCCCCGGCCAGCACCTTGGTGCCCGGGTCCGCCTCGGCGAGGAGGGCCAGGGCCTGGTCCACGCTGTCCGGCCGGCGGTAGTCGAACGCGAGCGACGTCATGCCTGGCCTCCCTTCGCGGTCTGGATCGCGCGCCAGACGGTCTGTGGCGTATACGGCATGTCGAGGTGGCGGACCCCCAGCGGGCCCAGCGCGTCCACCACGGCATTGGACACGGCTGCGGTGCTGGCGATGGCGCCGGCCTCACCGACGCCCTTGACCCCGATGGGGTTGACCGGCGACGGCGTGACGGTCTCGTCGAGCTCGAACGACGGCAGCCAGGCGGCCCGGGGCAGCGCGTAGTCCAGCAGCGAGCCGGACAACAGCTGGCCCTGGTCGTCGTAGACGGCGCCCTCCCAGAGCGCCTGGCCGACGCCCTGGGCGATCCCGCCGTGGAGCTGGCCGTCCACGATCATCGGGTTGATCTTGTTGCCGACATCGTCCACGGCGACGTAGCGGACCAGGTCGACATGCCCGGTCTCCTCGTCGATCTCGACGATGGCGATGTGCGTCCCGAACGGCCACGTGCAGTTCGTCGGGTCGTAGTACGCCGTCTCGTCGAGGTACGGCTCCATGCCCACGGGGGCATCGAATGCAAGGTCAAGCGCGAAGGCAATCTCCTGGAGGGTCTTCACCTTGTCCGGGCTGCCCCTCACGCTGTAGTTGGCGCCGTCGATCTCGATATCCTCGGGCGCCGCCTCGAGCATGTGCGCGGCGTAGCGCCTCGCCTTCTCCCGGATCTTGCCCGCGGCCTTGATCGCCGCCGTGCTCCCGACCGACGAAGTCCGGCTGCCGTACGACCCGTAGCCGAACGGCGTCCCCTGGGTGTCCGAGTGCTGGACGATGACGTCGTCCACCGGCACGCCCAGCTCGTGGCTGATGACCTGCGAGTAGGTCGTCTCGTGACCCTGTCCCTGCGGGGAGGTCCCCATGGTGAGGACGACCTTCCCGGTCAGGTGGACGCGGATGTTGGACGACTCCCACATCGCGGCACCCCAGCCTTCGCCGACCGCGCCGATCCACTTGCTGGGCGCGACCCCGCAGACCTCGAGATAGGTGCTCAGGCCGAGGCCCAGGTACTTGCCGCGCAGGCGGGCCTCGACCTTCCGGGCGTCCAGGTCGTCGTAGCCGACCATCGCGAGGGCCTTGTCGAGCGCCGGCTCGTAGTTGCCGGAGTCGATGTAGATCTTCGCGCCGCCGGACGCGGTCCCGAGGCCCGACGGGTTGTCGTAGGGGAAGGCGTCGGGGGCGATGAAGTTGCGGCGCCGGATCTCCGCGCGGTCCATGCCGATCTCGCGGGCGAACAGGTCCATCGCCCGTTCGATCACGTAGGTCGCCTCGGGTCGGCCGGCGCCCCGGTAGGCGTCCACGAAGGTCGTGTTGGTGTAGACGCCGGTCACCTCGGCGTACACGTTGGGGATCTTGTAGCAGCCGCTCAGGACCCTGGCGTACAGCGTCGTGGGGATGCCCGGGCCGATGGTGGACAGCCGCCCACCGAGATTGGCCAGCGTCTTGACCCGCAGCCCGGTGATCTCGCCGTCACGCTTGCCGGCGATCTCGAGGTAGGTGATGTGGTCGCGCCCGTGGATCGTGGACTGGTAGTTCTCGCGCCGACCCTCGATCCACTTGACCGGGCGCCCACCGATCCGCTTGGAGGCCAGCAGGACCAGGGCATAGTCGGCGTAGCAGAAGATCTTGGTTCCAAAGGCGCCGCCGACATCCGGCGCGATGCAGCGGAGCTTGTGCTCCGGGATGCCCATGGTGAAGATGCCGACCAGCAGCCGCTGGATGTGCGGCGTCTGGCTGGACATCCAGAGGGTGTACTCCTCGGTGCCCGGGTTGTACCAGCCGATGTCGCCGCGCGTCTCCATGGGGTTGGGGATCAGGCGCTGGTTCACCAGTCGCTGGCGGACCACGACCTCGGCCGCCTCGATGGCCGCCTCCGTGCCGGCGCTGTCGCCCACGCTCCACTCGAAGACGACATTGTTGGGTGCGTTCTCGTGGAGCTGCGGCGCGCCCGGCGCGACGGCCTTCTCGGCGTCGACGACGGCCGGCAGCGGCTCGTAGTCCACGACGATTGCGGCCAGGGCATCGAACGCCTGGGCCGGTGTCTCCGCGACAACCGCGGCCACGCCCTCGCCGGTCCATTTGACGCTGTCGGTCGCCAGGATCCGTGGCGAGTTCACGTTGTTCCGGAGGCCGGCCGAGCCGCCCGCCGGCCAGACCATCGGCAGGGGGTTGTAGGGAACGTCCGCGCCGACGATCACGTCGATGACGCCGGGCATGGCCCTGGCGGCCGTGACGTCGACCGAGCGGATGTTGGCGTGGGCATACGGGCTGCGCAGGATGGCCATATGGACCATCGACGGCAGCTTGATGTCATCGATGTAGTTGCCCGCGCCGGTGATGAACCGGGGATCCTCGCGGCGCTTGATGGAAGCGCCGAGTGCGTCGATCGCCATCGAAGCCTCCCCCTACCCGACGATGCCGGAGTCGGATGCCGACCCGGTGTGCATGGTCACGGCGGCCTCACGGATGGCCGCGACGATGTTGTGATAGCCCGTGCAGCGGCACAGGTTGCCGTGGATCGCATGGCGAATCTGCTGGTCGCTGGGATCCGGGACGCGGGCCAGCAGGTCTGCGGCGGACATGATCATGCCGGGCGTGCAGAAGCCGCACTGGAGGCCATGCTTCTCCCAGAAGGCGGCCTGGATCGGATGGAGCTCGCCTCCGGCCGCCAGTCCCTCGATCGTCGTCACGGTCGCGCCGTCGGCCTGGACGGCCAGCACCGTGCACGATTTCACCGATTGGCCGTCCATGTGGACCGTGCAGGCCCCGCACTGTGAGGTGTCACAGGCGACGTGGGTGCCGGTCAGGTCAAAGTCCTCGCGCAGGACCTCGACCAGCAACCGCCGCGGCTCCACGTCGACCTCCCGGCGCTGCCCATTCACCACGAGCGTCACGTGTTCGGCCACGGGCGGACCCCCCTTCTGTGCGGCCGCCGGCGAGGCGACCTGCGGACCACCACGAGGGCTCGCCAGGAGGTTGCCGGCTTGCCGGCGCCGAGCGGGCCAGAAGTGCCGCAGATGCTGGCACCGCGAGGGGGCGCTGGCAAGTGGGTAATGTCGATCCGGCGCAGCGGCCCGCGGCCGGCAGTGGAGCGGCGGCGGGGAACCCGAGGTCAGGCCCCCGCGACCTCCACGAGCGCCCTTCCGAAGCCGTCCACGATCGCGTCCAGCTCCGCCTCCGTGATCACGAACGCCGGCGACAGCTGGATCGCGTGGCCGCGGATGCTGCGCGTCGCCACCCCGTGGCGGATGCACGCCGCCGCCACCTTGTCCGCGAGCGCCGGGTCGGCCGCCAGGAGGTCGGGCCGGAAGGCGACCGCGCCCGTCAGGCCAACGGTTCGAATCTCGCTCACGAGCGGTGCACCCTCCAGGCGCCGGAGCGCCCGGTCCAGGATCGGCGTCATGGTTCGGACCCGCCCGATCAGGTCCTCGCGCTCGACGATGTCGAGGTTCGCCAACGCCGCGACGGCAGACGCCGCGTGTCCGCTGTACGTGTAGCCGTGCTTGAAGACCCCGCCCGGCACCGGGTCATCCCAGAACGGCGCCCGGACGCGTTTGCCCACCAGCACCCCGCCGATCGGGAGGTACCCGGATGAGACACCCTTGGCGAAGGTCATCATGTCCGGCTGGATCCCGTACGCGATGCTGCCGAACCACTCCCCCATCCGGCCAAACCCGCAGATGACCTCGTCGGCGATGAGCAGGATGTCGTGCTCGCGGCAGAGGCGGTTCACCTCCGCCCAGTAATGCGGCTCCGGGGCGATGACCCCGCCGGCCCCGATGACCGGCTCGCCGATGAACGCGGCGATCTCGTGGCCACGCTGCTCGAAGAGCGCGCCCAGGCCCTCCGTGTCACCGACGCCGACGTGGATCACCTCGTCGATGAAGGCGCCGCCGTAGCCCGCCTTGTTGCCGGGGATGCCCGCCAGCGACGTGCCCCAGCCGTGCATCCCGTGGTAACCGTGCTCACGGGAGACGATGACCCGCTTCCCGGGCTTGCCGAGGAGGTCCCAGTAGCGGCGCGCCAGCTTGGCGGCCGTGTCCACCGCGTCGGAACCGCCGGCGCCGAAGAAGACGACCGTGTCCTCCATCGGCGAGAGCGCCGCCAGGCGGTCGGCGAGCTGGATGGTGGCCTCGGTGGCGAACGCCCCGAAGTTGGAATAGGCGTGGAGCTGCGTCATCTGGGCAGCGACCCGGTCGGCGATCTCCTGGCGCCCGTACCCGACGTTGCAGTACCAGAGGGACGCGGTGGCGTCCAGGTAGTCGCGGCCGTGCACGTCGGTGATGACGACGCCCTTGCCGGAGCGGATGATCAGCTCGGCGTTCGCCACGCTGTGCATGTCGGCGAACGGATGCCAGAGCGAGCTCATCGACACCTCCTGGACGCGACTCACGAGGCGCTCGACCTGTGGGCGGTGGCCGCGTTCTGTAGAGCGATGGTAGCGAGCCGGACGGGCGCCGTGGCGGGCGGCCGACACGTCCACCCCCCCGCGGGAGGACTACCCTCCGAACCGCACCCGCTCCACCAGCGCCACCGGGGCGCTGACCGTCCCGCCGTTCTGGCCGGGATTCGGCGTGCGGACCGGGCTGGCCCAGCGGGCCTGGCCGCCCACCATCCCGGCCGCCATCAGGACCACCAGCAGCGCGATGCCGATCAGCGGCACGAGCCGGCGCTGGAGCGGGCTCTCCGGCTCGCCGGCGCCCACCCACATGGAGGCCAGGGTTGGGACCTTGCCGGGCCGAACCGCGAAGCCCAGCCACGCCCCCGAAACCAGTCCGCCCAGGTGTGCCAGGTTGTCGATCCCCGGAATCATGAAGCCCAGGACCAGGTTGATCAGCACGATGCTGCCCAGTTGCGCCACCACCATGCGCGCCTGCCGGTCCAGGACCGGCCGATGCGTGCGGTTGGCCGCGATCAGGACGCCGAACAACCCGAAGATGGCCCCGGACGCGCCCACCGCGAGCCGACCGGACCCCAGCATGTAGCTGGCGATCGAACCGCCCAGGGCGCACAGCAGGTAGAGGACCAGGAACCACTTCCAGCCGTACTGGCGCTCCACCACCGGGCCTACCAGGTAGAGGGCGTACATGTTGAAGCCCAGGTGGAGCAAGCCGGCATGGAGCAGCGTGACGCTCAGGAGCCGCCACCACTGCCCGGCCGCCACCGCGACCTTGTCCAGCTGGAGGCCCTGGTCAATGGCGTTGCCCGGGGCGTACATGGCGATCAGCGAGACGGCGACCGTGATCGCGATGACCGCGCGGGCGGCGGAGACGGCCGGCCCGTCGCCCCGGGAACGAGCGAAATAGCGGCCGGCGGCGCGGCGGTCGCCGGTCTCCTTGGCCAGCCAGCCCAGGCGTGACGCGATCTCCGCGCGATCCTCGGCTGGGGCCCGGCGGTCCGCCTGACGGTAGGCCTCGATGGCGCCGGTCAGGTCCTTGTCCCGCACCCGGGCGGATGCCAGCCGCCGCCAGGCCTGGTAGGTGGACGGCGATTCCGCAAGGCGGGGAATGGACTCCCACGTCTGGATGGCGCCGGCATCCTGGTCGAGGCGGTACAGCGAGTCCCCGAGGCCCAGCAGAGCCTGTGCGGTGATGACGTGATCGTCGAAGCCGACGACACGCTGGTAGTGGGCCGCCGCGGGGCCGAAATCTCCGTCCGCCAGCAGGGCGTCGGCGCGCGCCAGCAGGGCGAGCGCCGTGGGGCGATCCAGCGGGCCGGTGGGAATGGCCTGGGATGCCGGACCCGAGGGCGGGGTCGGGATCGACGACGGGATCGAAGGCGGAGTCGATGCCGCCTGCGCGGCGACGGGGTCGTTGGCGTCCATTCCGGGCGACGATACTAGACTTCGGGGCATGTGCGGACGGTTCACCCAGCAACGCCCCACCTCGGACCTCGCCGAGATCTTCGACGCCGAGGATCGCATCGGCGCGCCCGGTGGCCACTTCAACATCGCGCCCACCAACGAGGCGGCCGTGGTCGTGCAGCGCGATGAGCGGCGCGCCATCGCCGCCTACCGCTGGGGGCTGATCCCCCACTGGGCCAAGGACGCGAAGATCGGCAACCGGATGTTCAACGCGCGGGCCGAGACGGTGGCCATCAGCCCCGCCTTCCGCGATGCGTTCCGCCGCCGCCGGTGCATCGTGCCGGTCGATTCGTTCTACGAGTGGCGGCGCGACGAGAAGGTCCGCCAGCCGTTTCGCATCGTCCGGGCCGACGGGCGGCCACTCGCCGTCGCGGGGCTGTGGTCAGCCTGGAAGGATCCCTCGACCGAGGCGGTCGTGCGAACGTTCACGATCATCACCGGCGAGCCGATCGACGGGGTCCGCGAGATCCACGACCGGATGCCGATCGTGCTCCACGAGGATGCCTGGCCGCTCTGGCTTGACCCGGCGCTTGGCGACCCAGGGGAGCTGCAGGCCATGCTGACGCCGTTCGAGGGCCTGGACCTCGACATCTACCCGGTCGGGTCGAAGGTCAACAACGTCCGCTTCGACGGGCCGGAGCTGATCGAGCCGGTGGTGCTGGCGGCCGGCCCGCCGCCGTCCACGGATGGCCGCCTGCCCCTGGGCTGACTCAGGCCCGCTGGGCACCGATGCGACGGGTGGCGGTCGCCCAGGCCTCGGCCGGCGTCTTGCCGGCGTCCAGTGCGACCGCGTACTCGGCGATCAGCGTGGTGAAGATGCCGTCCGCATCGCTGGCGGGGGCCGACAGGATGGTGGCATCCTGGGGCGCGCCCTCGGCGAGGAGCGCCTCCGGGTCGCCGATGATCACCAGCGCGGCCCCGGCAAATGCGGCACCGTCTGCCGCGGCGGCGACGAGGCCCGGCACGGCCGGATCGGCGAGCACGACGACCGAGAGGTCGGTCAGGTAGCGGAGCGCCAGCTCCAGGTCGCCGGGCTCCAGCGCCAGGCCGGCCGCATCCAGCTCCAGGTCGGCGCGGGCGGCGTCGTCGCCATCCTCGGCCTCCGCCTCCGCCACGATGGCGTCGAGCCACTCGTCATCCGCGTCGTCCGTGTCGGCGGACCTGGCGGCGACGGGCGCCGGGGCGATCACGGGCGTGGGCCGCGATGGATCACGGAGGATCGCGGCGTGGCCAACCGAGGCACGCGTCAGCGCGAAGAGGGTCGCATCGCCGGTGGAATCATCGCCCAGCTTGGCGATCAGCTCCACGCGGGACCCATCGGCGGCCGCGGCGACCGCGATCCGACCGGCCAGGCCACCGACGCCGACCCGCGTGCCCTCCGTCCCGGTCGCCATCGATCCCTGGTCTGCCACCGCGAGGAGCCGCCCGATCACAACAATCATGGTCGGAGCGTAGCGGTTTCCAGGGCCCGGCGCCCCGCCGCCGGTGGGATGCGGCCCGATCCGGCCGGGCGGCGCGGCGCCCGATCAAACTGGGCCGCGCGGCGATGAGCGGGGCCGGGCGTGGGTGCGGGCGGGGCCGGCACCACCCGCGGCCTGCAGTCCGCTAGGGCGTTGCCCCAGGGCTCGTCGTCGGGGTCGCGGTAGATCCGCCGCCACCCCCCACCCCCGCCGCCGCTGTTCGGGCTGGTGGCCCTGGGCGTGCCGGTCGGCGTCGCCGTCGGTGTTGGCTTGGGCGCGTGGCTGCCGTCGGGCGACCCCGAGGGCGAGGGCGACGCGGTCTGACCGGGACCCAGCGTGGGATCGTCCGACCCACGCCCGCGGCGGTCATCCGTCGCGGCCGGGAGTCCGCTGGCATCGGGGGCCGTGGGCTCGCCCGGTCCCGCGGATGACGCAGGCTCGGCGGACGCGCCGGGTGTGTGGGTCTCGCCCGGGGCCAGCGACCGACCGGGGACCAGGGTGCTCCCCGGGACCGCAGCCGGCTGCGAGGCCAGGGGCGTCGGCGTTGATGTCCCGTCCGGCGAGAGGAGTGACGCGGTGCCGACCACGGCGACGCTGGCCGCGGAACCCAGCACGGCAAGCGCGACAACGACGTAGGCGAGGGCTCCAGCACGCCCGACCAGCGAGCGGCCCGGGCCAAATGCCACACGCCACGCGTCGCGGAAGGCGGCGAGGCCGGCCGAGAAGATACCCAGCCGGGCCGAATTGCCGGCAACCACCGCCGACGATCGCGGCGCCGGCTCGCGCTCGATTGCGGCCATGACGCGCGCCACGAAGTCGGGATCCGCCGCGCCCGTGCCTCCATCGGCCAGTCCGAACTCCTCGACCGGGCCCCCATCCCTGGCAACGGCGGAGCCCAGCTCCCGCGCCATCGCCCAGGCGTGACCCAGCTCGGCGTCGGACGCATCGGGTCCGTCTCCGCCGCGGAGCTCGTCAGGATCGAAGCCAGGCCGAAGGCCCCCGGGGCCGCTCACAGGTGATCTCCTTCATCCAGGCGCTCACGAAGTCGCAGCAGGCCGCGACGAAGGTGAGTCTTGACGGTTGCGAGCGGGCGGCCGGTCTCGGCCGCGATCTCGTTGAGGGAGCGCTCCGCGAAGAAGCGGAGCGCGACGGTCTCGCGATACGGCTCGTCCAGGCGACTGACCGCCAGGCGGATGGCTGCGGTTCGCTCGGTCTGGATGAGGTTGATCGCCGGATCGGCGGCAGACCGGCTGCCCCCGAAGCCCACGACCGCCTCGGCGCCCGACTGGGTCTCCCCCATCGGCTGGGGCGAGGTCCAGGTGACCTCACGCCGGCGCCTTGCGCGGCGGATCGCGTCGCGAACGGCGATCCGCGAGAGCCAGGCCCCGAATGGCCCATCACCGCGCCACGTCCCGAGGGACCGGTAGGCGATCACGAAGGCCTCCTGGGCGACGTCCTCGGCCTCGTGCAGGTCCCCGAGGATGCGCTGGCAGGCACGGATGAGCGAGGCCGATTCGCGCTCGACCAGCGTGCGGAACGCATCGCGGTCACCCCCCAGGACGGCCCTGACGATCGCGAGATCATCGGCATGGGGTCCCGGCGAGCCGGAGGCCACTGGCCCGGTGGTGGCGGATTGCGCCGCCACCTCGGGCGGCCGGTTCCGTTCGATGGTCGCACTCCAGGTCGACGTCGCTATCCGCCTGGCGGCCGGCACGTTCGTGTCGGCTCCCATCATCGGCGAATTCGACGCTGGCCATCGTGCGACCACGGATCCGGATGCGGGTGGGTTGGTGAGGCAGGGTCAGGAGGGCGTCGGCAGGAGGCTTGGCTCAGCGATGGCCGGAGCCGTCGTTGGAGCCGCCGCCCGAGTTGGAGCCGGAGTTGGATCCGGAACCGGAGTTGGAGCCGGTCGAAGCGGACGCGCGGGGGGATTCGCTGGGCTTCGGGGTCTTGCTGGGCTCGGGTGACCCGTTGGGGCGAAGGCCGCCCTTGTCGTCGCCGGCCTCGACGCCCGCACCGTGATCGTCGTTGGCGTCGTCCGTGTCCACGCCCTTGTCGTCGCCGGCCTCGACGGCCCCGGACGGTTCCGGCGAGTGGGATGCCTCGGCGCGCTCCGACGGCTCGGGGCTGCGGTTCGCCTCAATGGCGCCGGCGCCGCCGGGGGCGGCCGAGCCGTCCGGAGCCGCGAGCAGCAGCGAGTGCACCAGGCCGGCCGAGGCCGAGCTGTTCCCGCGGACAATCGCGTCCGCGCCGAGCGCGCCACCGACAATCAGGACGAGGCAGGCTGCGGCGATCCCCAGGCCGCGGATGATCCGAACGGGACCGATCATGGCTGTGTGCTCCCTGTGGCAGTGGTCTCGCGGGCCCTGGACTCGGGTGCCCGTCGTGCTGCCTCTGCCAACCTGAGTCAGCTTCCCGCGAGGAAGTTTCAGGTTCGGCCAGGAATCTCTAACCGGTTTGCAAAACCGCTTTGCTCGAGCGGTTGTCGGCCGTCAGGGCGTGCTGGTCGCGGCGTCGTGGGCGCGGATGCGCGAGGGGTGAAGCACCCGGAGCTCGGGCGACCCGAACCAGGCCCACGCGACGGCCGCCAGGGTGATGACCCCGCCACCCGCCAGGGCCACCTGGACGCCCAGCTGTTCCGCGATCAGGCCGGACAGGACGTTCCCCAGCGGTGCGACACCCAGCGCCATCACCATGTACAGCGACATCACGCGACCACGCATCCTGGGCACCGAGAGCACCTGGAGCAGCGACTGGATCGTCGAGTAGAAGCCCACCTGTGCCGCACCGTAGATGACGAGCACGACGATCGAGACAGGCAGCGATCTGGAGACCGCGAAGATCGCGAGCGTGATGGCCACCAGGCCCAGGCCGCCCATCATCAGCCGCGCGCTGCCGCCGCCGGGCAGCACGACCGCGTAGCTGCCCGCACCCAGGATGGCACCCGCCCCAACCGCGCCCAGGAGCAGCCCCAGGCCGGGCGCCCCGATCTCCAGGATGTCGCGCGCATACACGGGGAAGAACGTGAAGATGTTCAGGACGAACAGGCCGGGCACCCCTGCCAGGAGCACCAGCAGGGCGATCATCGGCTGCGATCGAACGTAGCCGATGCCGGCGAGGAGGTTCGACCAGAGGCTGGCCTGGGTCCGGGCGCCAGGGCGTGGAGGAATCGGCAGCCGCCACATGATCGCGGCGACCACCAGGTAGCCCGCGGCGTTGGCCCAGAAGCCCACCACGAGCCCGCCGGCGGCGATCGCCAGCCCGGCCAGCGCGGGCCCAAGGATCCGTGCGATGTTGTACGAGACCGAGTTGAGCGCGATGGCATTGCCGATGGCGCTCCGGTGGACCATCGTCGGCAGGATCGACTGCTGCGACGGATACGAGACGGCCTGCGTGGCGCCGCCGAGGAACGCGAGGACGACAATCTCCCAGTAGACGACGGCGTTGGTCATCGTGAGCACTGCCAGCACCACCGCCAGGAGTGCGCCAGCCAGGTAGGTCAGGACCAGCAGCCGGCGCCGGTCAACCTGGTCGGCGAGCGCCCCCGCCAGGAGCGAGATCAGGAGCATTGGGGCGTTCTGGGCCGCGGTCGTGAGTGCCAGGAGCCCCGGCGAATTGGTCAGCGTCAGGACCAGCCAACCCTGGGACGTGGAGTACATCAGGCCGCCGATCGTCGCCACCGTGTAGCCGAACAGGAGGTTCCGATAGGCCGGCGAGGCGAGGGCTGGCAGGTGCCGGATGACGCGGCCGCCCAAGCCGCCGGAGTTGGGCGTGGGACGCGACGAGATGATCCCCGGCGTGGCGCCGGGCTGATCCGGGACCGATGTGGCCGCGTCGGGCGGGGTGGCGCCAGCGCCGGTCGGCGAGGTGCCGCCGGCCGACGTGTTGGCCCCGTCAGTCGACGGCGTCGGCAGCCCCTGACTCCTGTGACGGCCCGGCGTCGTCCCGGTGGATCGTGATGGGTCCAAGGCCGGCGGCCTCGAGGTCCGCCCCGAACGCGTCCGCGTCGCCCACGAGGACGATCGCCGAGCGATCCGGCTGGATGTGCGCCCGCGCGGCGGCCAGCACCTGCTCCGCCGACACGGCCTCGATGGCCGGCCGGTAGCGGTTCAGCTCGTCGTCGGGCAGGCCCATCGAGACGAGGCCGCCCAGCGCACCGACCACCGCGCCCGGCGTCTCGAACCGGAGCGGGAAGATGCCGACCAGGAAGTCGCGGGCGGCGTTCAGCTCGTCCGGGGCGACCAGGCCGTCGCGGATCCGGTCCAGCTCGGCCAGCATGTCCTGCACGGCCGGGACGGTGACCTCGGTGTTGACGGCCGCGCGCGTTCCGAACGGGCCGGCGGACCGACGAAGGTCGAACCCGGCGCTGGCGCCATAGGTGTAGCCCTTCTCCTCGCGCAGCTTCATGTTCATCCGCGAGTTGAACAGGCCGCCCAGGATGGCGCTCATCACCGAGACCGCGTGGAAGTCGGGGATCCGGCGCGCCGCTCCCGGGTGGCCGATCCGAATCTCCGTCTGGACCGCGCCCGGGCGATGGACCACGCGGACAAACCTGGATTCCACCGCCGAGTCCGCCGGGATGTCACCGGGCACGACGGCCCTGGGATGGCGGTCCCACGCGCCGAACAGCGTGCTGGCGATGTGGTGGACATCCAGGCCGGCGAGCGAGCCACCGATGACCAGCGTGGTTCGCGCGGGATCAAACCAGCGGGCCCAGGCCCCCTCCACCCGGTCGCGGTTGAGCCCGGCAACCGTTTCGCGGGTCCCGCCCATGGGCCGGCCGTACGGCGAGCCGCGGTAGATGGAGAGCGCGAACTCCTCCTCGGCGCGGCGGCGCGGATCCGCCTTGGCCTGGAGCAGGTCGTTGAGCCGCTCGTCGCGAAGGCGGTCCACCTCGGCCTCCGGGAAGGCGGGTTCCAGGACCATCTCGGCGAGCAGCTCCAGCGCCGGCAGGAGCCGCGCGGCCGGAACGGCCACGCCGGCGGTCACGGCATCCCAGCCCGCCTCGGCGTGGAGCGAGGCGCCCCACCGTTCGGCATTCTCGGTGAGCTCGATCGCGTCGCGGAACTTGGTGCCCTCGGACAGGGCCCTTGCCGCCAGCACCGTGGCACCGGCCTGGTCCGCGGGCTCGTCCGCCGCGCCGGAGCGGAAGACCAGCTGGGCGGAGAGGAGCGGGCGTCCCGGCAGGTCCACGACCAGCACGTTGAGCCCGTTGGCCAGCTGCCGGCGCTCGAACGGCGGGAACTGGTAGGGCCGGGGCGTGCCCGGGGTGGGCCGCTCCTTGACGACGATGTCGGTCATGCCACCACCTGCTTGTCATCGGAACCGGCCTCACCGGGCACGTCCTGCGCGTCGCCGTCGGGTGGCGCTCCCTTCGGCAGGTAGGTGAGCACCACGCGGTTGTCGACCCGCAGCACGTCGGCCGCGACGGCCCGGATCTGCTCAGCCGTCACCGACAGGTAGCGGTCCAGCATCCGGTTGATCATGCCGGGATCGTCGAAGAGCGTCGCGTACATGGACAGTCGGTCGGCCCGCTCATCGGTGCTCTGGAGCGCGCCCAGCTCGTCCGATTCGATCAGCGCCTTGGCGCGCTGGAGCTCGTCCGCGGTCACAGGCTCCCGAGTCAGGCGTTCCAGCTCCTCCCAGTAGGCGGCCTCGACCACGGCAAGATCCACGCCGGGCCGGACCGTGGCCCAGCCGGCCGTGATGGAGGCGCCGCCCACGAAGCCCATCGAGAAGAACGACACGTCCTGCGCCAGCCGCTCCTTGCGGACCAGCCGGCGATGGAGCCGGCTCCCCTTCCCGCCCGACAGGATCTGGCCGGCCAGGTCGAGCGCGTCGAGCCGCGGGTCGCCGAACGCCGGCGAGCGGAATCCCCAGTAGATGCGCGGCAGCGGCACGTTGTCCGTGACGGTCTCACGGATCTCGCCGCCGATGGTGGGCGGCAGGCTGAGGTCCCCCAGCTGCGGGAAGCTGGCGTTGGCCGGGATGGCACCGAAGTAGTGGTCCACCCAGCGACGGACCTCGGCGGGGTCCACGTCGCCCACCACGGAGAGGACCGCATTGTTGGGCGCGTACCAGGTGCGGAAGAACTGGCCGACGTCCTCCAGGGAGGCGGCGTCCAGGTCCTCCATGCTGCCGATGGTCGTGTGGTGGTAGGGGTGCCCCTCCGGGTAGAGGTACTCCTGGATCTTCTCGCTCCACGACCCGTACGGCCGGTTGTCGTACGACCAGCGCTTCTCGTTCTTGACGACGGCCCGCTGGTTGTCGAGGTTCTCCTGGCTGAGCGCCGACAGCAGGGTCCCCATCCGGTCGGCCTCCAGCCAGAGCGCCAGCTCCAGCTGGTGGGACGGCATGGTCTCGAAGTAGTTGGTCCGGTCCAGCCACGTGGTCCCGTTCATGGATCCGCCGGCGGCCTGGATCAGGGCGATGTGCTCGGCCTTGCCCACGTTGGCGGAGCCCTGGAACATCACGTGCTCGAACAGGTGCGCGAAGCCCGTCTTGCCGGGCTGCTCGTGCTTGGAGCCGACGTTGTACCAGACGTTGACGGCGGCGACCGGGGCCAGGTGGTCCTCGGCGATGATCAGGCGAAGGCCGTTGGGCAGGCGCTCGTCGGTGAACGGGACGTGGACGTCGGACATGGGCGATGGGGCTCCAAGCGGCCGGTGGGACACTGTTGGAGCGATTGTAGTTGGCCCCGGCCGAAGGGCTTCGGGGTTGGCGAGGCCGCGAGTGTCGAGGGAGGGCACGCGGATGCGTCGCGGCGACGCGGGGCTAGAAGTCCAGCGGGTCCTCGAAGCCGGCCCGCTCGGCCTGCAGGAAGGTGACCATCTCGAACGCGGCCCCCGCGTCCAGGGTGCGGTTGAGCTGCTCAACCACGTGGCGGGTGACCACGCGCTTCGTCCAGGCCAGGGCGTAGGCGGGGCGCTGGAGCAGCCGTCGGACGAAGTCGTCGACCGTGGCGTCCAGCTCCCCGGCCGGGACCGCGCGGTTGATGAGGTGCATGTCGGCCAGCTCCCGACCGCTGAACGTGCGCCGGAGCATCAGGAACTCCTTGACCACCGGCGGCGAGAAGAAGAGGGGCGCCAGCGCCATCCCACCGTCCCCGGGCACGATGCCAAACGGGGCGCCGAACGGCTGGCCCTTCAGCTCCAACTCCGCGAGCGCCAGGTGCGTGTCCCCCACGAGCGCGTCCTCGCGGGCGATGATCAGGTCACAGCCGAACATGAACGCCGGCGCAAACCCCATGACCGTCCCGTTGACGCGCGCAACGATGGGCTTCTCGATCTGCGCCATCGCCTCGTGGCAGCGCACCAGGCCGGTGAACGTGCGCCAGAGGCGATGCGGGTCCGTGAGCGTCCCCGGCGTGGCCATCGAGGCTCGATACTGGGCCGTGGTGGGCCCCAGCGAGAAGACCCCGTCCTGCTCGCCCGTGATCACGATGACGCGAACGGAATCCTCGCCGCGCAGGGCGCTGAACACCTCGCCAAGGTCCCAGTGGATGTCGCCGCCCGGCCGCTTTGGGTGACGGATCCGGATCGTGGCCACCTGCCCGGCCACGTCCACGGCGATCGATGGATAGTCGAGCTTCACGGGCCCCTCCTGTCCCACGGATCGTACCGCCGACACGTACGGCGACAGCTGGCCGAACGTACAATCCCCGCCATGCACACCCCATCCGCCCGTTCCCTGGCCCTCGCCGCCGCCGTGGTGATCCTCGTCCTCCTGGTGGCACCCATGGGGGCCCTGGGGCATGCGGCCCTCAACGCCAGCGACCCCGGCGACAAGGCCACGGTCCCCGGTCCGTACCCGGGGCCCATCACCCTGACCTTCTCGGAAGCGCTCCAGTCGGGAAGCCACGCGGAGCTGCTGAACGCGGGCGGGACCAAGGTGGCCGACGCGGCCATCAACGCCGGCAACCCGGCCCTCCTGACGTTCACCCTGGCGGCGCCGCTGGCGCCGGGCGCCTATTCGATCCAGTGGACCAGCGTCGCCGCCGACAAGGACGTCGCGCGCGGGACCCTGTCGCTCGCGGTTGCCCAGCCCACGCCGGCACCCGCGACCCCGACGCCGGCGCCCACCGCCGCGCCGACCGTGGCCGCCACGGCCGCACCCACCGCCACGACGGCGCCCTCGACGGCCGCGTCCCTCGCCCCGTCGGCGGCGGCTCCCGCGACGCCCGCCCCAGGTGCCGGCTCCAACGCGGCATCGTCGGGTGGCATGGACGTGCTCATCCCGATCATCGCCGTCGTCGTGCTCATCGGCGCCGTGGCGACCGTCCTCCTGCGCCGCAAGCCCGCAGCCTGATCCTCGGGCCGATGCCAACCCGCACCTGGTCGTCCCGCCTCGCCCGGCTCTCCGGAGCCGTCGGCGGCGCCCTCGTCACGCTGGCCCTGCCGGCCACGGCCGCCGCACACCAGGTCAGCTCGGTCTACGCGAGCCGGCTGCCCCTGGCGGTGTACGTCGCCGGGGCGGGCCTGGTCGTGGCGCTGTCGTTCGTCTTCGTGCTGGCCCGCGACCTGCGGGCGGCCGTCCCGGCCCCGGATGGCGCCCGGCGCGTCATCGTCCCGGGCGCGCTCCGCGGCCTGCTCCGCATCCTTGGCCTGGTCGCGTGGACGTGGATCGTGGCCCAGGGGATCGTGGGCGGCTCATCCAGCGCCGAGGTGGGCCACCTCTTCCTGTGGATCTACGGCTGGGTGGGCCTGGCGATGGTCAGCGCCTTCGTGGGTCCCGCCTGGGAGTGGCTGGATCCTTTCGCGACGCTCCACGACCTGGGGGCCTGGGCGCTGCGCCGGCTGGGCGTCACGGGCATCACCCCGGCGGAGCTCCCCACGCGCGTCGCGATCTGGCCGGCCGTCGCCGGCTTCGCCGTGTTCGTGGGGCTGGAGTTGATCCTGGGCGGCGGTGACGCCTTCACGCTCTTCGCCGTCGTCCTGGCCTACACCGTCTTCACGCTGGCGATGATGGCCCAGTTCGGGCGCGACGAGTGGCGCGCCAGCGGCGAGACGTTCACGGTCTGGTTCGGCCTGCTGGGGCGCCTGGCCCCGCTCACCCTCACCGATGACGAGGGTTCGCTCCGGCGCCGCGGGTTCGGGACCGGCCTCCTCGAGGAGGGCTGGCTGGCCGCCGATGTCGTCCTTGTGGGGCTGGGCACGGGCTCGATCCTGTTCGACGGCCTGTCGCAGACGCAGGCCTGGTTCAACCTCTTCGGCGCCCCGGCAACGCTGGGCCAGGCGGGTCTCCTGGTCGCCTTCCTCGCGGTCATCGTTGGCGCCGCCTTCCTCGCGGTCCGGGCGGTGGGTGTCCCGGCCACGGGCGCCGCCCTCCTGCCCATCGCGATCGGCTACCTGGTCGCCCACTACCTGACCTACCTGCTGGTCGACGGCCAGCGGATCGTGGTGGCGCTCGCCGACCCGCTCCAGCAGGGCTGGGTGCTCCTGCCGACCGCCTTCTACGAGCCGAGTGGCGCCTGGCTGCCGGCCGGCCTCGTCTGGACGATCCAGCTGGCGGCGGTCGTGGGTGGGCACATGCTGGGCGCCTGGGGCGGGCACGTGGTCGCGGCGCGGGATGCCGGACGGACGACGAATGACGGAGGCCCCGGTGGGGACCGACGCCTCCGCGAGGTTCCCCTGGCCATCGTGATGGTGGGCCTGACCACGCTGACCCTCTGGTCACTGGGCCAGGCGCTGGTGGTCCAGGCGCCGTAGCCCCCAGGCGGCCCAAGGCGGGCAGTCATCCCGGCCGCAGCGCGATCAGCCCGGCCGCGGCGCAATCAGCCCGGCCGAGCCGCGATCAGCGGTGGCCGCGGACCTCCGGGCGAGGCTGGACCCACTCGTTGAGCGAACGCACCTCGGAGATCCTGGCCGCAATCGCCGGATCGAGGGCCTCGGCGGCCGCCACCGCGGTCTCGATCGCCGTCAGGCAGAGGATCCCCTCCCCCGTCGCCGCCAGCCGGATCGCCACCGCGTCCCGCTCCACCCCGGAGCGCGGCGTGGGCGTGTTGATGACCAGCCGAACCTCGCCGCTGGCGATGAGGTCGAGGACTGGCACCTCGTCGCCCGCCGGCTGCTCGCCCAGCCTGGCCACCCCCGACGCCTCGATCCCCGCCGCGGCCAGGCCTGCCCGGGTCCCCGGCGTCGCGGCCACCCGGTAGCCGGCCGTCACCAGCGCCCGGCCCAGGCGTGCCAGGTGCTTCTTGTCGCGGTCGGCGATCGAGACCAGCGCGAGCAGCGTGGGCCCGCCCACCGCCGGCCGTGGCGGGATGAGCGCCGCGCCCTGGAGCGCCTTGGCCAGCGCCACGCGCGGGTCTGTGTGGATCCCGATGACCTCGCCGGTGGACTGCATCCCCGGGCCCACGGAGGGATCCACGCCACGCAACTTGAACGTGGAGAACGCCGGCGCCTTGACCGAGACGAACGGCGGCGGCGGGAGGAGGCCGCCGCCCCAGCCGAGCTCGGGCAGCGTGGCGCCCAGCGCGATCTTGACCGCCAGCTCCACCATCGGCACGCCGGTCACCTTGGACATGAACGGCACCGTGCGCGACGCGCGGGGGTTGACCTCGATCAGGTAGACCCCGTCTTCGCGGACGATGAACTGCGCGTTCACGAGGCCGCGGGCACCCAGCGCCCGGACCACCCGCTCCATCGACGCGACGATCAGGCCCTGGTCCGCCTCCGAGACGGACTGCGGCGGGAACATCCCCATCGAGTCGCCCGAGTGGACGCCGGCCTGTTCCACGTGCTCCAGGAGCCCCGGAATCAGCACGGTGTGGCCGTCGGAGATGGCGTCGATGTCCACCTCGGTGCCCTCGAGGTAGCGGTCGATCCGGACGGGCCGGTCGGGATCCACGACCGTGGCGACCGCCAGCTGCCGGACCAGGTCCTCGGGCGAGTAGCAGAAGTCGATGGCGAGGCCGCCGATGACGAACGACGGGCGGACGATCACCGGGTAGCCGATCCGGTCGGCGATGGCGATGGCCTCGTCCACGGAGCGGGCCATCCCGCCCTCGGGCTGCGGGATCCCCAGCCGATCCAGCAGGGCGGCGAAACGGACGCGTTCCTCCGCCTGGTCGATGGCCTCCAGGTCGGAGCCCAGGAGCGGAACCCCGCCGTCATGCAGCGGGGCCGCGAGGTTGAGCGGCGTCTGGCCTCCGAAGGCCACCACCGCGGGCAGGAGGCCGTAGCCAATCGGCGCGGCCGGGTCGGCGAACGAGGCGCCGCCGGCCCCGGACCCGCCCGATTCGGCATCGATGACGCTCCGGACACTCTCCGCGTCCAGCGCCTCGAAGTAGAGCCGGGTCGAGGCATCGAAGTCCGTGGAGACGGTCTCCGGGTTGGAGTTGATCATCACCGCGCTCCAGCCCGAGCGGCGGAGCGTGTCGGCCGCCTGGACGGCGCAGTAGTCGAACTCGATCCCCTGCCCGATCCGGACCGGGCCAGAGCCGATGACGAGGGCGGCCGGCCGCTGGACGGGCGGCGCCTCGGGCGCCGAGCCCGACGCGGCATAGGTGGAGTAGAAGTACGGGGTCTCCGCCGCGAACTCCGCGGCACACGTGTCGACCATGGCGTAGCCCGGCACGATGCCCAGCGCGAGCCGTGTCGCCCGGAGGTCCGTCTCCGCCACCCCAGCCAGCGTCGCCAGCTCCCGGTCCCCGAAGCCGGCCCGCTTGACCGTGGCCAGCAGCTCCGCCGCCTCGGCGTCGGTGGCGTCGGCCAGCCGTGTCCCGATGGCCGTCACCGCCAGCTCCAGGTCCACGTTCCGGCGCAGCTCCGACACGAACCAGGCCGAGATCGCCGTGGCCCGCACGATCACGTCCTCCGGCACCCCGCGGCGGAGGAGGCCCAGGATCCGCCAGAGCCGGTTGTCCGACGGGGTGAGGAACTGCTTCAGGACGATGGGCGCGGCGGAGCGCTGGGCGAACCGCGTGGACTCACAGGCGCTGCCGTCTTCGCCCACCCAGTGGATCACCTGGTCGCCGCGGGCATCCTCGCCTTCGGCCGGGAAGACCGCGCCGAGATAGTCCAGCGTGGGGCCCCAGGCCGGGTCCTCGGCCAGCGGGCCCGCGCCCGCCTGCTCCAGGCCGCGGAGCGCCTTGTTGAGCGCCGAGCCGAAGGTGCGATCGATCGCCATGACCTCGCCGGTGGCCTTCATCTGGCTGCCCAGCGAGCGGTCCGCGCGCGGGAACTTGTCGAACGGGAAGCGCGGCAGCTTGACCACCACGTAGTCCAGGGCGGGCTCAAACGCGGCCACGGTGGTCCCGGTGACCACGTTGGGGATCTCCGCCAGGCGCCTGCCCATGGCGATCTGCGCCGCCACCCGGGCGATGGGGTAGCCGGTGGCCTTGGATGCCAGCGCCGACGACCGGCTCACCCGTGGGTTCACCTCGATGACCGCGTAGTCCGTGGAGTCGGGCGAGAGCGCGAACTGGACGTTGCAGCCGCCCTCCACGCCCAGGGCGCGGATGATCGCCAGCGCGGCGGAGCGCAGCCGCTGGTGGACGGCGTCCGTCAAGGTCTGGACGGGGGCGACCACGATCGAATCGCCGGTGTGAACGCCCAGCGGGTCCACGTTCTCCATGGAGCAGACGGCGATGCACGTGTCATCGGCGTCGCGCATCACCTCGTATTCGACCTCCTGCCAGCCCACCAGGCAGCGCTCCACCATGACCTGGCCGATGGGGCTGGCGCGCAGCCCCGCGCGAATCCGCTCGTGGTAGGCCTCCAGCGTCTCGACGATGCCGCCGCCGGTGCCGCCCAGCGTGAACGCGGGCCGGACGATGGCCGGCAGGCCGATCTCGCGGAGCGCCTCGTCGCGCGAGGCCTCGCGGGCCTCCGGCGTGGCGCCCTCCACGATGAAGGACGGCGCATATGGCTGGCCGATCCGGTCCAGGAGGTCACGGAATGCCTCGCGGTCCTCGGCCATGTGGATGGCCTCGAGGGGCGTGCCCAGGAGCTTGACGTTGTAGCGGTCCAGGACGCCCGCATTGGCGAGGTCCATCGCCAGGTTCAGGCCGGTCTGGCCACCCAGGCCCGCCAGCAGCCCGTCCGGCCGCTCGCGAGCGATCACCGCCTCGACCGCCGGGACGGTCAGCGGCTCCAGGTAGATCACGTCCGCGACCGTGGGGTCCGTCATGATCGTGGCCGGGTTGGAGTTCACGAGGATGGTCCGGACGCCCTCGGCACGCAGCGCGCGGCAGGCCTGCGTGCCGGCGTAGTCGAACTCGGCGGCCTGTCCGATCACGACCGGGCCCGAGCCCAGGATCAGGACGGACCTGGGGCGTGCGTGGCCCGCCGAACCCGCCTCCGGCCCCTGCTGACCCGGCACCGCGCTCACCGTGGACCCCCGGCGCGGGAGGCCGCATGGGCCACGAACCGGTCGAAGACGGCCAGCGCATCCAGCGGGCCCGGCGCACCTTCGGGGTGATACTGCACGGTCTCGATGGGCAGCTCGCGGTGGCGCAGGCCCTCCACCGACCGGTCGTTCAGGTTGATCTGGCTGACCATGAAGCCGCTGGCGGCCGGCAGCGACTCCCCGACCACCTGGACCTCGTGGTTCTGCGCCGTGATCTGGACGATGCCCGTCTCCACGTCCTGGACGGGGTGGTTGGCGCCGTGGTGACCAAAGCGCAGGCGGCGCGTCTCCGCCCCCGCTGCCCGGCCGATCACCTGGTGGCCCAGGCAGATCCCCAGGAGGGGCCGCTGGTCGGCGATGACCGCGCGGGCGAGCGATACCAGGCCCTCCAGTCGCGCCGGGTCCCCGGGACCGGGCGAGAGGACCACGCCGTCGACGTCGGACGAGAGCAGGTCTCCGGGGCTCGTGGTGTGGGGCAGCACCCGGACGCGGACGTTCCGGCGCCGGAGGCTGCGCACGATGTTGGCCTTGAGGCCCATGTCCACGATGGCGACCAGCGGGCCCCCTTCGGATGGGCTGCCGTACTCGACGACTTCCGAGTGCGAGACCTGGCTGACGAAGTCCTGGTCCTCCCAGCGCCGGACGGCGCGGGCCGCGGCGATGGCCTCCACCGGATCCGTGCCGCCCGGCGCCATCAGGATCCCGCGCAGGCAGCCGGTCTCGCGCAGGTGGCGGGCCAGGGCCCGGGTGTCGACCCCGGCGAGCGCGGGGATCCCCTGTCCGCGCAGGAGGGTGGCCAGCTGGCGCGCATCCTCGAGGACCGCCGCCGTGGCGTTGGCCACGATCAGTCCGCGCAGCCATGGCCGGAGGGACTGGTCGTCGGCCGGGAGGCGGCCGTAATTGCCGATCAGGGGGTACGTCATGACCACGACCTGACCGGCGTACGAGGGGTCCGTGCAGACCTCCTGGTAGCCGGTCTGGCTGGTGTTCACCACCAGGTCCCCGCCGGCGGCGAGCGGGGCCCCGAACGAGATCCCCGGGAAGACCGTCCCGTCCTCCAGCGCGAGCAGCGCCGGGCCGTGGTCCCCGATGCGCGGGTCCACGACGGCGCTGGAGCGCGGCGGCGGCGGCAGGATCAAGCGCTGACTCCCGGACATGGGGTGCCGGCGACGGGTCCACGGGAGCGCCGTCCCGGAATCGGGACGGGAAGACCGGTCACGGGCTGCGATGGGCGGCGAGCGGCGCCGCGGATGGACCCGGACACGGTGGACAAGCCTCCTTCCCGGCCTCACGGGACCGGTACGCCGGCCTCACGGGACCAGCAACGAAAGGATGATCGAAGGGTAGCACGCTCGCACCGGGTGCTTCCGGGGCGATGGCTTCGCTAGACTGGCGTCATGTCGAACGCTTGGGACCGCACCGCCCCCACCCCATCCCCCTACCCGCCCGCCGCGCCAACGTCGGGACCCGCCCCGGCCGCCGTGACGCACGTCCTGAAGCGGACGCGCCAGGTCCGGGACTTCCTCCCGACCGCCGTCCCGGAATCCATCCTCACCGATATCCTGGACGTCGCCCGCTGGACGGGCAGCGGCGGCAACCGCCAGCCGTGGACCTTCATCATCGTCACGGAGCCGGCCACCCGGGCGCGCATGGCCGAGATTGCCACCTACACGCCGCACATCGGCATCGCCCCGGTCGTGATCTGCATCGCCACGGTGCCGCACGGCAACCCGGACAACGAGAGCTACGACGAGGGTCGCCTCTCGGAGCGGATCATGATCGCGGCCACCGCCCACGGCCTGGCCAGCGCCATCGGCCGCGTGCGGCGGGAGCACCAGGCGGAGATCGGTGCGCTCCTCGGCGTCCCGGAGGACCAGGTCCTGCGCTCGATGGTCTCGATCGGGTACCCCACGGAGGCCGGACGAGCGCCCAAGGTGGCCCCGGGCACGGCGCGCAAGCCGCTCGAGGATCTGGTGCGCCGGGAGCGCTACGGGTGAGCCCCGCGTCCCCGCTCGGTCCCCCGGCTCTGGCCGCGATCAGCGCGGCCGTCGAGCGGATCATCCCGTCTGACGACAATCTCCCCGGCGCCCGCGAGGCTGGCACCATCAACTTCGTCCTGGGTGAGCTGGGCGACGCCCCGGCGCGCGTGGCGAGCATCACCGAGCTGGCGATGACGCTGGACGCGGCCGCCGTGACCGCGGACCCGCTCCGGCCCGGCTGTGCGTTCGCCGCGCTCACCGGGGAGCAACAGGACACCATCCTGCTGACCCTGGAGACCGAGGGCAGCCCGGAGCTGAGCTGGCTGGTGGAGGCCACCATGGAGGGCTTCTACGGCGACCCGCGCCATGGCGGCAACGCGAACGGCGTGGGCTGGGAGGCCATCGGCTTCCCCGGCCCCACGGGTGGCTCCGGCTATGAGCCGCCCTTTGGCTGGTACGACGCCAACGAACCCAATCTGCCGGGCCTGGGCCCGGACGGCACCACCGACCCCACCCGCTGAGCGCCTAACCAGCATGACCGCCGCGCGTCGCAGCCATCCCGGCGTGGACGTCGTCGTGGTGGGCTCTGGAGCAGGGGGGATGCCGGCGGCCGTGCGGCTCGCGGAGAAGGGCTTCAGGGTCGTGGTGCTGGAGCGCGGTCCCTGGATGAGCCGGCGCGACTTCATCGAGGACGAGATCCTGGCGCGGCGCGGCCTGCTGTGGCCCACCGTGGAGGAGGAGCCGCGGACCTGGCGGCCCACGGACGCGGTCCCCGCCGTGCGGCTGGCCACCTCCGTCCAGCTCTTCTCCAACGCGATGGTCGTGGGTGGGTCCACGGTCCACTACTCCGCCCTGGCCTGGCGCTTCCGCGAGTCTGACTTCCGGGTGCTCTCGGAGGAGGGCGCGGTCGCGGGCGCCAGCCTGGCCGACTGGCCCATCGACTACGCCGAGATGGAGCCCTACTACGACCAGGCCGAACGCCTGATCGGCGTCTCGGGTTCGGCGGCCCTGAGTCCGTTCGAGCCTCCGCGCCAGCGCGAGTATCCGCTCCCGCCCGTCCCGCGCAACAGCGCCGGGGCCATCCTGGAGCGCGGCGCCCGAGCCCTGGGGCTCCACCCGCAGCCGGTCCCGCTGGGGATCCTGTCCCGGGACTACGACGGCCGTTCGCGGTGCATGGCCAAGGGCTTCTGCTCGTCATACGGCTGCCCCAACGGGGCCCGGGCCAGCACCACGGAGACCTTCCTGCCCAAGGGCCTGGCGACTGGCCGGCTGGAGGTTCGGGCCAACTCGTTCGTCACCAGGGTGGTCCAGGACCCTGCGACCGGGCGCGCCCGCGGCGTGGAGTACGTGGACGACAGCGGGGCGCTCCACCTCCAGGAGGGCGACATCGTGATCCTGGCCGCAGGCGGGGTGGAGACGCCCCGCCTGCTGCTCAACTCGGCGAGCGCCGCCGCGCCTGACGGCCTGGCCAACTCGTCGGGCCTCGTTGGCAGGAACTTCATGCTCCACTCGCCCGGCGCCACGGTGTACGCCGTGTTCCCGGAGGCCGTGGACGGCCACAAGGGCACCGAGGCGACTCGCACGGAGATGGACGACTACGCCACAGACACCAGTCGCGGCTTCATCCGCGGCGGATTCATCCACCCCCGGGCGCATGGCGGGGAGCCGGTGGAGCTGGCTGGCCGGCCGATGCACCCGGCGAAGTGGGGTCTCGCCCACAAGCGGTCGATGCGCGAGACGTGGCGGCATTACCTGTTCAGCCACGTCACCGGCGAGAGCCTGCCGGTCGAAGCCAACCGGGTGGACCTGGACCCCCAGGTGAAGGACCGATTCGGCCTCCCGGTCGCGCGGATCACCTACACGGCGCATGACAACGACGTGCGCCTCGCCACCTGGTTCGCGGGCCGGGCCGTCGAGATCCTGGAGGCGGCCGGCGCGTCCCGGGTCGTGAACAACGGCCCGGTGATCCGCAAGCTGCACAACCACCAGATGGGCGCCACCCGGATGGGCAACGACGCGTCCCGCTCGGTGGTGGACCGCTGGTGCCGGGCCCACGACGTCCCCAACCTGTACGTCACGGATTCGTCGGTGTTCGTCACGTCGGCGGGGCTCAACCCGTCGCTCACCATCCAGGCAAACGCCCTCCGTGTCGCGGACCGCATCGCGGCCACGCGCGGCGACCCGGCGTCCTAGCCCGGCGTCAACGTCCGGCGGGTGGCCGTCCGATCGCCGTCGTGAAGAACGTAGCCAGGCGCTGCCCATAGTCGCCAGGGTGGTCGAGGATCGACTTGATGTGCTCCGAGCCGTCGACGATCCACGGGTCGACCTTGCCGCCGCCCGCCCGATAGGCCACGGCCAGGTCGTTGGCGTACTGGACGCTCAGCCGCGAGTCGGCCGTCCCGTGCACGATGTACAGGGGCCGACCATGGAGCTTGGCCATCGCACCAAGCGGGCTGAGAGACAGAAGGTCGTCACCGCTCTCGACGCGAGCCACCAGGTACGCGGAGTACTCGAAGAAGGTCGGATACCCGTTGCGGGTAAGCTCCGCGCGAAGCGCCACGCTGAGGTCGGCGTAGCTGCTGTCTTCCCAGACCGCGGCGACTCTGGGTTCCTCGCCGGCAGCCATGATGACCGTTGCCGCACCCAATGAGAAGCCGAGGAGCCCGATGCGTGCGGGATCGACGCCCCTGGCCGTGACCAGCCAGTCCCAGGCGCCCAGGACGTCTCGATACTCGTTGGTGCCGCCCGCGTGGCGCCCGTTCACGATCGTCGAGTCGCCGTGGTTCCGCATGTCGATGAGCAGCACGGCGTACCCGAATCGATGCGCCATCCCCGCCGCCACCAGCTCTTGCGGCTCTCGTACGCACACGTTGTGGCCATGCACGATCAGGATCGTTCCGGCATTGGGGGTCGCGGCGGCCGGTACGTACAAGCCGTGCAAGGAGATCGAGGGTTCGCGACTGGCGATCCTCACGGTCTCGTAGGTCGGCATCAGGAAGGGCTGGGTGTCCAGGTCCTCCGACGTGAAGGCCGAGGGGGTGTTGGCCGGCCAGCGTCCTCCGCAGTTGGCTTCGGTGAGGGAGACCTTGTCGTAGATCAGCGACCCGACAAACAGGTACCCCCCAACCAGGGTGACGACCAGGAGCCCGAGGGCAAGACCAACGCGACGTCGTGACATTGAGATCCCCGGCGCTACGAGTGCAGGCACCGATATGACGCGCTGCCGCCGAGACCGTCACTCCCTCGTCGCAACCCGCACCCACCCGACCGTCGAGACGCCTGGTGACCCGCTACGATGCGAGACATTGCCGCAGCGAGGGATCGTTCGTGACCAAGATGCGTTTCGCCGTGCGAGTGCCCCACATCGGCCCGGCCGCCAGCGTCGACCGGCTGGTGGAGGTGACCCAGGAGGCGGAGGCGCTGGGCTTCGACGCCATCATGGTCACGGACCACATCCACAAGTCATTCGAGAAGCACCGCAGCAGCCCCCCGGCGTCAGGCTGGTTCAAGGACTCGTCCAACACGGAGGAGCCGGTCCACTTCGACGCCGTGACATCCCTCTCGTTTCTGGGCGGGATGACCAGCCGCATCCGGCTGGGCGTGGGCGTGATGGCCATGCCGCTGCGCGACCCCGTGACCCTCGCCAAGGGGCTGTCCACCCTCGACGCGCTGTCGCGCGGCCGCCTGCTCCTGGGCGTGGGCGTGTGCAACGTCACCGACAAGCCCGAGTTCGCGGCGCTGGGCAAGCCGTTCCTGCCGTACGCGGAGCGGTACCTCCAGCTGTCCGAGAGCATCGACGCCATGCGCGAGATCTGGGAGCACGAGAAGGCCACGTTCCACGGTCGGTACGTGGACTTCCAGGACCTGATCGTCTTTCCGAAGCCGGCCAGGCGCATCCCGGTCTGGATCGGCTGCGGGTCGCTCTCCAAGGGCGCCGACCACCCGGCGGTGCGCTTCACGCTGGACCACGCCGACGGCTGGCTCTTCCCGTTCCTCGCCAACCCGGACGAGGTGGGCGGCATGATCACGGACTTCCGCGCCACGGCGGACGAAGTGGGCCGCGACCTGGCGGGCTTTGACTACGTGATCCAGCGCCGGATCAGCGTGGGAACCACGGAGGCGGAGGCCCATGCCAACGTGGACTGGGTGGCGCAGGAACAGACCGACATGTGGAAGTGGGCGGGCTACATGCACGCACAGGGGACGTCCGGCTTCGATGCCAACCTGGCCAACATCTCGCTCGGCACGCCGGCGGATATCCGGGCACTGGTGCGGCGCTATGCGGCAGCAGGCGCCACGATGATGGAGATCGTGCCCGCGTTCGCGACCTACGACCAGCTGCTCCGGCAGCTCCGGCTGGTCGGCGAAGAGGTGCTGCCCGAGTTCGCCTGATCCGGGTCGGGAGCCGCGGCGGCGTCGGCGATAGCGGCGGCGGCCGACTCAGCGGCGGCGGCCCGTCCTGGGCTCGATGTTCAGCTTCAGCCCGGTCGAACCGGGCGAGGCCATGGCCGCGAAGAGCGCCTCCATCACGCGAACACGACTCGATTCCACCTGCTTGCGCGCGATGTCGTACGCCTGGTGGTGGTTGCCCTTGAGCAGGGCGGCGATCAGGTCGGCGTGCTGGCCGTGGTGGTCCTTGACGGCCGTCCGCAGGTCCAGCCCGGCCAGGTAGAGCCGCTGCAGCTCCTCCAGCGTGTGGCGGAGGGTGGCCGCCAGCCGGGCGTTGCCGCTGGCCTCCGCCAGCGCCACGTGGAAGTCGCGGTTTCGGGTGACAAACGCCACGAACTCCTCGGGCTGCTCCCCGCCCGGGTCCCCGGCCAGGTCGCGCAGGAGCCGAAGCTGGTCCGGGGTCGCGTGCTCCGCGGCCGCCGACGCCGCGGCGGGCTCCAGGAGCAGCAGCATGTGGAAGATCTCCTGGACATCCGCCAGCGCGATCTCCCGGACCCGGTATCCCTGGCGGGGCAGGACGTCGACGAACCCCTCGTACGCGAGGATCGCCAGTGCCTCCCGGATGGGCGTCTTGCTGACCTCGAGGGTCTCGGCCAGGCGGCCCTCGTTCAGGCTGGCGCCGGGCGCCAGCTGGCAGGTCAGGATCTGCTCCTTGAGGATCCGGTAGACGCGCTCGCTGGCCGGTCCACGGTCGGCGGGACGGTCGGTGGTGGTGTGCAAGGCGTCCTCGACTCCGGATCCGCTGCGTTGACTTTGTGAAATATCACACGTATCTTGACCGCACATCTGGATGACAGATCGGGCCAGGCTGTCGCTCCCCATCATGCACTCGGGCGGGTGGCGCGACAAGCGAGGAGGCGGCGGCGATCCAGGCGGATGCAGGGAGAACACCTTGGCTGACCCCGCGGACGGCGAGACCGGCACGCACCCGCATCCACTTCCCCACCCGCATCCGCACCCGGCCAAGGCCGAGCCGGCCAAGCCGGCCTCCGCCGGCCACGAGCACCCGCATCCCCATCCCCACCCGCACGAACACGACGACGGCAGTGACGGGCACTCGCATGGTGCCGACGATCATGGGCACTCGCACGACGGCGACGGCGAGCATGGCCACTCGCACGGTCCGGGCGGCCACAGCCACGCCACCAGCACGCTCGGCAAGATCTACGAGATGTTCGTGGGCCACAGCCACGACCCGGGCGACCAGATCGACGAGGCGCTCGAGAGCAACAAGCGCGGCATCCGGGCGCTGAAGCTCTCGCTGATCGGCCTGGCCGTCACCGCCACGCTCCAGCTGCTGGTCTTCGCCATCTCGAACTCGGTCGGCCTCCTCGCCGACACCATCCACAACTTCGCGGACGCACTGACCGCGGTCCCGCTCTGGATCGCCTTCATCCTGGGCGCACGGGCGGCCAACAGGCGCTACACGTTTGGCTACCGCCGCGCCGAGGATCTCGCCGGGCTCTTCATCCTGCTGATGATCGCCCTCTCGTCGATCATCGCGGCCGCCGAATCCGTGATCCGGCTGGTCAACCCCGAACCGGTCAACAACCTGCTCGCCGTTGCTGCGGCCGGGTTCATCGGCTTCCTTGGCAACGAGCTGGTCGCGGTCTTCCGGATCCGGGAGGGCAAGGCCATCGGCTCGGCGGCCCTGGTTGCCGACGGCTACCACGCCCGAACGGACGGCCTGACGTCGCTCGCGGTCGTCGTCGGCGCGGGCGGCGTCTACCTGGGCTTCCCGCTGGCGGATCCCATCGTTGGCCTGCTCATCTCGATCACGATCATCCTCGTGCTCAAGCAGGCGACATCCCAGGTCCTGGCGCGCCTCATGGACGCCATCGACCCGGCGATGGTCACCCGTGTCGAGGAGTTGGCCCTGTCGGTCGAAGGCGTGCAGGCGGTCGACCGCGTGCGGCTCCGATGGCTGGGCCACAGCCTGGAGGCCGGCCTCGCCATCACCGTGGACGCCGGCCTGACCGTCGCCGAGGGCCACGTCATCTCCGAGAAGGTCCGCGGCAAGCTCTTCCACCGGGTGCGACGCCTGGAGACGGCGATCATCCACGTGGATCCCTCGGGCGCCGGCCCGGAGCAGGACGGCGGCCTGACCCACCACCACGACCAGCCGACGCGGCACGAGGCGGCGTCGCCCGCCTGACGCCTCACTCCCCCGGGCAACCGGCCGGCGACGCCTCGCGCCGACGGCCGATCCCGGCCCCCGGACCTACTTCGGGAGCGCCCCAAAGTTGGAATGGGCCGACAGCCGCCAGGCCCCATCCAACCAGCGGAAGACCGAGAGGCGCGGCGCCGTCGTGGTCTGGGCCACGCCGTTGATGGTCTCCGAGGTCGCGATGCGGTAGCTCACCACGAGGACGCCGCCGCCCTGCGTCCCCACGACGCTCGTGATCGTGAAGGTCGCGACGATGGGGTTCTTGAGCAGGTAGGCATCCTTGGTCAGCTGGTCCCCCGTGTCCCGGACGACCTGGAATTCGGGCGCGAGGAACGCCTTGAGCCGGTCCGCCTTCGCCGCATCCGGCTGCTGCAGGATGGTGAAGAACTCGTTGACCAGGGAGCTGCCCTGGGCCGTCGGGTCGGTGGTCGGCGGAGCTGCGGGCGTGGAGGTTGCCGCGGAGCAGCCGGACACCAGGATGACTGCCGCTCCAAGCAGGGCGACGATCAGGGCGCGCCGACGGCGGCGTGCGGGAACGGAGTGCTGGGGCATGGTGAAGTGGGCTCCTTGGCTGTACGGCTGGACCGACGTTCCGCCCCGGAGTGCGCGAACGGGGCGCTGGGGCATGGTGACGCCTTCCGAAGCGCGTCCCACACGGGCGTGACGTCCCTCCCCCTGCCAGATGGTACAACCCGCTCCCGGCCGGTCCGAAGCGGCCAGAGGTCACGAAGTCCGGGTCCCCGGACCCGCGTCCTGGTCGTGCGGCCCGCGCCTTGCCCGCACCGGCTGCTCTACCAGGGCAGGTGGAGCAGCCGCATGACGTCGGGGTAGTCATCGGTGAGGGGCGGCGCGCGGTGGGTGACCGCCTCCCAATGCTCCGCGCGGAGCTGACCGAGAAGCCCGGTGTCCGTCGTCGCCACGAGCCATGTCGAGCGGGCGACGTGCCGGGCGATCTCCTCGGCCGACGGCTCAAAGGTCTTCACGAGCACGGCGAGACCAAGCGACTCCACGGCAGAGGTGACGACCGGCGCCAGGTCGTAGTAGCGGTTGGAGAGGTGGAACGCCAGGACGCCGCCGGGCTGGATCGCGCGCACGTAGGTCGCCATCGCCTCCGTGGTCAGCAGGTGGACGGGCACCGAGTCCGAGTTGAAGGCGTCGAGAAAGAGGATGTCGAACGTGGACGGGTCGACCGACTCGACCAGCAGTCGCCCGTCTCCGACACGCACGTCCACCTCGGCCGGCGCGTCCGCGAGGTAGGTGAAGTACTGGGGATCAGCGGCCACGCGGACGTCCAGCGGATTGATCTCGAAGGCGACGAACGTGTCGCCACGGACGGTGTAGGCCGCGAGCGCGCCCGCCCCCAGCCCGACGAGGCCGATCGCGCGGGGTGCCGTCGAAGCGGACCGGAGCGCCGCGAAGATGTCGCCCGCCGGGCCGGCCGTCGCGAACTCGTTGAGCGGTTGCCCGCTGCGGGCGGGATCGCGCCACTGGCTTCCATGGATCGTCGTTCCGTTCCGCAGCTCGTAGGTCTGCCCATCCGTCCCCTGCTCGACCCGGATGACCCCGAAGAAGCCCCGGTCCTGGAAGACGGGCCTGGGCGGCAGCACGTACACCCCGAGCACCAACGCGACCGAGGTGAGCGTCGCGAGGACCGCGGGTCGCGCCGCGAAAACCAGGAGCAGGCCGCCGACCAGCAGCCAGTTGGTTGCGACCGCGACGGCCGCAGGACGCTCCGCGGACAGCACCAGGACCAGGAGTCCCGCGACGGCGGCGTAGGCAGCAATCCTCCGGGCCGCGCCCGCGGTGACCGACGAGAACGCCAGCCGCAGGTCATCTCCGATCACCCGGGCACGGGGAGCGCCCGTCGATGCGCCTGCCGATGTGCGGGCCGATGCGTGGGCGGCGACCCCGCGACGGCCGCCTGCCGCCGCCATCGCGAACAGGGCCGCGACCAGCAGGATCGGGTACTCCCAGATCCCCTTGAAGGCGATCGGCGCGACGATCGCGACGAAGGCGCTCCCCAGCACGCCCCCGATCGCGACGAGCAGGTAGAACTGGGTCATGCCGGTCGCGGGCGGACGATCGCGCGCAAGCGTGCCGTGCAGGGCTAGCGCAACGACCGCGAAGGCCAGCAGCTCCAGTGCCACCAGCGGCAGCGCGGGCCAGGCCCCGGCCGAGCTGATCGGGACCCAGAGCAGGGTGATGGCGACCGGCGCGAGGAAGATGCTCGATCGCACGAGCCGGCCCCCGCGCGGCGAGAAGACGACGATGAACGAGGCGAGGTAGACGGCCAGCGGACCGACCCACAGCAAGGGCGCCGAGATCAGGTCGGTGGTGATGAAGTTGGTCACGGCTGCAAGGAGGCCCGACGGGATCGCGGCGAGCAGGATCCAGCGCGCCCGCCGACCCGGCGCGATCGTGGCGATCGAGGTCGGCGGTTGGGGTGTCGCCGGGCGAGATGGATCCGGACGGGCACGCCGCACGCGCTCGACGGCGATGACGACAAGGGCGAGACACAGCACCCCGAACCCGACGAGCCAGGCCGATCGCTGGAGCCGCAGCCCGAACGCCGGCTCAATGACGAGCGGGTACGCCAGCAGCGCCAGGAGCGAGCCCGCGTTGCTCAGGGCATAGAGCCAGTACGGATCCGACCTCCCGTGCGGCCGCAGGGACGCGTACCAGGACGAGACGAGTGGCGTCGTCGTCGTCATGAGGAACGCCGCCGGACCGATCGTCAGGGCCAGCATCCCCAGAAGGTTGACGACGACCGGGAGCCCCGGCACGACCAGGTCGGCATACCGCGCCGGCGCAACGGCCGTCGCGCCCAGCACCGCCGATGCGACCAGCGCATGGAGAGCGGCGCCCTGGCGGGGCGTGAGCCGGGTGATGGACAGGTGGCCGTAGAGGTAGCCAAGAACGAGCACGGCCTGGAAGAAGCACAGCACGGTCGCCCAGGTGGCCGGCACACCGCCGAACACCGGCAGGACCCCCAGCCCGATCATCGGCTCGACGAGAAACATGAGAAATGCCGACAGGAAGATGGCGACACCGCACGCCGCCGCGACGACAACGGGACGCCTGTGGCCAGCCTCGTCAGCCGGCAGGGCAGCGATGTTGGCGGTCACCACCTCCGCCGAGGCGTCGGCGGGATGTGCGGGTGAAAGCTAACTCTGATCACACCTTCAGACTACGCCACCGGATTCGCCCGGATGCGGCCTGTGGTGCTTCGAGATGATCGCCACCTGACCGCGGCGCGGGTCGCCTGCCCGACCCCCGCTGCCTCAGTAGCCCACGATGATCGTGACCATCGGGTTCGGGTTGGCGTCCCGGTTGAACGACCAATCCGCCGTGGTCATGCACAGCGCGGTCCGCTTGCGGTCGAAGTACGGGTACGAATCCTGGATGGTGGCGATGATCGCGTCCCAGCCCGAGACATAGAACGTCTGCTGCTTGGTCGTCGGATCGGTCGAGCGGAGCGGGATGTCGCGCAGGATCGTCACGTTGGAGCACCCCGCTATCGAGGGGGCAGTGGGGTCGTCGAGGTAGGTGATCGTGAGCGTCACCGACTTCCCGTCCGCGGCGATCTCGCCGGCCAGGTCCTTGATCCGGGTCTCCGATGGGTCCTTCCCGAACGTGCGGACGCCGGTCGCCTTGACCTTCAGGCCCGCGAGGCGCGTGTCGCGCACGAACGAGCCGGCGATGTCCATCCGAACCGCGACGGCGACGGGTTGGCCCATGACGGCGGTGGGGCTGGGCGAGGCGGTGGGACCGAGGATCACCTTGAGCCGGACGAAGTCGACGTAGTCCCACTCGCCGCCGGTCGGCTTCGCGTCGATTCGAAAGCCCAGGGCGTTGACCCCGTCCGCAAGCTCGACAGCCTGCGTGTGGTGCATGGCGCCGATCGCCGCCGATGACGTGCCGCGGTAGACCAGCATCGTCATGTCGTGGACGGCGGCCGACGCGCGGAGCAAGCGGATCTTGAGCTGCTTCTGCACCGACCGGTAACCATCGACGAGTGGCACCCAGGTCTCGGTGCCGGCAGCGTCGACGCTGGCGAGCGCCTGGAGGACGTAGTCCGGGAATGCCGCGTCGCCGGCGGTCCCGGCCTTGAGCTCCGCCCAGTGGGCGGCAATGGCGGCCTCCGACACCGCCGCCCGCCAGGGAACGTAGGCCAGCCGGGTGTATACGGTCGCTCCGTTCAAAGCGATGTCGGCGGCAGTGGCGCCGGAGCTATACGGCCCGAGCTTCCCGGTCGCGGCGTCGTAGGGGATCGTCCGCAGGCGGGCCGAGTAGTTCGGGTCGGCCACGTAGAGCAGGTCCGGGGTGACGCGGTAGACGACCATGGCGTGCCCCGTGCTCATGTCCGCGGTTCTGATCGCGATCAGCTGCGGCTCGCCGCTGAGCGCGATCGCGGCGCGGAACGCGTTGTAGGTCAAGCGCCCGTCGGCACTACCGAACATCGCGTCCTTCAGGAACTGGTAGGTGAACGGGTTTGCGATCGGGTCGACCTGGACGCTGGAGACCAGGCGGTAGGGCTGCGAGTCGTCCCACTGGAAGCTGGGCGTCTTGGTGCTCTGGCCATTGTTGTCGTACAGGCCGAAGAGCGGCTTCTGGCTGGCCTTGACGCGCTGGTTCACGTAGTACCACATGGCGCTGACGCTGTGGCCTTCGCACTGGCCCTCCGGGGCCACGTACGACCCGTAGTTGCCGAACTGCCAGTCGTCGATCCCCGGCCGGAAGCCGGACTCGACCGTCGTCGGGATCTTCGCCAGGTCGATGAGGGCGCCGAACAGGTCCGAGAAGTGGGTCGCGCCGACCGTCAGCGAGGTCGCGTCCTGGGCGATCGGGATCAGCGGCGTCAGCCGGCCCGTGGCCGCGTCGTACGAGAACGCCATGGCCGTCGCCCCGGCCGGGACGCTCGCCGGCAGCGTGACCGTCACCGGCTCGGCGAACGCGGCCTCACCGTCGTCGACCCGGTAGAGCGGCGTGAGCGGGGTGATGACGCCCCCGAAGATCTGGCCGGTGATCGGCGCCTGCTTGACGTCGAAGCGTGTGTCGCCGGCCAGCGCGCCGGCGGGGACCTGGATCCGGAGGCCGGCGGCCGTGATCGTGCCGCCGGCCGTGCCGATCGTCTGGGCGGCCAGGCTCGTCGTCGCCCCCAGGGTCAGCTGGCCGGTGATGGGTGTCGTCGCGGGGGCCGGGGCCGGGACGTCGCCGGTCTCGAGGATCGGCGGCACCAGCGTCGTCGGATCGTCCCGGGCGCCGCTCGCCGGTGAGGCCGGGGCTGAGGGGGCCGCGGTCGGGAGCAGGGAGCAGCCGCTGAACACCGTGCCCGTGACGAGCACCATCGCCAGCAGCACGGCCGGGACGCGGTGCCCCCGGCGCACGACGGGTGTCGGAGGGCGTCGCATTGGGGTTCCTCCTAGCGAGAGGGCCTCGGACCCGCCGCGATCACGGCGGTGAGCTGGTTGCAGGGCAGTCGCGAACCGCATTCGCCGTCGATCGCTGCGCTGGGATCGGATGGCCAGCCGAAGTCGGAGACGGTCATGGGCACCACCGGCATCCTCGGGCTCGTACGGCAACACGCCTCACGGCCCGCCCGGTAGCGTCTCCGCGCCAGCCGCCGCGGGCAAGTGCCGAAGGGCGTGGAGTGGACGTGCCGCGGTGACGACGCCAAGCCGTGGGCCGGAGTCAGAACACTGCCGGGCCCCCGCCCGGCGCAGGCGGGCCTGGTCAGGTCCAGGTCAGTGTGCCGGACAGGGTGGCCGGCCCGGCGGCGAGCAGGGCCAGCCCCATGCGGACCACCCGGCCGTGCACCGGCGGGGCGACCACCAGGATCGTCGGACCGAGGGCGAACGCGCCGAGCGCCGCGTTCGCGATGAGGCCCTGGGTGTTCGTCCCGCCGAAGCCCACCCCGGCACCGCTCAGGTAGGCCACGAAGGCGACGCCCACCAGGGCGCCTCCCGCGACGATGATCAGTCCGCCAATCTGGCTCAGCGGCATGGCCGCTCCTGCTTCACCGTCCCTGCCAGGCGTGCCGCCATGGCTCCAGGGTCCCGCCACCCGGGGCGAGCACGCATCAACGGGTTGGCCACGGGGAGCGCCTCCTGGCGATCGACCACTTGAACGTCTTTCGAGGGGGCCCGTCGCCGATCATGGCGCCAACCCTCATGACGCGGAGGGCGGCGAAGCGTCACGCGGTTCGTCGCCGCGGGCGGCGAACAGCCAGCCTGGCCGGCCGGCAACTGCACGCTCGCCGCCTCAGGCGCGGGCCTGAGATCGGGCCCTTCACCCAAGAACTGGGCTGCAGCCCAATCCGCGATGGCCCGGCTTAGACCCACCGTTCGAACCAGGCCCGGCGCCGCCGGGGCCCTGATCGGATGGGTCGTCAGATGTGTGAAACAGATCGACTGGTCTTCGAGACCGCGTACTCCCTCCACTACGAGTCGCTGGTCCGGCGCCTCACGGCCCGAACGCGCAACGAGGCCGTGGCCGAGGATCTGGCCCAGGAGGCGTTCCTCCGTCTGCTTGGCGAGATCAACGCCGGGCGGACCCCCGACGACATCCCCGCCTGGCTCCAGCGGGTGGCCATGAACCTGGTCGCCAGCCGCGGGCGCCACCTCATGGTGGTCAACCGGCGTGACGGTCAGGTCCCGATCCCGGCAGGATCGCCCAACCCCGAGCACGAGGCGCTGGACAGGGAAGTCGGCGACGCGCTGCGCACGGCGCTGGCCGACCTGCCGACCGACGATCGCCGGGCCATGCTGCTCGCCGCGCACGGCTATCGCGGCCAGGAGATCGCGGCCATGGTGGCGAGGACGCCCGGAGCCACCCGGACCCTCCTCTTCCGGGCCCGGGCCAGGGTCCGCGAGCAGCTCCTGGTCGCGGGCTTCGGGCCCGCGTGACCCGGGCTCCGCGGATCCGGTCCAGGTGCCGGCGCCGGGCCTCAAGCCTTGAAGTCGCCATGCCCCAATCGGCCGAAGACCGAGGCGTATGATCGCGCCACGGTGGCCGAGATCCTGGAGCGTCGTGCGTTCGTCGGACGTGCCCCTGAGCTGGCACGGCTGAACGGGAGGCTGGCCGCGATGGGCGGCCCCACGGCCCCGGCGGGCGCCCCCGGCCCCACGGGCCCCACGGCGGCAACCGGCTCCACGGTGATCCTCGCCGGCGAAGCCGGGATCGGCAAGACGCGCCTGGTCGCGCGATTCCTTGAGGATGCCGCGTCCGTCGGGGCCAAGGTGCTCCACGGCTCCTGCCTTCCGTTGACCGCCAGCGAAATCCCGTACGCGCCCTTCATCGAGATCCTCCGAAGGCTGGTCCGGGCCACGCCGCCGGAGCGATTGCCGGCGGTGCTCGGCCCCGCGCGTGGCGGGCTGGCTCGATTGCTCCCCGAGCTGGCCCCCAGGGCTGTCGATCTCCCGCCGACGTCCGACCTTGACTCGATGGCGCAGGCCCGTCTCTTCGAGCTCGTCGTCGGGGTGCTGGAGCGGGTGGCCAGTTCGGGTGCACTGGTCCTCGTGATCGACGACGTCCAATGGGCGGATCGATCGACACGCGACCTCGTCGGCTTCGTGGTGCGCGCGCTCCGGGAGGTCCGCGCGCTCGTCATCCTCACCGCGCGTACCGAAGGGATCCGCAATGATCCGGCCGCCAGCAGCTTCCTCAGCCAGCTCGAACGGGAGCAGGGTGTCGAACGGATCGACCTGGGACCGCTGAGCCGTGCGGATGTCGCCGCACAGATGGCCGCACTGCTGCGGAAGGCGCCCGACGGCGCGCTGGTCGATCGCATCCTGGAGAGGGCCGACGGCAATCCGCTCTTCATCGAGGAGCTTGTGCTTGCGACGCCGGGGAATAGCGACGGCGCGCTGCCCGCCGTCCTCCGCGACGTCCTCACCGCCCGCGTCGGCGGTCTTTCGCCCGCCACCCGGGACGTGCTCCGGGTGGCGGCGCTGTCGGGTCGCCGGATCGATGACGACCTCCTGGCGACCGCCCTCGGCCTCCCGCCACGCGTCCTGGCCGTGGCGCTGCGCGAGGCGTTCGACAGCGGCATCCTGGTCCGGGTGGACACGCCGAGTGGGCCGACGTCCGCCTTCCGCCACGAATTGCTGCGCGAGGCAGTCGACGAGGAAGTCTTCCCGGCCGAGCGCGTCGCCCTCCACCTGGCGTTCGCCGAAGCGCTGGAAGGGCGCCTGTCGGGCGGGCGGTCCGTGCCGCCCGCCGAGCTTGCCTACCACTGGGTCCGCGCGGGCCGGCCGGAGCGGGCGTTGGCGCCGCTGATCGAGGCGGCGATGGACGCCGAACGGGTCTATGCCTTTGGCGACGCCATGCGGCTCTGGGATCAGGCGCGGGCCGCGTGGGTGCGGGCCCCGATGGCCGCCGCCGGGCTCCCGCTGGACCTGGCGGCCATCCTGGAACAGGGCGCCGAGGCGGCCGCGCTCGCAGGCGAGTTCGGCCGTGCCGTCGACCTGGTGGGGGTGGCACTCGAGGCCGTGGACCAGGAGGCGGATCCCTCGCGCGCCAGCCACCTGCTTGGACGGCTCCGCTGGTTCCTCTGGGAGTCCGGGGACAGGGCGGGCGCCATCAGGGCGCTCGATGCGTCCCTCCGCCTCATCCCGCGCGATCCGCCCACCGTCGCCCTGGCACGGGCGCTCGGCCAACTGGCCGGCATCGAGCTCCGGTCACAGGCGTACGAGGCGGCGCGGGCCCATGCCGGAGAGGCCATCGTGGTGGCCAGGGCCGCTGGCGCGCCGGCCGAGATGGCGCTCGCGATGGGCGTCCTCGGCTGGGCGGAGGCGGTCCTCGGGGACGTCGATGGCGGCATCGCGCGGCTCCGCGAGGCCGCCGCCATGGCTGAGCGCCTCGGCTCGGTGGAGGGGATCGCCTTGGCGGCCGCCAGCCTCGTCTCCCTGCTCGATCGCGTGGGACGGCCGGAGGAGGCTATCGCCGCCGCGCTCGACGGCTACGCCCTGGTGGAGCGTCTTGGTGTGGCACGTTCGCAGGGTGGGCTGTTGCTGGGGTTCGCGGCCCGGGCGCAGATCACACTCGGGAGGTTCGACGAGGCCGAGCGATCCGCCCACACGGGGCTGGCCCTGCACCCGGGCGGCCCAGCCGAGGTCTGCCTGCTTGTCAACAGCGGCCGCGTGCGCACACACCGGGGCGCGTTCGAGGAGGCCGGCGCGCTGCTCCGTCGGGCCAGGGAGATCGACGACGGCCTCGGCAAGACGGAGTTCCGGGTGCCGCTCCTCGCGGCCCAGGTCGAGCTGGCCGCCTGGTCGGGGCGCCCGCGGGATGGCCGTGGCGTGGTAGACGAAGCGCTCGCGATCGATCCGCACGACGGGCCACCAGAGCCGGACCTGGCGTGGGTCGCGGTCTTCGGGTTGCGGGCGGAGGCGGATCTTGCTGAGGCCGCGCGAGCGGCGCATGACGACGCCGGCCTCGCCCGGTCCGTCGCGATCGGCGGCCAGATCATCGCGGCCGTGGCGCACGCGGCCGAAACGGCCGGCGCGTACCTGCCCGGCGAAGGGGCCCGGCTCGGCGGCCTGCAGGCACTCATTGCCGCCGAGGGGTCCCGGATCGCTGGACGGGACCGGGCCCAGGATTGGTCGTCGGTCGCGGCCATCTACGGCTCGCTGAGGCGGCCGCTGCCCGCCGCCTACGCCGAGTTCCGGTCGGCCGCGGCGGCGCTGCGGGATCGCGGGTCTCGCGAGGAAGCCGGTCGAGCTCTCGCCTCGGCGCATGCGGCGGCCGCGCGACTGGGCGCCATGCCGCTCCAGGCGATGGTGGAGGACCTGGCGCGACACGCGCGGATCGAGATCTCGGGCTCCCGCCCGTCCACCGCCGGCGCGGGGTCCGATCATCGCCCCGGGGCCGCCGACCCAGTCGCCGCCTACCGCCTGACCGAACGCGAGCTGGAGGTGCTCCGGCTGGTCGCCGGCGGCTGGACCAACCAGCAGATCGGCGACCGGCTGTTCATCACCAGGAAGACCGCGAGCGTCCACGTCTCCAACATCCTGGGCAAGCTGGGGGTCGACTCGCGGGGTGCGGCGGGCGCCATCGCGTACCGCCTCGGACTGGGCGCGGACGCCCCGCCGCCGCCGGGTCCCGCCTAGGGCGCGCCAGTCGCCACCGGAGGCTCCCGGCAGGCCGGTCGGTGGTTACCCGGGGCGCTCGCTTCCATGACGGGCCGAGTCCCGGCCGCTGGCGAGCGGCGGTGTCGTAGCCGTCGCCCCCGAAGAAGACGCCTCTCTGGAAGATCGCGCTGACGGTGTCATCGCCGCCGTTGCCGTGGAAGATCCCGCCCGGGCGGATGGACGGGTGCACCCGACCGCGATCAGGCCTCCGCGAGCTCCACCAGCCGGCACAGCGCGTTGGCGAGTCGCATCTGGCGCGGTGTCCGGCAGCGCACCCGGACCAGCTCCGGGCTGGCCACCACGATGGTCAGGCACCTGGCCCGCGACGTCGCGACATTGAGCCGGTTGAGGCTGTACAGGAACTCCATGCCGCGCGGGGCGTCGGCGGCGGTGGAGCTGGCCATGGAGTAGATGGAGATGGGGGCTTCCTGGCCCTGGAACTTGTCGACGGTCCCGACCCGCGCCCCCGGCAGCCGGCGCGTGATCTCGCCCACCTGGGCGTTGTAGGCCGCGACGACGAGGATCCCGTCGAGCGTCATGTCACGGGTCTCGCCAAGCCGGTTGGTCCAGGAGGCACCGCTCCCCATGAGCGCCGCGACCAGCTCGGCGATCCGGTCCGCCTCCTCCGCGGAGCTGGTGTCGTTGCCCGTGTGCTGGACCGGGATGAACCGCACGCCAGTTCCGATCAGCGGCGCGACCCCGTCCAGGGCCTGCAGCTCGGTCCCGGCCCGCGGTTCCAGCCGGTCCTCGTAGAAGACCTCGGAGGTGTAGCGGCAGAGATCGGGGTGGAGGCGCCAGGTCTGATCGAGGAAGAGACCCTGCTCGGGCGGCATCGTGCTGGCCCCGTCGAGCAGGTGGGCGAGTGCCGAGCGATCCGCGCCGGGCGGATGGGACCCCTTGAGCGGCTGGTCGAGCTGCTGCGGGTCGCCGAGGAGGATCAGGCTGCGCGCGGCCGGCGACACGGCGACGGCGTTGGCGAGGGAGAGCTGGCCCGCCTCGTCGATGACGAGCACCTCGAGCGACTCGGCGAACTCCACCCGCGACCAGGTCCAGGCGGTGGCGCCGACGACGTCGACCGCGCCCGATCGGAGGGCGCCGAGGGCCTGTTCGTTGGTGCGGTAGGGCGTGGCGGATCGGGACGTCGGCTGGCCGCTCATCTCGGTTCGCTGTCCCACCCGAACCGGCAGCGTCGCCTTGGCCGCCAGCTCGACGACCTTGTCCAGGAGGTTGCCGATGACCTTGTGGCTGTTGGCGGTGACGCCCACCTGCTTGCCCGCCGCCACGAGCGCCAGGATCATCTCGGCGCCCGTGTGCGTCTTGCCCGAGCCGGGCGGGCCCTGGATGGGCAGACAGCTCTCGTCGAGTGCCAGGGCAAGCTCAACGGCCGCTGCCGAGACCGACTGGTCTGCCGCCGCCAGGGGCTGGCCCGCGGACTGCCCGACCCGCGGCGGCATCCGGCGCAGGAGGTCCCGGGCGGCGCGGTACGGGCCGTCCGCGTCGATCCCATGATCGGCGACCCACTCCCCGACCCGCAGCAGGCTCGCCCGGATCTCGGTGGTCCCGACGAGGTCATACGGGACGAGCGAGGCCGGGTGGGCGGCCACGCTGCCGACCCCGCGGCTCAAGTCGATGGTCCCGGCCGCCTCGTCGATGGCGACGACCGACCCTGGCGAGCCACCGGTCGCGGGATCACGCACGTCCCGGCTCACCTGGATGCCGTGCTCCTGGGGCGGGAACCGGTAGCGGTGGACGTTGGATCGCTTCACCTGCTCCACGACCCCGAGGTACGTCAGTCCGCCCATCGGCTCACGCTCGGCGATCCGGTCGTCGTCGGTCAGGTCTTCCATGAGCCGGAAGTAGTTCCACCAGAAGCTCTTCTCCTCGCGGCGATGCCAGGAGAGCAGCTGCGCCAGGAGCCAGCGGGCGTGCACGTCGGGGCCCGGCTCCGCGTCGCCGGCATCGTTGGCGGCCATGAGCCGGTCGGCGATCGCCTGCACCTGGGCCAGCGCCTCGCTGAGCTCGGCCGGGGCCTCACCGGTGCTGGGCTGAGGACGTGGGGCGGCCTCGCCCAGCTGGTCGGCCAGCTCCGAGCGCCGTTCCTCGAGCCAGCCCCGGAGCTGGAGGGTGGAGACGACGTCGTCGCGGTTGTAGCGCTCGATCTCGTGGAGGGCCTCGTCGTCGTGCCCGCCATCGCCGCCGACTTGCAGCCAGGCCTCGAAGGCCACGATGGATGACCCGGCGTCCTTCATCGCGATCTCGCGCGTGAAGCCGTACAGGGGCTCCAGCTTCTTGATGGAGTAGCTCTCGACCGACGCCCGGATCCCCTGCCGAACCGTCCGGTAGAGATCGACGAGGATGTCACCGCGAAGCAGTCGGTCCACCTGGGCCTCCCGCGTCCCGTGGCGACCCATGAGCCGGCCGAGGGCGGTGGGCTCATACGGGGCGTAGTGGTAGATGTGGAGTCCCGGATCGCGCTCCAGCCGCTCGATGAAGAAGTCCATCAACTCCTCGAAGGCGCGCTTCTCCGCATCCAGGGTGACCTGGCCGTCGTCATCGCGTGCCCAGAAGGCATGGAACGTGGGGTTGCCATCGGCGTCCGTGACGCTGGGTTCGAGAACGCCGAAGAGGTACTCCACCCCATCGTCAAACGCGTACGGGTCGCCCTCGATGTCGAAGAAGAGGTCCCCCGGGCTGGGCTCCGGCAGGGAGAACAGGCCGCGGTTGGGTTGGAGTGATCCATCCGGGAGCCGGGCCGGCGTGATCGGCTCATACAGCGCCCGGTCCTCGTCCTCGCCCAGGACCTGGAGGCGGGCCTGGAGGTGCACGCGCGCCAGGCTTGGGGCGCTGGTGCGTTCGAGTGGCGGGTCCAGGGGGAGATGGAGGCCGGCCAGTCCGCGGCGGGTTGGGACCTCGCGCGCCCTGAGCGCATCGCGCTGGCGGCCGGAGATGCCGGCGACCCGCGAGAGGTCGTCGTCCGCCCGCCGGCGGGCGGTGCACAGCTCGCTCCAGCGGCAGACATCGCAGTGCTCCACCGGGTCCGGGTAGGTCTCCAAGGGCGGGTACGCCGGCGTGGTGGCCGCCACGTGCTGCTCGAAGAGGCGCTTGGCCTGCCGGTAGTAGGCCATGTAGTCGGCCACCCGGTGGCGCTCCACCGCGCGGGTGCTGCCGCCGAGCGCGACATGCATCCACTCGGGCTGGAGACCCTGGAGGACCGTCAGCTGCTCGACGTACGAGCAGATCTGGAGCAGGGCGCTGGCCTTGGTGTGCCGCGCCAGCTTGGTGTCCGCGACCTCGTAGCTATAGGACCCCAGCAGGCTGGGGACCTCAACCCGGAGCAGGAAGTCCGCCAGGCCAAGCCAGCGGCCGTCGAAGAACGTGGCCTGGTAGATGACGTCGTCGCCGCGACGGATGGCCTCGGCCGTCTGGGCGGCCGCGCGGCGCAGGCGCTCGGCGCGGTCCTCGATCGAATCGTCCGGCGCGATGCTCGTGACGCGGCGGCCCGCCGCCTCCAGCTCGGCGAGATAGCGATGCTCGTGCTGGAGTCCGCGCTGCTGGATGAGGTCGAGCTCCGGATCCGGCCGGATGGGCCTGGCCACCAGCCGCTCCGCGCCGGCAAGCTCCAGCGCGGTCAGGTGCCCGCAGGCGAGGAAGCCAACGAGATCCGTGGCCGAGAAGACCGGCTGGCCGTCGAGGCGCTGCATTGAGTCCCCATCCTAGCGAGAGCGATCACGGTGTATCAGACCCCTCGGCTGTGACAGCTATGTGTCACGAGGAGCACCCAGAATGCGGGGTGTCGGATCCAGCACCGGGAGGAAGCGCCACGTCATCGACCACCCCCGCGCGACCAATCCTCTTCCTCGACGTGGACGGCGTCCTCAATCCCCTGGGCAGCCCGCCGGGGTACCGGGAGCATCGCATCGAAGGCTTCCCGATCCTGCTCAACCCCGACCACCGCTGGGAGCTGCTCGACCTGGCCAGGGACTTCGACCTCGCCTGGGCGACCACCTGGGAAGACGACGCCAACGTCGAGATCGGCCCGCGGCTGGGCCTGCCATCCCTTCCGGTCGTGCACTTCGAGTTCGACAGCAAGTGGCCCGACATCGTGGACTTCGCGGGGACCCGCCCGTTTGCGTGGCTCGACGACAACGCGGGCCCCGACGAGGTCCGCTGGGCGAACGACCGCGACCGGCGGGTGGCCCCCACGCTGATCGTCCAGGTCAACGCCATCACGGGCGTGCGCGACGCGGATTTCGCCACGGTCCGCGCGTTCCTGGGGCGGTGCCGGAACCCTCTGGTGGTATGATTTCTGGGTCGCGAAAGTGACACGCATCGAGAGCGCCGGAGAGATACAGCTCGACGAGGGCGCGGCAACCATCGGCTCCACCCGGGACCGGAACGGTGCCAACGCTGTGAGGCGATGCGGGCAAGGGTTCCGACAACCAACCGTGGGTGTTCGCGCACCCGTGGCGCCTGTCGGACTCCCATCAAGAGCGCCGTAGGGTCTCCCTGGCCCGTCATCCGGCGCCGCAACCGATCCCGGCCGGCATGCCGGGAAGACGGTGCGACTCCCAGGGTCCAGATGGGAGGCATGCCGATGTCCACTCCTGCTCATGGGGCCCACCGCCCCTCGGGCTATGCCCGCATCGCCACCTCGGAGTCGGTGACCGAGGGCCACCCCGACAAGCTGTGCGACCAGGTATCGGACGCGGTCCTCGACGCGTACCTGGCGGTCGATGACGTGGCCCGCGTCGCCTGCGAGACCGTCGCCGCCGGGAACGCGATCTGGATCCACGGCGAGATCACGTCCAATGCGACGGTCGACATCGAGGCGGTCGTCCGCGCCGTCGTGCGCGACATCGGCTACACCGACCCCGACTTCGGCCTCGATGCCGCCACCTGCGCCGTGCACGTCGGGATCCGGCCGCAGTCGCCCGACATCGCCGCGGCCGTGGGCCAGGACCAAGCAGGTGATCCGCTCGACGCGGTGGGCGCCGGCGACCAGGGGCTGATGTTCGGTTTCGCGTGCGACGAGACGCCGACGTTCATGCCGCTCCCGATCGATCTCGCCCACCGGCTGGCCCGCCGCCTGGCGGCGGTTCGCCGCGACGGGACGCTCCCCTACCTGCGCCCGGACGGGAAGACGCAGGTCACCGTCGGCTACCACGCCGACGGCCGCCCGGCCGGCATCGTCGCGCTGGTCGTCTCGGCGCAGCACCACCCGGGCATCTCGCTGGAGCGGATCCGGGCGGATCTCCGGCGCGAGGTCGTGGATGCCGTGATCCCGGCCGCGCTCCTCCGGCCGGAGACCGCGATCCACCTCAACCCGTCGGGCTCGTTCACCGTCGGCGGCCCGACCGGGGACACCGGCCTGACCGGTCGCAAGATCATCGTCGACACGTACGGCGGCGCGGCGCATCACGGGGGCGGCGCCTTCTCGGGCAAGGACCCGACGAAGGTGGATCGGTCGGGGGCGTATGCCGCCCGCCAGGCGGCGCGCTGGCTGGTCGCCACCGGTCTCGCCCGTCGATGCGAAGTCTCCGTCGCCTATGCGATCGGCGTGGCGACGCCGCTGGCGGTCAACGTGGCATCGTTCGGGACGGCGACCATGGGGCGGACCGACGCCGATCTCTCGGCGCTCGTGGCCGGGACGTTCGACCTGCGCCCGGCGGCGATCATCGACCGCCTCGGCCTGCGTCGCCCCATCTACCGCCAGGTGGCGGCCTACGGCCACGTCGGTCGTGACGACATCGACCTCCCGTGGGAGCGGGCGTGATCCGCAGGGTTGCGCCGGTCGCCCGCCAGGGACGGCCCCAGGTTCAGGACCGGCCACCGGTCTTCGACGGCTACCCGTATCTCGTCATCCGGTTCGGGCATGTGATCCGCCACCTGGCGGTCCTCCCGGTCGACTGGCCACGGGAGCGCCTCGTCGCGCTCGCGGTGCGCCAGGCCGCGGCGAACGGGCTCGGCACCTGCGTCTGCCTGGGGCCGGCCGATCTCGTGTACGTCACTCCCAAAGGATTATCGGCGGCGAGCGCCCACGCCCCGCTGGGCATCCCGGTGGTCGGACGGCTCCTGCTCGTTGAGGCCATCGACGAGGCGGCAGAGCTGCGTCGGCGACGCGGCGCGCTCGAAGGATGGGCCAAGCGGCACCGGGGCTCCGGCTACCTCGTGGGCGATGGGCTGGAGGGCGGCCGGCCGGCCACTCCCGGGGAGGGCGCGCGCCTCTCCCCCACCCCGGCCGACCTCCATCCGGGCCTCCGGCCGTGCCCTGCCTGCCATGGGCTTCGCGGCGAGTTCCTGGCCGTTCGCGGCGAGGGCACCGGGGATCTCACCCCCCGTGTGCTCAACGTCCTGTGCCCCTGCGACAACGTCAACCGCTGTGCGGGCTGCGGCGCGACGCTGGCCGATCAGCCGCTGAGCGCCTGGTCCTGGGACGAGGAAGCGCAGAAGGTCCGCTACCTAGCCGCGTATGCCGGGCTCAACCACCGCTGCGCGGAGTCACCGGGGATCGCCCGCGAGCCGTGATCCGGCATGCGGCCGCGCCGCGTGAGAGCTGCCCGAGGCCCGCGGACGGCTGCCGCGGACCGCCCGGTGCACGTGCCGCCCTGGCCGGAGAGCGGGCGGGTGTGCACCGTGAGCCCCGGCGGATTCGGCCGGATGCAGCAGGCCAATTCCTTGGTTGCCCGGCTACGTCATCGGCCCCCGGACCACCTGGTAGCCAGCCCGGGCCAGGAGACCGGGGATGTTCCGGACCGCCTGGCGATCCAGCTCCTTGATGTCGTCGTCGAGCCGCACCCAGGGAACCAGGAAGGGCGAGAGCCGGGCGTCGATGTCCTTGGGTCCGAGGGTCCAACCGTCACGCCGTCGCTGTGCCTCCCAGCGCTCGTGCTCCATCTCGGCGAGCCGCTCCAACTCGACGTCGGTGAACGTGACCGGGTCCGCGTCCCAGTCGCCGAGCGGCGCCACCCCGCAGCCAATCGCCGCCAGCTTGGCGCCGATGTGCGCACCCTGATCGCGGTTGGACTCCTTGAGCGAACCCGGCAGCTGGCCCCACGAGACCAGCGATGGGTTGGTGCCGGCCGTGGCCCCCTGCCGGCCCTGTTCCTCGACGTACTCCGCGTGGATGGCGCGGGCGAGGACCTCGTAGGTCCCTCCCAGCAGCAGCTCAGGCCGGAGTGTTCGCTCGAACAGGTCGAACGGGTGCAGGCCCCCGCTGGCATTCGGGCGCCGCAGCAGCCCGGCCAGCCCGGCCGATGTGCTCAGATCGACCGTCACCGGGGTGGATGAATCGCCCAGGCACTGACGAATGCGCAGGGCCACCCCGAGCGCCGCCGAATCGTCGTCGATGCAGACATGGACCGCGGCGCAGGGCCCGCCGCGCGTGACGGCCGAGCCATCGAGCCGGGCGAAGCCCGTCTTCACCCGCTCCACATCCGCCACCCGGGCGAGCTGGGGGTAGTGTCCCTCGAGCTGCTCAACGAGACGGTCCACGTCCGGATCAAGCACGGTGAGCCGGAGGCGACGTGGCTCCGCCCCGCGGCCGGCTCGCCATTGGCGGGCCGCCTCCACGACGAGCGCCTGGCCCAGCTGATTGAGTCCGATCACCGCGAGGTGTGGCGCACTCGACGTGGCAGGCACGACCGGATGATCGCTCAGCAGGGCACGCGCGCCCTGTTCGTAGATGTTGAAGAAGTCCAGCCGGTAGTTCGCCGGGTGACCGCCCGCCAGCTCCTCGGCTCGCAGGAGCACGCACAGCTCGGGGTCCCGGACATGTGCCAGGCAGGTCAGTGCGGGACCCTGGCCGGACGCCAGCTCACCCGCGCGGATGGCCACGGCCGCATTCGTGTCGTCGGCGCCAGCCAGCGCGATCACGTAGTCGGCATGCGGGACGCCCGCGCGACGCAGCACGTCGCCCGCGCGAGCATCGCCGACCACGACGAGGGCGCCGCGGCGTCGAACCTCGTGAACCGCCGGACTGGCTGGGTCCAGCTCGACCGCGACCACTCGATATCCCGCGTCAAGCAGGGAGCGGACCAGCCTGGTCCCTCGATCGCCCAGTCCGCACACGACCACGTGTCGCTTGCGGAACCTGAGGCGCACCTCCGCCAGCTCCTCGCGGAAGACGCCGGCCAAGGCCACGACGATGGCCGTCCCGGTGGTGGCGGGTGCCAGGAAGCGGGCAACATCCAGCTGCCAGGGCACCGGCTCCGGGACGCTGCCCGACTGCAGCAGGAACAGCTGGAGCGACAGGTAGACGACGCTCGTCGGCCCCGACTGGGCCGCTTGACCAGCGAAGGCGAGGGAGAAGCCGATGAAGCCCAGGAGGAAGGCCGTGACCACCAGCGCGCCCAGCAGCGGCCAACGGGCCAGCAGCCAGGCGGAGGCGAGTCGGCCGCGCGCGCCATGCACCGTGGGTCCCGCAGTCGCGGCCCGAGTCGAGGCCGTCCGGCTCGACGGCTGTCGGCTCTCCACCTAGAAGCGTCCCACGCCGGTCAACGGGAACGCGGCGGGGCCGCGTCTGTTGGCGTCATCGGGAGATCAGGGTCGGACCGGGTCGTAGTCGCTGTCGCGCCAGAGCGTGTAGAGCTGGGCCAGCGTCGCGTCGGTATCGCCGGACAGGTCGACGAGGATGAGCGACGCCTCATCCGTCCAATAGACGTTCGCCTCGTTGTTGTCGTCGACGACGCAGAAGTAGCGGCCCTCGGAGATCGATGGGGTGGACTCGAAGGTCCAGATGTCCTCCTTGCGGTCGCCGGTCGAGCACGTGCCCGACGTGCCCATCGACAGCCCGTAATAGTCGAGCCATGCACCGTAGTCCTTGCGCAGGGCCGAGACGTTCTGGTAGAGCGAGTAGGTCACGTACGCGACAGTCCCGTCCCCGACGTAGCAGAACACCGAGGCGACCTCCGCCGTCACGGTCGAGGGCTTCTCGGCCGGGTCGCACGACAGCGACGACGGCAGCGCGGCGGTGATCCGGGCGACCTCACTGCCGGGCGCCACGGTGGGTCCCGGCCGGGCCGACGCCGGCGAGGCCGTCGGGGACGAGCCGGAAGGCAACGACCCGGACGGGAGCGGGCCGGATGAGAGTGACCCGGATGGTCGTGATGCGGATGAGGGTGGCGCGGACGGAAGTGACCCCGATGCGGGCGAACCCGACCCCGGCGCAACGGCCTGGCTGGGGCCCGGTCGACCCCCGCCGCCCAGGAAGAACGCCCCGGCGGCCAGGGCCACGATCAGCGCACCGCCAATTGCGGCGAGGACCGCCATCGGCGGCTTGCGCTGGACGCCCCCAGGGGGGGCAGCGAAGACTGGGGCTGGGGCCGGGGCCGGGGCCGGGGCTGGGGCTGGAGCTGGGGCTGGGGCTGGGGCGGGAGGCACTGGAGCAGGAGTCGGAGACGTAGCCGCCGGCGACGCGCCGGAAGCGCCGGAAGCGCCCGCCAGGGTGGCCGCCTGCCGATCGAGCAGGAGCCGGACCGTCCCGACCAGGTGGTCGAGATGCTGCTCGAGCGGCGGCGTCATCGCGTCGAGCCAGTGCGCATCGGAGATGAAGTACTCGAGCGCCAACGAGGGGACAACCTCTTCGACCCGGAACGGCAGCACCGGGATCCCGTGGCTGATCGTTCGTTCGATCTCGCGGCGAACGTGGGCAGACTCGTTCGATCTGCTCGAGAAGACAAGGACGGTCAGCCGGCTGCCGTTGATGGCCTCGATGATCGACCCGGCGTAGTCGCTACCGGGGAGCACATCGCGTGGCGCAATCCAGCACCGGATCTGGTGCTGCTCGAGGGTCGAGCAGATCGCGTTCGCGATCGTCCTGTCCTTGGACGAATGACAGATGAAGACGTCGTGGGTCATGCCGCCCACCATTCGGCAAAGCCAGGAGCCGGACGGACGCGCGTCCGCGGCGGGCGCAGCGGGAGCCCACACCTGGCCGACTCCCGGAGTCTCGAGCTCATCACCAGCGCCACTCCCTCTGTGCGAGCGCGATCAGCCCCGGACGAACGCGCGCCCAGGGACGTGGAACGGGGCGTTTGCAGTCTAGGCGCGGGGATCGGGCCACGTCACGCGCCACTGCGCCCTCGGCACTGGATCGGATGGCGGGGCCGCGGCACACGCGTCGCCGGGGGCAGCGTGCGCCACGATCACCACATGGGCGACAGCCACATCGGCCGCCGCATCCGGGTCGATCAGGACCCCGGCACCTTGCAGGCGACGGCGCCCGCGGCGTTCAGCGTCACGATCTGGTCGAGCGCATCCTGGAGGAACGGCTGGCCAGCCGCCATGCCGTTGGTCCCTCCGTCGAAGTCGTCCGTGTCGGAGCTCCCGCCCGGCAGCGTCGCAGCCCAGGCGTCCAGCTTGAGGGCGCCCTGGCCGTAGGCGCTGTACGCCTTCTGGGCCGCCGCGATCACCGGAGCGAGGTCGGCCGACTTCAGGCTCGCGACCTCGTTGAGGTGCTTGGCGGCCACCCGCCCGACGGCATCGATGTGGGCCTTGATGTCCGTGACGCTCTGGGCGCCCCAGGTGCCGGCCGCCAGGCCGTCCGACAGGAGCGATGCCAGCGGCCCGACATGGTTGATCTGCGCGTCCGCCAGGTCGAGCAGGGCCGTACACAGGGTGGCCCCGGCCGATGTGGCGCCGGCGCTGGTTCCCACGCCGCCCCCCGCTGGGTTCGTGCTCGCCGTCGAACCCCCGCAGGCCGAGACGACGATGGCGATCGCCAGCACAACGAGACGGACCATGACGCACCCCTGGAATGGGAGTCCCGCAGCGCCACGGCACCCGCCGCGCATGGTGACTCGCCAACCGCGGACGGTAGGCAACGAGCCACCTGTCACCAAGAGCCAAAGGTCACCCCGTCGCGACGAACGCGCCGCCGCGGGAGCCCCAGGGTCAGCCCTTGGGTGCACCTGCAGCGGGCAGCGCTGCTCCAGACGCCGACGACCGACGGCACGCTGCGGGGCGACCGCCCACCGGAACCGCCCGGACGGCGACCGGGGGCAGGCCGTCAAGGGCAATCGGCACCAAGGACGTCCCTGTCGTCAGCACGTTGCTACGCTCCCCTGGGTGTTCTGCTCGGCATCCCGCGCCGTCGCCCGCGGAGACTACCTGGCCTGCGCAAGGGTCGCGACGAGCAGGGAGTAGACCTTTGCGACGCTGGCCACCTCCAGCCGCTCATCCGGCGAGTGGACGTCCCGCAGGGTCGGGCCCACCGAGACCATGTCCATCGCGGGGTAGGTCGCCCTGACCACGCTGGTCTCCAGCCCGATGTGCATCGCTGCGACGGCGGGGGCCGTGCCGAACAGGGTGGCGTAGGCGCCCTTCATGACGGCCAGCAACGGCGACGCGAGGTTGGGTGGCCAGGCGAGGTAGGCACCATCCACGGTGACCGCGGCGCCGGCATCGGCAAACAGCCTGGAGCAGCGTTGCGCGAGGCTGTCGCGCTCCGCATCCAGGGCGCTGCGCACGAAGTCGCTGGCGGTGAACATGCCGTCGGCGATGGTCAGGACCCCGAGATTGCTCGAGGTCTCCACCAGGCCGGGCACGTCGGCGCTCATCCTGACCACGCCCTGCGGCGCCGCCGCCACCACGCCGATCAGGGTCGCCTGGTCGGTCGCATCCATCACCCTGGCGGGGAGCGTGGCCGGCGCGGCGGTCAGCGCGACCTTGGGGTCCGATGCCGCCAGCTCCCCGGCGATCTTGGCCCCGAACTCGCGCACGTAGGCTTCGAGGGCGCCGGCCTGCCCCGGCGGGAGAGCGACCAGCGCGCTGGCCATGCTTGGGATCGCGTTCTGGATGTCGCCGCCGGCGAGGCTGGCGACGCGCACGCCGAGGGCGGCGGGTGCACCCAGCAGGAGCCGCGCCATGATCTGGTGGGCGCTGCCCCGGCCCTTGTCGATGTCGGCCCCCGAATGGCCACCAAGCAGGCCGTCGACCGTGATCCGGACGCCGGTCATCCCGCCCGGCGTCGAGACCTGGGCGTAGGGGCGGCTCGCTTCGACGTAGGCGCCGCCGGCGCTGCTGATGAGGAGCTGCCCGTCGTCTTCGTTGTCGACGTTGATGGATCGGCTGCCCTGGAGCAGATCGGGGGCGAGGTTGCTCACGCCCGTGAACAGGTCCTCCTCGTCGACGGTGAAGAGCGCCTCCAGGGGGCCGTGCGCGACGTCACGCGCCTCGAGGAGGGCCATGATGATCGCCACGCCGATCCCGTCATCGGCGCCCAGGGTCGTGCCGAGGGCATGCACCCAGCCGTCCTGGACGACCGCCTGGATCGGATCGCTGACGAAGTCGATCGTGGACGCGGCCGTCTTCACCGTGACCATGTCGAGGTGAGCCTGGAGCACGACGCCGGGCCGACCCTCCATCCCGGCCGTGGCCGGAGCCCGGACCATCACGTTGCCGACACGATCCACGATCGTCTGGAACCCCAGGCTCCGGCCGAAGGCGGCCACGAAGGCGGTCGCGCGGGCCTCCTGGTGGGATGCGCGGGGAATGCGCTCGAGGTCCGAGAAATGGGCCCAGACCGCACGCGGCGAGAGAGTGGCCAGCGCGTCGGCAAGCGGAACCGCCGGACCAGGCGAGGCCCGTGGCGACGCCGCGGTGGGCGATGGCCCGGAGGCAATCGGGGCACCGGAACAGGCGACCAGCGCGAGCAGGACCGTGGCTACAAGCGGCGCACGAACCCAGGCGCCCGGGTGGCGGCGACGGGCATCACCCGGCCCTGATCGGTGCGGGACGTCCGGCATCCTCGGCTGGCCGGCCATCAGCGGTAGGCCGCGATTCGGGCCTTCGCGTTCGCCTGCAGGTCGAAGTAGTAGAACGAGTAGTCCAGCGAGTGGTAGACGCCGGCCGGGAAGCCACCGGGCTTGCCCGGTGCCCAGGTAGACACATCGGGGGTGCTGGCCACCACGACGCCCCTCGCCAGGTCCACGCGGGCGTCCGCGTAGTGGTCGACCCTCCGGTAGGCCCCGGCCGAGTCGGGCAGCCACGAGCCCAGCGACGCCGAAGCCGCGGCGGGACGCTCGGCCCGGGTCCAGGTGATCGGGTTGATGGCAAGCGCGCCGGCCAGCATCACCGGGTTCACGCCGCCGATCGTGGGTGCCTCGGTGTTGTACGAGACGATCACGCCGGTATCGTCGGCCCGCTCCGCGAACCGCAGGTGCGCGTTCGCCGCCAGGAAGGCCGGCGTGACCGAGTAGCCCACGGCGTACGCGGCGACCATCCGGGCATACGCGTCGGGGTGCTCGCGCAGGTAGCCCGCGAGCAGGTGGCAGAGGACGTCCGAGCCCTGCGAATGCCCGGCCAGGATGAACGGCCTGCCGCCGTTGACGTGCTCCAGGTACCAGGCGAAGGCGGCGGTCGCGTCGATCGTCGGGGCGCCGGCGATGGCCGCGACATGCGCGTCGGGCGGCAGCCGAAGCGCGTAGGTGGCGTCGAGCTGCCGGTAGTAGGGCGCAACGACGTTGGCCACGGCCTCGAACAGGCTGGCCTGCCGCGCGTACGCGGCCTGGGCTCCCGCGCGCATCCCGGCGTCGGTGACCGCCGCGGTGTCCGAGGCATCGGGCCCCGCCTTCTGGTAGGCCGTGGGGTAGAGGTAGAAGACGTCAATGGGCAACGGCCGGGTCGTCGGCAACGCCAGCCAGCTCCCCGGCTGCGAGTAGTCGGTGACCGGCCCGGCGCCGCTCGCCGGACCCACGGGCGACGAGGCACTGGGCGACGGAGCCGGCGCGACAGGCGCACCCGTGCACGCCGCGCCTGTCAGCCCCAGGGTGATCATCATGCCGACCACGACCCCGGTGGGACGTGTCCAGCCCGGGAACCGCGGGCGGGTGACGACCGGTGACCGGAGCTGGCGGCTCATGACATGGCTCCTCCGCCTTCGACCAAACAGCCTGGTCTCTCCTGCGCAGCGCGATCGCCTCGGCGCGGGAGCGACCCCGCAGGCGCCTCGCGGCGCAGGGGCGATCGACGTGGCGGCGCGTGGTTGCATCGAGTGCGTGCCGGAGGTATCGGCGCCGAGGCGACCTCGCTGAAGCCGGGCCGAGCCTGAGGCGCTGCTGGTGCCCGGGATGCCCGATGGGAGCCCGACCCGCGGCGCGCGCGCCGTGAGCCCCGGACGGATCGCGGTCAGGTGGTCGCTGGCGCCGGGAGGGGGCGGCCCAGCAGGTAGCCCTGGCCGAAGGCCACGCCAAGCCCGGCCAGGACGCCGCACTCGGTCTCCGTCTCGATCCCCTCGGCGATGAGTTGACAGCCGGCGTTCGCGGCGAAGTGGACCAGCCCGGCGATGAGCGCCTGGCGGATGGTGTCGGCCTCGATCCCGCGCACCCAGCCCAGGTCCAGCTTCACGAAGTCGGGCCGCAAGGCGAGGATGTGGCGGAGGCTGGCGTAGCCTGACCCGGCGTCATCCACGGCCGTCCGCACCGCCGGCTCGAAGCCGGTCAGCGTTGCCCGAAGCGTGCCGTAGTCGGCGACCGGGGCATGCTCCGTCAGCTCCAGGACGAGCGGGCGAGACGCCTGGGCCAGGACGGCACCCAGCCCGCTCGATTCGACCACGAGCGACGGGGAGACGTTGAGTCCCAGGAACCGCCCGGGCAGGAGGCCGGCCGCTGCGGCCACCCCGGCCCGGAGCGTTGCCAGCTCCAGCTCCGGTCCCAGCCCGAGGCGGGCGGCGTCGGCGAAACACAGCTCGGGCGCGGTCCCATCGCTGAACCGCGTGAGCGCCTCGTAGCCCACGATGGTCCGGTCGGCCAGCGTGACCACCGGCTGGAAGTGGGGCACAAACGCGTGCCGGGCGATGACCCCTGCAAGTGATGCGTAGGCCGCCCGCCGGTCCTCGTCGGCCTCCATGGCCGGGCGCAGCAGCGCTGCGACCAGGCCCGCGGCCTCGAGCAGGATGGGAAGCCGGCCGGCGACGCCGTGTTAGCGGCCGCCCGACCGGTTCCCGAACAAGACGACACCGAGCGGGCCGGCCGGGCCGGCCAGCGGGACTGCCGCCACCTCGAGGCTCGATTCGGGTCGGCCCGCGTCGGGGGTGGTTGCCCAGCGCGAGACCCACGGCCCCTCGGCGGCACGTGCCCGGAGCCTCGCGGCCAACTCGGGGTTCAGCGGGCCGCCGGGGCTGCCCAACTCGGGCCAGGTGCTATGAACCCCGAGCAGGATGGCTCGCCCATCGGCCATGAACGCGACGATGGCCAGCGAATCCAGCGACAGGGCGGGGGCCAGCTCGGCGACGAGGGCACGGGCCCCGCGCTCCGGCGCTCCGTCGAGCTGCACCCGGCTGAGGGCCGCCGCCAACCGCCGCCGTTCGGTCGCCGTGTGCTCGATCGCCTGCTGGAGCGACGCGTGGTTGCGCAGCTGGGCACGGACCCGGGCGACCAGCTCGTGAAGCGCCACGGGCTTCGCCAGGTAGTCGTCGGCGCCCTCCTCCAGACCGGAGACACGATGCTCGATCTCGGCCAGCGCGGTGACCAGGATGATCGGGAGCGTCCGTGTGGCGTCGCGGCCCCGGACGGCCCGGATGACCCCGGCACCGTCGAGCCTCGGCATGGTCCGGTCGAGGAGCACGAGGGCCACGGCCTGGCGCTCGATGATCTCGACGGCCTCGACGCCATCGGGCGCCTCCACGACGTCGTAGCCGGCCTCCCGGAGCGCCCGGGCGAAGATCCGCCGGATTCCCGCCTCGTCGTCGACCACGAGGATCGGGCCGGGACCGGGCTCAGTGGAGTGTTCGGGGGAGGTCATGGCGCCTCGACCTGCGACTCATCGAGCTTGCTGCGGACGGCCGCAGCGAGGTCGGTCGTCGCGAACGGCTTGTGAATCAGTCGGGCGCCAACCTCGGGCGCGACGGGGCTGACGGTGCCCGGGTCGGTCTGGCCCGACATGTACAGGTATCGCAGGCGGGGCCGGGTGACCAGCAGGGCGGCGACCAGCTCGGGTCCGGACTGGCCGGGCATCACGACGTCGGTCAGGAGCAGGTCGATCTGCCGGCCGGGCTCGGCGGCCAGGCCGAGGGCCTTGCCCGGGCCATTGGCTGCGAGGACCGTATAGCCGTGCGCCTCGAGGGCCCGCTTGGCGAGGCGAAGGACGGCCGGCTCGTCCTCGACCACCAGGATCGTCTCCTTCCCGCCCACGTTCCGGGAGCCAATCTCCCCTGGCGCGGAGGCGTCCGTCGGCTCGCCGCTTCGGGGCAGGTAGAGGGTGAAGGTGGAGCCCCGCCCAGGCTCGCTCGCGACGGTCAGGAAGCCTCCGTTCTGACGGAGGCTGCCGTAGACGCTGGACAGGCCCAACCCCGTCCCCCGGCCGACCGGCTTGGTCGTGTAGAAGGGCTCGAAGATGTGGGCCAGGACCTCGGGCGGCATGCCTGACCCGTCGTCCATCACGCTGAGCCGGACGTAGTCGCCCGGGGTGGCATCGGGGATCGCGGCAGCACCGGGCGCGTCGAGCGTGGCGTTGGCGGTCAGGATCGTGATGGAGCCGACGCCGGTGACCGCGTCCCGGGCGTTGATGGCGAGGTTGGCGAGGATCCCCTCGAGCTGGGATCGGTCGATCCGGACCGACCAGAGCCCGGGGCCGGGCGTGAACGTGAGGCGGACGTCCTCGCCGATCAGGCGCTCCAGCAGGGCCACGCTGGCGGCGACCGTGGCATTGAGGTCGACCACCTCGGGGGTTACCGGCTGGACGCGGGCATAGGCGAGGAGCGAGCGGGTGAGATCCGCCGAGCGGCGGGCAGCGCTCTCAATCTCGAGGAGGTCTGTCGCGAGGCGCGAGCCCATCTCGACCTGTGCGAGCGCGAACTCGACGTTGCCCAATATCACGTTGAGCATGTTGTTGAAGTCGTGGGCCACCCCGCCGGCCAGGCGCCCGATCGATTCGAGCTTCTGGGCCTGGGCGAGCTGAGCCTCGAGGCTCGCCCGTTCTGCGTCGGACTGCTTGCGGGCGGTGATGTCGAGGATGAAGCCCTGGATGGCTTCCTCGGCGCCGGGGGCGGCGTTGGGCATGGAGCGGTCCTCGAACCAGTGCCACTGGCCGCGGGCATCGCTGATCCGGTACTCGATGGCAAAGGACTCGCCGGCAAGCGCCCCGGAGATCGCCCGCTCGACGAGCGCCAGGTCGTCGGGGTGGATCAACCGATTCCAGAGCGTGGGGTCGACGAGCAGCTCCGCCGGCGTATAGCCAAGGATGTCCGCGACATGCGAAGAGTAGAACAGGCCGCCGTCCTGGGCCGACAAGGCGTAGACGACCCCGGGCGTTTCTTCAACGAGCGACCGATAGCGCGCCTCGCTCTGATCCACGGCCTCCCGCGCTTGGCGGAGCTCCGAGATGTCGGTGACGGTCCCGTGGAGACCGGGGGCCACGCCGGCGGCCACATCGTCCGGGACCTGCGGTGCGCCGCGCAGGAGCACGCAGCCGCGGCTGGCATCCGGCCGCACGAACTCCAGCTCCAGCTCGAACGGGCCACCGCCGGCGAGCGCCGAAGCGAATGTCGCCCGGACCGCCTCCACCGACGCCGGCGCGAGGAACTCCGGGAGACGCGCCCGGGTGAGCGGCCCGGCCTCCGGCACCAGGCCGCAGATCCGGTACATCTCGTCCGACCAGATCGGCGCATCCGACCCGGCATCCCACGTCCAGCTACCGGTCCGGCCCACGCGCTGGGCCTCGCGCAGGGCTGCCTCGGCCCGCTTCAACTCGCTGACGTCGATCGACTGAAACGCCACATGGGTGGTGCCGTGCAAGTCGAACGTTCGCGCGGATGTCAGCGTGTCGACGATGCGGCCGGCCTTCCAGCGAAGCCTGACCGCGCGGTTCCTGACGGGCTCGCCGCGCTGCAGGATCTGGGCGACTGCCGCCCGCTCCAGCGGATCCACCCAGGCGTCGAGATCCAGCGAGCTCCGGCCCACCAACTCGTCGCGCGTGCGGCCGAACGCCTCCTCGGTCGCCTGGTTCACCTCCACGAACACCCCGTCCGCGAGCCGACTGACCGATGTCGCGATCGGGCTCCCCATGAAGACCGCCTCGAACATGGCAGCCGACGCTTCCCTGGCAGCCTCCGCCTCGATCCGCGCGGTGACGTCACGCGAGACGTAGATGAAACCATCCCGGAACGGGCTCATCACGTCCTCGAACCAGCGAGTGCCAACCTGGACCGTGACGCGCTCGGGCTCCCCCGTCTGGGTGACTCTCACGTGGATCGGCTTGCGCGCGATCGTCGTCGGGACAAGCTCGTAGAGGCGGCGCCCGGTGATGTCGGCCCAGTCCGCTGTGTACAGAGCCCGGAAGGTGGCGTTCGCCCAGCGGAACGCGAAGTCCTCGATCTCGCCGGTCTCGTCCCGGACCGCCTCGACGATCGCCAGCGCATCGGGGACGGCCTCGAACGCCGCGCGGAACCGCTCCTCAGTCTCGTGTCGGGCCGCCTCGCCTGCCTCATGCTCAGTGACGTCGCGGATCGTGCAGACGACAAGGTCGGGTTCTGCCGGAAACCCATAGGCGACGATCCTGCCCGTGAGCCGCTGGCCATCGTGCCCCTGGAGTGTCGCGGTCAGACGGCGAGGGCCGACCATCCCGGGCCCGGGAGCAAGCGCGGCGGCGAGCACCTGGCCGCCCGTCGCCTGGTCCGCCGTCGGCACGATGAGTTCAATGAGCGTCCTGCCGAACGCCCGGGTCCGGGCGTGCCCGAACATCAGCACCGCGGCGTCGTTCCAGTAGAGCACGCGGCCCTTCGAGTCCAGCGCCGCGACGGCGTCCGACGCGGACTCCACCAGGGGGCGGTAGGGCAATGTCGCCTGGACGAGGGCTATGGCGAGGCCGGCCTCGGCCAGTCCCTGTTCGCCGTCCCGTCGCCGCACCCCAATCAGCCCGACGCCAATGAAGACCACGCCCAGGTACTGCGCCAGGCGGCCGATCCAGCCCACGAGCCCGCCGACTGCACTCTGGCCCAGGATGGCCGCCAGGCCCACAGCGAACACGGCACAGCCGAGCACGAACCAACGAAGGAATGGGATCGCGCGATTTGCCCGCGCGATCGGCCACCAGATGAGCGCCGCGGCCACGAACAGCAGGGTGGCGGTCCCGAGCACCACCTGGCGGAGGACCGTCGGACCCTGCCCCGGCACGAAGAATGTGGGCGTCAGGCGAAGGACGACGAGGACGAGCAGGAGCGCCAGCACCGCCACGACGAGCCCGTAAGCCACGGCGAGTGAGCCATCCCGCCGCTGGATCCGATAGCCCATGACGATGCCGACGGCGGCGGCAAATTGCCCGATCCCCGCGAGCAGCACCGCCGAGTTGTGCATGGTCACGATCTCGTTGGGGCCGCCGGTGTAGTTGAGGACCGCCGGCACGATTCCACCGCCCACGGCGATTGACAGCATCCCGGCGCCCAGCGCGAGAACCGGCAGGACGCCCGTGGCCCTGTAGGCCGTTAGCGCCCACCAAGACGAAACGAAGGGCAAGGCCGTCAGGAAGACCAGGTTCAGAGGAACGAGGAGCCAGGGCGGATCAAAGGTCCCGGTCGGGTTGAGCGCGAGGGCTGCCCCAAGCAGCGCCGCCAACGCGAGTCCAGCCAGCCAGCCGAGCCGGTACGGAAGATCGAGGGACCCATGTCGCGTCAGCACGTCGCGCCGCTGATATCAGGGGCGAACACATCGATCCGCACGTGTCCTGCCGAGCGCGCCACGAATCGCCTCCTGTGGGGACGGTCGACCGCGAATGAGGAAATGCTACGCCGTCTCGCCTCTGGTGTGCAGCCGCCGAACGCGGCCGGCCCGAGAGCCCCGTGTGCACCCGCGAACCTTGAACCCCAAGCATCGATCTGCGTTGCCGATCGGGCCGTCGCCGTGTTCCGCTCGAGCCGGTTGATGCGCGACGACAGTCCCATGAACGGGGCGCCCCTGACGGCCGAGCCGGCCCCGATCGCCGAGTGGCCGATCGTGTCGACCAGCTGTCCGAGCGGCTGGTCGCCGACCGCAATCATCGCGGTCGGGGTTCGGAAGCCGTGTGCCGTGCCGCGGGTGTGGTCGCTGGTCAGCGAGTGGTCGTTGAGGGCGGGGTCCGTGCCGGTCGCCCCCTGGCGGGCGAAGCGGGCCTGGAAGCCATCGACGGGCTTCCAGGCCCCGGCCGGAGCCCCGGCTGGCAGGCTCATGTCGAAGATCTCCCCCTTGTCCAGGGCGAGGCCGATGGCCGGGTCTGATGGATAGCGGCCCCGGCGGTCAGGCCGGGCCCGAGATCGCTTCGGGGGGGCAGGAGTGGGGCGGACGCCGGCGGGGCACGGCGATGGACCGAGTCCAGGGCGAGGTCTCCGGAAGCGCCGGGCAAAGCGATGGTCTGGCAGACCGCCCGGCTGGCCGTGTCCACGATCCGGATGTCGGTGTCGGCGAAGCCGGGGGGGGACGGCCCAGGGGTAGCGGGCAATTGGCCGCCGCAGGAAGCGGGGAGACTGCGCCGCCGGAGGTCTGGACGAGCGTGCGCGTCGCCTTCGAATGCATGGCCCGTCCCGCGGGAGCACCATACCCCCGGACAACACGCGCGGCGGTTCGAAGCGCTGCGTCGTGACCCACGGGTCGCGACCTGGGACGGACAGCCCGCGGCGTCGTCCTCCTTCCAACGTGGAGTCCGTGACGGTCGGAGAAAGCCATGGCCACTGACAGGGCCCTCGAGATCGACGGAATCTCGAAGCGGTACGGTGACGTGGTGGCCCTCCAGGACCTCACGGTCGACATCCGCGCCGGCGAGCTGTTCGGCTTCGTGGGACGCAACGGCGCCGGCAAGACCACGACGATGCGGGTCGTGCTGGGCGTGCTCACGCCCGATGCCGGCGTGGTGCGCTGGCTGGGCGTGCCCCTGACCTTCGAGGCCCGGCGCCACATCGGCTACATGCCCGAGGAACGCGGCCTGTACCCGAAGATGCGCGTCGCGGAGCAGCTCATGTACCTCGGCGAGCTGCACGGCATGGCGGGTGCGGAAGCCCGGGAGGCCGCGCTCGGCTGGCTGGACCGCTTCGGCCTCGCCGACCGGCGCGACGCCGATCTCCAGGCCCTCAGCCTGGGCAACCAGCAGCGGGTCCAGCTGGCCGCAGCACTCGTCTTCGGTCCAGACGTCCTCGTGCTCGACGAGCCGTTCGCCGGGCTCGATCCGGTGGCCGTCGACGTGATGGCGGGCGTGCTCCGCGAACGGGCGACGGCGGGTGTCCCCGTCATCTTCTCCAGCCACGAGCTGGAGCTCGTTGAGCGGCTGTGCGACCGCGTGGGCATCATCGACCACGGTCGGATGGTCGCCTGCGGCACCGTGGACGAGCTTCGGGCCGGCGGCCGCGAGCGGCGTTGGATCGACAGCCCGGCCGCGCCATCGGACTGGGAGATCGGCTTGCCGGGCGTGCGCCTGCTCCGGGCCGACGGCTCCAGGCGGCTCTTCGAGCTGGATCCGGGCGTCGACGACCAGGCCCTGCTCCAGGCGGCGCTGGCCACTGGACCCGTGCGCGAGTTCGCGCTCGTCGAGCCCAGCCTCGGCGAGGTCTTCCGGTCCGTCATCGGGGAGGCAGGGGCATGAGCACGCGGCCCCGGAGCCTGGGCGGAACGCGCCCCCTGCCGACCACCGTCCTCGTCGCCCGGCGCGAGGTGCGCATGCGCCTGCGCTCGCGCGTCTTCGTGGGCGGCACCATCGTGATGACGGTCCTCGTCGTCGTCGGCATCGCGGCCGCGTCGCTGCTCGGGGGCAAGACCAACCTGGCGCGGGTGGGCTTCAGCGGCGAGTCCCAGGCGCTCGAGCCGACGTTCAGCGCGTCCGCCACGGCCCTGGGTGCGAGCATCGTCGTCAGCGACATCGCGGACGTCGCCGCCGGCCAGGCGCAGGTCACGGCGGGCACGCTCGACGTGCTCGTGACTGGGTCGGCGACCGCACCGACGGCCGTGGCGAAGACCGCGGTCGCATCGAACATCGAGTCGGCCCTCTCCCTGGCCGCGGAGGCCGCACGCCTCTCCGACGCCGGCCTCTCGCCGGAAGCCATCGCCTCGGCCATGGCCCTGGTCCCGGTGCACCTGCTGCAGCCTCCCAGCCCCAGGGACAACGAGAACGTGTTCGCCAGCATGGGCCTCGGCATCCTCCTCTGGATCGCGCTGGGGATCTACGGCAGCCAGGTGGCCCAGGGCGTGGTCGAGGAGAAGGCGACGCGGATCATGGAGATCCTGCTCGCCACGATCCAGCCAAGCCGCCTGCTCGCCGGCAAGGTCATCGGGATCGGCCTCGTCGGGCTCCTGCAGCTCACGATCGTGGGCGCGGCCGCGCTCATCGCGGTTCACGTGACCAATGTCGCCTCGATCCCCGCCCTCGCCGTGAGTTCGATCCTGGGCGACATCTTCTGGTTCCTGCTCGGCTTCCTGTTGTACGCCACTGCCTACTCGGCGGTCGCCTCCCTCGTCTCGCGCCAGGAGGAGGTCCAGGGCGCCATCGCGCCGATCGCCATCTTCCAGATCGTGGGGTATCTGCTCATGTACGCGACGCTCGCGAACCCGACCAGCCCCCTGGTCATCGTGTGCTCGCTGCTGCCGCCGTTCGCCCCCATCGTGATGGCGGTTCGGATGGCCAGCAGTGACGTGCCGTCCTGGCAGGTCGGCCTCGCAGTGGCGCTGACGACGGCCAGCATCGTCGGCCTGACGTGGATGGCCGGCCGGGTCTACGCCAACGCGGCCCCGCGCATTGGCACGCGGGTCCGCTTCATGGACGCCTTCCGTGGGCCGCGGCCGTGAGCAGGTTCAGCATGTGCGGGCCCAGTCGGGCCGCAGCGATCGAAGGAGGAACCAGATGCCATCCCGCGTGACGGCCCATCCGTTCTTGACTCTGATGGCGGTGGTCTCCGCGATCCTGATCGTGTTGGGCCGCGTCAACCGCGGCTTCTGGTGGGGTGACTGGGTTTTCGTCGCCGGCATCGCGGTGCTGGTGATCGCGGGCGTGGTCTTCCTCCTGCGGGCAACGAGGTGACCAAGACGCGTCGCGCGCCGAGCTCGGGGGCGCGATAGCGGGCGAGAGCGGCTTCATGCGGCTCGTTCGCCGGCGGAGACAGATGTCCACGGGTCGTCCATGGACCCCGTGGTCCCAAGCGCCAGCCCGACAACCCGCGAATCACGAACCCCCGACGGATGTCCGCCGGGGGTCAAGTGGTGTCAGGAGTTGGTGAGCCCGGGAGGACTTGAACCTCCAACAAAGTGATTAAGAGTCACTTGCTCTGCCATTGAGCTACGGGCCCATGTGCCGGGATTGCTCCGCGGCCGACCCGAAGTCTACACAATGGCCGGGTACGTCGCAGGAGGGATTGATCCATGGCGGAAGAGACGGCCGGACGTGAACGGGTCTGGGACCGCTTCCTCACCGAGCGGGACCGGGCGACCCTGGAAGCCACGGCGCACCGCGCGCCCGGCAGCCGGCCCGTCCTGATCCTGATCGACTTCATCCGCTGGGCGTACGGCGACCGGCGAGAGCCGCTGGAGCAGGCCATCCTGCGCTGGCCGGGCAGCTGCGGCGAGGCGGCGTGGGACGCCCTCCCCCACGTCCAGCGCGTCCTGGCGGTGGCCCGGGCCAACGGGATCCCCGTCATCCACACCACGCAGAGCGAGGCGATCCCCGGCTGGCGGGACCGGCCCCCGCTCGGCCCGCTGGACCCGGAGATGGCGGAGCGCCGGCGGCGACGCTACGAGATCATCCCGGAGCTGGCGCCGCTCCCCGGCGAGGCGGTCCTGTACAAGACCGCGCCCAGCGCGTTCCACCAGACGTGGCTCATCCAGCACCTGCGCGGCCTGGACGCGGACACGTTGATCATGACCGGCGAGAGCACCTCGGGCTGCGTCCGGGCAACCGTGGTCGACGGCAAGTCCTGTCGCTACCCGATCCTCATGCCGGAGGAGTGCGTCTTCGACCGGCACGAGGCGCCGCACGCGATCAACCTGTTCGACATGGAGCAGAAATACGCGCACGTCCAGCCGACCGACGACGTGGTGGCCTACATGGAGCGGATCGGGGCAAGCCGGCGGCACGGAGGGTCGTGACCGGCCGCATCGCGACGCGGGTCGCCGGCCGGTGGCTGGTCCTGTCGCTGATCGTCTTCATGCTCAACCAGGCCTCGATCAACATGATCCGGCCGATGGTGGCGTACCGGGCCCTCGCCCTGGGCCTGGGCCCGGCCAGCCTGGGCCTCCTGTCTGCCTCCTTCTCGATCACCCCGCTCCTGCTCGCGCTCCGAATGGGGCGAATGATCGACCGGCGCGGCTCGACCATCTTCATCGCGGTCGGGACCGTCGCGCTCATCGTTGCCGGGTTCGGGCTGGCGCTGGTGAGCACGCCCGAGTCTGCCTGGATGCTCTTCGTCCTGTTTGCCCTGCTGGGGCTCGGGGAGATCACGACGGGCGTGGCAACCCAGGCGATGATCGCCCGCCACGGCGACGAGCGGACCTACGATCGCGGCTTCGCGGCGTTCTCGTTCTTCGCGTCCATCGGGCAGATGGCGGGCCCGGCGATGGCCGCGCTGGTTGCCGGCGGCGGCTCGCCCGATGAGGTCACCCGAACGATGGTGATCGGCGCCGCCATCGGCGTCCTGATCCTGCCGTTGCTGCTCCTCATCCGGCCACCGGCGACGACAGCGCAGGCAGTGGAGCCCGCCGGCCACCCGCTCGACACGACCCTGCTGGGGATTCTCCGGACCCCGGGCATCTTCCGGGCGATCCTGGTCGGCACGACGGTGCTCTCGTCGATCGACATCGTCGTCATGTACCTGCCCGCGCTGGGGCAGGAGCGGCTCTGGGCGGCCAGCCTGGTGGGCTCGCTGCTGGCGGTCCGGGCGGGGGCCAGCATGGCGGTCCGGGTGGTGCTGGGGAGCCTTGCGGCCAGGCTTGGCCGGCCGGTCCTCCTGGTGGCCAGCATGGCCGTGAGCGCCGTCGCGCTCCTGGCGCTCCCGTTCCTCACCCCGCTCCCCCTCGTGGTGCTCGCCATGGTCGCCGCCGGCGCCGGCCTGGGGATCGGACAGCCGCTGTCGCTCGCGTGGGTGGCTTCGGCGGCGCCCCGCCCCGCGCGGGCCACGGCGCTGGCGATCCGGATCATGGGCAACGGCGTCGGCCGCATCGCCCTCCCCGTCGTCGCCGGGACGCTGGCGGCCGTGGCCGGGGCCGCCGGAGTGCTGGTGGCGACAGCCGGGGTGATGGCCCTCAGCCTGGCGGCGGTGTTCGGCGGCCTGACCGGTCAGTCGGCGCCTCCAGGAGCGCCGCCGGCTCACGCCCCCGACGACCGGGCCTGACCAGCGACCGACCGCGGCGACACCCGAATGGCGGGGCTGAGCGGCCAGCGCGGCGGCGCCCCGGGGTGGCGGGACCGGCGTGTGCCACGGTCCCCCGCCTGCGACACTTTCCGCGGCGACGGCGCGACGAACGCCGGACGGAGGAAGATCCATCGATGCGCCACGTCCCGGGGATGCGCATCTGACACAGGCAGGAAGGATGAGCATGGCCAAGCCGCGCGTCTTCGTCTTTGCCCCGGCGGACCCGACCGGGGAGGCCCACCGAATGCTCGAAGCGGCCGGCTGTGAGCTCGTCCTCGGCAGCGCCGGCTGGGAGACACCGCAGGGCGACAACGAGGCAGAGATGGCCCGGATGGCCCAGGGCTGCGACGCCATGATGGGGACCTCCATCCGCTCCTCACCGATCACGCAGGCGCTCATGGCCGCCGCGCCGGACTGCCGGATCGTGGCCAAGTTCACCATCGGGACGGACGACATCGACGTCGACGCCGCAACGGAACGCGGCATCCTGGTCACCCACGCGCCGACCGAGGCGAACTGGGGTGGCGTTGCCGAGGGAACGGTGACCAACATGCTCGCCCTGCTCAAGAAGACGCGCGAGCGCGACCGCTGGCTCAAGACCACGGCGGGCTGGCGAAACCTCGAGCACCAGGGAACCTTCGTCGGCCGGCGCGCATCGGACGGCTACCCCGGGATCGTGATCGGCATCGTGGGCCTGGGCCGGATCGGGACTCGCGTGGCCAGGCTGCTGGCGCCGTGGGGGATGCGGATGATCGCCTACGACCCCTACGTGCCCAACGACAAGTTCTTGCGGGCCCGCGTGGAGCGGATGCCGTCGCTGGAGTCGCTCCTGCGCGAGTCCGACGTGGTCACCCTCCACGTGGTCCTCACCAAGGAGACGCGCCACATGATCGGCGCGGAGCAGCTGGCGCTGATGAAGCCCACGGCATCGCTGGTGAACACCGCCCGCGGTGGCTGCGTGGACGAGCCGGCGCTGATCGCCGCGCTCCAGGCGAGGCAGATTGCCGGCGCCGCCCTCGACGTCTTCGGGGATGAGCCGCTGGCGGCCGACAGCCAGCTCCGGGCCATGGACGACCGGGTGCTGCTCTCACCCCACATGGTCTCGTCCAACTACGGCAGCGGCCTGAAGCCGGGCCTGATGTGGGCCACGCGATCGGTGATCGCCGCGCTCAAGGGCGAACTCCCGGACAACGTCTTCAACACGGAGGTCGTGGACCACTGGCGGGACCGGTTCGCCGGCCGCAGCCTGCTGGACGTGGAGGGCTGAACGGGATGGCCGAACGCATGCGCATCGTCGCCGTGGGGCCGTGGGACCGCCCGGGCTGGGCCAAGTCGCTCCAGGACGCCGGGGTCGACGTCATCGAGGGGCGCTCCATCGAGCACTTCCCCGGCCAGCCCTACACCCAGGCCGAGATGATCGCGCTGTGCCGGGACGCGGACGCGGTCCTGGTCTCGTCCCGGGACAAGATGACGCGGCCCATCATCGAGGCCTGCCCGAGGCTGCGCATCATCGCCAAGGCCACGATCGGCGTGGAGGTCATCGACCTGGACGCCGCCACGGACCACGGCATCGTCGTGTGCAACAGCCCCGCGCTGGAGAACCTGGTCGGCGTCGCGGAGGGCGCCATCGCGCAGATCCTCGCGCTCGTCAAGCGGGTCCGGATCAACGAGCGGATGCTCCGCGAGGGCAAGTGGCGCGCCGACGACCGCCTCGGCGAGCTGCTCTGGGGCAAGACGGTGGGCATCATCGGACTGGGCCGGATCGGCGCCAATGTCGCCCGGCGACTGCAGACCTGGGACGTCCGCGTCCTGGCCACGGACCCGAACGTGGAGCCGGGCCACGCGGTATCGGTGGGCGCCCGCCTGGTGCCGCTCGATCAGTTGTTGGCCGAGTCCGACGCGATCACCATCCACGTCAACCTGACCGACGAGACGCGCGGCCTGATGACCGAGGCGCGCTTCCGGGCGATGAAGCCCACCGCCTACCTGGTCAACAGCTCCCGGGGGCCGGTGCTGGACGAGGCCGCGCTCTGCCGCGCTATCGCCGAGGGGTGGATCGCGGGTGCGGCGCTGGACGTCTTCGAGCAGGAGCCGCTCCGGCCCGGCAACCCCATCCTGGACCTGGACCCGGACCGGGTGATGCTCACGCCGCACGCGATCGGCGCGAACCGGGCCATGCGTGAGACGGGGACGGTCATGGCGGTGGACAACATGGCGCGCGCGCTGCGTGGCGAGCTACCCCGCAACATCGTCAATCCGGAGGCGATCCCGGCCTGGAAGGCGCGCTTCGTCAGCCCCGCGGGAGCCTGACCGACCGAACGGCCGCCGAAGCGGGTTCGGGCGCCGACGAGGATTCGACGCCCGCCCACTCGCGATCGGCCTGGACGTCCCGCGCAGCCGGCGCCAGCGCCCCGCGGATCTCCAGGTGTGGCACGGCCGGCGGTTTCAGGCCGCAGCTCTCCCCGATGGAGAGCACGGACGCGAGGGCGAGCAGCCGAAGCCAGGGAGTCATGTCCCAACCGTACCGCCGGGCGCGGCGACGGCCACCCGGCCAGAGGTCCCGGGCCCGGGCGGGACCGTGCGGCCCCGGTGGCGATCAGGCCGCCTTGCGTTCCCGCCAGCTCAGGCCGGCTCGGGCTCCGGCTCCTGGTCCTCCGGCGTGCCCTCGATGTTGACCCGCGGGATCCAGTCGAGGAAGCGCGGAATCCACCAGTTCCAGTCGCCCAGCAGGCGCATCGTCGCCGGCAGCAGCAGGCTCCGGATGATGGTGGCATCCACCAGCACCGCCACGGCCAGGCCAAGGCCCAGCTCACGGATGATCACCAGCCGGAGGGTCACGAAGACCGCGAAGACGGCGACCATGATCGCCGCCGCGCTGGTGATGGTGCCGGCCGTGATCGAGATTCCCCGCTCCACCGCCGCGCTCGACTCCAGTCCCGCGGACCGCGCCTCCTGGATGCGGCTGAGGATGAAGACCTCGTAGTCCATCGACAGCCCGAACAGGATCGTGAACACAAAGGCGGGCACAAACGACTCGATGGGCCCGGCCTTGAAGTCCATCTGCTGCGACAGCTGGCCGTCCTGGAAGACCAGGACGAGCACGCCGAAGGCCGTCGCGGTGGAGATCAGGTTGAGCAGGATCGCCTTGATCGGGATGACGATCGAGTGGAAGACCAGCAGCAGGAGCAGGAACGACAAGGTGAGCACGAAGGCGACGACCTTGGGCAGCCCCTCCTCGTAGAAGTGGACCGTGTCCAGCACGAAGGCCGCATCGCCGCCGACATAGGTGTGGACATCCGGCAGGCCGCTGAAGACCGCGGGCACGATCCGGCTGCGCACGTCCTGGACGACGGCCCTGTTGGCCAGGTCGTTGGGCTCACCGCTCATCGTCAGCACGACACGCGCCACCTTCCCATCCGCCGAGGTCTGGGTGGTGCCCGGCCCGGTCAGGCCCTTGAGCGCTGTCAGCTCGGCGGGGAGCTTCGCGACGGCATCCCGGGTCTCCGCCCGGTCCGCGCCGGTGACCACGACGGTGAGATTGAGCGTGGTGCCCAGCGGCCACTTGTCGCTCAGCAGGTTCCGCGCCTGCACGGCATCCAGTGTGTCGGGGAAGCTCTCCAGGTCGGTCTGGCCCAGGTGGAGCCGCATGACGGGCGAGGCGACGGCCAGCAGGAGGACGGCACTGGCGAGGAGCACGGGGACCGCGTGACGCATCGCGAAGCGGACGAGGATGGCCCAGATGCCCAGCCCCTCGTGCGGGTGACGGCCGGGGATGCGGAGCCGCAGCCGGTCGATCTTCATGTCCAGGATCGCCAGCACCGCCGGCAGGAACGTGAGCGAGCCGACGACCGAGATGAACACCACCGCGATGGTCCCCAGGGCCATCGATCGGAAGAACGCGTCATCGAGGAAGAACAGGCCGGCGATGGAGATCATCACGGCCAGGCCGGAGAAGAAGACCGCGCGGCCCGCGGTTGAGGCGGCGATCTCGATCGCCTCGTCGCGGGTCTTGCCGCGCCGGCGCTCGGTCCGGAACCGGGTCAGCAGGAAGAGCGAGTAGTCCACCGCGACGGCGAGGCCGATCAGGACGATCAGCTGGTTGGCGTATGGGCTCACCGGCGAGACCAGCTGGCTGTAGATGGCCAGAAACCCGAAGGCCCCCAGGAGCGACGCGACCGCGAGGATGAGCGGCACGAATGCCGCAACCACCGTGCCGAAGGCCAGCACCAGGATGACGAAGGTGATGGGGATGGTCAGGCGCAGGGACCCGTCCAGGTCAGTGCTGACCATCTGGCTGATCTCCGCATTCGCAAGCGAGCTGTTCAGGGAGTGGACCCGGTAGCCGGGATGGTCCGCGCGGAGCTGGGCGAAGAGCGCGGGGAGGGGCGCCGCCCGATCATCCACCGCCGTGCCCGCGCCGAGGATGGTGCCGACGATCCGGACGGTGGACAGGTCCGCCGAGACCAGGCCCGCGGCCGGCGGGGCCGTGAGCGGATCGATGATGGAGGTGACGCTGGCGGACTCCTGGCCGTCGACCGTGGTCCGGACGCCACCCAGCCTGGTGATGACGTCCTTGACGGTCGCCTGGTAGGCGGGATCCGTGACCTTGACGGTGTCCGAGCTGACCAGCACCAGCAGGCTCTGCGATGCCGGGGCCGGCGGGGCATCGGCCCGGATGTTGGCCGCGCTCCAGGTGCTGTTCGCGACCCGCGACTCGGAGGGGACCCGGTCGTTGTTGAGGACGGCGTTCTGGGCGGCGGTCCCGCCCATCGCGAGGCTCAGGCCGAACATGCCGCCGGTGAGGACAAACCAGAGGATCAGGACCGGCCAGCGATGGCGGGCACTGAACGTGGCCACCACCACGGTCCACGGCTTGCGGGCGGGGCGGGGCGCCCGGTCGGTCGCGGGTCGGTCAGTCATTGCCCCGAGGGTACCCGGAAACGGGCGGCGCTGTTGGGGCTGACCCTCGCCGCGCTCGACGTGGGCCGGCAAGCCGACCTGCCTCGCGCCCATGGCCCCGGGGCCGGCTGCCGGCGGCAAACGGAGCGTGAGCGAGGACACCCACGGCGCCCCGACTCAGGCGCCCACGCGCGCACGGCTCAGCCGGGCTGGTTGTCGATCTGGGCCCGCTGGAGCCGACCCGAGAAGTCGATGTAGACCGCCTTCCACTCCGTGAAGGTGTCGATCGCCACGTGGCCGGCCTCGCGGTGACCGTTGCCGGTCTCCTTCCAGCCGCCGAAGGGCAGGTGCGTCTCCGCGCCGATCGTGCCCGCGTTGACGTACACGATCCCCGTCTCGAAGTCCCGCATCGCCCGGAACGCGGTGTTCACGTTCTCCGTGAAGATCGACGACGAGAGCCCGTAGCGCGTCCCGTTGACGGCCTTGACCACCTCGTCGTAGCCGTCCACCGGGATCACCGACAGGACCGGGCCAAAGATCTCCTCCTGGGCGATCCGGGCCATGGGCGCCACGTTGCTGAAGATCGTGGGCTCGAAGAACGAGCCGTTGGCCAGGTCGCCGTCCGCGGCGATGGAGCCGCCGCACACCAGTCGCGCCTCGCCCTTGCCGATCTCCACGTATTCCGCGACCTTGGCGACCGCGGCTCCGTTGATGAGGGGCCCCACGTCCGTGGTCGCGTCCAGCCCGTAGCCCAGGCGCATCTTCTCGGCTCGCGCCTTGAGCTTGGCGACCAGCGCGTCCGCGACCGGCCGGTCCACCACCACCCGCGAGCACGCCGTGCAGCGCTGCCCCGTGGTCCCGAACGCCGACCAGAGAATGCCGTCCACCGCCAGGTCCAGGTCCGCATCGCGCATGACCGCCACCGCGTTCTTGCCGCCCAGCTCCAGGGAGAGGCGCTTGAGCCGCTGGCCGCCCTTCGCCGCGATCCCCTTGCCGGTCACCGAGCTGCCGGTAAACGAGATCACGGGCACGTCCGGCGAGTCGACGATCGTGTCGCCCACCTCGGCGCCGCTGCCCGTGACCAGGTTGACCGTCCCGGCCGGGAAGCCGGCCTGCTGCATCAGCTCCACGAGGAGCGTGGCGCAGTGCGGCGTGTCGCTGGCCGGCTTGAAGACGACGGTGTTGCCCGTGACCAGCGCCGGCATCATCTTCCAGCACGGGATGGCCATCGGGAAGTTCCAGGGCGTGATGATCCCGGCCACGCCCAGCGGCTGGCGGATGCTCATCGCCCACTTGTCGGGGAGCTCGGACGGGGTGGTGTCCCCGAACATCCGCCGGCCTTCACCCGCCATCAGGTAGGCGATGTCGATCCCCTCCTGGACGTCGCCGCGCGCCTCCGCGATGACCTTGCCCATTTCGCGGGTCATCGCCTGGGCCAGGCGCTCCTTGTGCTGCCCCATGAGCGCACCGAAGGCGTACAGGATCTCGCCGCGGCGCGGCGCCGGGGTGTTTCGCCAGGCGGGGAAGGCCGCCTGTGCGGCGCCGATCGCCATCGCCGTGTCGCCGGCCGTGCCGGCCTGGAAGTGCCCCACCACGTCCCGGCGGTCGGCCGGGTTCAGGCTCTCGAAGGTTCGGCCGGAGCGGGACGCCACCCACTCCCCGCCGATGAAGAGCTTGAAGACGGGCGCGGCGGCGGCGCTGACGGGTTCGACGGGCATCGGTGGGTCTCCGGGTGCGGTGGTTGACTGGGGATGGGGGCCGCTGGAGCGGGCTCAGACGCGCTGGATGGCCATGGCCACCGACCCGCCACCGCCCAGGCACAGGGTGGCGAGGCCCAGTCGGCCGCCGCGGTGCAGCAGCTCGTGGACCAGAGTGACGACGATGCGGGCGCCGGACGCCCCGATGGGGTGACCCAGGGCGATGGCGCCCCCGTTGACGTTGACGCGGTCCCAGTCGAAGCCCAGCTCACGGCCGTCGGCCAGGACCTGCGCCGCAAAGGCCTCGTTGATCTCGATCAGGTCGAAGTCGCCGATGGAGAGGCCGGTCCGATCGAGCAGGCGACGCACCCCCTGGACGGGCGCGAGGAAGAGCCACTTGGGATCCACCTCGGCCTGCGCGTAGCCGACGATCCGCGCCAGCGGCCGGAGGCCGAGGCGATCCACGGCGGCGCCGCTGGCCAGCACCGTGGCGGCCGCCCCGTCGGTGATGCCCGGCGCGTTGCCGGCCGTGACGGTGCCCGCGCTGGCGGATCCGCGGTCCTCCCCGGTGGGCAGCGGGAAGGCCGGCCGCAACCGGGCGAGGCCTTCGGGGGAGGTGTCGCGGCGCGGCCCCTCGTCCCGGGAGACCACCGTCTCCACGCCCTTGGAGTCGCGCACCGTGACCGGGACGATCTCTGCGTTGAACCGGCCCGCGTCCTGTGCCGCCACGGCCCGCCGGTGGCTGGCCAGGGCGAAGGCGTCCTGGTCCTCCCGCGACACGTTCGCGCGGATGGCGACGCGCTCGGCATGCGTGCCCATGTGACAGTCCTCGAAGGCGCACCACAGGCCGTCGTGGACGGTGCTGTCGACCAGCTTCCCGTCACCCAACCGCAGGCCGAAGCGGGCCCCCGGGAGCAGGTAGGGCGCCTGGTTCATGCTCTCCATGCCGCCCGCGACGACGATCTCGGCGTCGCCCGCACGGATGGACGCCGCGCCCAGCATCAGCGCCTTCAGGCCCGAGCCGCAGACGCGGTTGATCGTCGTGGCCGGGGTGCTGCTCGCGAGGCCCGCCCGGAGCGCCGCCTGGCGAGCGGGCGCCTGTCCGGCACCCGCCTGGAGCACCTGGCCCATCAGGACCTCGTCGATCGCCGTCCCAACGGGCAGGCTCGCGCGGTCCACGGCGGCCCGGATGGCGATCCCGCCCAACTCCACCGCGGAGACCGATGCGAGCGCGCCGCCGAACTTGCCGATGGGGGTGCGTGCCACGCCGACGATGTAGACGTCCAGGTCCGAACCGGTCGCTCGAGGGAGGCTGCTGCTCACGGGCAGACTCTACACCCCAAGATCAGGCCCCCAGCTCCAGCCGAACACGCGCGGCGATCGCCTCGCCCGTCAGCCTATGCAGCTCCCGCAGCGCCTGGCGGGTGTCGCTCATCCCCCACCCCTCGGCGCCGATCGTGATGTAGCGGGCGGGGACCCACGGCCGGATCTGCTCGGGCCACAGGTGCGTGAAATCGGACAGGCCCACGACGAGATCGGCGGGCCGCGAGCCCAGCTGCTCGGCGACCCATGGCCGCTCCGGCGGCCCCTCGGGTCGGCCCTCCCCCACCGCCTCGCGACGGAGCTGACCAAAGCTCGTGGCGCTCCAGACGTCGACGCCGATACCTACCCGCGGGACCCCGGGGGCCTCGCCGGCTTCGGCCTCGGGCACCGCCAGCGCTTCGAGCGCTTCGGCCGCCCGGAGGGCCTCCTCCACGATGGGCCCCGAAGCCACCAGGGCGACGCGGCGCGATGGTCCTGCGGCCCCGGCTCGCACCAGGTACAGGCCGCGCAGGATCCCCTCCTCCATGCCCGCCGGCCGGGGCGGCTGCGGGTAGCTCTCGTTGTAGAGCGTCAGGTAGTAGAAGACCTCCTCGCCCCGGACGTGCATCCGCTCGATCCCGTCCCGGACAATCGTCGCCAGCTCATAGGCGTAGGCGGGGTCGTACTGGCGGAGGCCCGGGTAGGCGGAGGCAAAGACCTGGCTGGTCCCGTCCTGGTGCTGGATCCCCTCGCCGTTGAGCGTGGTGCGGCCCGCGATCCCCCCGACCAGGAAGCCCCGCGCCCGCGCGTCGCCCAGCTGCCAGAACTGGTCGCCCGTCCGCTGGAAGCCAAACATGGAGTAGAAGACGTAGAAGGGGATCATCGGGTAGCCGTGCGTGGCGTAGCTGGTCGCCGCGGCCTGGAAGTCGGCCGTGGAGCCGGCCTCGGTCATCCCTTCCTGGAGCACCTGGCCCTCGCGCGTCTCGCGATAGTTGAGCACCAGGTCGGCGTCCACCGGCTCGTAGCGCTGCCCCGTGGGCGCGTAGATCCCGACCTCGTTGAAGAGCGAATCCAGGCCGAAGGTGCGCGCCTCGTCGGGGATGATCGGGACGATTCGCGGACCAAGCCGAGGGTCGCGGATCAGGTTGCGCAGCAGACGCGCAAAGGCCGCCGAGGTGGACGCCGCCAGCGGGCTGCCGGCATCGAACTCCGCGTCCACGGCCGGGCCGGGCGACGGCAGCGCGACCGCGGGCACCAGCCGGCGGGGCACCAGGCCGCCCAGCGCGGCGCGCCGCTCCAGCAGGTAGGCCACCTCCGGCGAGCGGGGCCCGGGGTGGACATACGGCATATCGTGAAGCGCGGCGTCCGCGACCGGCATCCCCAGTCGATCGCGGAAGTCGCGCAGGTCCGCGTCGGCCAGCTTCTTGGCCTGGTGGGTGATGTTGCGGGCCTCGATCCCCTTCCCCAGCCCGTAGCCCTTCACGGTCTGGGCCAGGATGACGGTGGGGGCGCCCTTGTGGGCCAGCGCCGCCCGGTAGGCCGCGTGCATCTTGCGGGGGTCGTGGCCCCCGCGCCGCAGGCCGGCCAGGTCCGCGTCGGACAGATGCTCCACCAGCGCGCGGAGCCGCGGGTCCGGGCCAAACAGGTGCTCCCGCATCCAGCCGCCGCCGGCCACCACGGCCTTCTGGAGCTCGCCGTCCACCACGCGGCCCAGCCGGTCCGCCAGGACGCCGTCCACGTCGCGAGCGAACAGGGGGTCCCAGTCACTCCCCCAGAGCACCTTGATGACGTTCCAGCCCGCGGCCCGGAAGTGCGCCTCCAGCTCCTGGATCACCTTGCCGTTGCCGCGGACCGGGCCGTCCAGCCGCTGCAGGTTGCAGTTGATCACCAGGGTGAGGTTGTCCAGTTCCTCCTGGGCGGCCACGAAGAGACCGCTCCGGGCCTCGGGCTCGTCCATCTCGCCGTCGCCCGGGAAGCCCCAGACGTGGCTGCCGGACGTGTCCAGCAGGCCGCGGTTGTGCAGGTAGCGGTTGAATCGGGCCTGGTAGATCGCGTTGATGGGGCCCAGGCCCATCGACGCGTTGGGGAACTCCCAGAAGTCGGGCATGGAGCGTGGGTGCGGGTAGGACGGGAGCCCATCGCCGCCCGTCTCGCGGCGATAGTGATCCAGGCGCGCCTCATCGATCCGCCCCTCCAGCCAGGCGCGGACGTAGATGGCCGGCGCCACATGCGGCTGCCAGAGCACCTGGTCGCCGGGGCGCCCGTCGTCGCGGCCGCGGAAGACGTGGTTGAGCCCCACCTCGTAGAACGTGGCCGCGGACGCGTACGTGGCCAGGTGCCCGCCGATCCCCGGCGAGCGCACGTTGGCGCGGACCACCATCGCCGCGGCGTTCCAGCGAACGTACGCCTCGATGCGGGCCTCGATCGCTTCGTCCCCGGGGTATAGCGGCTCGTCGGCATGGTCGATGGTGTTGACGTACGGGGTCCCCAGGAGCGGCGGGAGCCCGACGTCCAGTTGCGCGGCTCGATCCAGGACGGCCCGCAGCACCTGGGCGGCTCGCGGACGGCCGGCGCCGGCGACCAGCTCGTCGAGCGAGTCGAGCCAGTCACGGGTCTCGTCGGAGGCGTCGGGACGCTGCTCGGGCTGCATCCGGGGGATTGTAGACAGGCGCGGACGCGCCGGTCGGGGGGTCACCGCCGCCGGGGGGGTCACCCGGCCGGCAGGCTGCCGCGCCGACCGGGCTCGTGACGGTCAGGCTGCTGCGGGCTACCCGCCCTGCTGGATGAGCGAGACGATCACGTCGACGTCGTCGCTGCCCACGACGCCCTGGTACTTGGCGCGGACCAGCCCGTTGCCGTCCACGATGAAGACCCACGGCATGCTGCCGGCGCCCCACGGCGGCCCCGCGACACCCCACGCGTCCGCGGCCGGCACGATCGTGGGTGCGCCCAGGCTGCCCCGGATGACGGCCGTGTCGGTGATGACGTCGTAGACGTACGGCTCCAGGTGGATGAACGGGACGGTGGGCCAGCGATCCACCAGGTACTTCGCCAGGCCCAGGGCCTTCCCGCAGGCCGGGGTCACCTTGAAGCGCCCCGAATCCACGATCAGCACGAAGGGCTTGCGGGCCGCCAGCGCGTCAGTCGTCGACGTCTTCGAGAGGCGCAGGTCCGGGAGCGGGTCCGTGGTGATCTTGAGCGCGACGCCGGCCACGTCGTCGAGGGTTGGCGTGTGGGCCGTCGGGGCGCGGCTGCCGATCGAAGGCGTGGCCCCCGGATCGAGCGCGGCGAGGGCGATGGCCCCGGCCAGGCGGGTCTCGCCCACCTGCGTCGAGACGGCCATTCGCCACCAGCCGGCCGAGGGCAGCTTGACCGATGCGACGTAGGACACGTCGGGGACGCCGGGCGGCTTGACGGCGACGGCGGTCGCCCGGCTGACGACCTCGCCCCGGCCGTCGTCCGTGGTGATCTGGATGCTCACGGCGAGCCGGGTATCGACGAGCGGACCGTTCGGCCCCGTGAGCCGCATGATGACCGGGGTCGCGGGGCCGGCCCAGACCGACGACGAGATCACCTCGATGCTGAGGGCGCCCACCGGTGCGGCGGTCGTGCCCGGGGCCACGGTCGGCAGCGGCGTGGTCGAGGTTGCAGGCGGCGGCGTGACCGCCGACGAGCCGGCCGGCGAGCCGGTACCGGTGACCAGCCGGACCGTGGCCAGCATCGCGTCCGCCTGGGTGCCGAATGGGAAGTGCGCGCGCAGGCTGCCAGCCCCGTCGACGAGGTAGACCTCCGCCGTGTGCGACATGGAGTACTCGCCCGGCGTCCCCGTCTCGACCCTGGCGTACCGGACGCCCCACAGGTCGGCGGTGGTCTTGACCTGGACGGCACCGCCGGTCAGGGCAGTGAAGCCCGTGGGCAGGTACTTCACGTACTCCTTCAGCCACGGGACCGTGTCGCGCTCCGGGTCCACGCTGACGAAGACCGCACGCATCGCGGTGCCATACCCGGCCAGGACGTCGTTGATGATCCCGGTCGTTGCGGGGCAGATGTCGGGGCAGTGGGTGTACCCGAAGAACACCAGCGTTGGACCGCCGGTCAGCGCGGACTGCTGATACGCCTTGCCGTCCTGGTCCACGAGCGCGGACAGCGCCGGCGCAACCCGCATATCCGGGTAGAGGTAGGCCTCCAGGGGGACCGGCGAGGGCGACGCGCCGGGCGCGCCGGTGGCAGGCGCGCCAAGGACCCGTACCCCGACGAGGATCGCGAGGATGACGGCCAGGGCGATGACGAGGCGGTAGGCCCCGTCAAAGGAGGATTCGGATGCGACCGGCGGCTCTGGGACGACGGGCCGGACGCTGGTGTCAGCCGTTCTTCACCTCGGCCTTGACGGTCACCCTGCCCGCCTTCTCGAAGGTCAGCACCAGTTCCACGCTGTCACCGACGGTCAGCGCCTTCACGCTCATCAGCATCAGGTGATAGCTCCCGGGCTTCAGCTCGACGCTGCCGCCCGCCGGGATGTCGAGCCTGGAGATTGGCTGCATCCCGGTCATGCCGGACATGGTGGTGGTCTCGTGGAGCTCCACCGAGCCGGCAGCCGAGCTGGTGATGGACAGCAGCGCGTCGGCCTGCCCCCCGGACTTGATGACCATGTAGCCGGCCGCCGGCAGGCCCGCCCCCTGTGGGGGCCGGACCCAGGCGCCGGTGACGGAGGGGGCGGCAGCGGTGGCCGCGGGTGACGGGGTGGCGGCCGCCGAGCAGCCGCTCCCGATCAGCGCGACCAGCAGGAGCAGGAGGCCGAGCGCGAAGCTCCGCCTACGCAAGGAGGAGCTTGACGATGGCATCGACGTGCTCCTTCTTCGGGACCACGATGAGTGTGCTGACCATCCCGAACATGCCGGTCAGACTCTCGACGTGCGGCAGGATGTGGCAGTGGAACGCCCACACACCCGGCCGATCCGCCTTGATGTTGACGTCGTAGCGCTCACCCGGGTTGACGCCCAGGGTGTCGCAGTCGAACGCGGCGGTGCCCAGCGGATAGCCATCCCGGGCCACGACGCGCATCTTGTACCCGTGGCTATGCCACGGGTGCATCATGATTCCCTCGTTCATGAACCGGATCCGGACAGTCTCGCCCTGCGCGGCCAGGACTGGCACGACGGCCGGGAAGCCGTGGCCGTTGATGGTGAAGCCGCCCAGTGTGTCGTTCGAGACCCAGATGTACTCGCGGTCGAACTTGTCCTCAGCGGTGGGGGTCTTGGGATCCACGATGAACGCGCCCAACAGGCCGCGACCCACCTGGTCCGTGGCGTTGTGGTGCGAGTGGTACATCAGCGAGCCGGGGCGGTTGGCCGTGAACTCGTAGGTGTAGCTCTCACCAGGGGCAATTGGCTTCTGGGTCACGAACGGGATGCCGTCCTGGAAGAAGTCGTCGAACTCGACGCCGTGGAAGTGGACGCCGGTCGTCTCGTCCATGTTGTTCTTGAACGTGACCTTGAGCTTGTCGCCCTCGGTGACCCGGATGGTGGGGCCGGGCCACTGCTTGTTGTAGCCCAGCGCGGCGACCGGCGCCTTGAGCTCGTCGATCTTCTGATCGAGCTTGTCGATCGTCATGTTGAAGACCTTGACCCCGGCCTCGACCGTGGGCTTGAGAGGCGTCAGGGCGTCATTGAGAAAGAGCTGCGGGACCTGGACAAACGATGGCTTCTTGGCCAGCTCCGGGTAGTTGTCCGCGGCGCCCAGGATGTCTGCCAGCTTGGCAAACGCGGCATCCCCGTAGATGCCCTTCAGGGCGGGTGCCAGGTTGCCGATGTAGCGCCGGACGATGTTCCGCGCCTCGATGTCGTGGGCGGTCCAGCCCTTTGGCAGGGCGGCGGCGGGAGCGGCCGACGCCGCGGCGCTGGCGGCGGGAGCGGCGGATCCCGCGGCGGGAGCGGCGGTTGCGGCCGCCGGCACGGCCGACTTGGCGGCGGCAGCCGGGCCGAAGGTCCAACCACCGCCGGGGGCGGCAGTCGGGGCACACGCGGCCAGCGTGGCAGCCATCAGGCCACCGCCCGTCAGGGCGGCGCCCACAAGGAAGCGACGGCGCGTCACCTCGGGCGTGGCGGGGGCCTGGTCGGCATCAGAGGCCGGCGCGATGATGTCCGCGGCACTCGGGTCAGACGCGGGCTGGGCAGCCTCAGAGGCCGAATTCATCGACGGGACTCCTCCAGGGGGGCACTGCGGGACGCTGGCGCGCTTGGCCACATTCCCTTGCGGGCGACATTATCCGCCCCCGGACAGATGTCGGAGGGATGATCGGCCCCAACCGCACGGGCCGTTTGGCTCATGGGACGGGTCAGCGGGGATAGACGTGGAACCCGCGGCCAGACTTCTGGCCCAGGTGCCCCTCGGCCACCAGGCGTTCCAGGATGGCGGGCGGGCGGAAGTGCTCCTGGCCCAGGCCGTCGTACAGGACGCGCATGACCCCCAGGCAGACGTCCAGGCCGATGAAGTCCGCCAGCTCCAGGGGTCCCATCGGGTGGCGGAGGCCAAGCCGTGCGCCGGCGTCGATGTCCTCCGCCGATCCCACGCCCTCCTCCAGCGCCCGCATCGCCTCGGCGAGGAGCGGCATCAGGACGCGGTTGACGATGAACCCCGGCCGGTCCGCGGAGGCGATGACGGTCATCCCCAGCTGGGCGGCAACCCCGCGGATCGCGGCCACCGTCGCGTCCGAGGTGGCGCCGCCGCGGACCAGCTCCACGAGCGGCATGACCGGCACGGGGCTGAAGAAGTGCATCCCCACGAACGCGGGGCGGCGCGCCTCCCCCACCGCGGCGGCCAGGAGGTCGATGGAGATCGAGGAGGTGTTCGAGGCGAAGATGGCCTCCGGCTTCGCCAGCCGGTCGAGCTCGCGCCAGAGGGCGGACTTGACCCCGGCGTCCTCGAAGACCGCCTCGATGGCCAGATCGGCATCGGCGACGGCCGCCGGATCGGCGGTGGCGGTGAGCCGTCCCAGGATGGCGTCCCGGTCGGCGGCGGCCAGGCGGCCCTTGGCGACCGCGCGCTCCAGGTTGGCGGCGATCCTGTCCACCCCGGCCTGCGCGCGGGCCAGGTCCGGCTCGTAGACGGAGACCTGCTTGCCGATGACGGCGTGGACCTGGGCGATGCCGTGGCCCATGAGGCCCGCCCCGGCCACGAAGACCCGTTCGATGGTCATTCGGAGCCTCCCTCCCGGCTGTATCGGCGCCTCGCCGGCGATTCATCGACGGCGTCCAGGAGGCGGTCGGCGGCGGCGTAGGGGTCCAGCCGGTGGCCGGCCACGGCGCGCAGCGTCTCGTTGGTGGTGGCGCGCAGCGCGTCGTCGTGGAGCCGCGCGCGGAGCCGTTCCGCCAGGATGGCCCAGACCTGTGCCTCCGCCCGGACCAGCTGGGCCGCGCCGCGATCCCGTCCCGCGGCCGCCTCGCGGTGCCGGTCGATGGCGGCCAGCAGGTCCCCCACCCCGTCCCCGGTGGCGGCGGTGGTGACCAGCACCTGGGGCTGGCGCGGCCGCGGCCGGCCCGGCGCCAGGGAGCCGCCCGTGGCATCCCCGTGGCCGGCGATCAGCATCGAGCGGAGCTGCGCGGCGGTCCGCTGGGCCCCGGGCTTGTCGCCCTTGTTGACCACGACCAGGTCGGCCACCTCCAGCAGCCCGGCCTTGATGGCCTGCACCTCGTCGCCCATCTCGGGTGCCTCCAGGACCACGGTGGTGTCGGCGCTGGCGGCGATCTCCACCTCGCCCTGGCCGGTGCCCACGGTCTCGATGAAGACCAGATCGAAGCCGGCGGCATCCAGCACCGCGGCGGCGGCGGTGGTGGTCCCCGCGAGCCCGCCCGCGTGCCCGCGCGAGGCCATCGACCGGATGAACACGTCGCGATCGGCGCTGTGCGCCTGCATCCGGACGCGGTCGCCCAGCAGCGCGCCGCCGGTGATGGGGCTGGACGGGTCCACCGCCACCACCGCCACGGGGCGGCCCGCGGCGCGCGCGGCCGTGGTGAGCGCGGCGACCAGCGTGGACTTGCCGGACCCGGGCGGGCCGGTGATGCCCACCAGGTGGGCGCGGCCGGCCAGCGGGTAGAGGCGGCGCAGGAGCGGCTCGGCCAGGGGGGTCCGGTTCTCTACGGCGGTCAGCACGCGGGCCAGGGCACGCCGATCGCCGGCGACGGTCTGCTCCGCGAGGGCCGCGGCCCGAGCTTCGAGGTCGGCGGCCCGAGCTTCGAGGTCGGCGGCCCGAGCCTCCGGGTCGGCGGCCCGCGCCTCCGGGTTCGCGGGCCGCGGTTCCTCGTCGTCCGTTGCGCCGGCGGTCATCGGTGCGGCGCCGGGGTCAGTCGCGCGAGCGCGCGTTGGCCCGCAGGAACTCGGCGACCGACGCGATGGTGGTCCCAGGGCCGAAGACCGCCGCCACGCCGGCTTCCTTGAGGGCCGGCACGTCCTCGTCCGGGATGATCCCGCCGGCGGTCACCAGGACGTCGTCCAGGCCCGCCTCGCGGAGCAGCCGGCAGATCTTGGGCAACAGGGTCATATGGGCGCCCGACAGGATCGACAGCCCCACCACGTCCACGTCCTCCTGGAGCGCGGCGCTGACCACCATCTCGGGGGTCTGGCGGAGGCCGGTGTAGACCACCTCGAAGCCCTCGTCGCGGAGGCCGCGGGCCAGCACCTTGGCGCCCCGGTCGTGGCCGTCCAGGCCGGGCTTGGCGATCAGGACCTTGATGGGGCGATCGGTCATGGGCGGATTGTAGTTGCCCGAGCACGGCTGGCTAGGGGCTGACCGGCCAGAACCTGCCCTACTGGCCGGCAGGCGGCTGCCAGAGCTCCACCTTGTGGCCCTCCGGATCCATGACCCAAGCGAACAACCCGTACTCGGACTCTTGGATCTCGTCGACCACGTCGCAGCCCTCGTCGCGCAGGACGGTGATCAGGCCGCGAAGGTCCTCCACCCGGTAGTTGACCATGAACGGCGCGGCGCTGGGGGCGAAGTGATCGCTCTCCTGCGGGTCGATCAGCCAGGTCGTGGAGCCCGCGACCGGCTTGCCCTGGGCGTCGGTCCAGTCGAACGCGGCGCCGCCCCAGTCCTGGACGTCGATGCCCAGGTGCCGCCGATACCAGTCACGGAGGGCCTCGGCGTCGGCGGCCTTGAAGAAGACGCCGCCAATCCCGGTGACTCGCTTCATGGGACCTCCCGAACGGTTTGCAGGGTGGCTACAAGGTTCGGGGATGGTAGGAGCTGGCGGCGGCGTCCGCCAGCGCCGGGGTTGGGGCCATGTGCGATCGTAGCGGCATGTCGCCGCAGGCCAGTGTCGAGACCATCGAGATCACCCCGCGAGGGCCGTTCTCGCTGGAGGCTGCCCGGTCCTTCGCCGGCGGGTTCGCCCCGGGGATCGGCGGCGGCGGACCCGTGGCCAAGGGCATCGTGATGGCGTTCCCGGTCGAGGGCTGGGAGGGCAGCGCGGCGGCGCACGTGACGCAGGACGCTTCCGGGGTGGTGCGCGTCCGGATCGCCACCACCGGCGGGGCCGACTCTTCCGTGGCCCTGGGCCAGGTCCTCCGCTGCCTGTCGCTCGACCACGACGGCGGCGGATGGACGGACGTGGGGCTTCGCGACCCCGTGATCGGGAGGCTGCAGGAGCGTCACGACTTCCTGCGCCCGGTCTGCTTCTACTCGGCGTACGAGGCCGTCACGTCGTTCGTGATCGGGCAGCGGATCGCCCGGCGCCAGGGCGCCCGGATCAAGGCCGGGCTGGCGGATCGGATGGGTGACCGGATCGAGCTCGACGGGACGACGTACGTCGCCTTCCCGGGGCCGCGACGGCTCGCGGAGCTGGCGGCTTCGGCCGAGCTTGGCGAGGTGAAGGCCTCCCGGCTTCGCGGGCTGGCCGACGCCGCGCTCCAGGGGCGGCTGAACACGGAGCGGCTCCGCGCCCTCCCCCGCGACGACGCGATCGCCGAGCTCCTGACCCTCAACGGCGTGGGGCAGTTCACCGCCGAGGGCACGTACCTGCGCGGGTGCGGGATCGTGGACGAGATCCCGCGCGATGCCCTGGATCGCGACGCCATCGCCGAGATGTACGGGTTGCCGTCGGTCGACGATACAAAGCTGGCCGCGATCACGGATGGGTGGCGCCCCTACCGGATGTGGGCGACGGTGCTGCTGCGCGTGGGCTGGGAGCGCGCCCGACCGGGTCGAAGCTACCGACAGCCGCCGGCACCTCGGCCGGGTTGATCCGCGGAGGCCACCGCGCTGGATCGAGGTGGCTCATCGCACCGTGGTGCCGCGGTATCGTGGAACTACCGCTCCACGATTGGAGGACGCCGATGCCGCGCTGTCGGGTCCGATCCCGAAGGCGTCGATCAGGGCGGGCGCGACCGCGGCTGTCAGGGCGGCCAGGATCCGCTCGTGCCCGCGGATCTCGACCTGGAGCGCCAGCCAGCGACGGGCGAGCTCGCGCAGGGCGTGCTTGGTCGCCGCGACGGGACTCGTCAACGGGCCGGGCCGGAGGCTGGCACAGCGCCTGACCAGGGCGGTCCGCGGCAGGCCCTCCAGGCCCTCGCGCAGCTCGGCCGGCGCGGTGATCAGGAGGGTCTTGAGCGTGACCATGGCCTGCGTCCGCGCCTTGACCGCAGTGTCCTTGGCGATCTTGACCTGGCGGACCATCTCGACCTGGCCATCGGCCGCCTTGGGCGTGGCCGTGGCCCGGCCGGACAGGACGGCCCTGGCCGCGTTCTCCGCGTCGAGCACGTCGCTCTTGCCATGCAGGCGGCGCTCCCGTCGGTCGGGCCGGCTGACCTCGATCACCCGGTGGCCTTGGCGGCGGACGAAGCCGGTCACGCCGGCCCCATACGACGCCGTGCCCTCGATCCCGAAAGCCACGATGGCGCCCTGCTCGGCGGCCCAGCGCTCGAGCCGGGCGTATCCCGCACTGTCAGCTGGCACGGTCAGGCTGCCGAGCCGGCCGCCGAGCCCGTCGAGGGCGACCGCCACGTGGTTGTCCTTGTGGGTGTCGACGCCGATCGCCACTGGCCGGGTCGGGGCTGGTTGCGCGATGCTGTTCATGGCTGTCGGTCCTCTGCGTGGTTCGACAGCACGCGGACCGGGCGGGCGGACAGGACTGTGATGGGACCTGGGTCGATCAGGCTCCTATGCGGTCACTGCCCGCTCGGCCGCGTACCGATGGTCCGCCTCGCCGGGAAGCCGACAGTTCAACGTGCTCAGGACACGATCGGTCAGCCGTAACGTTGGGTCAGGCCGCCCGGAGAGGCGGTCCCATACTCACAGCCGTACGTGTCATTGGGAGGCCCCCTCACAGAGGCGAGCGACCTTATGGAGGCACAGCACGTTCCGACCAGTAGACGTAGGTCACATGCCAGCAGTTGGGTCGCAACGTGCCCTTCACCACGCCGCGTGCATTTCCGATGCTCCCGCCAACGGGCTCCAGATGGAGCGAGTCTCGAAATCCATCAAGGACCGGCAGGTTGTAATGGACATAGGTCTTCGGCCCCCTCACCACAAGCCATCGAACCCCCGGGTTGTGGGCAAGCACGATTCGAGCAGTAAGGAGGCCGAGATCCGCGGCGAGCGCAAGTCCCTCATTCGTAAGGTCGAGTGTCTGCGGGTCGGCAATCTGATTGCGCAACCTCTCGGTGATCGACTCGCCAAGAGCCAGCAGATCCTGTGGTTCCGGGACCCCGAGAAAGCTCAGGTGATCAAGCAGGCAGGCGATGCGCGAGTCCTGGACACCGAGCAGCCACTCGAAGTACGCATCTGCCTGCCGCTTCGTCCAGCTGCGCCTGGGGATGCTGACCAGAGGTTCTGGCGGAATGAAGAGCGGGTATGACATCAGTGGATTATCACGTCGAAACCTTGCCCTAGGAGAATGTCGTAGAGAGCATCGGTTGGCCCCTTTCCCCTACCTGGGAAGAAGTGCCATTCGATGGCGTTGATCCCACTGCCGGGGGTGTCCAGCAGCTCACGATCCTTCCTGATCTGCTGGGTCACCCGGCTATCCACGCTGCCCAGGCCAGTCCGGCCAACCTTTGCTTCTTGGGCGACATCGCCGATCTGATTGTCGGTGTATCGCCATCCTGAACCGCCCTGACTTCGGTGGAGACTCCATCGTTTGGAGGAACATGGAGTCATGGCAGAGCACAGCACGCAACGTCGGTACCCACCCGAGCTCCGGGAGCGGGCCGTCCGGATGGTCCTCGAGACCGCCAGCGAGCGGG
>CAIJPD010000065.1 GCA_903822495.1 uncultured Chloroflexota bacterium | reverse complement strand
CACGCGGCAGCCGCTGGAGGTGGCGGGGCGGTTCGGGCTGCTCGGCGTGGAGCACATCTGGACGGGGTACGACCACCTGCTCTTCCTGTTCGCGCTGCTGCTGGCGGCGCCGTCGTTGCGGGCGATGCTGCTCATCGTCACTGGGTTCACGGTGGCGCACTCCATCACCCTGTCGGCGGCGGCGTTGGGGCTGGTGCACCTCCCGCCGGCGTGGGTGGAGCCGGCGATCGCGGCGAGCATCGTCTTCGTGGGGGTCGAGAACTTCTGGCGGCCGCCGCCGGGCCGGCGCACGGCGGTCACGTTCGGGCTTGGGCTGATCCACGGCTTCGGCTTTGCTTCCATGCTCACCGACCTTGGACTGCCCCGGGCGCAGTTGGTCACGGCGCTCGTGTCCTTCAACGGCGGCGTGGAGCTCGGGCAGGGCGCGATCGTCGTCCTGCTGCTGCCGGTCCTTCTCCGGCTCCGCCGTTGGCCCAGCTGGGAGCGAAGGTTCGTGCCGCTGCTGTCGGGGTTGGTGGTGATCGCGGGAACCGTCTGGTTCGTGCAGCGGGTGGCGTAGGCAGAGGCTAGATCCGCAGATGTTCGCGCTCCGCTCTTTCGTGTTGGTCACCACCCTTCTGGCCGGCTGTGCATCGTCCACTGAGCCCGAGCCGGAGGATCCGTGCAGCGGCCCCGGAGCGTTGTCGACCTGCCTGGTGCCGACGCTGGCCGACGACGCGTACATCGACCAGGGTCAACGCTATTTCGACACGCTGGATGCCAGCGCCGATCCCGACAGCGATCCGACCTACGCCGAGCTTGTCGCGCGGTGGGAGTGGCCGCCGTGGCTGCTGCTCACCGGGTACGGTCGGGACCTCACCCTCGCCGTCGACGAGGTGGTGCTCGCGGCGTTCCCCGGGACGACGGTGCCGGTTCGCGACTGTCGGGTGTTCGGGGAGCAGCCCTTCGCGCGGTGTCGGGTGTCGCTCGACTACGACGGGCAGGGCTGCCCGATCTACGAAGAGTTCACCTTCAACGACGCGGGGGAGATCACCTTCGTGGAGGCGTGGTCCGACCAGCCCGGGATGTTGCCGATGGACGGCGACGCGGATCCCTGGGCGGAAGGTGACGGCGTCTCGCGGCTCTCTACGCGGGTTCCGGGGCTGGGCACGGCGGAGGGCCGGATCGATCCGGAAGGGGCGCCGATGCGGGCCGCCGCGGAACACGACGCCGACGTGGCCGACTTCGCGGCGCGGACCCAGGATTTCTGGGGGGCCTGGACGGAGGCGTACGACGCCGCCGGGGATGACCTGTTTGCGCGTGGGTGCGGATGGTGAGCCTGCGGGACGACGGGAGGCCGGCGGGGGAGAGGCCGTAGTTCCGAAGGTGCGAGCGGAGTCCGCTGGGTTCGACGTTGGCCGGCGCGGAGACGGCGGGGCGCGCACCTCCGTGGCCGCATCCCCGTGGGCTCCGACTCCGTTCCGGAAGACGCGTCGCCCGCCTTGGCCACCGCGCCGCGGTCGGCCGGGGAGTCCGACCTCGCCGGTCACCTCCATCCCCGTCCTCGCTGTGGTCACCGCCGCCCGGCCCGGCGCCCCCTTTCCGCCACCGGCCACGTCCTCCCGGGTCGTTCGGACCTATGGCCCAAAGCCTAAGGTCTACCAGACCTTTGTCGATCAATAATCTCCGACTATCACATCCATCCGATCGTTGTCTTGGATCAATCACTCTCCGGGGGCGATGTTGTGGGGGCGCCGCACAGGGCGGCCTTCAAACCCCAAGGAGCCAACGATGTCCCTCATCAATACCCCGATCAAGCCCTTCCGCGCCAAGGCGTACCACAACGGCCGCTTCGTGGACGTCTCTGACGCCGACGTGAAGGGGAAGTGGGCGATCTACT
>CAIJPD010000064.1 GCA_903822495.1 uncultured Chloroflexota bacterium | reverse complement strand
GTCGGCCCGGCGGTCGCCCCCTCGCCCGCGTCCGGCGTCGGCCCGGCGGTCGCCCCCTCGCCCGCGTCCGGCGTCGGCCCGGCGGTCGCCCCCTCGCCCGCGTCCGGCGTCGGCCCGGGCCTGGTTCTCCGAAACGCTCACCCCGTGAGCATTATCTCGTGACTTGGGCCAGAACGCTCACCCCGTGGACGTACTGGCGGATCGCGCCAGCCGATCACGCTTGCGGATGCGCTGGCGCGGGACGAGGCTCCCCATAGTGCTCGCCCCGTGGACGTACTGGAGAAACAGCAGGGCGGACGGGTGCCTGGCCATCCGTCCAGCAGTCGAGGTTGGATCTGCAAGCCAGTGGCGCGCCGCCCATCCGCGGACCGGGTAGGCCACCTCGAAGACCTTCGACAGGCGATGGACCCGATCCCGCGCCGTCGACGCGTCGCCGATGACGAGCAGCCCCGCCACCGAGGTCGCGCTCCAGCCACGCGACGCGCCGATCTCCCGCCCGAGCCGGATCTTGCGGTCGTGCGCTGCGAGCATGGCCTGGGCGTCGGGCACGACGGACTTCACCTCGACGACGAGCAGGGTTCGACTGTCAGGGTGCCAGGCCAGGATGTCCACGGACCCACGCTCGCCGCCAGTCGCGAAGGTCACCTCGACCGCCGTCTCCCAGCCGAGGCGCTGCAGCAGTCGCACGCATTCGTCGACAAGGGCCGCGTGGGCGGCGTCCAGCAGCCGATCCAAAGACTCGCCTCGCCACCGAAGCCGGATGTCGACATCAGCACCCAGCGCGGCGGCGACGGCGACCAGGTCGCCCAGCGGCAGTCGGAGGATGCGGCCCGTCTCGGCGCGGGCCACCTTCGCGCGCGATACCCGGGCCTCGGCGGCGAGATCTTCCTGGCGCAGCCGGCGGCGGATGCGCAGGGCTCGAAGAGAACGGCCGACGCGGAGGAGGTCCATGCGCCCATCGTCGCCGCGCGGACTTCACGCGCCCTTACTGCGCCCGCTCGGGGCGCGTCGGTCAGGGCTGCGGGATGGCGGAGCGGGCCCAGTCGTCCGCGGCGACACCGGGGCGGTAGCGGCCGTTGGCCTCCTTGACCGCGATCTCCCGGAAGCCGAACGCCCGCCACTGCCGATACCAGGCCTCGGCGGGTGGCCGCGCATGCGGGCTGCGCCGGACCAACTCACCGACAGTCAGCTCCCCTTCGAGCAGCCGGCGACGCTCCAGCAGGGGCACATCGAGCAGCACCTGGTCGTCGACCCGGAGGATGTCTACCGCCACGAAGGCGGGCCGCAGGCCGGCGCGGCCGCTCCCCGCACCGATGCCGGCGGAACGCGACCCCGCGGCAGGCCCGCGATCACCGCCGTCGACGACCGACCCGGGCCGTCGCCCCCGCCCGCCGAGCACGAACTGGCGCGACGACTCCCCCAGGGACGGCGCCTCGACCCCGATCGGCCCCACCGGCATCGTCGGCGCATCCAGCCCGGGCAGCTCCACCAGGTAGCCATCCAGCACCAGCGCGGTCCCACCGGCCGCCGCCAGCAGCGCCGCCTGGATCTGGGGATGGCCGGCCAGCGGCAGTCCCGTCTCGTCGCGCAGCTCGACGGCACCCGCCGCGAGTCGGACCAGCACCCGCCGACCCGCCCAGAGCGGCTCGATGACCGGGTTCACGATGGACCGCGCCGCGCGTCGCCCGAACCCCATCGGGCGCCACGCCGCCCAGGGATCCGCCCCCGCATCCGCCCCGAGCGGCTGGGCCGCCTCCGCCGCCGCATCTGCGTCGCCCGCCGCCCCTCCGCTCATTCGCCGTATCCCGCGGGGTGTCGCCCCCGCCACGCCCATGCCGAGCCGATCATCTCCTCGATCCCCGGCCGCGTCGGCTGCCAGCCCAGCACCGTCCCGGCGCGCCCGGCCGACGCCACCAGCACCGGCGGATCGCCAACCCGTCGCGGCCCGATCGAGTGCGGGATCTCGCGGCCGACCACGCGCTCCGCCGCCTCCAGCACCTCGCGGACGCTGAACCCCCCGCCGTTCCCCAGGTTGCAGATCAGCTGCGAGTCGGTCCGCGCATCGTCGAGCGCCGTCGCTTCCAGCGCCAGGAGGTGTGCGTCGGCCAGGTCCTCGACGTGGATGTAGTCGCGGATGCAGGTCCCGTCGGGCGTCGGGTAGTCGTCGCCGAAGAGGTTGAGCGCCGGGCCGCCCGCCGCCGCCAGGAGGACGTTGGGGATGAGGTGCGTCTCGGGGGCGTGCACCTCGCCATGCATCTCCGAGGCGCCCGCCACGTTGAAGTAGCGCAGGCAGACGCTCCGCAGCCCGTACGCCGCCCCGTACCAGGCCAGCGCCGCCTCGAACGCGCGCTTCGTCTCGCCGTACGGATTGATCGGCCGCAGGGGAGCGTCCTCGGTGATCGGCGTCATCTCCGGCGTCCCGTAGACCGCCGCGGTCGACGAGAAGACCAGCCGCCGCACCCCGCGGCGCCGCATCGCCTCCAGGAGCATCACCCCGCCGACGACATTGGCGCGGTAGTACTTCGCCGGGTTCGTCACCGATTCCCCGACCAGCGACTTGGCCGCGCAGTGGAGCACCGCCTCCGTCCCGTGCTCCGCCATGGCGCGTGCGACGTCATCGGGGTCACCGAACGAGGCGCGGACCAGCCGGACCCCCGCCGGCACCGAGCCGCCGTGGCCCGTGGACAAGTCGTCGAGGACCAGGACGTCGTGGCCGGCCGCCACCAGGCGCTCCACCGAGACGGAGCCCACGTAGCCGGCGCCGCCGGTGACCATCACGCGCATCGTCAACCTCGTCCTCGTCGCAGCAGGCGGCCCAGTCGGCCGGGCTCATGCTGACCATAGCGCGCCAGCTGCTCATCCAGATCGGGCCACGGGAAGGGCTCGTCGGCGCCATCGCCTGGCGGCCCGCCATCCGGATCGCCGATGGCGTCCGGGTTGCCGTGATCCTTGTCGAGCAGCCGCCGCGCGGCGGCGTTGTCGGGGTCGATCGCCAGCGCCACCTCGGCCAGCCGGCGCCCCTCCTCGGCGCCCTCCTCGCCGCCTCGCTGGAGCGCCACCCGAGCCAGGCCCACCAGGGCGATGCTGCTGCGCGGGTCGACCTGGGCCACCTGGCGGTAGATCCGCTCCGCCTGGTCCAGCCGTCCGGCATCGAAGGCGCGCGCGGCCTCCAGGAGCCGCTCGATGCTCACCGGGCGCCCGCCCGGCTTTGACGCGTGACCGCCCCGCTTCGGCGCGCCGTGGCCCGGCTTCGACGCGTGGCCCGTCTCGTCACCCTTCGTCCGCCAACATCGACTGCGCCAGCAGGAGCAGGGTCGGCCGCTCGTTGAGCGACGGATCCGCCAGGACCCGCTCCAGCAACTCGTCGAGGACATGGCCCAGCCCCGGGCCCGGCGTCACGCCCAGCTCCGAGATCAGGTCCTGCCCATTCACCGCCAGCCGCGACCGGTCCAGCACCACCCGGGCGGCGATCTGCTCGTCCACCCGCCGGCGCAGCTCGTCGAGGAGCGGGTCGGCGCCGCCGCCGCTCCCCGCGTTGTCCGCGGCCCGGAGCAGGAACAGGTCGTCCAGCGCGTCCTCACCGATCCGCGCGATGAAGCGGCGGACCCCCGGGTCGCCCCACTCGGCCTGGTACGGGAACATGTGGTTGCGGACCAGGTGGACCACGCGCTCCGCCACCGAACGCGGCATCCGAAGCCTGGCCATCACCGCGGCGGCCATCGTGGCGCCGGCCGACTGGTGGCCCGGGAAGTGCCCGTCCGCCAGGGTCGCCGGCTTCCCGATGTCGTGGAGCAGGGCCGCCAGCCGAACCACCGGCCGGCCGACCGGCACGGCGTCCACGGCCCGGAGCGTGTGGCGCCAGAGATCCTCGCCGACCACCTTGTTCTGCCGGATCCCATGTTCGGCGGCGAGCTCGGGGAGGATCACCGCCAGGAGGCCGGTCCGGGCCAGCAGATCCAGGCCCGTGGACGGCACCTCCGCGGCGAGGAGCTTCTCCAGCTCGGCGGCGATCCGCTCACCGGAGAGGTGGGCGGCAACCTCCGCGCGGGCCTCGATCGCGGCGCGCGTCGCCGGCTCCAGCGCGAAGCCCAGGGTCGTGGCCAGGCGGACCGCGCGGATCATCCGCAGGGCGTCCTCTTCGAACCGGGCCACGGGGTCGCCGACCGCGCGGAGGAGTCGGGCGTTGACGTCCGCCTGGCCGCCGAACGGGTCGACGAGGTGGGGCGGGGTCGCACTCGAACCTGAGCTGGCTGCGGCCGGCTTTCCGGCCGAGGCCGAAGCCTCCCGGTCGAGCCCCGGATTCGCGGCCTGCGCGCCCCAGGCGATCGCGTTGACCGTGAAGTCGCGGCGGGCCAGGTCCAGCTCGATGGAATCGCCGAACTCGATCCGGTGCGGCCGCCGGAAGTCGGCGTAGTCGTGGTCGCTCCGGAACGTCGTGATCTCGTAGACCTCGCCGGCCTCGCGGACAGCCACCGTCCCGAACCGGTTCTCGTAGACCGCGCCGGGGAAGATCTCCAGCATCCGGTCCGGCCGCGCGTCCGTCGCCAGATCCCAGTCGGCCGGCTCGCGTCCCAGCAGCACGTCGCGCAGCGAGCCCCCCACCACGTAGCCCGACTGACCGGCGGCCCACAGCCGGGCCAGCAGGCACAGGACCGGCGGGGGGATGGCCGAGAGCAGGTCCGGGGGAGTGATTGGTGGGGGCGCCACGGCCGGCCCGCCCGTCAGCCGGGGCCCAGGAACAGGTACGACCGCCACGCCCCGTTGCGCTCGTCGGCGAGGTACGGCGCGAAGAGGGAGTAGACGTCGTTGCGCGGCTCGAATGGCGCCCGTGGCAGCCGGTAGCGGGCCTCTTCGAGCGTCTTGCCGCCCTTCCGGTGGTTGCACACCTTGCACGCCGTGACGAGGTTCTCCCACGTGTGGCCGCCGCCGCGGTGGCGCGGCACGACGTGGTCCAGGGTCAGGTCGTGCGACTGCTTGCCGCAGTACTGGCAGGTGTAGTCGTCACGCACGAAGACCTCGCGCCGGCTCAGCTTGATGCGGGGGCCCGGCCGCCGGACCTGGTGCTGCAGGCGGATCACCGACGGCGCGCGGAACTCCGTCCGTGGCGTCCGAATCACCTGGTGGTCGTACTCGATCACCTCGGCCTTCTCGCCAAACACCAGGCGGAAGGCCCGGGGCAGATTCGTGACGTTCAGCGGCTCGTAGTTCTGGTTCAGCACGAGCACGATCCCGTCCATTGCGCCGCATCCTAGCCCATCGCCCGCGGGAGGCCGCGCGCCCGCGGGGGCGCCTGAGCGCTAGACGCGCGGCGGCGTGGCCTCGCGGTCCACCCGGGCGATCTCCACCTCGATCTGCCCGATCATCTCGACCGCATGCTTGTGCTCCTCGCTGCCGTGCGCGGCGGCGTTCCGCCGGCGTCGCGTCTCGGTATGCAGGGCGAGCAACTCGGCCCGGGTGCCGGGCAGCTGGGTGGCGGCAGGCTCGTGCGACATGGGGCGATGGGTCTCCTTGGCTGGCTTGCCGCAAGTCTACGGCGAGGGACCGGGCGCGCGAAGGGTTGCCCGGTGCACGGCGCGACGCCCCTGCCCCGCGCCGGGTTGCCGGTGCACGGCGCGACGCCCCCGCCCCGCGCCTCGCGCCGCGCTCCGGCGCGACGCCC
>CAIJPD010000063.1 GCA_903822495.1 uncultured Chloroflexota bacterium | reverse complement strand
TGTCACGGTCAGGATGCCGGTGACGGCGGCGGCATTCGCCGGGACCCCGCCCCGGCCGGTGACCTGGAAGGTGCGTGGCACGCCGGCGCTGAAGGGACCCGGCAGGCCGTTGGCGGAGCGGGTATCGAGCAGGCGGGTGGGGCTGAGGGCCGTGTAGGTGGAGGGTCCCGGCGCGGGCATGATCGTCGTCGTGGGCCCCGATGCGGCACCCGTGCCCGCGGCGTTGGTCGCGCTGACCGTGAACGTGTAGGAAGCCCAGTTGGAGAGGCCGGTCACCGTGCACAGCAGCGGTCCCGCCGTCGTGCAGGTCCTGCCGCCGGGCGCGCTCGTCACCGTGTAGCCCGTGATGGCACTGCCACCGTCGGAGGCCGGCGCCAGCCACGAGACCACGGCCGTCGCGCTGCCGGCCGTCGCCGCCGCGCCGGTGGGCGCACCCGGGGCGATGGCCGCGATGGTGACCGACGAACACGCCGTCCCATCGCTGGTGTGTGCCGCCGTGTCGGTCACCCGGATGCAGACCGGGTAGGTGCCCGCGGCCGGAGCCAGTCCGCCGTAGCCGACCAGCTCGGCCTGCTCATCGAACGCACCGTCGGCGGCAGCCATTGCCATCCACGCCCCGCCGTTGATCCGGACCTGGGCGGCGGCAACTCCGTCACGGTCGACAGTCGTCGCGGAGACCGCGAGTGACGGTCCACCGACCGTGGCCGCCACGACCACCGAGACCGGGCCCAGGGCCGGCGCAGGGCCGGCCACCGCGGCGAGCGCCCGCGCCACGTTCACCACGCCGGCCCCGCACAGGACCGTGGCGCAGCCAGTCGGCGTGACGTCGGCCGCGAACGGCGTCGCCGCGACCCGCAGCGCCCCCTCGATGCCGTCTGCCGTCATGGCAGGGTAGGCGGCCGCCAGGAGCGCCGCCGAGAGGGCGACATGCGGGGTGGCCATCGAGGTTCCGTTCCATGAGACATACGTGGGACCGGCCGGGACGGTGGTGCCGGCGTTCATCGTGCTGAGGACGCCCACGCCGGGTGCCGCCACGTCCACGATCGTGCCGTAGTTGGAGAAGGAGGCACGCTTCCCGTCCGGGCCGACGGCGGCCACCGCGGTGACGCCCGGGCAGTTCGCGGGCGTGGACGTGCTGGCGTTCGCCGCCGCATTCCCGGCTGCCACGACCACCAGCGCGCCGTGGGACCGCGCGTCGGCAATCGCGGAGGAGAGCTCCGCCGAGCAGCTGGTGCTGGCCCCCAGCGACATGTTCAGGACGCGGGCGGGCGTCGCATTGTCGGGAATGCCGGCGACCGTGCCGCCGGCCGCCCAGCGGATCCCTGCCGCCAGGTCGGAGGTGAACCCGCCGCAGGTGCCCAGCACCCGGACGGGCTGGACCTTGACCGCGGGCGCGCCGCCAAAGACCCCGAGGCTGTTGTTGGCGAGGGCGGCGATCGTGCCGGCGACGTGGGTCCCGTGCCAGGTGGACGCCTTGGCATTGCACCAGTCGCCGGGATCGGCGGCATCCGCGTCGCGGCCATCACCGTCGTTGGCCGTGCCCGGGTTGGCGATCATGTCGTAGCCGGCCACGGACTGGCCCACCAGGTCGGGGTGCGCCGTGAGCCCGGTGTCGATGACGGCGATGACCACGCCGCTGCCCTGCGTGATGGGCCACGCCCCCAGGGCATCGATCCCGAACGCCGAGCCGTCGGCGGCACCGAGCAGGCCCCAGAGGTCCGCGGCGGACGTGTCGTTGGGGAGGGCATCCGCGGTGATCCAGGCATCGGCTTCCACGGAGGCCACCCCGGGCATGGCGCGCAGGGCCGCCAGGATGGGCCCGGCCTGGTCGCCCAGCGGATCGCCCAGGTCGTACAGGGCGGCGCCCGATTCGGTGGTCCGGATGAACATCGGGGCTCGACCCGTTGCAGCCTCGACCGATCCGACCCTGGCCGGGCCGGCGGGGTCCTGCGAGGCCTCCGGGGGCCAGCCGATGCCGGCGGGTCCGAACGGGGACGACCAGCGGACCAGGACGCGGCTGGTCGCCGTCACGGGGGCGGCGGCGGCCTCGACAGCCAGCGACTGGGCCGCGATCACCAGCAACCGGGCCGCGAGCGTCTCGGCGTCGCCCGATGCCTGGGCCGGCGCCGCGACCACGGCGACGGGCGCGGGTCCCACGGCCGCCCGTGCGGCCCGGACCTGGGGCCCCAGGGCGGCCAGCAGGATGGCGGCGACACCCATGAGCGCGGCTGGACGCCCGGCGCGGCGCCCGCGCCGCATCCGCTGCCCCGTGGCTCGCGGGCCGCTCACGACCGGGGGCCGGAGGCCTCGTCGCCGACCCGGGCCGGCAGGTTGGCGATCTCGATCGGCTCCAGCGCATCGGCGGGCGTGAACCCGAAGATCTGGCCGTAGAACGAGAGCTCGGCCTCGAACGACCGGATGATGTTCGCCGCCTGCCGGAAGCCGTGATCCTCGCCCTCGAAGGCGAGATACGCGTGTGGCAGGTGGCGCTCCCGGAGCGCGGCCACGATCTGCTCGGCCTGCGCCGGCGGGACGACGCGGTCATCGAGGCCCTGGAGGATCAGCACCGGGCAGCTGATCTGCTCCGCGAAGTTGAGCGGCGAGCGGGCGTGGTAGAGGTCCTTCCGCTCCGGGTAGGGCCCGACCAGCCGCTGCGTGTATTTCGCCTCGAACTTGTGGGTGATGGTGTCGAACGTCTCCAGGTCGCCGATCCCGAAGTAGCTGGCGCCCGCCTTGAAGACGTGGCGGAAGGTGATCGCGCAGAGGGTCGTGTAGCCGCTGGCGCTGCCGCCCCGGATGGCCAGTCGCTGCTCGTCGACCAGCCCTTCCCCCGCCAGCCAGGCGGCGCCGTTGACGCAGTCGTCCACGTCGACGACACCCCACTGCCCCTCGAGCCGCTGGCGGTAGCTCCGCCCGTAGCCCGTGCTGCCGCCGTAGTCGACGTCCAGGACGGCGAACCCGCGGCTGGTCCAGAGCTGGATGCCGATCGTCAGCGCGTTGTGGGCGGAGGAGGTTGGCCCGCCGTGGCTGGTCACGATGAGCGGCGGCCGCTCCCCGTCCGGCGCGCGGAAGGCCCGGTTGTGCGGCGGATAGAAGATGGCGAAGGCGTGCCTGCCGTCCGCGGTGGGGAAGGAGACGTGGCGCCCGACGGAGACATCCGCCGGGTCCGGCAGCAGCGGCGTCGAGCGACGCAGGATGGTCCGCTCCCCCGTTGCCAGGTCGATCTCCACCAGCGCCGCCGGCTCCACGGCGGAGGCACCCCGGAGCACCACGCGGCCGCCGTCGATCGAGAGACCCGACATCTCCGTGAACGGGACGTCGATCTCCTGGAGCGCGAGACCGTCCGGCGCGACCCGATATAGCCGGTCCCGGCCGCCCGCGCGGCCGATGGCGATCAGCCCCCCGTCCGGGGCGAAGCCGTAGGTGCCAAACCCCAGCTGCCAGTCGGGTCCCGCGAACTCCGCGGCGACCGGCGTCAGGTTCTGGGGCACGCCCTCGGCCAGGCCCGGGTGCGACGCCCGGTGGATGTTCATCCAGCCGCCCGGCTCGGCCGCCCAGTGGAGCCGACCGTCGGGGGCCCAGCGCGGCTGGGAGATCCAGTCCGACGGGCTGCCAGCGACCGTGTGGGCCGCATGGAGGCGGCCATCGTGGGTCAGCTCGGCGACACGGAGCAGCGTCCCGTCCCAGGGCATGTTGGGGTGACGCCATTCCAGCCAGGAGAGGTGGCGGCCGTCCGGCGACACGCGTGGCGCGCCGTAGAAATCCGCGCCCTCCGCCAGCACCGTGACGTCGCCGCTGGTCAGGTCGATCGCGACCAGGCTGTTCTCCGCCTCGCCGTGGCGCGCCAGCGTCTCGGGTTCGTGGTCCTCGCGGACCGCCAGCAGCCGGTTGCGCGACGGCTCGATCACGAAGTCCGCGAAGCGCCAGGCGCGCTGGGGCGTGACTGCCTCGAGGGCCTCCGGGGCGATCACCCGGTGGAGCCGGCCGGTGGCGAAGTCCGAGACGATGACCAGGTCGCCGTCCACGGCATAGGCGCTCCCGCCGTACTCCTGGACGCGGTTGCGGACGTTGAAGCCCCGCGGCGAGAGGCGCACCACGGTCCCGTCCGGGTCGCGCCGGACCAGGACCTGGCGACCGCCCTCGTCGGGGTGGCCCTCCAGCCACCAGCGGACGCCGTCGCGCGCCTTCGCCTCACCGAGGCCCACGACGCCCTCGGTCAGGCGAGTGATGGGGAACGGTGAGACCCAGGCCCCGTACGGGGCAACCGTTCGATGTGACATGTGCCGCGGCCGCTAGGTGCCGTGCTGCCAGGAGCTGACGTAGGTCAGCTGCTCCGGCGTCATCGCGTCGAGGGTGATGCCCAGCGCGGCCAGCTTGAGGCGCGCCACTTCGGCGTCGATGGCCTCCGGCACGTCGTAGACCGTGTTGGCCAGCTCGGCGTAGTGCTGGGCGACGTACTCGGCCGAGAGCGCCTGGTTGGCAAAGCTCATGTCCATGACCGCCGCCGGGTGGCCTTCGGCTGCGCCCAGGTTGACGAGCCGGCCCTCGGCGATCAGGTGCAGCTTCTTGCCGCCCAAGTCGTACTCCAGGACGTTGTCGCGAACCTCGCGGACGTGCCCTTCCGCCATCTCGCGCAGGGCGGGCAGGTCCAGCTCGGCGTCGAAGTGGCCCGAGTTGGCCATGGTCGCGCCGTCCTTCATGACCGCGAAGTGCTCGCGCCGGAAGACGTTGACGTTGCCGGTCGCGGTGATGAACAGGTCGCCCCAGGCCGCGGCCTGTCCGACCGTCATGACCTGGAAGCCGTCCATCAGCGCCTCGAGCGCGCGGACCGGGTCCACCTCGATGACGGCGACATGGGCGCCGTGGCCGTCCATGCGGGCCGCGATGCCCTTGCCCACCCAGCCGTAGCCGGCCACGGCGACGCGCCGCCCGGCGATCAGCAGGTTCGTGGCGCGCAGGATGCCGTCCAGCGTGGACTGGCCGGTGCCGTAGCGGTTGTCGAAGAGGTGTTTGGTCTGCGCCTCGTTGACGGCGACGACCGGGAAGCCCAGCGCGCCATCGGCGGCCATCGCGCGCAGCCGGATGACGCCCGTGGTGGTCTCCTCGGTCCCGGCCAGGACCTCCTTGACCTGCGCCGGCCGCTCCGTGTGGAGGAGCGTCACCAGGTCACAGCCGTCGTCCATCGTGATCTGCGGATGCGTGTCGGCGACCGCGTTGAGGTGCGCGTAGTAGGTGTCGCGATCCTCGCCGCGCCGCGCGTAGACGCTGATCCCGTACTCCACGACCAGCGCCGCCGCCACGTCGTCCTTGGTGCTGAGCGGGTTGGAGGCGGCCAGGACGATCTCCGCGCCGCCCGCCTTCAGCGTCCGCACCAGGTTTGCCGTCTCGGTGGTGACGTGCAGGCAGGCGGCAATCCGCAGGCCGGCCAGCGGGCGCTCGCGCTCGAAGCGCTGGCGGATGAGGCGGAGCACGGGCATCTCGCGCTCGGCCCACTCGATCCGGCGAACACCTTCGGCGGCGAGGCCGAGGTCCGTCAGGTCGTGCGCGGGGAGGCCGTCGGTGGTCATCGGGCTGGATTCTCCTTGCGAGTCGGCAGCATGCGACGGATGGGGGCGACGAGGCCTGCCCAGGGCGGGGCGATCCGGTGGATGAGGCGCTCCTCGAAGCGCACGTGCTCGACATAGCCGAGCTTGCGATAGGTGGCGAGGGCAGGCGGGTTGTCGGAGCGGACGTTCAGGACGACCTGATCGCAGGCGCGGAGCAACTCCGCGGTGACTGCGCTGGTCACGGCGGTAGCGTAGCCGCGCCCGCGATAGTCGGCGTGGGTCAGGACGTTGCCCACCACGCCGAGCCGCGACGTGGGGCTGATCACGTGGGTGCCGGCCGCGGCGACGAGGCGTCCGGCGACGCGCATCCCGTAGTAGACGCCGTTGGCGACGGCGGCCGCCGGGAGCCACGAGGCAAAGCCCACCTGGTAGAGGCGGTTGAGGGCGCCGCTGTCGAGGGCGCTCAGGCGGCTCACGTCCGCCGGGTACGGCTGAAACCGCTCGAGGTCCACCACCATCCGGACCATCGCGGGCCCGGGGTCCACGCGGTAGACGGCCGCCACGCCGGAGAGGCTCTCCGAGGGGACGGCGCAGTAGGCGATCCGGGGACGGATCAGCTCACGCAGGATGGCGCTGATGCCGTCCGGCCGGCCGAAGGCGAAGATGGGCTGGGGGGTGGGGCCCGAGTACTCCAGCACGAGGGCGACCGGCTCGCCGCGCGAGAAGGCCATGCCCCAGCGGGTCTTCGCGAACTCCCGATCGTCCAGGTCACAGATCGCGTACGCGGAGTAGAGCCGGTCGCGCTCCAGGAAGGCCCGCAGGAGATCGCGGTCCTCCGTCTCGCGGACGTCCAGCCCCGTGGCCCGGCTGGTCAGGGCCGTGGCCATCAGCCGGGCTCGCCGGTGCCCGGACCGGCGGGCGCCGGTGGGTCGAAGCGGGGCATGGCGGCCCAGCGCGCCGCGCGCCGGCGGAAGGCGTCGCGCAGGCCGGGCTCAAACGGGGCCGTGACCACGCCCTCCTCGGTGACGATCCCGGAGATGAGCTCCGCCGGGGTGACGTCGAAGGCCGGGTTGCGGGCGATGGTCCCGACGGGGGCGATCCGCTGGCCGCGGATCTCGGTGACCTCGTGGGACGAGCGCTCCTCGATGGGGATCTGGCTCCCGTCGGGCGTCTCCATGTCCACCGAGCTGAGCGGGGCGCAGACCAGGAACGGGACCCCGTAGCGCGCAGCCAGCACCGACAGCGTGAAGGTGCCGATCTTGTTGGCCGTGTCGCCATTGGCGGCGATCCGGTCCGCCCCGACCAGGATGACGTCCAGCTCGCCGCGCGAGATGAAGTGGCCGGCGGCGACATCCGGGATCAGGGTGTGCGGCACGCCCGCCTGGTCCAGCTCCCAGGTGGTCAGCCGGGCCCCCTGCAGGTACGGGCGCGTCTCATCCACCCAGACATGGACGTCCCGCCCGGCGTGATGGGCGGCCTGGACGACGCCCAGCGCGGTGCCGTATTGCCCGCAGGCCAGCGGACCGGTGTTGCAGTGAGTCAGGATGCGCAGCGGGCGGCCAGCCGGCGTGGGCAGCGCCGCGAGACCGAAGTCGGCCAGGCGACCGTGGTCGGTGGTGGTCTCGAAGACGATCTGGTCCGCCTCCGCCCGGAGGGCCGCGGCGATGCCGGCGCCATCCTCGCTCAGGTCTCCGAACGTCTCGTAGCGGCGGAGCAGACGGTCCACCGCCCAGCGCAGGTTGACGGCGGTGGGCCGCGATGCCTCCAGCGAATGTGCCGCGCCGCGGATGATCGCCTGGCGGACCAGGGCGGAGCTGTCCGCCGCCGCGCGGGCCGACAGCGCGAGGCCGATGGCCGCGACCTGGCCGATGGCCGGAGCGCCGCGAACGATCATGTCGCGGATCACGGCGGCGGCGTCGCCCGCACTCCGGACCTCCACCTCGACCAGCTCGTCGGGGAGGCGGCGCTGGTCGATCACGAGCAGCTGGCCGTCGTCATCGCCGAAACGGAACGGCGTCCGGAACGCCCCGGACGCGGCGTCGGGCGCGGGTGTCACCGACCCGCCGCCGAGCCCCGCCCCGCCGGCCCCAAAGGCCGTCGGCAGGCCAGCGGCCCGGGTGGCCGCGGAGGCCGGGTCCAGGAGGGCGGCGGCCGCGGGGCCCAGGTCGCGCTGCAGGCCGCCGGCCGCGGACATCACGGTGACCGCCGTGTTCAGCACGTCCCCGGCGAACTGGCGGAAGAACCGACGGCGGCCCAGGTCGGCCTGGCCGGTGCCCTCGGCCACGGTCGGCCGTTCGCCCGGTCCGGACTGTCCCGCGTCGTCGGTGGTCATGGGTGGCGCGTGGCGGCAGGCGTGGCGGTGGGTCCGCTCAGTACCGGATCACGCTGGTGACCGGCCGACCGGGCAGGCGGTCTCGCCCGTGCAGGAAGTCCAGCTCCACCAGGAAGCAGAGGCCCACGACCACGCCCTGCAGGCGCTCCACCAGCTCCACCGTGCCCTTGACGGTGCCGCCGGTCGCCAGGAGATCGTCGACGATCAGGACCTTCTGGCCGGGCTGGATCGCGTCGCGGTGCACCTCGAGCGTGTTGGTGCCGTACTCCAGGGCGTACTCCACCGAGATGGTCTCCGCCGGGAGCTTGCCCAGCTTGCGGATGGGCACCAACCCCGTCCCCAGCTCACGCGCAATCGGCGCGCTGAAGATGAATCCCCGGGATTCCATCCCCGCGACCAAGTCGATCTGGACGCCGCGATACGGCTCGACCATCAGGTCAATCGCCTCGCGATATGCGGCCGCATCCTTGAGCAGGGTGGTGATGTCGTAGAACAGGATGCCGGGCTTGGGGAAGTCCGGAACTTCACGAATCCTGGCGCGGAGCCCTTCGGCGGACATGGATCTGAATGCCTCCTGGCGGCTGGGCGTCGCCCACGCGGGCTCCGTCGGCGAGCGCGAGAAAGTCTACGCCAGCCCCGGGGCGCTGTCCCCCGCCCCGTCCGCCGGGCCGGCATCGCCCGCGGGCCCCAGGCGGCCCGAGAGGAGCAGCCCGCCGGCGGTGGCCACGGCGCCCAGGAGGAACGCCGGCAGCAGGGCCGCGCCCACGCTGGCCCCGGCGCGCAGGCCCGCGGCGAGCACCGCGCCCGACAGGCCGATCCCCAGCGCCGTGCCCAGCAGATCGGCCAGGTTGAGCGCCGAGGTGGCCGCGCCCTGCTCCGCGGGGGCGGCCTCACGCAGGACGATCAACGACTGGGGGGCGTAGGCGAGGCCCATCCCGAGCCCCGCCACGGCAAACGCGGCGAACGACAGGGCGACGGGGACGCCCGGATCCAGGGCGAGGGCGAAGCCGGCGATCCCGGCCATCAGCGCGGCGAACCCCGCACGAACGAAGAACGCGTAGCCGCGGCGCACCGCCCAGCGCGCCTGGGCCCACGATCCAAGCGTCCAGCACAGGCTGCCGCCGGCCAAGGCGATGCCCGCGACGCCGGGCGACAAGCCCCGCCACTGGATCAATGCCAGCGCGACAAAGGCATCCAGCGCGTAGAAGCCGACCGTCAGCACGCCACGCGAGAGGATGGCGGCCGGGAGGCCGGGGGCCAGGCGAAGCGTCCCCGGCGGCGTGAGCCGCCGGAAGGCGATGCCCACGAGGGCCAGGCCCGCGGCCGTGACGACGGCCTGGACCACCATCGCCGGGAGGGCGACCCCGCCCACCACGAAGCCGGACTCCAGCGCGAGGCCGGCGGTGAACAGGGCCGCACCCGCCGTGACCACGATCGCGTTCCCGACGCGGCCGCCGCTGCGGTCCGCCGCCGGCCCGCTCACCCTCACCGGGGCCGGCCCCGTGCCGCCCGCACCACCCCGGACCCGGGCCATCGCGCCGGCGGTCAGGATGCCGGCGATGACGAGGAACGGCAACAGCCCGAGGAAGACGGCGCGCCAGCTGACCGCCTCGGCAATCACGCCTGCCGCCGCCGGGCCAAGCACCGCGGGGACGATCCAGGCCGTGGACATCAGGGCGAACATCCGCGGTCGGAGCGCCTCGGGCAGTCCCCGCCCGATGGCGACGTAGGAGACCGGCGTCAGGGCCCCGCCGCCCAGGCCTTGAATGAACCGCGCGGCGACCAGCATCGGCATGGTGGTCGCCGTCCCGGCCAGCAGCAGCCCTACGCCAAACAGGGCGAGTGAGCCCAGGAAGGCACCCAGCAGGCCGCGCCGGTCCAGGATGCCGCCCACCACGACCGTCCCCAGCAGCGAACCCAGGAAGAAGGCCGAGACCGCCCAGCCATACAGCTCGAGCCCTCCCAGCTCGGGCACCACGATGGGCATCACCGTCGCCACGGCGAGGATCTCGAAGGCCGTCAGGACCACCGTCAGGATCAGGCCGGCGGTCAGGGACCGGTACGGCCTGGACCAGAGCCCCGCAGCCACCTCGTTGGCACCCAAGCGCGGCATACCCCTCTGTATCGGCTCGCAGGCGCCCAGACTCGACCGCACCGGCCCGCCGGGTGGCGCCCCGTGGCAACACTAAACGGTCCCGCCGCTGGCAGCCGATCGTCCCAACAGCGCATAGTTCTCGCATCGACGGAGAAGCAACGACGTCCGGCCACGAACATTGGTCGCCTATGACCGGACCGAGCTATTGGCGAAACCGACCCGTCCTGCCTGCTGGAGCAGCCGTGATGCGTGGTCCGGTCCCTGCCGTCCGTGCCCTCTTGTACCGCCCCGGGGCGTCAACCCGCCGGCCGTCCGGTGGTGTGCTGGCGACCGCCGGGTCCTACGCCGTCCGCGCTACCCGACGACCGGCCGGCACCATCGTGCCCAGCCTCGACAACTCCATCCTGAGCTTCCGGCTGATCGCGATCCTCGCCGCCCAGCTGTTTGACTTCTCGACGTTCGTGGTCATGGTCCAGCGCCACGGCATCGGCGCGGAGCTCAACCCGCTCGTCGCCAGCAGCTTCCAGGCCAGCGGGCTGCTGGGCCTGCTCGCGGCCAAGTTGGTGCTGGTCGCGTTCGTCGGCGGGGTGATCATCCTGCTGGGCCGCCAGGCCTCGCCCATCCACGTCCCTTCCCGGCTGGCCACGTTCATCACCGTCCTCGCGGTCCTCGCCGGCGTCTTCGGCGGCTGGACGAACGCCATCACGATCTGACACCCCGCCAACCCGGGCGTCCGGCCGGCTGGTGGAGGGCGGCCGGCCGGACCCGCCCGCGGCGCGTGATCAGCCCGGATCGGGGACCCCGGGCACGGTCCGGCGCAGGGCCGGGTAGACATATCGGCTGAAGCGGTAGCGCTCCACGGACCGGACCGCGGCGGCGATGCGGTCATTGCGCTCATCCCACGTCGACCAGCGCTCGATGAACGCGCTGGCGTCCACCTTGGCCCCGCCATCCAGGAACGCGAGCACCTCGCGGAGCATCGCCTCCACCACCCCGGCGACCCGGTCGGCGTGGATCCGGAGCCCGTCGGAGGCCAGCTCCAGCGCCCCGTTCGCCAGCCAGTAGTTGAGCATCATGGTCCACAGCGTCTCGTAGGTCTGCTCCCGCACCGGGCGCACCGGGCGAAGCATCGCGAGGATCGCCGAGGCGCGAATCCCGGCACGAACCTCCGGGCCGATCAGGCCGCGGGCGTGCAGGTGGTCCGCCGCACGGACCGAGATCAGCTCGGCCTTGAGCTCCTCCAGCAGCACGCCCTCCTCCTCGAGCTGCGTCGCCTGGTCCTCCAGGGGACCGAGGTAGTGGCCGATCTCGTGCCAGAGCACCTGCTGAAAGCGGCCTTCCTCGGTCAGCTGGTGGCGATGCGCCGGCGCGACGGCGGCGGCCCATCGGTCGCGCTGGCGGATCAGGCCGGCCGGATTCGCGATGACGTTCTGGCGGAGCATGATCGTGCGGCCGTACTTGCGGGTCAGGCGCGCCTCGTTGGGGAGGATCTGCGCGGCCACGTTCCGCTGGGACCCGGAATCCGCGATGACGTCGTAGGCACCCACCGGGATGTCGCGCGAGACGGTTCGCTCACCCTGGTACGGGAGTCCGTCCTGGAGCGCCTGCAGGTGGCGGAGCGCCTCCTCCAGCGACCGGGTACGGGCCTCGTCGCGCCGGTACAGGCTGACGCCGTAGAACGCCTTGGCCCCGTACAGGGAGTCGTCGTACGTCTCGTAGGCGCCGATGACCGCGTTCAGCGGGCCGGGCCGGCCGCGGACCCAGGCCGCGTCACCGGGCTCGTACTCGTCGGTCAGCAGGTCCAGGGCCCGCTGGCGGAGGAACTGGCCGAAGTCGTCGTCGGCGGGAAGCTGGTCCGCGGCCTCGCGCAGGAGCCGCGCCGCGGCCAGCATCGGCTCCGCCCAGCGGACCGCGAACGGCACGGCGTAGAGACGCCGGCCGGCCGTGCCCGGACGCAGGGCACCCAGCCGCTCGGCCAATCCCGGGTGGAGCAGGGCCAGGCCGGGGTGCCGGTCGAGCGTCGCCAGGTCGGTCGCCAGGTGCTCCGCGGTCACCCGTCGGACCACGGTCCGGAGGCCGTGGATGGCGGCCCGGTCGCCGGGCTGCGCGGCCAGGTGCTCCTCGACCTCTGGCTCGCTGATCCCCCACGGGTAGACGTGCTTGCCCTGGGTGAAGCCATCGACGGGGACGAAGGGCAGGCGCTCGTTGTCGAGCGTGACCGCGATCGGGCCGTTCGACAGGTCCCAGAGTGCCAGGAGGTCCTGCGTGCGAGGACCCCGACCCGTCTCCTCGTGCAGCCGGATCAGCTGGTCCCGCGCCGCCAGTGCCTGGTGGTGGAGCTGGTCCTCGTACACGTCCTGCATCAGCCGGTTGACGGCGATCAGCCGGTCCAGGGCGCCCAGCTGCCCGGGGGTGAGGCCGTCCAGGCTGGCCACCAGCTCCACCGTGACGGTCTTGTCGAGCACCTCGCGGAGTCGCGCCGAAGACCAGTAGCCGGGCGGCAGCAGGTCGATCTCCAGGGACCCGGTCAAGGCAAGCCTCCATGGTGGGACGCGCGCCGTCCGTGGCGACGGCGCGGCGGCGGCTGCTCCAATGATGTCAGCGCGGGGCCAAGCCGTCACCGGGTGGTTCCCCGGGTCCGGCCAGGTCGGCCACAGGCGGCGCGTGGGCCATCAGCGCGCGATGCCCTTCGCGTAGAGCGCCACCTCGGCGTCGCCACTGGCGGCCATCCGGCTGGCGACGCGCGTCAGCAAGTCGCCCATGGCGGTCTCGGTCCAGAACCAGCGCTGGAGCTCGTTGTCGACCTGGTCGGGGCGGCGCGCCATCCTGGCCTCGAAGTAGTACGCCTTCAGGTCGTCCGCGGCGTAGCGCAGGAAGCGCGCGAGGGGCAGGTCGGGTGGCACCTCCGCGTACCACGGTGGGCTTCCGGCGGCATAGCCCTCCAGGTAGCGGATCAGGCCCCGCCAGCGCCGCTGCGCGATGCCGGTCAGGCCCACCATGGTCCGGCCATCGTGGTCGGCCAGCCATTGCTCGTAGTAGCCGCGCAGCGCCGTGACTTCGTCGGCCGGGCCCAGGGTCTTCGGCTCCACCGGGGTCGTCCGCCCTGGCGACGCGGCCGCCAGCGCCTCCGATGCCTGGAGCACCTCCACCGGGGCGTCCGTCCCCTCGGCGAAGTCGGCCAGGATGGGACCGGACTCGGCCGCCAGCAGGTCGAACGCCGCCCGAAGCACCCGGTGCTGGAAGGGCGGGTCATTCGGGCGGCCCAGGGCGAAGCCAAGCGGGAACGGCACGAACAGCGCGCGCGGTGGCCTGGCCCGCCCGGCATGGTCGCGGATCAGCGCGAGGGCCGTCGTCGACAGGCCGGCCTCCTCGAAGACTCGGGCGAGCACGCAGACCGCGTGCGTGCAGTTGGGTCAGGTTGGCGTGAGGAGGACGACCTCGACACCGTCGGCGAGCAGGCGGCGCGCGACCTCCGGGCCGGTCTCGCGCTCCATCATCCGGGGCGCGCGGGAACCGCCCATGAACGAGTAGAAGTCCCGGGCGAGGCTCCCGATCTCGCCCGCGTCGCGCAGCTCACGCAGGCGGTCCACCGGGAAGCTGATGTTCACGTCGCGCATGAAGGCCGTCCGGTCGAAGCCGATCGAGCTGTGGCTCTGGACGATGGCCATGGCCGGGCTGCTGGACGGGATGACCCGGAAGGTCTGGTCGCTGCTGGCGAACGGCCGGTCGCCGCGGAGGTGGAGGCCGGCGGTGGTCACGAGGGCGACCCGCGCCTCGCGCAGGGGTCGGGCCGGGCGGACGAATGGCGCGTCCTGGTGCTCGAAGACGGGGAAGTTCAGCCAGGCCTGGCGAGTGACGTCGCTGACGTCCTCGATGCGTGGCACGTCAGGTACGCGACCGGCTGCGCCGCGCACTGGCGGCCTCGGCTTCCTCCGTCGCCGCCGCCGATGCCGCCACCTCGCCCACGCGCACCTGGACGATCCAGGTCACCAGGTTGAGCGGGATGGGGTGGGCGGTCGGGAAACGGATGGTCGCCTTGCCGGAAAGGTACGGCGCCAGGTCCGGGCCCAGCGCGTCCTGGACCAGCTGGCTGGCCGGAAAGACGCTGGTGTGCCCCGAGAACGCCTGGTACGAGATCAGGAACCGTCCGTGCTGCCGAAGGGCTGGCATGTTGTAGGCGATGCACTCCTCGGCGCCCGGCGCGGCGGCACGGATGGTCTCGCGCAGCTCCTGGAGCTGCACTCGACGCTCCGTCGGCAACCCGGCGAGGTACTCGTCGACCGAGGTGGCTGCTCCCAACGTCAGGCTCCCCTCTCGCCGTTGATCTCGTGGAGGTTGTGGGCCACGACAGCGTTGGCGTGGCCGTGTCCCCGGCCGTGCGCCGTCTCGATCGACGGAGAACAGGAAGCCGGCCCGCTGGCGCTCGCCTTCGCGCTCGCCTTCGCTTTCGCCTTCGCCGGCGTGCCTCGCTGGCCCAGCTCCTCCCCCACGGTGCCGGCTACCTGCCCTTCTCGGGGCTGCCCACGAGGAGCACCGGCACCGGCGAGTGGCGGATGATCCGCTCGGCCACGCTGCCCAGCAGCAGGTGGATGAGCGCACCGCGGCCGCGGGTGCCCACGACGATCAGCTGCGCGCCCCAGGCCTTGGCCTCGTTGAGGATCGCGTTGGAGAACCGGCTGCCCTCCACCTCCAGCACGCCCGTCTCCACCTGGATGCCGACCTCCCGGGCCGGCGCGGCGGCGGCCTCCACGATGCCCTGTCCGGTCACGATCCGGTCGCGGCGATACGTCTCCAGGTCCACGTAGACCATGTCTGTCGTCGCCGGGAACATGACGTCGACGGCGTGCACGATCCTCAGGACCGATCCGCTGTCCTTGGCCATGGTGATGGCCTCGCTGAGTGCCCGGCGGGCAACTTCGCTCTCGTCGAAGGCGACAAGGATCCGCTTGTACATGGATGCCTCCGGGGGAGTCGATGGTTGGCACCCCGAACTCTAGCCGGGCCGCGCAACCCCTTACGTCGCGGGCCCGTCCGGTGTTGCCGTCGGAACCTCGACCCGCAGCCGGGCGACGATGGCCTGCGTCAGCGGCCAGACGCGGGCCGGATCACGCGGCAGGCGGATTCGGACCTGGTTCGTGGCAAACGCCAGGTCGGCCGGCCGGACCCCCGGCAGGCCGGTGCCGGCGAGCAGCCGCATCGCCGTGGGCCGGGAGAGCCCGGCCCCAAAGCGGACCACCAGCCAGCCCTCCTCGCGCGAGATGGACGCAACGTCGGCCGCCTCCGCCGCCAGGCGGAGCTCCGCCACCTCGACCAGCTTGAGCACCGGCGGCGGCAGCGCCCCGAACCGGTCGATCGCCTCCTGGCGGAAGGCCGCGATGTCGCCGCCCGTCCGCGCCCGTGCCAGCTTCCGGTAGAGCTCCAGCTTCTGGGACTGCTCAGGAACGTAGTCGTCGGGGAGGAACGCCTCGACCGGGAGGTCGACGATGGCCGTCGCCGGCTCAACAGAGGGCGCCCGCCCTTCGAACGTCGCCTTCTTCTCCTCGACCGCCTCGGCGAGCATGCGCGAGTAGAGGTCGAAGCCCACGGCCGCCATGTGGCCGGACTGCTCGCCGCCCAGGATGTTGCCCGCCCCGCGGATCTCCAGGTCGGACAGCGCGATCTGGAAGCCCGCGCCCAGCTCCGAGGCATTGAAGATCGCCTGCAGGCGCTTGCGCGCCTCCTCGCTGAGCTTCTCGCGACGGCGGTAGAGCAGGTACGCGTAGGCGCGCCGCGACGATCGGCCCACCCGGCCACGAAGCTGGTAGAGCTGCGCCAGGCCCAGCGTGTCCGCCCGGTCGATGATGATCGTGTTGGCGTTGGGGATATCCAGGCCGGATTCGATGATCGTGGTGCAGACGAGGACGTCCGCCGCGCCGTCGGCGAAGCGGAGCATCACCTTCTCCAGCACGCCCTCAGCCATCTGTCCGTGGCCCACGATGATCCGGGCGCCGGGGAGGAGGCGACGGAGCTGATCCGCCTGCGCCTCGATGGTCTCCACCCGGTTGTGGACGTAGAAGACCTGGCCGCCGCGATCCAGCTCGCGGAGGATCGCGTCGCGGACCAGGCCGGCCGAGGCCTCCGCCACCCGCGTCTGGATGGGGAGGCGGTCCTCCGGCGGCGTCTCGATGACCGACAGGTCGCGGATCCCCGCCAGCGCCAGGTTCAGCGTCCGCGGGATGGGCGTCGCCGAGAGCGTCAGGACATCGACCTCCTTGCGGAGGTGCTTGAGGCGCTCCTTGGCGGCCACGCCGAAGCGCTGCTCCTCGTCCACGACGACCAGGCCCAGGTTCCGGAACTTGACGTCCTTGGAGAGCAGGCGGTGGGTGCCCACCACCAGGTCGACCGTGCCGTCGGAGAGGCCGGCCAGCGACCTGGCCTGGTCCGCCGTCGGCACCGTGCGGCTGAGCAGGGCGACCTTGAGCGGGAAGGCGGCAAACCGCTGCGAGAAGGTCTGGAAGTGCTGGGACGCCAGCACCGTGGTGGGCACCAGGACCGCGACCTGTCGCTCGTCCTGGATGGCCTTGAAGGCGGCCCGGAGAGCCACCTCGGTCTTGCCGTAGCCCACGTCGCCCACGACCAGCCGGTCCATGGGGCGGCCCGTCTCCATGTCGTCCTTGACGTCGTTGATCGCGCGCAGCTGGTCGACCGTCTCCTCGTACGGGAAGCTGGCCTCCATCTCGGCCTGCCAGGGGGAGTCCGGCGAGAAGGCCGTGCCGCGGGCGGCCGCCCGGGCCGCGTACAGGGCGAGGAGGTCATCGGCCAGATCGGCCACGGCCTTGCGGACGCGGCTCTTGGCGCGAGCCCAGTCGCCGCCGCCCAGCTTGCTGAGCTGCGGATGATCGCCGCCCGTGTAGCGGGTGACCCGCTGGATCTGTTCGACGGGGACGTAGATGGTGTCGCCGGCCTGGAAGCTGAGCTCCAGGTACTCGCGGTCCTCCCCGGCCCCGCGCCGGCGGAGCATCTGCTCGTAGCGCGCCACGCCGTAGTCCACGTGGACCACGGTGTCGCCGGGGGTGAGCCGCTCCACCATGTCGCGCGGGACGAGGCGTCGAAGCGCCTTGGGGCGCCGGACGCGGACGTTCCCGAAGAGCTCGCGGTCGGTGACGAAGACCAGGCCGTCGGGGCCTCCGGCAAAGCCACCGTTCAGGCTGCGCTCGATCAGGCTGACGGCGCCGGGCGGCGGGGCGGCCTCCAGGCGCGAGACCACGGCCACGGGGCGACCGGCCTCCGCCAGCAGGTCCGCCAGGCGCGGCGCCTGGTCTGAGGCGAGCACGATGCGGGCCTTGTCCGCGGCCCAGCGATCCACGAACTCCGCGACCTGCGAGGCGCGGCCCGATGGCATCCCGGGATCGTGGAAGCCAAAGACGTCGCCCGACGAGAGGCCGCCGGCGGCGATGGCCGCCTCGGGCGCGTCCGATTCCCAGGTGAGCTCCAGGGTGCGGGCGGCGGTGAGTCGCTGCCGCCAGTCCTTCTCGGGGAGGTAGGGTGCCGGCCAGCCGTCGGGGAGGTCGCCGGCGGCAACCTGCTCCTCTTCGCGCTCGGTCGACTGGCGCCAGAGCGAGGCGGCCACCTCGGCCACGTCCCCGGGCTCATCGATCACGAGCAGGGTGGCGGGGTCGAGGTGATCCAGGCCGGTGGCGGGGGCCAGCAGCGGGCCCCAGATCTCGGCGGCGTCGCCGATCTGGACGGCACGGGTGGCAAGCTGCGCGGTGGCCGCAGGCGGAGCGGAGCCGGCCAGCGCTGCGGCCGAAGCGGCGCCCGCAGCCGGAGCGGGAGCGGCCGGGCCGGCGCCATCGGTGACCCCATCGCCACCCGAATCAAAGCGCAGGAGGTCCGCCGCCAGGCGTTCGGTGAGCTTCGGCGCCAGCTTGCCGAGGCGCGTTCGGAGCTCCCCCACCCCGCCGGGCGGCAGGAGGAACTCCGAGGCCGGCAGGAGCGTGACCCGATCGACGTCGCGGACGGAGCGCTGGTCGGTGGGATCAAAGGCCCGCATCGAGTCGATCTCGTCGCCGAACAGCTCGATCCGGACCGGCAGCTCCGCCGACGGCGGGAAGAGGTCCACGATGCCGCCGCGCCGAGCAAACTCGCCGTGGCCCGCCACCTCCAGCACCGGGGTGTAGCCCAGGGCGAGCAGGTCACGGAGGAGCTGGTCCTGGACGAGGCGGTCGCCGCGCTGCAGCTCGCGGGGGGACGCGGGCAGGTCTGCGGCGCCGATCGTGTGCTGGAGGAGCGCCTGCACGCTGGCCACCAGGACGCGGGCACGGCCGCTGCGCCAGGCGGACAGGGCGGCGACGCGGGCGGCGGTCTCGTCGGCGATCAGCTCGCTGCGCTCGTAGGCCAGCGCGGTGCGCGGCTCCAGGACGGCGACGGCCGCGGGGTCGCCCAGCCAGGCCGCCAGCTCCTCGGCGACGCGATCGCCCACCTCGGCGTCGCGCGCCACCCAGCAGATCCGCTCCCCATCCTTCGCCAGGGCCAGCGCCGCAGCAAGGTAGGTCTTTGCCCCGTGCGGGACGGAGAGCAGGCCGGCATGCCGGCCGTGGCGGGCATCCAGCTTGCCGCCGGGCAGTCCCAGGCGCTCGCGGAGCGCCCCAAACGAGCCGGTCGCGGCCAGCAGCGGCGGGAGCGCGGAGAGATCGGGGAGACGCCGGCCGCCAGATCGGGTCGCGCGCGCGGGGTCGCCGGAAGCCGCTCCCGCCCGTCGCCTGGCCCGGGCCTGGGTCACGGCTCCTCCACCGGCGGCTTGACCCGGCGCCAGCCGGTCTTCGTGCGCCGGATCCCGTCGCCGCCGGGCGGGCCGTCCACCTCGCCCGCGGGCGCGACGCGGTCCTGGTCAGCAGGACGAAGGTCGAAGGCGTTCCAGCGGTTGGCGGCCTTGCGCGTGCCGTCGCGCGCCCATGTCTCGACGGCGTCCGCCGCGGCCTCCAGCAACTCGTCCAGGCGCTGGCGCTGGTTGGGCGCGAACGCGCTCAGGACGTGGTCCACCACGTCGTTGCCCGGGTCACCGATCCCGACGCGCAGCCGGCTGAACTGCTCGGTCTGCATCTCGTCGATGATCGACTTGAGGCCGTTGTGGCCGCCCGAGCTGCCGCCCTCGCGGAAGCGCAGCTTGCCGAACGGGAGGGAGAAGTCGTCGGCGACGACCAGCAGATCCACCAGCGGCGCGTGCTCGCGGGCCAGGACCTTGCGAACCGCGCTGCCCGAATCGTTCATGTAGGTGAGCGGCTTGACCAGGGTGATGTCCAGCCCTCGGAAGCGGCCCATCACCACGGACGCGGCATCACGCGTGCGGCCCCGACCCGCCCAGCCGGCCCGGTCGGCGACGCGGTCCACGACCATCCAGCCGACGTTGTGGCGGGTGGCCTTGTACTGCTCCCCGGGATTCCCCAGGCCCACGACGATCTTCACCGGACCTCCGAACACGCGAAAACGAGGCCCGATCCCGTCCGGGAGGGCCCTGTCGCCCGATGGTACTCCACGACCGCCCATCGCCCGCCGAGCGATAGCTCAGGCGGCGGTCGGCGCCGAACCGCCAACGCGGTCGGGCGAGCCCGGCGCGTCAGGGCCGGCGCTGCGCGGGAGGCACCCCCGGCGCCGAGACCGACCGGTCACCCAGCGGCGCGCTGAGGTGGACCGTGCGCCACCCAATCGAGTCGCGGAAGCCGGACAGCGGCGGCTGCAACGTGTGCACCGTGACCACCACCTCCGAAGGCGTCTCCCGGACGACCCAGACCATCGTCCAGGCCAGGCTCGCCTCGGCGACGCTGACCTCGATGGTGGTGTCATCGATGGCGCGGTAGAGGTCGATCGATTCTGCGGGCAGGATGCTGTTCAGCATCGCTCCGAACAGCCCGGTGGCAACGCTGGCCAGGACCAACCTGCGGATGATCCGGACGGAACGCCGGGCGACCAGGGTGCGAGGCGTCGCCGTCACCACAGCGCTACCTGTCGACCCCGGCCGAGGCCACGCCACCGCGCCCCACCAGCTGCGTCCGCCGCGATGCAGCGCACCGTTGAGACACCACCTCGACATCGCACGGCGCGCTGTCGCCTGACCCTACCGCCCGGAAGCCAGGAGCCCCTGCTCCAGCGCGCGCATCGCCTCGCCTTCGACGGAGTCGGCGTGGTCCCAGCCGCACAGGTGGAGCGTGCCGTGCGTGACCAGGAGCCGCAGCTCGTCGCCCGGCGACCAGCGGACCGTGCCGGTCTGGCCGCCGCGGCCCTGCTCCGCCTGCTCGATCGCCCGCTCCACGCTCACGATGATGTCACCGACATGGATTCGAACGCCCGCCGGGAGGGCGAACGCCGGGGCCTTCGGCTTCGAAGCCCCGGTTGCCTTCGAACCCCGGGTGGCCGCGGCCTGGCCGGCCGGCGCCTGGCCCGGGTGGGGCGGGTACGCCTCGGGAGGAAGCATCGGGAACGAGAGGACGTCGGTGGGGCCCTCGTGACCCATGTGTGCCTCGTTGAGCTCCGCCAACTCGGCGTCGTCGCTCAGGATCAGGCCCACAGAGGCCGGTGCCGGCGCGCCGGCGGCTTCGAGCGCCCGTGCGATGGCCCGGACCAGCGCCGCGCGAGGCGCCGGGAGCGCACCGTGGCCGGAGCGTTCCGTGATGTCGATCCGCCACGACCCCAGGTAGTGGGAGCGCGGCGCGATCTCCGACGTCTCGTCGTCCTCGCTCACGATTGGCCGGACCCGGAGCCACCGCGGGCTTCGTCCGGAGCGTCCGTGCTCGCCTCGCCGGGCCGCCGGCTGGCCGTGGCCGACCGGTCGGGCGACGCCATGCCCAGGTGCGTCAGCGCCGGGATCCGCCCCCGACGCCGGAACGACCCGCTCACCACCGCCGAGCGCCGCGACTCCAGCTCCACGACCTGGTTCTGCGGGTACGCGACGCGCGTGTGGTACATGCCCAGGAGCTGGCCGATGAAGGCCTCCTTGGTCCGCTCCAGGTCGCGCAGGGTGAGGTCGCACTCGTCGAACTGGCCATCCTCCACGCGCTCGGCCACGATCCGCGACACCATCGCCCGGATCGTCTTCTCGTCGCGCGAGGCCAGCGACCGCACCGACGCCTCGACGGAGTCGGCCAGCATGATCAGCGCCGCCTCCTTGCTCTGCGGCTTTGGGCCGGCGTGCCGGAACCTGCGGGTCTCCACGGCCCCGGCGGCCTTGCGGCCCTCGCCGGTGTCGATCCCCCCGAACGGCGCGGCGGCCAGCTCGCGGGCCCTCGCCAGGAAGTAGCTCATGAGCGCGGTGCCGTGATGCTGGGGGATGAACGCGATCAGGCTCTTGGGGAGGCGCGCCTCGTAGGCGATGTCGATCCCGTCGGCCACGTGGCCCTTGAGAAGCTGGGCTGAGACCTCGGGTTCCAGCTGGTCGTGGATGTTGTCGCCGCCCGCCTGGTTCTCGATGAAGGCGAGGGGGTTCGCCAGCTTGCCGACATCGTGGTAATAGGCGGCCACGCGGGTGATCAGCGGGTCGGCCCCGATCGATTCGGCCGCCCGTTCGGCCAGGTTGCCCACCATGATCGAGTGGTGATAGGTGCCAGGGGTCTCCACGAGGAGCCGGCGCAGCAGCGGCTGCGATGGGTTGGCCAGCTCCAGGAGCTGGAAGACCGTGAGGATGCCGAAGACGCTGCCCAGGACTGCGAAGGAGCCGGCCGACACGACCGCCGCCCCCAGCCCTGAGGCCACCGATGCCGCCCAGAGCTGCACGATCCCGGTCAGGTCCCGTTCGCCCAGCAGCGAGAAGATGGAGACGACGGCCGCCTGCGCGATGGCCACCGCGAGGCCGGCCTGGAGGAAGGTCTGGAGGCGGTCGCCCTTGCGAATGGCGATGATCCCGGCCAGGCCGCCCAGGAAGACGTAGGCCGCCAACTCCAGCGACGAGCCCGACCCGGTGTTCACCGCGCCGGCGAGGATGGCGATCACGGCGCTGACGATGAGCGCCGTGCCGCCGTCGAGCAGGATGGCCATCAACATGCCGATGCTGGCCATCGGCAGGACGAAGGGCAGCGCCGCTCGGCCCACCGTCAGCTTCACCAGGAAGGCCGACACGATCAGCATCAGGCCGATCAGGATCAGCACGTTGTTGCGATGCCAGAAGGAGCGCCGGTAGCGCGCGACCCAGGCCAGCAGCAGGCTGACGAGCGTCACCGCGAGCAGGAACCAGCCGCCCAGCTTGGCGACGTCGGGCTTGGCTTCCGTGAGGCCAAACGCCTGCAGCTTCTCCAGATCCTCCGCGCTGAGCTTGGTGCCGCCGCGGACGATCACCTCGCCCTGCAGGATCTGGTCCGTCACCGGGATGACGGCGGCCGCCTTGCGGCTGCGCTCGTCGTTGGTGAGCTGGATGCTGACGGCGCTGTTGGGGACGATCAGCGGGCCCAGCAGCTCCGCGACCAGCGTCCGCTCCGCCTCGTTCAGGCCGCCGGCCATGCGCTCGGTGATCCGGGCGCGGACCTGGGCGGCGTCGGTGTCCTTGAGCTCCGTTCGCTCGGTGACGTCGAGGACGCGGAGCGCCTCCTCGCGGACCGTGGGCCAGCGTAGCGGGACGATGCCCTGGAGGGTGGTCCGGGAGGCCGGCGTCAGCGTGGGGACGGCCTCGGCGAGGATCGTGATGCGCTGCTCGACCGTCGCGGAGGGGCCAAACGCCGTCTCGATGGGCACCAGCAGCGAGCGAAGCCTGCCGGCCTGCTCCGCGGCGATGGTGATCGCCTTCTCGGTGGTGTAGTCGTACTGCGGCAGGACCGCGGTGCGGGCGGCGTCACGGGCGGCCTGGGTTCTGATCTGGCTGGCGACGACCTGCGCCCGCGGGGCGCGGATGTCGGCAGGCACCAGGGTGCCGACCTGCGCGGTGATGGGCGCGGGCAGGATGTCGACGCCCAGGATGGCGGTCAGGCAGATGACGAACAGGGCGGCGACGGAGAGGAGGCGGCGAACGTCACCCCGGGAGAAGCTGATGGACTCGTCGACGGCCTGCGATGCCACGGTCAGGGTTTCCGTTGCTCCGCGCCCGGGCCTGGACTGCTCGCGGGGGTGGCGCCGGGGGCGGACGCGGGGGCGCCCGGGCTTGTGTCGTGCGCCGCGAGGTTGGCGCCGGCCAGCGCCTGGGCGACCTTGCCGCTCAACTCACGGCCGTCGGCGAGGCCGCGGGTGCGTGGGGTGAGCCAACCCATGACCTTGCCCAGGTCGCGAGGCGTGGTCGCGCCCGTCTCGGCCAGGGCCTGGGCCACGAGGGCCGTGACCTCATCCGGCGTGAGGGCGGTGGGGAGGAACTCCGCGAGGATGGCGATCTCCGCCTGCTCCTTGTCTGCGAGGTCCGGCCGGCCGCCCTTCGTGAAGGCGTCGATGGACTCGCGCCGAGTCTTCACCTGGTAGGTGAGGATGGCAATGATCTCGTCGTCGGCACAGGGCCGCCGATCGCGCTTCTCGGCGAGATCGACGGCGTTCTGGGCCATGCGGAGGACGTCGCGGCGCAGCGACTGACCCGACCGCATCGCGGCCGTGATCTCGTCGTGGATCCGCTCCTTGAGTGACACCGGGTTCACCACCTCGGGCTCATGCCCGCGGGGCGATCAGCCCTGCGGCGTTCGAGCGTTCTTCTTGCGCTTTGCTTCCTTGCGCTTGCGCTTCACGCTGGGCTTCTCGTAGTGCTCGCGTCGGCGAGCCTCGGCGAGGATGCCAGACTGCTGGATCTTCTTGTTGAAGCGACGCAGGGCGCTTTCGAACGTCTCGTTCTCACCAACTCGGACTTCTGCCAATACCGGTTCACCCCCTCCGGCCTGGGTTGCGTTCCAGTGTCGCGCGTGGCCGACCGACAGCGACACAGCCCCGGACGGCACGCCGTGGGGCCGCCGGAGTGTATGCCCATCCGCGGAGAGGTGCAACCACGCGGCGCGGGACGCATGCCTGCGGGCGCCCTGAGTCGATCCGTTACAGGGGACGTAACGCCATACGCCACAGGCCAGTGCCGCGCCGCTCCCCCCCCCGATCCCGTTCATACGTACCGGTATGAAACCGCCGCTGGTCGGCCGCCCGAGGCCCACCGTCGCATCTCCAAGTCCCGAACCTCGGCCGGCACGGCCGAGATCATGCCGATCTCATACCCACCGGTATGGAAATGTCGCCGCAGCGGAGCGCGCGGCAGCGCCCAGGCACACCGACGGTTGGCGGCCGTCACCGACCCTGCAACTTCTTACCCAGGTGGAAGAACGCGCACCGGCGGCACCTGCCCCTCCCGTAGGCGCGGCGGAGCGGGCCCTGGCCCCACGCCCCGCCGTGGAGGCAGGATGATCAGCGAACTGCCGGCCGGATCCTCTCCCGCCGCGAGGCGCCGTAGCGCCACCCGGCCGGGCACGGGATACGCATCCCCGATGACCACCATCGCCACCCGTACGAACTCCCGCACGCGCCGGGTACCCCGCATCACCACGAGCACGCCGGACAGGTCGCTGTCGCGGAGCTTGCCCATGACCCGACGCTGGAAGGCCTGGACGTCGCGTGGCGATGTCTCAGCCTCGATGCCGTACCGCCACGAGGCCCCGCTCACCACGGCATCCCACGCTCGCCTGTCTCCCGGGAGTGGGATCGGCACCTCGGCGGCCCACCCGAGCGAACGATTCAGGCCGCCACGCAGCTCCCGCAGCAACGCGACCTGAGCGGAATCTCGGACCACGCCGTCGCCCGGGTACAGCCGCGCCGACAGGTCGAGGCCCACCGCACCGGCCATCTTGGCAAGCGTCAGCACCGGCACCTTCGGCGCCAGCCCCCGCTCGACGCGGCTGATCTCGGCATTCGAGACCCCCGTCGCGCGCGCCACCGCGTCGATGCTCAGCCCGCGATCCCGGCGCGCCTCGCGCAACTCCTGGCCGATGCGGATCACCGATGCCCGCGCCTTCGCGGCCGCGGCATCGACGGGTCGCTCCCAGGTGGCCATCGCCCAAGGATCGCCGCGGGCCCTCACCGGGCCCTCACCGGGCCCTCACCGGGCCCTCACCGGGCGCTTATCCGGTACCCTGCCCCGCCATGGGATCCAACGACACCGAGGAAGCCACCGAACCAGCCCGGGGCCTCAACCGCCAGCTTGAGGGCAAGACCGCGCTGGTCTTCGGGGTGGCCAACCGCCATTCGCTGGCCTGGGGCATCGCCGAGGCGCTCCACGAGCAGGGTGCAAGGGTGGGGATCGTCTACCGACGGCCCGAGCGCGCGGAGAAGACCGCCAGGATTGCCCGGGCCATCGACGCGGCCTTCGTCGGCCAGTGCGACGTGAGCGACGACGACGCCATCGCCCGCGTCATGGCCGAGGCGGTCGCCGCCCTGGGCCCCCGCCTCGACGTCCTGGTCCATTCCATCGCCCGCGCGGAGACACAGGACCTGGGCGCCCGGTTCGTGGATACCAGCCGCGATGGCTTCCGGTCGGCCCTGGAGACGTCCGCCTACTCGCTGGTCGCGCTGGCCCACCACGCGCACCAGGCCGGCCTCCTCCGGCGCGGATCCAGCATCCTGACCCTGACGGCCATCGGCTCCACCCGGGTGATCCCCGGCTACAACGTGATGGGCGTCGCCAAGGCCGCGCTCGAAGCGGCCGTGCGCTACCTCGCGGCCGACCTTGGGCCCGAGGGGATCCGCGTCAACGCGATCTCGGCCGGCGCCGTCCGCACCGCGGCGGCCATGGGTGTCCCCGGCTTCCGGGCGATGTACCACGAGGGCGAGCGTTTCGCCCCGTTGCGCGCAGCGGTCACCCGCCGCGAGGTGGGCAACCTGGCAGCCTTCCTGGCATCGGACGCCAGCGCGCTGATCAGCGGGCAGGTGCTCCAGCTGGATGCCGGCTGGAGCATCCTGGCCATGACCGGCGGGGACGCGCCAAAGGCCTGACCGGCCGAACCGTGGGCGTGGCCTTCGGGGCCGAGGCCGAGGCCCTGGCGTGGCGCTGCCGCCGCGCCGAGCCCTCCCCTACCCCGCCTGCTCGTGGTCCAGCGCGGCGCGGAGCTCGCGCTTGAGCACCTTGCCCACCGGGTTGCGCGGTAGCGCCGGCACCAGCCAGAGGCGCTTGGGCAGCTTGTAGGCCGCGATCTCCTTGGCCTTCAGGTGGTCCGCGACGTCCGAGAGCGTCAGATCCTGGTCCGGCCTGGCCACGGCTACAACGCAGATGGCCTCCTCGTGGAGATGCCCCCGGTCCTTGTAACCCACCACCGCCACGTCGGCGATCCGGGGGTGGTCAGCCAGCAGCAGCTCGATCTCCTCGGGCGCGATGTTCATCCCGCCGCGGATGATCAGGTCCTTGAGCCGCCCGACGAACCGGTAGCGCGATACCTGCCCATCGCTGCCCACGGCCAGCTCGAACAGGTCGCCGGTCCGGAAGTACCCGTCGGCATCGAACGCCTTCTCCGTGAGGTCTCGCCGGCGGAAGTAGCCCGCGAAGACCGTTGGGCCCTTGATCCGCATCTCGCCCGGGAAGCCTGGCTCCGCGATCAGCGCGCCGGACGCCGGGTCCACGAGGCGTGTCTCGTAGCCCCGGTCGGAGCGATTGGTCCACGAGAACCCGGGCGTCCCGTAGCGCGGGAACAGCTCGGCCCGCTCGCCTGCATCGTCCACCTCGGGCGGCGCGGCGACCATCGCGATCCCCTCGTTGGAGCCAAAGAAGTTCAGGACGTCGATCCCGTGCCGCTCCTTCCAGCCGGTGGTCATCCAACGCGTGAGTGGCGCGGACCCCGATCCGATCCGCCGGATCGACGAGAGGTCCGCCGCCTCCAGCATCTGCGGCCGGAGCAGGAGCAGGTTGAGCAGGATCGGCGGGACCACGGTGTACGCGACCCGTTCCGCGGCAACCTGCCCGAGGAAGACCGGGAGCGCCATGGGCTGATGCAGGACGAGCTTTGCCGACGCCAGGAGCCACGGGAAGAGCATGCCGCCGATCCCCGACATGTTGACCATGGGGAACGGGCAGAGGAGCGCATCGCCTGGCTGCAGGGCGGCCCCGTCGACGGTGGCGAGGGCGATGCTGATCCAGAGGTTGTGGCTGCGCGGCACGCCCTTGGGGTCCGCCTCGGTGCCCGACGTCCAGCACACCGTGAAGACGTCGTCCGCCGAGATGTTCGCGGCTGCCCGGTGAGCCGCCAGGGCCGGCGGGTCCGGCGGCGTCTCCAGGAGCGCCGCCAACGAGACGACGTCGGGCGGCAGGTCCAACGGGTCCGCTGCGTCGCCGATCACGGTGAGCGGCCTGGGCGCAGCCGCGCACAAGGAGCGGGCCTGCTCCAGGTGGTCGAACCCGTCCAGCCGCCGGGTGGTGATGAACGCCCTGGGCCCCGCCAGGTCGATGCAGTAGCGGAGCTCGTGGGCGCGGTATTGCACCGGGACCGGCGACAGGATCGCGCCCAGCCGTCCAACCGCGAGGTACGCGGCAATCAGCTCCACGACGTTGGGGAGCTGGGCCATGACGATGTCGTCGCGGCCAATGCCCAGCCGGAGCAGGCCAGTGGCGAACCGTTCGACCAGGTCATCGAGCTCGCGCCAGGTGAGGCGTCGGGCCGGGCCCATGCCGAAGTCGGCGCGGTTGGTCGGGTCGACCAGCGCCGTCTCGTCCGGGTGGGCAGCCACGGCACGGCCGAGCAGGTCGTTGATGCTGTCGTCGCCCCACCAGCCGGCAGAGCGGTAGGCGGCGATGCGCGCCGGGTCGTCGTGGATCAACGGACGTCTCCTGCAGGTGGGACGCGAGGCCGTGCGCATCGCGTGGCCTCGCCCTGGAGATGAATGGCGTCTGGCGTTCTCTGATCGGCCGGGAACGCCCGGAGTGTCGCATGGCGGCGTCGAAGGGGTCAATGAAGCCAGGCTGAAACCGGGCTGAAGATGGCCGTGGTGGCCCAATGGCCCGTGACACGTCGCCCGACCGTCGCTAGGCTGACGACATGGAGACTCTGGTCGAGCTCCTCGAGGAGTCGGCGCGGCGGTTCGCCGATCGGCTGGCGCTATCGATGCGGCGTCCGGACGGCAGCCTGGAGGCGTGGACCTACCGCGAACTCGACCGCCGGTCGCGGCTGGCGGCGTGGCGGCTCCGGGCCCTGGGGCTCCGGCCCGGCGACCGGGTCCTGACCTGGTCCCCGTCCTGTCCGGAGTTGGCCGCTGCCTATTTCGGGGCCATGCGGGCGCGGCTGGTCCTGGTGCCGTTGGACCTGCGGATGTCGCCGGACGCGATCCGGGGCGTGGTCGCGGCGGCCGAGCCGGCACGCCTCCTGATCGGCACCGGCCGCGACGCCCCGGACCCGCGCGACGCCGACCTGGCCGGCTTCCCCACGACCACGGTCGACGACCTGAGCGCGGACCCAGGGGCCGCACGGCCGGCCGGGCCAGGGTCGGCCGCCCTCCCGGCCGACTGGCTCGAGCAGGTCGATGCCTGGGAGCGCCCCAGGCCGGCGGACATCTTCGAGCTGATCTTCACCTCCGGCACCACCGGGACGCCCAAGGGCGTGATGCTGGGCCACGACAACGTCACCGCCTCCGTCCATAGCTTCTTCTCGCTGGTCCCGCCCATGGAGCACCGCCTGGTCTCGCTGCTGCCGCTCTCCCACCTGCTGGAGCAGTCGGTTGGCCTGTTCTACTCGCTGGCGGTGGGTGCCGACATCCACTATGTCCGGAGCCGGAACCCGCGGGTCATCTTTGATGCCCTGCGGGAGCGGCGGGTCACTTCCATGGTGCTGGTCCCGCAGTTCATCGACCTGTTCTGGAGCGGGATCCAGCGCGAGGTGGAGGCCCGGGGGCAGGCCGGGCTGTTCGGGCGCCTGCGCTCCGTCGCGCGCCGCCTGCCGGTACCCATTCGGCGCATCCTCTTCCGGAGCGTCCACGCCCAGCTGGGTGGCTCGTTCCGCCTCTTCCTGTCCGCGGGGGCGTACCTGCCGCCGGGCGTCCAGCAAGCCTGGGAGGACATCGGCGTCACGATCCTCCAGGGCTACGGCGCGACGGAGACCGGCACGGGCTGCTGCACCACGCTCAGGGACCACGGCATGGGGACGGTGGGACGCCCGGCGGTCGGGGCAGAGCTCCGGTTCGCCGAGGACGGGGAGATCCTCTTCCGCGGCCCCACGCTCTTCCACGGCTACTGGAACGAGCCCGTCAAGACCGCCGAGGCGTTCACCCCGGACGGCTGGTATCGCACCGGCGATATCGGCCACCTGGACGACGGCGGCCGGCTGGTCCTGTCGGGCCGGAAGAAGGACATGATCGTCCTGCCCAACGGGTTCAACGTCTACCCCGAAGACATCGAGAACGTGCTCCGGGCCGAGGGGCTGCGCGAATCGGTGGTCCTCGAGACCAGGCCCGGGCGGATCGAGGCGATCTGCCTCTGGCCCGGCACGAACGGTCCGCCGCCGGCCGGGGACACGCCGGGCCAGGACGCCCGCGGCGCCCTCGCCGCGACCGCGGCGGAGGTGACTTCGGAGCTCAACAGGATCGTGAAGGCCGCCAACGCGCGGCTCGGCGCCAACCAGCGGATCGCGGGCTGGCGCCTCTGGCCCGATGCCGACTTCCCGCGGACCCATACCCTCAAGGTGAAGCGCGACGTGGTGCGGGCCTGGGCCGCGGTGGACGTGCCCATCGGGACGTCCGAGGCCGAGCCGGGCGCCTAGCGCGGGACGGCGACCGCGATTCCCAGCGTCTCCAGAGCCGGCTGCACGTTGGGCGTCTCCGGGTCCACGATCGCCCCGGGCAGCCAGCGGTAGTAGACGAGATCCGCTCCCACCTGGCGGATCACGTGGACGGTGCCTTGGGGCGCCTGGACCCGGCCCGGGCCCGTGGCCAGCCACGTCGCAAGCGTCACGCCGGCGACCGCGGCAAGCGGCGGGCTGACCAGCCCGTAGACCACGATGAACCCACCCGTCGGGTCGTCGCGCAGCTGGACCTGGTAGACCGAGCGCGGCACGTCGGTAAGCTCCGCCGGCTCGCCCGGGCGGAACGGGATCTTGGGATCCACAAGGATCAGCCTGCGCGCACCGAGCGCGGCCACGAGCTGGGTCCGGATCCCGGCGGCGGCGAGATTGGCGGTCGCCGATGCACCGGGCGCGGCAGGCGCCGGCGTCACGGGCGCGGGCGTCGCGGCAAGGACGCCGCAGCCGGCAGCCCCGAGGGCAAGCACGCCGGCCAGCCCCAGGCGGGCCAGGGCCCGGCCAGCCCCAGGCGCGGCGTGGTCGTCCCGACGCACGGGCCTCAACCCGGTGGCCATGTGAAGGAGCGACCGCCCATCACGTGCAGGTGCAAGTGGCTGACCGTCTGACCGCCCCAGTCGCCGATGTTGGAGATCACTCGGTAGCCCTGGTCGGCAAAGCCTTCCTGGCGGGCGATCTCGCCCGCTGCCAGCAGCAGCCGGCCGGCCAGCGCCTCATCCGCGGGCGCGAGCGTGGCGACGGAGTCCACGTGGCGCCGCGGGATCACCAGGATGTGGCTGGGCGCGCGTGGGTTGATGTCCCGGAACGCGACGGTGTCCGGGGTCTCGTGGACGATGGTGGCCGGGATCTCGCCCGCGACGATCCGGCAGAAGAGGCAGCTGTCAGGCATCTCCGCTCACCACAGGACTGGCTTGGTGCTCATCAAGTAGCCGACGGAGCCCACCAGCCCGGCCATCACGTACGAGACATAGCGCTGGCGACGCGCGATCGCCCGCCAGGCCGCCTCGTTGCGCTCCACGCCGAGCAGGCGGCGCAGGTTGGGGCGCTGGACGAAGAACGCCAGCAGCAGGTTGCCGGCGTAGATCACCAGGGCGACCAGGAGCCAGGTCCTGGCGAACAGCTCGGTGCCCAGTGCGAGGAGCAGGCCCACGCCGGTCGCCGCCAATCCCAGCCCGATGACGAGCGTGCCGTGGGCCTGCAGCCAGAGGAGGCCGCGAACCAGGCGACCGGGGCCGGCTCCGGCGGTGGCCTCGCGCGCCTCCGCGGAGCGGAGCGCGAAGGGCAGGACGATGGACGGGAGGACCAGCGAGATCGCGAGGATCACGTGGACGGCGATGAGGAGGGGTAGCAGGGACGTCATGGCGCGAATTGTAGGATGCGGAGCCGTCAGGCCGGCCGAACCGCCTCCAGCGCGACCCAGTCACCCTCACCCAGCCGGCGCGTGACCTCCAGGCCGGCGGCGGCGAATGCCTCCCGGACATCCCCCTCCCGGTCGATGAAGATGCCGGAGGCGATGAGTGTCCCGCCCGGTCGCAACTCGGCGGCCAGGTCGGTCGCGAGCATGACAAGCAGCGAGGCGATGAGGTTGGCCAGGACCACGTCGTGGGGCGGTCGACGGCTGGGCAGGCTGCCGGCCCTGGCGCGCAGGCGGCGGGCGACGGCGTTCCGACGGGCGTTGGATTCGGTGGCCTCGATGGCGATGGAGTCCGTATCCACGCCAAACGCCTCGCCTGCGCCCAGCTTGACGGCGGCGATGGCCAGGATCCCCGAGCCGCAACCCACGTCCAGGATGCGCGCGGTCCCGTCGGCAGCGCCGCCCGTGGCCAGCACGCCGCGGGCAGCCGCGTCCTCCAGCGCCATCAGGCACAGGCGCGTGGTGGGATGCAGCCCCGTCCCAAAGGCCATCCCCGGATCCAGGGCCAGGACCACGTCCTCCGCCGCGCGGCGGTGGCGGCGCCACGTGGGCCGGATCACGATCCGCTGCCCGATCCGGAGCACCGGGAAATGCTGCTTCCATGCGTCGGCCCAGTCGGCCTCGTTGACGATCCGCGTCTCCAGCTCCCCGATGGGGCGGAGATCGAATGCCCGAAGGTGGCCCAGGGCAGTGTCCACCTCGGCGATGGCGGCCTGAATGGCCGCGGCATCCCGCGCGGGGACGTAGGCGCGCACGATCACCGGCCGGGTGGGATCGGGGCGCGCGCCAAGGCCCTCGTCGGTGAGCTCGAAGCCGGGCTCGACGCTGGTCCCGCCGGTGGCGACGCGGCCCAGGATCTCCGAGACGGCCTCCACGGCCTCGCTGTCGGCGGCAATGGCCAGCTCCAGCCAGGCGCCCGGCCCCGCTCCTGCCGGCGAGGTTGCTGCGGGCGAGGCCGAAGCCGGATCGCCCGGCGTCGAGCTCGACGCCGTAGGCCCCGCAGGGCTCGTGCCCCTAGCCAAGCGCGTCCCGGACCCGGTCGAAGATGCCGCCCTCGTGGACCGTCTCCTCCGACGCGTCGGCGTAGGCGAGGAGCGCCTCGCGCTGCTTCTTGTTGAGCTTGGTGGGCACGGCCACGCTCACGAAGACATGCAGGTCACCCCGGCTCCCGGGCCGGCGAACGTGCGGGACGCCCTTGCCACGCAGCCGGATCTCCGTCCCGGGCTGAGTCCCGGCCTTGATCTCGATCTCCTCCTCGCCCTCCACCATGGGCACCTTGACACGGGTGCCCAACGCCGCCTGTGCGATGGAGATCGCGGTCTCATAGATCAGCTCGGTGCCTTCGCGCTTGAGCGTGGGGTGGGCGGTCACGTGGACCGCCACGTAGAGGCTGCCGGGTGGGCCGCCGCGGGGTCCCGCCTCTCCCTCGTTGGCCAGCCGGACCTGGTGACCCTCGTCGATGCCGGGCGGGATGGCCACGCGGAGGTTGCGCTTGCGCTCCAGCCGGCCCTCGCCGTGGCACCCGTCGCAGACCGACTCCACCACGCGGCCTTCACCGCGGCAGCGGGGGCACGGTGAGGCGGCGACCATCTGGCCAAGCATGGTCTGGCGGATCTGGCGGATCTCGCCCCGGCCGTTGCACTGGGGACAGGTGACCGGCGCCGTGCCCGGCTTGGCGCCCGACCCGTGGCAGGTCTCGCACCGGCCGAGGACGGGGAACTCGATCTCCTTCTCGGTGCCGTGGACGGCCTCCTCGAAGGTGATCCGGAGGTCGTAGCGGAGGTCGGAGCCGGCCGCGGGACGACCGCGCCGCGTCTGGGTGGCTCCGCCGCCGAAGAAGGCGTCAAAGATGTCGCCGAAGCCGGCGAAGCCGGGGTCGAACCCCGCGCCACCCCCGGCGCCGTTGCCGACACCGGCCTTGCCGAACATGTCGTAGCGCTGGCGCTGGTCGGTGTCGGACAGGACCTGGTACGCCTCGTTGATCTCCTTGAAGCGGTCGGGCGCCTCGGCGTCCTTGTTGACGTCGGGATGCCACTGCTGCGCGAGACGGCGGAAGGCCTTCTTGACCTCGGCGTCGGTGGCGCTGCGCTCGACGCCCAGGACGGAGTAGTAGTCGCGGTCGGTTGCCATGCAGCGGCAAAGTCTACGGGAGGGGGCCGGTGGGGGTACAGCGGCGTGGCGCCGGGTGGCGCCCAGGCCGGTTCGCGCCGGGATTCCGGATCTACGGGCCGCTGGCGGCGCGGTTGCCGGGATGGTGGGCGGACCGTCCGACCGGACGGCCTCTCGCCTAGGTCCCGGCCAGATCCCGGGCGCGCGTCAGCACCGACACCAGCATCGGCCGGGTGAGCCGGCCCGTGAAGGTGTTCTGCTGGCTGGGGTGGAACGACGCGATGACGCGGTAGGCGCCTGCCGCCGCCTCCGCCCCATGCCCAAACCTGGGCCGCGGCGAGACCCTGGGCCCGCCCACGGACTCCACTGCGCGGAACGCCGCGTCCCAGCCGAACTGGCCCAGCGCCACGATCACCCGGACGCGGTCCAGGATCGCCAGCTCGCGGGCCAGGAACGGGGCGCAGGCGTCGCGCTCGGCGGGGGTCGGCGCGTTGGCCGGGGGCGCGCAGCGGACGGCCGCCGCCACGTACGCGTCGGTGAGCGTCAGCCCGTCGTCGCGCTGCCGGCCCGTGGACTGGCTGGCCAGCCCCACCTCGTGCATCGCCGCCCAGAGGAAGTCGCCCGACGGATCGCCCGTGAACACCCGTCCGGTCCGGTTCGCCCCGTGCGCCGCCGGCGCCAGGCCAAGGACCAGGATCCGCGCGTCGGGGTCGCCGAAGCCCGGCACGGGCCGGCCCCAGTAGACGTCGTCGCGGAAGCGCTTGACCTTGTCGCGCGCGACGTCCTCGCGCCACTGGACCAGCCGGGGACACCGGCGGCACGCGGCGATCTCGGCGGACAGGACATCCAGCGCGGCATGCGCCGCGCCGCGCGCGGCGACTTCGATCGCCTTCGAACCCGTCATCACGCCCGACCCCTAGCTCAGCAGGGTCCGGCCCACGCGCCGGCCCACCACGCTGAGCCCCACCAGGCCCAGGATCAGCAGGTACGCCACGTGGACCAGGATGGACGCGTCCACCGCGCCCGTCGTCAGCTTCCGGAGCATGTCCACGCCCTGGTAGAGCGGGGTCAACTGGATGAGGACCCGGAGCGCGTCCGGGTAGACGTCCACCGGGTAGAACGTGCCCGAGAGCAGCAGCATGGGCACCGTGGCCATCGACACGAAGTCCAGGTCCTGCCACGTCCGCATGAACGTGGCCGCGCCCATGGCGGCCCCGCCGAACCCGAACCCAACCACGAGCGCCGCCGGGAACGCCAGGATGGCCCACGGCGAGGTGACCAGCCCCATGAGCGCCATGATCACCAGGAACCCCATGGAGTAGAGGCCGCCGCGGACCAGCGCCCAGCCCAGCTCGCCCAGCGCGATGTCGTTGGGTGAGAGCGGCGTGGACAGCACCGTCTCGTAGAAGCGGTCCTCGCGGAACTTCCAGAAGAAGTTCCAGGACCCCTCCGTGATGGCGCCGTTCATCGCCGACGACGCCAGCAGCGCCGGCGCCACGAACACCGCGTAGGGCACCGCCACGCCACCCGGCCCGTTGACCGAGCCAACCAGCCCGCCCAGCCCGAAGCCCATCCCGACCAGGAGGAAGACGGGCTCGAAGAAGCCCGAGAACAGGATCAGCCAGGTGTGGCGGTAGACCATGGCGTTGCGTTCGAGCATGTGGATGCCGCGGCGCCAGCTCCCGATGCCCATCCGGGCGCGCAGGCGCGCGAAGCCGCCCGGGGCGGGCACGGTCGAACTTGAGCCGGCCATCACTTCACCAGCCGGCGCTGGAGATTCCGGACCGCCAGCCAGGTGCCGCCGCCGGCGAACAGGAGGAGGACCGCCAGGTGGTCGAGCGCCAGCCCCGGGTTCGACCCCACGGCGCCGAAGGCGATCGAGCGCGCCAGCGCGATCCCGTGCCAGAGCGGCGAGAGCCAGGCCGCGGCCTGCACGGGCGCGGGCAGGCCGTCGAGCGGGAAGAACGTGCCGGACAGCAGGAAGAGCGGCGTGGTGATGAACCGGAAGACCGCCGGGAACGCCTCGCCGTTCCGCTGGGTGGCGGCGAACGCCACGATCGGCGCCGCGAAGGCCATCCCCGTCAGCACCGCCACGGGAATCGCGGCGAGCAACAGGCCCGCCGACGGCGCCGCCCCGAACGCCAGGACCACCACCGCGAAGATCACCGCGATCATGGTCAGCCGGGCGGTGATCCAGGCCAGGGTGCCCAGGGCGATGTCGCGGGCCGAGATGGGCGTGGCGATCATCGCGTAGTAGATCCGGTGGTAGACGATCCCGCCCATGATCGGATGCGTGGATTCCAGGGCGGCGGACTGCATCACCGTGGCCGCCAGCAGCCCCGGGGCCAGGTACTGGAGATACGTGACGCCACCCAGCGCCGGGTTGCCGGCCGCGCCGGCGGCCGCCGCACGGTCGACGAACATCCCCAGCCCCACGCCCATCGCCGCGAGGTAGAGGACGGGGTTGAGGAACGACGAGAAGAGCGAGCCGCGCAGCGTCCGGCGGTAGACCAGCGCCTGGTGCTCGAAGACGCGCGCGATGGAGGATGCGGCCACCCGGCGCCCCTCAGTCGATCAGCGAGCGGCCGGTCAGCCGCAGGAAGACGTCCTCCAGCGTGGAGCGCCGGACCAGCACCGTCTCCGGGTGGAGGCCGCGCGCGTGGACCCCTTCGGCCACCACCTCGCCGTCCTCGGCGTACATCAGGACCCGGTCCGGCAGGACCTCGATCCGGTCGGCCAGGCCCTCCAGCGTGGGCAGCGCCGCGGCCTGCGTTCCCACCGGGAAGCGCAGCTCGGTCACCTCGCGGGTGGTGTACTGGGCGATCAGCGAGTTGGGCGACCCCTCGGCCACGATCCGGCCCTTGTCCATCACCACCAGGCGGTCGCACAGCTGCTGCGCCTCGTCCATGTAGTGCGTGGTCAGGACCAGCGTGACGCCGCGTTGCTTCAGCCCGTACAGGCGGTCCCACAGGATGTGGCGCGCCTGCGGGTCCAGGCCGGTGGTGGGCTCATCGAGGAGGAGCACGTCGGGCTGGTTGATCATGGCCCTGGCAATCGTGAGGCGGCGCTTCATGCCGCCCGACAGCGATTCCACCTGGGTGTCGCGCCGGTCCGCCAGCTGAGCGAAGTCCAGCAGCTCGTCGGCTCGGCGGGCGCCCTCGGCCCACGGGATGTCGAAGTAGCGGCCGTACACGATCAGGTTCTCGCGCAGGGTCAGGTCCACGTCCAGGTTGTCCTGCTGCGGGACCACGCCCAGGCGGGCACGGATGCGGGCGCCGTCGCGTCCCGGGTCCATGCCCAGGATCCGGAGCGTGCCCGCGCTGACCGGCGAGACGGCACCGATCATCCGCATGGTGGAGGTCTTGCCGGCGCCGTTGGGGCCCAGGAAGCCGAAGCTCTCGCCGGGCGCGACGTCGAAGTCGATGCCGTCCACGGCCATGAACGACCCGAACCGCTTGGTCAGGCCGCGGGCGTGGATGAGCGAAGGGACGTCAGCTGCGGACGCCGCGGATGGCTGGGCCATGGGCGACGGATGGTACCGCAGCGCCCAGATTTCAACGTCCGGCGCAGCCCCCCGCGGGGGGCCGGAATGGGACAGCAGGCGGCCACGACCCCCAGCGAGCGACGCTAGGTGCCTGCCCCTTCGTTCGGAGCCGAAGCGGCCGCCGAAGCCGGCGGCACCGCGTGCATCGCGAGGTCCAGCCCCATCTCACTGCGGAGGGCGGCCAGCCTGGCGTCGGTCTCCGCCTCCTGCTGCGCCTGCTCGACCGCGAGCATGTGGCTGGACACACCGGCGCCCGTGACTTCGGTCGTCGCCTGCGCCATGGCCAGGCGCTTGTCGATCTTGGCCCGCACCTCGTCGAGCGTCGGGACGTCCTCGCCGACGGTCTGGTGAAGCTGCGTCATGGCGGAGTTCATCTGCTCCTGCATCCTGGCCTGGTCGAGCTTGCTCAGGAGCGCCTCCCGCTCGGCCAGCTTCTTCTGCAGGATCAACGAGTTCTGCTTGACGGCCTCGCGGGCGCGCGCCGAGGCGTCGGTGGCCGGGAGCATGGCCGCCTTGAGATCCTCGATCTCGTGCTCGAGGGCGACGATCCGGCCGGCATAGCCCTCTGCGGCCTGCGTGAACGAGGCTGCCTTCTCGGCACGCTCGGCCCTGGCCTCCCGATCGGCCAGCGTGAGGGCCTGGCGCGCGGATGCGTTGGCCGCCTGGTAGGCGTCCAGGGCGCGATCCAGCCGCAGCTGGATCTGCTTCTGGTTGGCGATGACCATGGCCGCCTGCTCCGTCAGCAGCCGGTGCTGCTCACGCGCATCTGCGATGGCCTGTTCGAGCTGGACCTTGGGGTCGGCATTCTCCTCGAGGGTCATCCCGAGCTTGGTGCCCAGGTAGTGCCACCAGCGCCGGATCGACTTCCACATGACATGACCTCCTTCAGGATCTCGGGCTCGGGGTTGATCGGGATCCGGCTCCAGGCGTCGCGCCAGGGCCGGGGTGATGGCCGAATGGGACAAGGTCCTTGATCCGCTCGCGCAGGGCGATGAACCGGCGCCGCTGCTGATCGATGGCCGCGACGAGGACGTCGCGCAGGTCGCGCCCCATGGCGCGGACGCGATCGCGGCTGGCGGCCAGCGATCGGCGCAGGCCGGCGGCGGCGATCGTGACGGCCCGCCGGATGACGCTGGCCTGGACCCGCATCGCCCGCCATGCGGCCAGCACGGTGACGGTGGCAATGGCCCGGGCCAGGCGTCGTCCGCCGCGAAGTGCCGGGAGCAGGACCACCGTCGTGAACGCGACGACGGGCCTCAGCAGGGCCCGCCCGACGGCGCCCGCGGTGCGCCGTCCGACGCGTAGCACACTCGCCGCGAACCGGGCGAGGGCACGAACCACGACGATGGAGGCCCGAAGCCCCGCGCGCACCGCACGCATGATGGCCCGGCCGATGGGGACGGCGACCGCCCAGGCTCCCCGGGCGATCCGACCGGCCAGCCGGCCGGCCGCGCGGACAGCCGCCCGGGCCAGCTCCAGCGACCAGCGTGCAAGGCGGCCGGCGGCGCGGACGCTGCTCACCATCGTCCACCAGGCGAGGTGGACGACGCCTACCACCCGACGCCACGTCATCCGCGCCCCGAGCCCGGTCTGCCGGATGGCCCAGACGATCGGCGGGGGAGGCGGCTGATGGAGCATCCAGACGACGCGCCGGCCGGCGGCGCGTAGGGCCAGGAGCAGGCGCGAGCCCACGCCCCTGACCGCCGCCCATGCGGCGCGCGCAACCTCGGCCACGGCATGGCCGGCGGCGCGCAGCACCAGGCCGATCCGCTTCGCGAACTCGACAACCACGTGCCAGGCCCAGCGGACGGGACGCGCCATCTGCCCAGCGGCCCACCGTGCCGCGACGATCGCACGCTTGGCCGTGTCGCGTGTCATCGCCCAGGCGGCGCGTACGACAGTCATGACCACATGGCCAATCGCCCGGAGCAGCTCCAGGATGCGGACGGCCACGGCCCGCAGCACGCGAAGACCGGCCCGCAGCACGTCCGCGATCCGGTGGCCGAGGACCCGGAGCGCCAGCGCCAGCCGCTGCCAGAGCTGCACGGCGAGGCGCCAGGCCCAGCGGATCGGTCGCGCCACCTGCCGGGCGAGGAAGCGCCCGACCACCACCATCCGGCCGCCAAGGGCGCGCAGAGACCGCCAGGCGTTCGCGATGACGTTGCGGATCACCGCCAGAGCCGCCCGGACCAGGAGCCCGGCACGCACGAGGAAGGGCCGCAGAAACGCCCAGACGGTCCGGGCGGCTGATGCCGCGACGGTCCAGGCGGCGCGCAGCACCGTGGCAATTGCGGCCGCGACGGCGCGGATCGCCGAGCCCACCGCGCGTGCCAGCCGGCCCGCCAGGATCGCGACGCGCCGGACCACCGATCGCAGCCCCCGAGCGACCGCGTTGATCGCCGCGTCCGTGGCATCGACAACCGCCCGGATCCCGTAGCCGAGCCAGGCCATGGCGCGCGGGATGGACCGGATCGCGAAGCGGACGACGAGGTAGCCCAGGATGATCGGCGTCACCACCCAGCTCATGACCCGGACGATCCACGAGCCGCCCTCGTACCGGCCGACACCGCCGCCGCGCTCGGGCGAAGGCCTCGTCCCTGGTGCCGGCGAGGCCGGCAGCGACGGCTCGGGCTCGAGCCCGGAGACGGCCGGAGGCGTCGCCTCCGGGCTGATCACCTGGGAGTCCCGTCCGAACCGGGCGGCTCGCTTCCCGATTCCCGTTGCCCGGCCTCAGGGGCGGCGCGCAGGGGTCGGTGCGTGGCCTCACGGGCGACGCGTCTGGGTCGAGGCCCGGCCTCCCGGCGAGGAGTGGTCCGACCCAGGGCCGGCGCGGTGAGCTCACCCAGCTCGTGAAGCTGGCCGACGGAGCTGTGGCCTGACGCCTCCTCGAGCTCCTCGAGAGCCTCGGCGCGCACCGCACGGCCATCCACGACGTCCCCGGCGGCCTGCTCCCCATCGCGCAGGCGATCCTCGAGCACGGACATGGCCTCGATCCGCCGGTGGATGTAGCGCAGCTCCTGCGGCGTCGTCGGGGCGGAGCCGTCGAGCAGGGTCGCCACCTCGACCATCGCCTGGTGTGCGGCGATGAGGATGTCGATCTCGAACACCGACGTGCGCGCGACAACCAGGCACCGCTCGTAGAGTCCGACGAGCGCCCGGACGTCGGGATGCGACACGTCGAGCAGGTAGCCATCGCGGGCCGCGGTGCGGAGGCGCCGCCCGACGGACCTGGCCCGGAACCTGCGCAGCATCGTGCGGGCGGGGAGGACGCTCCCGAGCACGACGGCGAGGGCCCCCCAGGGAAGCGCGCCCGCATTGCCCCCGGGAACCAGTCCCCAGGCGACAAGCCCCGCGCCCACCAGGAGGAGTGCCGCATCAAAGCGCCCCGGGCCGTCCTCCGTCGTGGGGCCGAACATCTCGTCGATGGCCTGGTCCAGGTCGTCCTTGCGGCGACGCTCGGGGTCCACCGGCCGGACCGGGCCCGGCGATCGCGGAACCACCATCAGCTGGGCCGCAGTCAATGCGGGAGCGGACTCCAGGCCGGCCTGCGCGAGGTCCGGTCGAGCCGCGCCGTTGCCGGTCGAACCGCGGAGGCTGGGGGCGGCCTGCTCTTGTGTCACACCCCCATGACGCGCCCGGGCCCGGGATGTCACCGGCCCGCTCACACCGGCTGCTCGTCCTGGATCCCCGGATGCTGTTCCCACCGTGCCGGGCTCCTGACGTGGGACGCCAGATGCCGCGGATCGTGTCTCGTCCCGAGCCGTCTGTGAAGGGCCAATGGTCCCGGTCGCGGCCCATCGGCCGGACGGATGTCGGAGGGATCAGCGGGGCCGCACCGTCCCCACGTGGAGCGTCACGATGCCGCCGGTCAGGCCCTGCCACGTCACGTCCGTCAGGCCGGCTTCGGCCATGATCTCCGCGATCCGCTCCGGCGCCGGGTAGTTCTGGACGCTGCGGACCAGGTACGCGTACGCGCTCCCCTGCCCCGCCGCCTTGCCGATGAGCGGGACGATCCGGTCGAACCACCAGCGCATGAACCGCGCGAGCGGCGAGCGGGGCCGGGCGATCTCCAGACAAAGGACGCGCCCGCCTGGCCGGACCGAACGGGCCATCTCCTCGAACCCACGCTTGTAGTCGGGCAGGTTGCGCATGCCGAATGCGATCGTGGCGGCGTCGAACGAGCCCGGTTCGGTGGGCAGGTTGAGCGCGTCGCCGACCACGTAGGAGAGGCCCGGCCGGCCGGCGAACCGGCGCTGCGCGACGCCGATCATGCCGGGCGACAGGTCGACACCCAGGACGCGCCCGCCGGGCCCCACCTTGGCGTGCAGGTCGGCGGCCACCTTGCCCGTGCCCGACGCGACATCCAGCGCGCTCCCGCCGGTCCGGAGTCCCGCCGCCTCCACCAGCCGGCGTCGCCAGCGCGGCTCCTGGAACGCGGAGATGAGCAGGTTCATGAGGTCGTAGCGGGCGGAGATCCGGTCGAACATGACCTGGACCTCGGCCTTGGGCGCGGCGTTGCCGGCGCCCGTGGACAGGCCCGACGGCGTGATGTCCGGGGGCGGGGGCGCGGCCGCGGGCGATCCGGCGGGCTGGGTCACGAGGCGGTCTCCGTGGCGGTGAGCAGGCCCGATGCCACCAGGAACGCGCGGATGGCGGCGGCGACCTGCGGGGCGTCGGTGATGGGGCCATTGTGGGTCAGGCCCTCCAGGGTCGCACGGGTGGCCCCCGGGATCCGGGCGATCAGGGCGACCGCGATGGGCTCGTAGAACGGCAGGCTGGCGCCGCCCGTGACGATGTGGACCCGGGCCGTGATCCCCGGGAGGCCGGCTGGATCCATGCCGACCAGGGCCGAATCGGCCACCGCGCCGTCCCCCTCGCGGGCGAGGTAGCCGCGGCTGCGCTCCGAGAGGGCCTCCCACGCATCATCGCCCGCGACGATCCGGAGGAAGGTCTCCGCGGCCAGCGCCGGGCCGCCCCGCGCGTGGGCCTCGGCGGTGCGGGCGGCCGTGGCGGCGAAGCGGGCCTGGGTTCGCTCGTCGGCCACCGGTCCGTAGGGCGGCTCATACGCGACCACCGCGCCGACCCGGCGGCCCAGGCGCGCCGCGGCCTCCAGCGCCAGAACGCCGCCGAAGCTGTGGCCCACCAGGGCGGCGGATTCGATTCCGCGGGCGTCCAGGTATGCCTCCACGTCCGCGACATGGAGTGCCAACCGCACCGGCCCGGCGCTGGTCAGGCGTCCCGTCCCGCTGCCGCGGCGGTCCAGCGCGTGAACGCGCAGGTCCCCCGGCCGTGCCAGCGCGGTCGCCAGCCGGTCGAGTTGGATCGCGGTGGAGAGGGTGCCGGCGAAGAGGAGGACGTCCAGGGGTGCGCGGCGGGCCGGGTGGTCCGACGCGGGTGCGCCGGTCACGCGCCAGCCGACCCGGTCGCCGCCCGGTCGCGCGAGCTCACCGGTCGGGGAGCCGTCGACGAGGGCGCGGAGCGCCGCGCGGCGAAGCTTGCCGCTGGCCGTCCGCGGGAGCGTGTCCAGCCGAAGGAACGCCGCGGGGACCTTGAAGGCGGCGAGGCTGGTCCGGCACCAGGCGGCCAGGGCCTCGTCGCCCGGGTCGTCCGCGCCGGGGCGGAGCACCACAGCCGCGACCGGCACGTGGCCCAGGAGCGGGTCGGGGCGGCCCACGACGGCGGCCTCGGCCACGGCGGGGTGCGCGTCCAGCACGGCCTCCACCTCGGCGGGGGCGATGTTCTCGCCGCCGCGGACGATCCGGTCGGTGCGCCGGTCCAGCACGTGCAGGCGGCCATCGGCGTCGACGCGGCCCAGGTCGCCGGTGTGGATGGGCGAGGCCGGGTCGCGCGGCGGCTCGCCCAGGTAGCCCAGGAACGCCGCGGGCGACGAGACGACGATCTCCCCCACCCCGTCCCGGTCGGGGTCGCCGATCGTGACGCGCACGTCGGGGAGCGGCCGCCCGGAGCTGTCCGGGTGCGAATGGGCCTCCGCGGTGGGGAGGGCGGTCACGCCAGAACCCGCCTCGCTCAGGCCGTAGGTGGGGACCACCGGCCAGCCGGCCGCGAGGGCGCGGGTCACCAATGGGGCTGGGATGTGCCCGCCACCCAGCGGGACGGCGCGCAGGCCGGCTGGCGCCGGGTTGCCGCCCGCGGCGTCGAGGAGCCGGGCCAGCTGCGTGGGCACGAGGGAGATGTGGCTGATCGTGGCGTCGTCGCGCAGCGCCGCCAGCTGGGCCCCGGCGTCCGCCGCCGGCGCCAGGTGGACCGGCATGCCGGCGCGAATGGCGCGCCACACCACGCCCAGCCCGGCGACGTGTGCCAGGCCCACCACCAGCAGCCAGCCGGTGGACGGCGGGAGGGCCGCGATCCAGGCGTCGGCGCTGGCCGCGAGGGCGGCGTGGGAGAGCACCACGCCCTTGGGTTGTCCGGTGGTGCCCGAGGTCAGGATGACGATGGCGGGGCTGCCCGGATCGATGGAGGGATCGGCCGGTTGGGCGGCAGGCGCCCGAACCTCGCCCGCCAGTAGCCGGGCCGGCTCGCGGACCAGCAGCGAGGGTCGGAGCGTGGCCGAAACGGCCTCCATCTCGGCGCCAGTGAGGCGCGGCGCGATGGGCGCGGCGACCGCGCCCAGGCGGTGGATTCCCAGCATGACGGCGACGGTACCGATCGGCTCGCCCAGCACCAGGCCCACCACGTCGCCCCGGCCGACGCCGGCCGAACGAAGCGACGCGGCGGCGGCATCCACCCGGCGGTCCAGCTGGGCCCAGGTCAGGGCGCGGCTCGCATCCCGGATCGCCGGCGCCTCGCCGCGGTCGTGGGCGAGCTCGCGGACCAGGCCCTGCGCCATCCAGCCCCCGCCGGCCGCGACCGGGCGTTCGAAGTCGTCCGTCACGCCTGGGCCCCGCTGGATTCGACGGCGTACCTCCGGACCGCGCCCTCGTCGATGAGGATCCCCAGCGCACCTGGCTCGCCGGAGGATCCGGCCGGGCCGGCGCCCCTCACGGCCCCGGCGCCGGCCCCGCCGTCCTCTTCGTCCTCGTCCTCGTCCGGCCGCCACATCCGCCCGTCCTCGACGATGAGCGCGTGGCGGAGCAGGTCGTGCTCCAGGAGGCCCGCCGTGGCGAGCCCGTGATCGGGCGGTTCGGCCGCCCCGGCCAGCGTGATGTCCGGGAGCCCCGCCGCCGCCGCGAGGGCCGCCGCGATCCCCACCCCCGTCTCGAACAGCGTGCTGAGCACGACCGGCACGCCGCGCTCGGCGGCCAGCTCGGCGATCAGGCCCGCCACCAGCGGACCCCCGACCCGCGCGGGCTTCACCACCAGGACGTCCACCGCCCCCGCCTCCAGCAGCTCGCGCGCCACCCGCAGCGACGTCACCGCCTCGTCGGCCGCCACCGGCACCCGCCCCCGCCGCCGGACGTCCGCCAGCGCCGCCGCGTCGTCCCCCGCGATGGGCTGCTCCACGTACTCGATCCCGAACCGCCGGATCGCCAGCAGCCGGTCCACCGCCGTCTCCACGTCCCAGGCGCCGTTCACGTCGATCCGGAGGCGAACGTCCGGCCCCACGGCCTCGCGCACGGCACGGACGCGGTCTACGAGGACCTCCACCTCGCGCTCGGCGCCCGCCTTCATCTTGATCGTGCGGAAGCCCGCCTCCAGCGCCTGGAGCGCCGCCTCGGCGGACGCGCGTGGCCCCACGTGCGGGATCGTGGCGTTGACGCCCACGCCCGGCCCGTCGTCGCCGGTGATCCCCGCCGCCAGCTCGCCCAGGTCCAGGGCGGCGGCATCCAGCGCCGCACGGAGCGCCCGTCCCGGCGCGCCGTGCATCTCGAGGTCCTCGGCGGTCGGAAGCCAGCCGTCGCTGGCCGCATCCACGGCCTCACGAACCAGCGCGTCGAGGATGATCGTGGCCGTCTCGCCGTCTTCGGGATCCAGGACCGCCTCGCCCAGCCCGGTCCGGCCGTCGACATCGATCAGCCGCAGGATCCACGCCTCGCGCGCCAGCCACATCCCCTGGGAGGTAGGAAACGGTCGGCGGAATGGCACGCGGACCTTGTCGGCGCGGAGGGCACGAATGCCGCGGGCGCCGCCCGGGCCGCCGGCGCCGCCGCCGGTCCCCCCGCCCGTCACGAGCCGGCCATCCCCGAGATCGCGAGGCCCGCCGCGAACAGCAGGCCGTGCACCAACGCCAGCCGGGCCGTCCCCTTGAGGGCCGGGTTCAGCTGGCGCGGCTCCGTGAAGCCACTGACCGTCCGGAGCAGCGGCAGGGCCAGCGGGGCCGAGAGGAGCGGCAGGAGGAGCGCCGGCCCCCGACCCGTGACCGCGAGCGCAACCGGCAGCAGCGCGGCGACCGCCAGGAGGAACGCGTACTCCCATTGCGTGGCGCGCGGCCCGATCACCACCGCCAGCGTCCGCTTCCCTGCCGCGCGGTCCGTCGGGATGTCGCGCAGGTTGTTGACCACGAGGATCGCGGTGACCAGCGAGCCCACGGGCAGCGCCGCCGCCACGAACACAGGCTCCAGGACCAACGCCTGCAGGTACGCCGTCCCGACCACCGCCACCAGCCCGAAGAAGACGAAGACGAAGACCTCGCCCAGCGCCTTGTAGCCGTACGGCCACGGGCCGCCGGTGTAGGCCAGGGCGGCCACCATGGCCAGCGCGCCCAGGCCCACCAGGACGGGCCCGCCGATGGTGGCGAGCCACAGGCCCACCACGCCCGCAAGCGCCAGCACCAACCCAATGGCCACCTCCAGTTGGCGCTCCGTCACCAGGCCCGCCGCCGCGACGCGGATGGGCCCCGATCGGTCGGGGCCGTCCGCGCCCTTGCGGAAGTCGGACAGGTCGTTGGCGAAGTTGGCCACCACCTGGAGGAGGAGGGCGACGAGGACGCAGCCGATGGCGGTGTCGAGGCGGAAGGCGTAGCCGGCGCCCCGGGCGGCGCCCAGCCCCACGACGACGCCTGAGAGCGCGGCTGGGAGGGTCGCCGGCCGCGAGGCCAGCAGCCAGATCCGGAGCCGGGATGGCCGCTCGGGCGTCGACGGGCGCTGCACCGTCGACGAGCCCTCCGCCACGGACCCGGCGGGCGTGGGACGCATGCCGCTCATGGACGCCGTGGGAACTTGCGGTATTCGGGCTTCCGCTTCTCCAGGAACGCCCGCGAGCCCTCGTGCGCCTCGTCGGTCGTGTAGTAGAGGCCCGTGGCGTTGCCCGCGAACTCCTGGAGCCCGGCCAGCCCATCGGTCGCGACCAGGAAGGCCGACTTCAGGAAGCGCATGGCCGTGGGGCTCATGTCGAGCATCTCCTCGGCCCACGCGACGCCCTCGGCCTCCAGGTCCGCCAGCGGCACGACCTTGTTGACCAGGTTCATCGCCAGCGCCTCCTGGGCCGTGTACTGGCGACACAGGAACCAGATCTCCTTGGCCTTCTTGTCGCCGACCAGTCGGGCGAGGAGGCCAATCCCGAAGCCCGCGTCGAAGGACCCAACCTTGGGGCCCACCTGGCCGAAGATCGCGTTCTCGCTGGCGATCGACATGTCGCACACCACGTGGAGGACATGGCCGCCGCCGATGGCAAAGCCGTTGACCAGGGCGACCACCGGGATGGGGAGGGAGCGGATCTGGCGCTGGAGGTCCAGCACGTTGAGACGGGCCACGCCGTCGGAGTCCAGGTAGCCGCCCGACAGGCTCTTGTACTTCTGGTCGCCGCCCGAGCAGAAGGCCATGTCGCCCTCGCCGGTGAGCAGGACGCAGCCGATGGACGCATCGTCACGGATGCGCGCGAACGCATCGATCAGCTCGCGCACGGTCTGGGGCCGGAAGGCGTTGCGGACTTCGGGTCGGGCGATCGTGACCTTGGCGATCCCGGTCCCCGAGTGCTCGTAGCGGATGTCCTGGTACTCGACGACGCGGGTCCATGTGACGGCGCTGGTCATGCGGCGAGCTCCTCCTGCAGGAACGTGGTGACGATGCGGCGGAAGGCGGCGGGCTGGTCGCGATGGGCACCGTGGCCGGCCCCCGAGAGCACGATCAGGCGGGCGCCGGGGATCCGCCCGGCGACCTCCCGTGCCCGGTCGAGACCAATGGGATCCAGCGCACCGCCGATGACGAGGGCGGGTCGAGCGATTGACGCCAGCCGGTCGAACAGCGGCTCCATGGCGCCCTGGCCCGCGCCGCGGAGGCTGGCCGCCAGGCCGGCGGGGCCGTTGCGGAGACGGGCCGACCTGAGGCGGGCTCGGGCTGCCGGAGGAAGGTCGCGCTCGGAGGCAAAGACCGGGGTGGTCTCCCACCAGGTGTCGACGAAGGCTTCGATGCCGTCCCGCTCGATCCGAGCCGCCAGGGCCTCATCGGCGGCCTGGCGGCGGGCGCGCTCGACGGGGTCGGCGAGGCCCGCCGATGGGCTCTCCAGGACGAGGGCCGCGACGACGTCGGGGTGGTCCGCGGCGAGCTGGAGGGCGAGCCGGGCCCCGAACGAATAGCCGACGATCACGGCCGGCGCGGCCCCAAGACGGCGAAGGATCCGGGCCAGGTCGGCGGCCTGCGCCGGCAGGGCGTGGCGGTCGGGGTCCACCGGCGCATCGGATCGCCCGTGTCCCAGGAGGTCAACCGTGATGGTCCTGGCGTGCCGGCGGAACGCGGGCAGCATCGGGCCCCAGTCGGCACCACGGCCAGTGAAGCCGTGGAGCAGGAGGAGCGGCGGGCCGTCGCCGCCGGACCGGACCTCGTAGCGGACGCCGGCCACGGTCAGCAGGGTCATGCGCGGGACTCCGGCAGCAGCGTGGCCAGGGCCTGCCGGACCGCCGCGGCGACCTCCCGGTGGAGCTGGACGTTGCGAGCCCGCTCCGTGCGCAGCTCGATCACCTGCACCCCGTGCCGGCCGACCGAGGCCTGGATCGCCGCCGCCAGCTGGCCCGGGCCCACGCGCTCGTGTTCGCCGCCCAGCGAGCCGACGATCGGTCCGACATCGATCCCGTGGGGCGTCCCGAACAGCTCCTCGTAGTGCTCCGGGAGCCCCGACCCGGGCGCGTCGGCCGAGGCCTGCGCCAGGAACGAGAAGATCCCGCCGCCGTCGTTGTTGATCAGCACGATCGTGGCGGACAGGTCGTGCAGCCTGGCCGCGACCAGCGCGTTGAGGTCGTGCAGGAAGCTCACGTCGCCGATGACCAGCGCGACCGGACCCCGCGCCACGGCCGCCGAGCCGAGGGCCGTGGAGACCACGCCATCGATGCCGTTCGCGCCGCGGCTGGAGCAGATGGTGATGGCCCGATCCAGGGACGGCAGCCAGGCGTCCATGTCGCGAACGGGCATGGAGCTGCCGGCCCACAGCGTCGCCCCGTCCGGCAGCGCGCCGGCGAGGGCGGGCCAGACGGCGCCCTCGTAGGCCTCGCCCGATTCCCCCACCCCGGCGAGCCAGGCATGCATGGCGGCATCCGCCGCGCGATCGGCGGCCAGCCAGTCGCGGCCCCACCCAGTGTCGCGGCCGCGGTGGTGGGCGGCGTCTTCCGGCGGCTGTGCGAGGACCAGGCCGGCCAGCGTCAGCGCGGTCGCGGCGGGGTCGGCGTGGACGAAGGTGGCGGGCACCAGCGCGGCCTCGCGCCAGCCGTCGCCGCCGTCGAGGATCAGCAGCTCCGGCTTGACGCGGGCCAGGAGGTTGACCAGCGGGGCGGAGGTGGGCATCGCGCCGGTCCGGAGCACGAGATCGGGGAGGTGGGCGTCCAGCCACGGCCCGGGCCGCGCCAGCTGGTCGCCGCGGACCACCACCATGGATCGGTCGTGGCGGCCGGCGCGCAGCCCCGAGAGCGGGTCGGCGATGATCGGGAAGCCGGTGGCACCGGCCAGGGCGGCCAGGGCGGCGGGGAGCCGCGGGTCGTCGTCGGGACCGGCGAGGATGAGGCCGCGCCGGGCGCTCGTGAGCCGCGCCGCGATCCGTCGGACGTCGGCATCCGCCAGGACGCGCCGGCCACCGACGTGCGCGGCGAAAGGGAGGCTCGACAAAGCCGGGGCGGCCCCGTCGGCTGCGGCCCCGCCCGTCGCCCGGGGCGCCACGAGCGACCCGTCGGGGAGGAGCGGCTCGCGGAACGGGACGTTGATCTGCACCGGACCCGCCGGACCCGCCACCGCGGTCGCCACGGCCCGGCCCGCGACAGACCTGACGTGCGCCGCCGTCGCCGACGCGCCATCGAACAGGGGCAGCTCCACGAACCACTTGGCCGCGCGCCCGTACAGGTGGTCCTGGTCGATCGTCTGTGGCGCCCCGCGATCGCGCAGCTCCGGCGGCCGATCGGCGGTGAGCACCACCAGCGGCACCCGCGAGAGGCTCGCCTCGACCACCGCCGGTGCGAACTCCACGGTCGCGGTGCCCGACGTGGCCAGCAGGACAACCGGCCGGCCCAGCGTGCGCGCCATCCCCAGCGCGAAGAACCCGGCGGCACGCTCGTCAAGGAGCACGCGGCAGCGCAGCCCGGGGGTGGTTCGGAGTGCGAGCGCGAGCGGCGTGGAGCGCGAGCCCGGACAGATGACCGCCTCGGTCACGCCGGCCAGGACCAGCTCGTCGGTGAAGGCGCGCAGGAGCGCGGCGTCGGTCATGGGTGACCTCGCAGGCTGATGGGGACAGCAGTGGTCACGCCGCGTCTCCCGGGATGCCCAGCGCCGAGATCACGGCGCGGAGCTTGATGCGCGACTCCTCCCACTCGCCGTCGGGGTCGGAGTCGGCCACGATGCCACAGCCGGCGAAGAGCGTGGCGTGCGCCCGGTCCACGATCCCGCACCGGAGCGCGACGCACAGCTCCCCGTCACCGTCGGCGCCCAGCCAGCCGATGGGGCCGGCGTACCAGCCGCGCTCGAAGCCTTCGTGCTCATCCTGCATCGCCAGTGCCTGCTCGCGCGGCTCGCCGCCGACAGCCGGGGTGGGATGGAGCAGGGCCGCCACGGACAGCAGCCCGTGGGCCGGCGGCAGCGTGCCGGAGATCTCGGTGAGCAGGTGCTGGGCGAAGCGCAGGGTCATCACCGTGGGCCGCGCCGAGATCTCCAGGGTCTCGGCGACCGGCGTCAGCAGGTCACGGATGGCGGCGGTGACGATCCGCTGCTCCTCGCGGTTCTTCTCCGAGGCCAGTAGCTGCGTGGCCAGCTCCCGGTCCTCGCGCGCGTCGGCGCCGCGCCGGATGGTCCCGGCCAGGGCCACGGTGCGGAAGCGCCGACCCTCGGTCCGGACGAGTCGCTCGGGGGTGGCGCCGAGGAAGGTACGGCCATCGCGGCGGAAGGCGTAGATGGTGCTCTCGGGCGCGGACGCGGCCAGTCGGCGGAGGGCGTTGGTGACGTCCAGCTCCACCTGGGAGCGGAGGTCGACGCGCCGGGCCAGGACCACCTTGTCGATGCGGCCGCGGCCGACCGCCCCGGCGTACATGCCGACGATCCGGCGCCAGGCGTCGTGGCCGGGCTGCGAGGCGAGCTCGGTCAGCGGGGCATGGACGGGCCGGGCGACCATGGCGCCGGGGCCCGGCTCGGTCTGACGAGCGTGGGCGAGGAGTCGGTCCCCGGCGCGGTCCAGCGCGTTGGCCTCGGCGGGGCTCCCGTCCAGGAGGGAGCCGGTCAGCGTGGACGGACCGGGACCGACGCGGTAGAGCAGCGCCGGGACCACCAACGACGAGGGGCCGAAGGGCGCCCACGGGTCCCCCTCGGCCGGCACGCGGCCCGTGTACCCCAGGCCACCCAGCAGGACCGGGCCGTACGGGCCCTCGCGGCCAGCGGCTGCGATCAGGTCGCGGAAGCGGGCTTCGGCCGCCTTGAACCGGTCCGGCCCGGCCCCCTCGAATGCCCACGCCCGGCCGACGCCCACCAGTGCGATGCCTTCGGATGGCTGCAGCCAGAGGGCGACCTCGAGGTCCGCCTCGGCGGCGGCGGCGAAGAGGGCGATGGGGTCCACGCCGGTGACCCGAACGGTCGCGGAGGCGAGTCTTCCCGAGCCCGCGTCGGCCGCATCGGAAGGCCAGGCCGCAAGGGCCTTCGCCAGCGCTTCGCCCAGCCGGACACCGTCGCCGATGTCGGTTCGGGCGCCGTCGGTCGGGCTGTCGGCGGGTCCGCGCGCGGTCACCGCGGCTGCTCCGGGAAGAGGCTCCCCGCTGCGGGATCCGGCACGGCCCCGATCCGGGTCTCGGGGACGCCGGCGCTCCGAAGCAGGACCGCCCGAAGCGCGGGGTAGGCATCCTCCAGCGGACCCGGCTGGTCCGCCAGGAGCCAGCGCGCCACCAGTTCGTTGAGCGCCCCAAACCAGGCGATGCTCGTGATCCGCGTGTCCAGCGGCGGGATGGCAGCGGCGGTGACGGCGTCGTCGAGATAGCCCTGGATCAGGCGGCTGAACCGGTCGTGCAGATTGTTCGTCTCCTGCTGGAAGACCCGCCCCGCGCCAACCGTGTCCAGGAAGAGCAGCCGCGCCATCGTGCGATGACCCGCGAAGGTGCCCAGGACGGCCTTGAGCGCGGCCTCGGCACGGGCGACCGGCTCCGTCTCCAGCGCCACGGCTCGCTCCACCTTGGCGACCAGCTTGTCCGCGGTCGTGGACATCAGCTCGCGGAAGATTGCGTCCTTGGTGGGGAAATGGAAGTAGACGCCGCCCTTGGAGGTCTCCGCGGCGCCGGCGATATCGTCGACGGCGGTGTCGCGATAGCCGCGGGTGGAGAACGCGTGGAACGCGGCGTCGAGGATGCGCTCGCGGCGGCGCCGGCTCTGCTCACCGGGATCGGTCCGGGCCATCCGTCACCTTCCTCCGCGTTGCTGTCCGCGCCAGTCGCCGCGGTCGCTTGCGCGCCGTCCTGGTCATTGCGCGAACCGACTGACCGGTCGGTCGGTTCGTCGAGGGACATCATACGCGGCCCATTCCAGCTGGGCTGGCGAGCGACCGGGCAGCGATACGGCCGCGATAAGCGTCGCTCTCCAATGTGGAGTCATGCCAATCATCGAAGCCCGACTCGCCTGGCACCCACGGCGGGCACTCGACCTTCTCCGCCACCAACAACGTCTCCGCCGCGCCGCCAAGGCAATGCCAACGCCCGTGCCGTGGGACTGGGCAAAGCCGCGGCTGATGCCGCTCCTCGCGGGTCCGTATCTCGGGCCAGACAATCTCGTGACCGACGTCGCACCCGTCGGGTGTGCCATCAGCTTCGGCATCCTGATCGGTCGGACGCATGTCCTCCTCGACGATGTCGTGATGGAGCGCTGGGAGTGCTCCTTGGCGCAGGTTGCCTCGGTTGCGCAAGCCAACCTGGATCGCCGAGCCGAACGGCTGTCGCCCGCGGATGTTCGTCGCGGCGTCCTCGCCGGCCACGTTGTCCGGAGGGTGGATTGCGTGGCGTGGGCGTCGTCGCTGATTCTTGGGCCAGACCACCTCGTCCGCCTGTTCGGCGGTGGGGACCAGGTGTTGGCGGTGCCTCGACGCGACCTCCTCCTCAGCCTGCCCCCGGACATGCCGTCGACCTTGGCTGCCGACATCGTGGCGGACTTCGAGGCAGACAGTGCCTTTCCGCTCCTGCTCGAACCGTTCGGGCTGCTTGACGGTCGGCTCGTCTGGGGCGGAGCCTCCGAGGAACCCGGGGGCGATTGGTGATCCTGAGGGCCGCGGAAAACGCCAACCCGAGCGGCCGGGGATGGATGATCAGCGCATCGGCGCCGCCTTTCGCGCGGTCCGGGTTCGGCGCGGCTGGCGCCGGAGCGACGTGGCCACTCGGGCCACGGTGTCTGCCAGCGTGGTCTCCGCAATCGACCATGGCCGGCTGGACCAGATCGCTCCGGCGACGCTGCGGCGAGTGGCCGCCGTCCCTGGCATCCGGGCCGAGATGACCGTTCGACTGCCACACGGCGAGGTCGACCGGCCGCTCAACGCCAGCCACGCGGCGCTGCACGAGGAGTTGGCTCGCTACCTCGACACGCTGCCGGGCTGGCTGCACGCACCCGAGGTCTCCTTCGCCGTCCATGGCGAGCGCGGTGTCGTCGACATCCTCGCGTATCACCAGCCCACGAGGTCGCTCCTGGTGATCGAGCTGAAGACGGAGCTCGTCGCGCTGGAGGATCTGCTGGCCACGATGGACCGCCGACTCCGCCTGGCCGCGCGGATCGCACGCGATCGCGGGTGGGAGGCATCCACGGTGAGCGGCTGGGTGGTGTTCGCCGAGAGCGACACGAATCGACGTCGCGCTCGCTCGCTTGGCTCGGTGCTGCGCTCGGCGTTCCCGGCGGATGGGCGCACGATGCGCAGCTGGCTGCAACGTCCGGTCGGGTCGATTCGTGCCTTGTCCTTCTGGGCCAACTTCGGCGAGGGCACCACTCAGCAGCGAAGGTCGACGCGGCAACGGGTGAGGGTGCCGCGGGCTGCCTGACGAGCATGGCTGACGTACGCCGAGCCGACGGTAGCCAGGCAGGGCCCGCGATCGGCCGCGCAGGGTCGGCCCGACGAGCGTCAGCCGAAGAAGCGGGCGAGAACCGGGCGCCGCAGGGCAGGCCGCTCTCGGCGCGGGTCGGGTGGCGCGGGGCGCCGCAGCCGCGCGGACGCGACCGCCGAATCAGAACGGCCCACGGCGGGTGCCGCGGGCCGTTCTTGTCTGCGATGGACCAGGAGCCGGAGGCTAGACCTCCTTGAACTCGCCCTCGACCGTCTCGTCGGCACCGGCCGCGCCGGACCCATCGGGACCGGCACCGGGGCCACCGTCAGCTCCGCCGGCCGCGCCCTCGGCCGCCGAGGCCTGGTACGCCGCCGTCGTCAGGCGCTGGAGCACCTCGGTCAGGGCCGACGCCTGGCGGGCGACCGCCTCGATGTCCGAGCCCTTGAGCGCGTCGCGGAGCGCGGCGATCCCGGACTCTGCGGCTGCGCGATCCTCGGCCGAGACCTTGTCACCCAGGTCCTTCAGCGTCCGATCGCCCTGGAAGGCGAGTGCCTCGGCCTGGTTGCGGACCTCGACCTCTTCGCGCCGCTTGCGGTCCTCCTCGGCGTGCTCCTGGGCGTCGCGGACCATCTTGTCCACGTCGTCCTTCGACAGCATCGATGAGGCCGTGATCCGGACCTGCTGCTCCTTGGCGGTGGCCCGGTCCTTGGCGCGCACGTCGAGGATCCCGTTCGCGTCGATGTCAAACGTGACCTCGACCTGCGGGATTCCACGCGGGGCGGGCGGGAGGCCGTCGAGGATGAAGCGACCCAGCGTCTTGTTGTCGACCGCGAAGTCGCGCTCGCCCTGGAGGACGTGGATCTCCACCTGGCTCTGGTTGTCCGATGCGGTGGAGAAGACCTGGGACTTGCTGGTGGGGATGGTGGTGTTCCGCTCGATCAGCTTGGTCATCACGCCGCCCAGGGTCTCGATGCCCAGGGAGAGCGGCGTGACGTCGAGGAGCAGCACGTCCTTGACGTCGCCGGCCAGGACCCCGGCCTGGATCGCGGCGCCGATCGCCACGACCTCGTCGGGGTTGACGCCCTTGTGGGGCTCCTTCCCGCCGAACATCGCCTTGACGGCCTCGACCACCGCGGGCATGCGCGTCATGCCGCCGACGAGGATGACCTCGTCGATCTCGGACGCCTTGAGCCCGGCGTCCTTGAGCGCATTGTTGACCGGGCCGGCCGTCTGGTCGATCAGGTCGCGGACCAGGTCTTCCAGCTTGGCGCGCGAGAGCGGCACCACGAGGTGCTTGGGCCCGGTGGCGTCGGCCGTCACGTACGGCAGGTTGATCTCGGTGGACGAGGTGGAGGAGAGCTCGATCTTGGCCTTCTCCGCGGCTTCCTTCAGGCGCTGGAGCGCCTGCGGATCCTTGGCCAGGTCGATCCCCTGCTCCTTCTTGAACTCGGCCAGGAGCCAGTCGATCACGCGCTGGTCGAAGTCGTCGCCGCCCAGGTGCGTGTCGCCGTTGGTGCTCTTGACCTCGAAGACGCCGTCGCCCAGCTCCAGGATGGAGATGTCGAAGGTGCCGCCGCCCAGGTCGTAGACCGCGACCTTCTCGTCGTGCTTCTTGTCGAGGCCGTACGCGAGGGCGGAGGCGGTGGGCTCGTTGATGATCCGCTTGACGTCCAGGCCCGCGATCCGGCCGGCGTCCTTGGTGGCCTGGCGCTGCGTGTCGTCGAAGTACGCCGGGACGGTGATGACCGCCTCGGTGACCTTCTCGCCAAGGTACGCCTCGGCGTCGGTCTTGAGCTTCTGCAGGATCATCGCGCTGATCTCGGGCGGCGTGTACGTCTTGGCATCGGCCAGGCGGACGCGGACGCCGTCGGTCTTCTCGTCCTTCTCGACGGTGTACGGGACCAGGCGGGAGCTGTGCTTGACCTCCGGGTCATCCCAGCGGCGGCCCATGAAGCGCTTGATGGAGTAGATGGTGTTGCCGGGGTTGGTGACGGCCTGGCGCTTGGCCAGCTGGCCAACCAGGCGCTCGCCAGACTTGCTGAACGCGACGACGGAGGGAATGGTGCGGCCGCCCTCGGCCGAGGCGATGACGGTGGGCTCGCCGCCCTCCATCACCGCGACGACCGAGTTCGTCGTGCCGAGATCGATGCCGATGATCTTGCCCATGGTCTCTGTTGGCTCCTGTTCGAAGGCTCACCGACAGGTGAGTCGGGGTCGGTTGGGACGGGATACGTGGGTTCGAAGGTGGGTTGGGGTTCGATGGAGTGGCGGATCAGTGGATGGGCTCGCCCCCGGCGGGGGTGCCAGCGTCGGATGGCGCCGCGTCCGGCGGCGCCGCGGCCACGGCCACCAGGGCCGGCCGCAGGATGCGTTCACGCAGGCGGTAGCCACGGCGCGCCTCGGCGACGATGGTCCCCTCGGGCAGGCCGGTGTTGGGGACGTTGACGATCGCCTCGTGGAGCCGCGGGTTGAAGTCCGTGCCCGGGATCGACTCGATCGGGCGGACGCCCTCGCTCTCGAGCAGGACACGGAGCTTGCGGTCGATCGCCGCGATGCCCTCCGCCCACGGATCGGACGCGATGGCGGCGGGACGCGACTCCAGGGCCAGGTCGAAGTCGTCGGCGACGGCCAGCAGCTTGGAGAGCAGCGCCTCGGCGGCCAGGCCCAGCATCGCCTCGCGCTCCTCGCCGGTCCGGCGACGGAAGTTCATGAACTCCGCCCGCTCGCGCTGGAGGCCGGTCAGGTACTCATCGGCCTGCTTGCGGGCGGCGTCGAGGTCCTCGGTCAGCTGGGCAATCTGGGCGGCGAGGGCCACCGGCGAGATGTCGATCTCATCGGCCCGCTGCTTGCCGCGGCTCTTCTGGTTGTTCATGGCCGTCGATTCCTGCTGCTGGGGTTGGGGTTGGCGGGCCGATCACGCATACAGGTGATCCACCAGCTCGTTCATGAGGCTGCTGACGAAGCGGACCGTGCCGATCGCCTGGGAGTAGGACATCCTGGTGGGGCCGAGGATCCCGACGACGCCCACGGCCCGCTCGCGGCGGCCGTACGGGGCCAGGACGAGCGACACGTCGCGCATCTCGGGCGGCGCGTTCTCCGCCCCGATGAAGACCTGGACGGTGCCCGCATCGGCGACCGAGCTGAGCAGCGAGCCCAGGTACGCGCGGTTCTCCAGCGCGCTGAAGACCCGCCGAAGCTTGTCGCCCTGGGCGAACTCGGGGGCATCCATCATGTTCAGGAGGCCATCGCTGTAGACCTCCTCGACCAGGGCCGCGTCGTAGTCGCGCAGCGTGCGCACGACGCGGTCGCCGATCCGGTGGAGCAGGCTGGCATGGGGCAGCCGGTCGTCGAGGGCCGCCAGCGAGCGAACGCCCGACCCCGCCGTGGAGCCGCCCAGCGTCTCGTTGAGGATCGCCGCGACGATCGACAGGGTGGTCTGATCCACCCCATCCTCGTGCGCGACCAGCACCTGCTTCACCGCCCCTTCGCGGAACACGATGATCAGGCTGGCGAGGCGGTCGCTGATCGAGACCAGGTCGATCCTGCGGACGTGGGCGGCGGCCGGCTTGGCCGGGGTGGCGAGGCCGGCGGCACGACTGAGGCTGGCCAGCGTCGTCGCCGCGAGCCGGAACCAGTGCTCGCTGGCGAACTCCACCTGGCCAAACTGGTGCCGGATCATCAGCTGCTCGACCGCGGGGAGGGGGATGGAGTCCGTGATGGACTCCACGTAGTAGCGATAGCCCACGTCCGTGGGGATGCGGCCCGCCGACGTGTAGGGGTGGGTCAGCATCCCGGCGGCCTCGAGCTCGGCGAGGATGTTGCGGACGGTCGCGCTCGACACCCCCAGGCCGTAGCGCGCGACGAGCGCGCCCGACCCGACAGGGCTGGCAGTGGTGACGTATTCCTCGATGACCGCCCGAAGGATCGCCTGCGTCCGGAGGTCCAGGGGGCCGGTGGAGCGGCGCGCTTTTCGCACCGGACCATCTCCTCGCTCTGTGCCGGGGTTAGCACTCTCATGGCCTGAGTGCTAACTGGATGCCCGGATAGTAGCAATCTCACCCCGAGAGTGTCAACGGTCCGTGCTGGTGAACTGCCGGCGGCCGGGCGTCGTCTACACGAGGCGGGCGAACAACTCGTTGGAGAGGAGTCGACCGTCCGTGGTGAGCACGATCCGGTCGCCGGCCGTCTCGGTGAGCAGGCCGCGGTCCAGCGCCCAGGCCAGGTGGGGGCCGAGGGGGCCGGCGAGGGCCGCCTGGCGGGAAAGGCCCGAGTCGAGCCGGAGGCCCAGGATCACTGCCTCGACGGCGGCCGTCGCGTTGTCGAGGGGCTCTGCGCCGCCGGGTGGGAGCCGTGGCCGGGCCCCGCCGATGGGCCGGAGGGCCGCTTGATAAGCATCCAGCCGGGCGGCATTCCAACGCCGAGTGGCTCCGTCGAACGCGTGGCCCCCCGGGCCCACCGCCTCGTACGGGAGGCGCTGCCAGTAGGCGAGGTTGTGTCGGCTCTCGTGCCCGGGACGCGCCCAGTTGCTGATCTCGTAGCCACGGAAACCGGCCGTTGCCAGCCGCTCCACCGCGAGGCGGTACTGGTCCGCCGCCCGGTCATCGTCCTGACGGGCGCGGGCACGTTCCCGCCAGCGGCGCGCGCCGGCCGTGGCGGGCAGGTGGTCCCCGCCGGGCCCGGTGAGGCCCTCCGCGTCCGGGTCGTCGAGCGTCAGCGAGTAGAGCGAGAGGTGGTCCGGACCCAGCGCGAGCGCGGCGTCCAGCGAGGCGGCCCAGCGGTCATGCGTCCCGCCCGGGATGTCGTAGAGCAGGTCGAGGTTGAGCGAGGCGATCCCGGCGCCCCTCGCCAGGTCAACGGCCGCGGCCACGTCGTGGGGTTCGTGACGGCGGCCGAGCGCGCGCAGCTCGGTGGGGTCAAGGCTCTGCACCCCGAACGAGACGCGGTTCACGCCCGCCGCGGCGAACCCGGCGAGGTCGCCCCGATCGTCGGGGCCCGGGTTGGCCTCGAGCGTGATCTCCGCGCCGGCGGCCATCCCGAAGCGCCGCGCGATCAGCTCCAGGAGGCCGCCCACCGCCCCGGCAGCGAGCAGCGACGGCGTGCCCCCGCCCAGGTAGACGCTCCCGAGCGCCGGGCGGGCACTCCCCCACCGCTCGTCGAGGGCATCGGCGCGCAGGCGCAGTTCGGCGGTCAGCGCCTCCACGAAGGGCGCCACCTGGCTGCGCGGCCCGCGCGCGAGGGCCCCCGCGTAGACGACGAAGTCGCAGTAGGGGCAGAGCGAGACGCAGAACGGGACATGGACGTAGAGGGCGACGGGCGGCGCGGCGAGTTGCGCGGCGCCTGGGGCCGCCGGGACCGGGTCAGGGGACTGGGCCAGGGACACGCTGGTGGTGGTGTCGGTCGCGCCGGTCGCCCCCAGGTCAGGCCGGGGCGGGCCGGCGCCGGGCTCGATGGGCTCGATGGGCTCGGCGGGCAGGGCGCCCGCCGTCATCGATCGCGCGTGGCCTGGCTTCGAGTGGGGATCGTCCGCCACCCGTCGGGCGGCCGGCGGCGGCGCTCGATCTCCTCGGCCTCGCGGCCCTTCGGCAGCGGCGAGCCGGCATGGCCCGTGACCAGGAAGACCGATGTGCGCATGACGGCATGGCCGAAGAATGCGGCCGCGAACCCGCCCGACGCCACGGTCACCCAGCCGCCCAGGAACCCCGCCACCAGGGCGAGCACGAACATGTACGGATCCCGCCCCGGCGCCCCGGCCCGCGTCGAGAGCACGTAGACCAGCGCCTGGATGATCACCGCGGCCATCGTGTTGACCCCCGCGATGACGAGGAAGCCCAATAGCGCGCCGCGGAAGATCGCCTCGTCCAGGAACGCCGTGACCACGTCGTTGACCAGCGCGCCCGGGTACGCACGGGCGTCCGGCAGCCGGACCTTGCCGTAGCGATACCAGGAGTACCCGACGGCCTGGGCGGCCCCGACCAGCGCGTAGAGCAGGCCCAGGAGGATCGTGGCGCCGCGATCACCGGTGCCCAGGTAGAGCTCGCGCGACGGCGCGGGATGCAGCACGATCACGGCGACGACCAGCGCCGCGCCCAGCCCGTACCAGGCCAGTCGCCGGAGCCTGGAGGGCGCTCGACCGTTGGTGGGCTCGTCGTACTCGGCGGCGCCAAAGCGCTGCGCGTCGAGGCGCAGGAGGACCAGGAGCAGGGTCAGACCAAGGGCGATCAGGACACGGAGCGGATCCGGGATCGACCCGATCATCAGTGCTACTCCTCCCCCATCCCCAGGATGGCCAGGAAGGCCTCCTGCGGAATCTCCACCGATCCAACCCGCTTCATGCGCTGCTTGCCTTCCTTCTGCTTCTCCAGCAGCTTGCGCTTGCGGCTGATGTCGCCACCGTAGCACTTGGCCAGCACGTTCTTGCGCATGGCCCGGACGGTCTCGCGGGCGATGACGTTGCTGCCGATCGCCGCCTGGATGGGGATCTCGAACATCTGGCGCGGGATCAGGATCTTCAGGCGCTCCGTCAGCTGGCGGCCCAGCGACTGCGCCTTGTCGCGGTGGCAGATCAGGGACAGGGCATCGACGGGCTCGCCGTTGACCATGATGTCGACCTTGACGAGGTTGGCGGCCCGGTAGTCGGTCTCCTCGTAGTCCATGGAGGCGTAGCCCGCTGTCCGGCTCTTGAGCTGGTCGTAGAAGTCCACGATCAGCTCGGCCAGCGGCAGCTCGAACTTCAGCAGGACGCGCTGCGGGTCCAGGTAGTCCATCCCCTCGAACGCGCCGCGGCGGTTCGTGGCCAGCTCCATGAGCGGGCCGATGTAGGTCGATGGCGTCACGATCGAGAGGCGCACCCACGGCTCGCGGATCTCCTCGATCGTCCCGGAGGACGGCAGGAGCGACGGGTTGTCGATCGTGATCACGGGCCCGTGGATGAGCTGCACCTGGTACTCGACGGATGGCGCGGAGGCGATCAGGTCCAGGCTGAACTCGCGCTCCAGGCGCTCCTGGACAATCTCCATGTGGAGGAGTCCCAGGAAGCCGCACCGGAAGCCAAACCCCAGGGCCACCGAGCTCTCCGGCTCGTAGGTGAACGACGCGTCGTTGAGGTGCAGCTTCTCCAGCGCGTCGCGCAGGAGCGGGTAGTCCTCGCCGGAGAGCGGGTAGAGGCCGGCGAAGACCAGGCTCTTGGCCTCCTGGTAGCCGGGCAGCGCCTCGGCCGCGGGCCGGACGGCGCTGGTCAGCGTGTCGCCCACCTGTGCCTCGCGGACGTTCTTGAGGCCAGTCGCGGCGTAGCCCACCTCACCCGCGACCAGCAGCTGGACCGGCACCAGCTGCGGCCGGAAGACGCCCAGCTCCAGCATCTCGCTCTCGGCACCCGACGCCATCAGGCGGATCCGGTCATGGGCGTGGAGCGTGCCGGCGGCCAGCCGGACGTAGTTGATGACGCCCTTGTAGGCGTCGTAATGGGAGTCGAAGATCAGGGCCTTGAGCGGCGCCTCCGGGTCGCCCTTGGGCGGCGGGATGCGGGCGACCACGGCTTCGAGGATGTCGACGATCCCGATGCCTTCCTTGGCCGACGCCAGGATGACCTCCTCGCGCGGGATCGCGAGGATGTTCTCCAGCTCCTCCATCACCACCTCGGGCTGGGCGGAGGGGAGGTCGATCTTGTTGATGACCGGCACGATCGTCAGGCCCTCCTTGAGGGCCAGGTGGACGTTCGCCAGGGTCTGCGCCTCGATGCCCTGGGCGGCGTCCACCACGAGGATGGCGCCCTCGCACGCCTGCAGGCTGCGACTGACCTCGTAGCTGAAGTCGACGTGGCCGGGCGTGTCGATGAGGTTCAGGCCGTAGACCAGGCCGTCCTTGGCCAGGTACTCCAGGCGGACGGCGCGGGCCTTGATGGTGATGCCCTTCTCGCGCTCCAGGTCCATGGAGTCCAGGACCTGGGACATCATCTGGCGGCCTTCGACCGTGTGCGTCACCTCCAGCAACCGGTCGGCGAGCGTGGACTTGCCGTGGTCGATATGGGCGATGATCGAGAAGTTGCGGAGGCGGTCCTGCGGGATGGTCACGACGCCGGAGTGTAGCCGGTCCGCGAGGCGGGCCACCGGGTCGCCGGGTCGCCGGGCCCGGCCGCCGGTCGCGGGTCGTCAGGCTTGCACCAGCGCAGCCCCGGGTCAGGCGTACTTGTCGCCGCGGACGACCTCGACGTCGTCAACCCAGGCGATCACCGCGAAGTGCTCGAAGTAGTGGTCCGCGACATGGGCCAGGATCGCCTCGGCGAGCGCCACGCCGGCCACCACCTCCACGCGGATGTTCCTGCCGCCCAGGTCCATCGTCCGACGGCCGCGCGACCCCTCGCCGCGGACGTCCATCACGGTGAAGCCGGACGCCCCGAGCGCGCGCAGCTCGCCCAGCAGGCGGTCCTCGAGGATCGACTCGGCCACGATCGTGACCTTGCGTCGCTGCACTGTCTCCATCGTCAGACTCCCTGGATGATCCGGGCGGCCTCGTGGATCAGGGGGATCCCGACCGCGAGGTTGAACGGGAACGTGATGGCCAGCACCGGCGTGAGGTACAGGCTGGGGTTGGCGGCCGGGAGCGCGATCCGGACGGCCGCCGGTGCCGCGATGTACGACGCGCTCGCCGCCAGCACGCCGAGCACCGTGGCGCCACCGACCGAGAGCCCAGCGGCGGTGCCGACCAGGGCGCCGATCACGCCGTGAAGGACCGGCATGACGATCGCGAACGCCACGAGGAAGGGGCCGACGGCGCGGACGTCGCGGAACCGGCGAGCCGCCACCAGGCCGAGCTCGAGGAGGAAGATCACGAGCAGCCCCTGGAACAGGCCCACGAAGACGGGCTCGACCGACTTGAACCGCTCCGGACCGGAGAGGGCGCCGATCACCATGCCGCCGACCAGGAGCACGATGCTCTTGCTGGTCAGCAGCTCGCGGACCGTCTCTCGCCAGTTGGTCCCCTGACCACCGGACCGGGCGAGCATCAGCGCCACGACGATCCCCGGAACCTCGAGGAGCGCGACCAGCGCGGCCATGAACCCCTCCGTTGGAACGCCGGAGCGCTCCAGGAAGGTCTGCACGGCGACGAACGTCACCGCCGACACGGAACCGTAGTGCGCGGCGATCGCGGCCGCGTCCGTCGGCCCAAAGCGGCCCAGCCTTCTCAGGATCGCGAAGCACCAGATGGGCGTCGCGGCACCCAGGGCCAGCGCCCCGAGCGCCGGCAGGACGATCTCGCCGGGGCTCGCCTTGGCAAGCGCCACACCGCCCTTCAACCCGATGGCGAGGAGCAGGTAGATCGACAGGCTGTCGTACAGGGCGTCGGGGATCTTCAGGTCGCTGCGCAGGAGGGTAGCAATCGCCCCAAGGGCGAAGGCGAGGACGATGGGCGACAGGAGGTTGGCGGACAGGGCGTCGATCGGCGTCGGCATGGGGCCGGATAGTAGAGTCTCTGTGGAGAGTTCGTCAATGGCCTGGACACCCCGGCGATGGGCTGCGGGAAGGGGTCGTCCAGGGCACTGGCCCTCCGGCTGCCCGCTGTCACCAAACGACGCGTTAACAGCCGCGCGTATCCTGAGGGGGATGGCACGCACCATCCTCGTGGTCGAGGACGAACCAACCCTGCGCGAGACGCTCGTCGAAGCGCTCGAGGGCGAGGGCTACCGTGCGATCGGTGCGGGCGACGGCCGCGACGCACTCGTGCGCTTCCGCGCGGACCGGCCGGACATGATCCTCCTGGACCTGATGCTCCCCGAACTCTCCGGGATCGAGGTCTGCCGGATCATCCGGGCCGAATCGGGTGTCCCCATCGTGATGCTGACCGCGCGGAGCTCCGAGGTGGACAAGGTGGTGGGCCTGGAGCTTGGCGCCGACGACTACGTCACCAAGCCGTTCAGCATCCGGGAGCTCTCCGCTCGAATTCGGGCCATCTTCCGCCGCGGCGAGCAGGTCTCGGCCGCGCCGCCCGCGCTCGTCGACCTGGGGCCCGTCCAGGTGGACCTCGCCGGGCACCGTGTCCTTCGGGACGGCGAGGCCGTCCCCCTCAAGCCCAAGGCCTTCGAGCTCCTCGCCTTCCTGGTCCGGAACGCCGGCCAGGTCTTCACCCGCGACCAGCTGCTGGAGCGGGTGTGGGGCTACAACTACGCGGGCGAGACGAGGACGGTGGACGTCCACGTCCACTGGCTGCGAGCCGCCATCGAGCCCGACCCGGCGCGACCACAGCTCATCCACACGGTCCGTGGCGTGGGCTACGTCTTCCGCCGGCCCGGCTGAGCCGCTAGGGGTTGAGGTCCTCGACCTGGCCGATCGCCAGGTAGACGACGTCCTCCGCGATGTTGGTCACCCGGTCGCCGATCCGCTCCAGGTAGTAGGCGGCGAACAGGACAAAGGCGCCGGGCTCCACGTTGGCCGGGTCGGCCTGCATGCTCCCGATCGTCTCGGTGAACGTCCGGCCATACAGGTGGTCCAGCTCATCATCCCGCTGCGCGACCGTCCGGGCGGCCTCGGGATCCAGGTCCACCAGGGCTCGCAGGATGCCGTGGAGCTGCTCCGCCGCCAGCTCCCCCATCCTGGGCAGGTCGCCGGCGCGGCCGGGCCGAGTGGCGGTGCCCAGCTTGAGGGCCTGCTTGGCGACCGACGCCGCGTGATCCCCCATCCGCTCCAGCTCGCTGGCCACGTGGTCGAGGGCCATGAGGAAGCGCAGGTCGCGGGCCACAGGCGCCTGGGTGGCGATGGTCAGCGCGATCCGCTGCGAGACGGACCGCTGCGCCTCGTTGACCTGGCCATCGCTGCGGATCACCGCCAGCGCGGAGTCCGCGTCATGGCTGACGAGCGCCGCGATGGCGGCCCGGATCTGGGCCTCCACGAGGGAGCCCATGCGCAGGATCTCGTCCTTGATCTCGCGCTCGCCGCGATCCAGGGCGAGACGATGAGGCGGCTGGGCCGCAGGCTGCTCATGCATTCGGACTCATGTCTCCCTTCAGACCAGCTCACGCTCGTCCGAGCGAACGCGCTCGGTGAGTGCCATCACGATGCCCAGCCGGACAGCGCCGAACCGGTCCATCAGCCGGACAAATTCCTCACGCCGGATCTCGATGGCCCGGACCTCCGTCTCGGCGACGACCGTCGCGGTTCGCGGTCGGCCATCCACGAGCGAGATCTCGCCGAAGAAGTCGCCGGGACCAAGGGTCTTGATCAGGCGGCCATGGCGGGCGACCGACGCCCGTCCCGCTAGCAGCAGGTAGAAGGCCACGCCTTCATCACCCTCCGCGGTGATGACCTGGCCCAGGCCGAACGTCGTCTCGGATGCCAATGCCGCCAGCGCATCGAGCGCCCGATCGGTCAAGCCCTGGAAGAGCGGGACGCGCTGGAGGTCATCGAGATTGGCGGGCATGCGTTCCTCCCCGCCTCTCAGCCGAACCGGCCGGAGACGTAGTCTTCGGTGAGCTGGTGCAGCGGGTTGGTGAAGATCCGGCTCGTCGGGCCAAACTCGACCAGGTAGCCCGCCCGGTCATCCCCCATCGAGAAGAACGCCGTCTGGTCGCTGACCCGCGCCGCCTGCTGCATGTTGTGGGTGACGATCACGATCGTGTACGTCTCGCGCAGCTCGGCGATCAACTCCTCGATCCGGAGCGTGGCGATCGGGTCCAGGGCCGATGCAGGCTCGTCCATGAGGATCACCTCGGGATCCACGGCGAGCGCCCGCGCGATGCACAGGCGCTGCTGCTGGCCGCCCGACAGGCTGGTGCCGTTCTCCTTGAGCTTGTCCTTGACCTCGCTCCAGAGCGCAGCGCGCCGGAGCGACGACTCCACGATGCCGTCCAGCTCGGACTTTGCGCGGCGGCCCGTCAGGCGGACACCCGCCACGACGTTGTCATAGATGGACATGGTCGGGAAGGGGTTGGGCCGCTGGAAGACCATGCCCACGACCCGGCGGAGCTCCACGGGATCAACGTCCGTGGCGTAGACATCGGCACCATCGAGGCGAACCGAGCCCTCCACCCGGGTACCGGGGACCAGCTCGTGCATCCGGTTGAGGGTGCGCAGGAACGTGCTCTTGCCACAGCCCGAGGGCCCGATGATCGCCGTCACCGAGCGCCCCGGGATCGCGAGATCCACGTCCCGCACCGCCCGGAACGTCCCGTAGAAGACGTTCAGCCCGCGGATCTGGAGCTTGGGACTGGGGGCCGGCTGCGCCGGCATGGCGCCCACGGCATCAAACGTCTCCGGCCGGGCCGGCGCGCTGCGGTCGGCGGCGGCAGGCTCGGGCACGTTGAGAACTCCGTTCAGGCTGACTGGAGTCTTGATGGCCATGCGTCTCCTATCCGCCGATCTGCCTGCCCCACGTCCGGGCACGGACGGCGACGTTGATGATGAGGACGATGAGCATGAGCAGGAAGGCGGCGCCCCATGCCTGCTGGTTCTGGGCCTCGTACGGCTGGCGGGCATTCATGTAGATGAACAGGGGGAGGGCGTCCATGGGCCGGCCGAAGTCGCCCACGTTCACCAGGCGGCTGCCCAGGGCGGTGAACAGCAGGGGGGCCGTCTCGCCCATGGCCCGGGCCACGGCCAGCATCACGCCGGTCAGGATGCCACCCAGCCCGGTGGGGATCACCACGGACAACACCGTGCGCCAGACGGGGATCCCCAGCGCCAGGGCGCCTTCGCGAAGGCTGCGCGGCACGAGGCCGAGCATCTCCTCCGTGGTTCGAAGGATCACCGGGACCATGATCAGCGCCAGCGAGACGCTGCCCGCGAAGGCGTTGAACTGCTTGAACGGCAGGACGAGGAACGTGAAGACGAACAGGCCGATCAGGATGGACGGGACGCCGACGAGGACATCGGCGGCGAAACGGACCACGCGGCCAGCCCGGGCGCCGGCGAACTCGGAGACGTAGACGCCCCCGGCGACGCCGACGGGCACAGCGATCAGCGCTGCCAGCGGGACCATCTGCAGCGTCCCGGCAATGGCGTTGAGTGCGCCGCCGCCGTTGCCCAGGGCGCGCGGCGCCTTGGTCAACAGGTCAATGTTCAGCGCGCCGATCCCATTGATCGTCACGAAGATCAGCACGGCTCCGAGCGGCAGGACGCACAGCAGGGTGGCCACGAGGGCGAGCGTGCGCATCAGCCGGTCAGTGACCGCGCGTCGCGAAGCGGTCCGCCGTCCCGTGAGGCGGGCGCGAGTGGCGGCTTCGGTGCTGGCAGCCATGGGGGTGGTCATCAGCGCCCGCCCGCGCCCGTGACGGTGCGGCCCACGAGGACCCGCGCTCCGACGTTGAGCCCCAGCGTGATGACGAGCAGGACGAGGCCGAGCGCGATCAGGCTCGACGTCTGGATCCCGACCTGCGCCTCGTTGAAGGTGGTCGCGATCTGGGAGGCGATCGTCTGCGCCTGGTCGAACAGCGACTGCGGAATGCTCTGGGCGTTCCCGATGACCATCGTGACGGCCATGGTCTCTCCGAGCGCGCGCCCGAAGCCGAGGATGATGGCCCCCGCGATGCCGGACCGCGCGGCCGGGAGGACGGCCCTGGTGACCACCTCCCAGCGCGTGGCGCCCAGGGCGTACATCGCCTCGCGCTGGCTGTTGGGGATGGACCCGATCACCTCGCGGGCAATCGACACGATCGTCGGCAGGATCATGATCGACAGGATGACGCCGGCGGCGAAGAGCCCGACGCCAAACGGCGGGCCGGCAAAGATCGGGATCCAGCCGAGGGTATCGACCGCCCAGGCTTCGATGGTCGACTGGAGGAACGGCGAGAGGACGAAGACGCCCCACAGGCCGAAGACGACGCTGGGGATCGCCGCCAGGAGCTCGATCGTGAAGGTGAGCGGGATGGCGACGCGGCGTGGTGCGAGCTCGGCAAGGAAGATCGCCGTCAGGAGGCCGATCGGGGCCGCGATCACGAGCGCGATGGCGGACGACAGCAGGGTCCCGACGATGAACGGCAACGCCCCGTAGATGTTCTTGACGGGATCCCAGTCCGTGCCGATCACGAACGCGGGGCCAAAGGTGGCGAACGCCCCCCAGCCGTTGACGAGGAGCATGGCCCCCAAACCGATGAGGGAGACGACGAGCGCCCAGGCCAGCACGCGGCTGGAGCCCCGGAAGAGCCGGTCCGGGAGCCGGCTGCCGGACCCGCGGCGGGCGAGTCGGGAAGGTGAGAAGGCCGTCATCGGTGGGTCATTATCCCCTCAAACGCCGGCCGGCCACAGGGCCAGCCGGCTCGGAACGGAAGCGGCAGAGCGCCCCTGGGGAGGATCCCCGGGGCGCTCATCGACGGGCAGGCCGTGGGAGGTTACGGCCAGACCGCCGTGCCGTTGACGGTGATCAGGTGGAGCTGCTGGAGTGCCTTGACGCGGATCGGCTCCGGCAGCCGGGCATAGCCGAGGCCGCCGGTCGTCGTCTGCCCGTCGGTCAGGCCCCAGTAGATGTAGGCGACCAGGGCCTGCGCCTTGTTCGCGTCCTTCTGCGCCTGGTAGACCAGGAGGTAGGTGTAGGCCGCGACCGGGTAGGTCGCATCGCCGGCGCCATTGATGATCGGTGCCTGGCGGAAGTCGGCCGGGAAGCTGGCAACGGCGCCTTCGGCGGCCGCGGTGACACCGGCCGTGGAGCCGGCGACGAACTTGCCCGCGGCGTTCTTGATCTTCGCGGAGGTCAGCTTGGCGGTGGTGGCGTAGTTGAGCTCGACGTACCCGATGGCACCCTTGTTGGCATCGCCCTTGACGCCACCGGCCACGCCGTCGTTGCCGGCCGCGCCGATGCCCGTGGGCCATTTGACGTCGGTCCCCTTGCCGACCTGGGACTTCCAGTCCGGGCTGACCGTGTCGAGGTACGTGGTGAACGCATTGGTCGTGCCCGAGCCGTCCGAACGGTGGACGACCTTGATGGCGAGATCAGGCAGCGTGGCGCCGCTGTTCAGGGCCACGATGGCCGGGTCGTTCCACTTGGTGATCTTGCCGAGGAAGATGTTGGCGACCGTGGTCCCGTCGAGGTTGAGGTCCAGGCCGGCCACGTTGTAGATCACGACGACGGCACCGAGGACGGTCGGGATGTGGAGGACCTTGCTCCCGGCCGGGAGGGCCGCGATCGCCGCCTCCGTGAGTGCCGCGTCAGAGGCGCCGTAGTCGACGGTCTGCTCGGTGATGGCCTTGATGCCGCCCCCGGAGCCGATGCCCTTGTAGTCGACCTGGACGGTCTTGTACTTGAAGTTGAACGCGTCGTTCCAGACGTCATAGAGCGGTACGGGGAATGTGGCACCCGTGCCCGTGAGCGTGACGTTGGCGCTCGGCGGGAGGGGGACGCTCGCGCCGGGGGCGGCACTGGCGACGCCCGACGCCGCGGCGCTGGGGGCGGTGGTGGGGGCGGGCGTCGCGGCCGACGAGCAGGCGCCCGCCAGGACGGCCGCCGCGAGGGCAAGGACCCCGATGCGCTTCGTGGAGATGACGGTCACGCGATCAATCCTCCTGGTCGTTCGGCGGGCCGGCGCCGCTCATGGGCTCCGTGGATCTGATGGCCCGCGATCTGAAGGTTCGATTCGGCAGGTCAACCCACCGTCGGCATCGCGTTAACGTACGGTCAACAGGTCGGTCGCGAGCCTCCTGATCGGGTCAAGCGCCGCATTCGAGAACGGGCTGGCTTCCCCTGCCTGGCTCTGCTACCATCGCGGTTCGCGTCCGGCGCATATCCCGCGTCCGACGCACGACAACCACCCGCATGACGAGGTTCGCACCGTTGGCCAAGACGCCCCGCACGTGGACAGGCGCGCGGACTCCCTCGGGCCTGAAGCGCGTTCGGCAGGCCGAAGCCCGGCGCGCAATCCTTCAGCCCCGGCGAAGTGCCGCAAAGACCCTGGTTTCCAAGGCAATTACGGTCGCCGCCAATCCGATCGAGGGCACTGACCCGCAGGTCGCGCTCCGCGAGGCGCTCAGCGCCCTGGATCGTGCTGCCAAGGTCGGCGCCATCCACCCGAATGCCGCAGCGCGACGCAAGTCGCGCCTCACGCTCAAGGTGAACGCCGCACTGGGCGGGTCGGTGGTGCAAACCTCCGCGCACGTCAGCAAGACAACCGGCAAGGCTGCCGCGGTCAAGGCCGCCAAGGCCCGCATCGCGGCCGGCAAGGCCGACAAGGCAAAGGGCGCCCAGACGGCCGCCGGCAAGGCGCGCGCCGCGCTGAGCAAGACGGCCCGCACGGACGCTGCTGCTGCCGCCGCGGCCAAGGCTGCCAAGGCGGAGGCTCCCAAGGCCACCGTCGCTGCCAAGGCTCCGACCAAGGGCGCTGCTGCCAAGGCCGCCAAGGCTGCCAAGGCTGCAAAGGCCCCGGCTGCTGCCAAGGCTGCAAAGGCCCCGGCTGCTGCAAAGGCCCCGGCTGCTCCCAAGGCTGCAAAGGCTCCGGCTGCTGCCAAGGCCCCCAAGGCTCCGGCTGCTCCCAAGGCTGCAAAGGCCCCGGCTGCTGCCAAGGCCCCCAAGGCTCCGGCTGCCGAGAAGCCCGACAAGTAATCGCGCCAACTGAAACGCCCCGGGCAATGCCCGGGGCGTTTTGATTCACGGCGCCGCGCAGTCGGCCGTCGCACCAGGGGCCCGAGGCCGGGTGACCACCCGGTTCGAAGCCGGGCGATGGCCCGAAGCTGGGCTGCCGCCCAGCCCGTCAGGCGGCAGCTCGAAGCCGGGCGACAGCCCAGCCGATCAGGCGGGCTTCGGCGCCTTTGGGCGAGCCGACCCGTAGAGCGCCGCGCCGCCAATGCCGCCCAGCGTCGTCAGGATGATCAGGCTGGCACCGGCCGAGACCTGCTGCTCCCAGTAGTAGCGCTCAAACGTGGCCGCATCGGCGATCCCGGCGGCCCGGAGCGCGACGCCGCGGTCCTTGTCGTAGCGCGCCCAGGCACAGCCGCGACCCGACTCGCAGGTTGGCGGGATGACCGCGCCGTTCTGGTCCGAGCGGTTGAAGTCCGGGAAGCCGGTGTCGGCGTAGAAGAAGATCGCCTTGATCCCCAGCAGGAAGACCGCCATGCACAGGCCGGTCGCCAGGCCCGAGAAGATCCCGTTGAGCAGGATCCGCCCCCAGGGTCCGGCGCGCCGGTCTGCCTTGGTGTTCGCGTAGTAGCCGATCAGGAGCCCCGCGGGGAGCGAGAGCAGCCAGTAGATGGGCTCGATGGGGATGATGAGCAGGAAGCTGAGTGCGAGGGTGATGGCCACCCCCATCCCGACCCAGGCCGCGGTGACGGCCCCCTTGTCGACGATCCGGGTCACCTGCCCGCGCCGCCGGTCAGCGCCGAGCGTCCCGGGTAGCGGGCCGCATCGCCCAGCTCCTCCTCGATCCGGAGCAGCCGGTTGTACTTGGCGACGCGCTCGGAGCGCGATGGTGCGCCCGTCTTGATCTGGCCCGTCCCCATCGCGACCACGAGGTCGGCGATGGTGGTGTCCTCGGTCTCACCCGAGCGGTGCGACACGATGGCGCCCCAGGCCGAGGCCCGGGCCATGGTGATGGCGTCGATCGTCTCGGACAGCGTGCCGATCTGGTTGAGCTTGATGAGGACCGCGTTGGCGGCGGCCTCGCGGATGCCGCGGCTGATGAACGCCGGGTTGGTGACGAACAGGTCGTCGCCCACCAGTTGGACGCGGTCGCCGATCCGGCGCCGGAGCTCCGTCCAGCCGGCCCACTCCTCCTCGCCCAGGCCATCCTCGATGGAGACGATGGGGTACTTGCGGGTCCAGGTCTCCCAGAGGTCGATCATCCCGCCCACGTCGAGCGTCCGGCCCTCGCGCTCCAGGCGATAGCGGCCGGGAACCTCGTCCGTGCCGGTGCCCGGCTCCAGGATGGAGCTGGTCGCCGGGTCCAGCGCGATGGCGACCTCGTCGCCCGGCCGGTAGCCGGCCTTCTCGATGGCGCGCAGGATGACCTCGACCGCGGCCTCGTTCGACGGCAGGGACGGCGCAAAGCCGCCCTCGTCGCCCTGGCCCGTGGCGTGGCCCTCGTCGTGGAGGATGGCGCGGAGCGCCGCGAAGATCTCGGCGCCGGCCCGGAGCGCGTCGGAGAACGTGCCCACGCCGACCGGCATCACCATGAACTCCTGGAAGTCCGTGGAGTGCTGGGCGTGCTTGCCGCCGTTGAGGATGTTGAACATGGGGACCGGCAGCGTCCGCGCGCCCACCCCGCCCAGGTAGCGGTAGAGCGGGAGGTCGAAGGAGGCGGCGCTGGCGTGGGCGCACGCGAGCGAGACGCCCAGGATGGCGTTGGCGCCCAGGTTGCCCTTGTTGGGGCTGCCGTCGAGGTCGATCAGCGCGGCGTCGATGCCGGCCTGGTCGGCGGCATCCAGGCCCAGGATGGCCGGCGCGATGATCTCGGTCACGTTCTGGACCGCCGTCAGCACGCCCTTGCCGCCGTAGCGCGCCTTGTCGCCGTCGCGCAGCTCGACCGCCTCGTTGAGGCCGGTGGAGGCGCCCGATGGGACCGCCGCGCGGCCGACGGAGCCGTCCTCGAGGACGACGTCCACCTCCACGGTGGGGTTGCCGCGGGAGTCGAGGATCTCGCGCGCCTCGACGAGGTCGATGGAGGTGCTCACTTGGCGGGCTCCGGTGCTGTGGGCGGGGCGCCGCCCGGGACGGTCCCCGCGGGGCGATCGAGCAGGACCTCCACGCCGGGCAGGACCTGGCCTTCGAGGAACTCGAGGGAGGCGCCGCCGCCGGTGGAGACGTGGGACATCTTGTCCGCGAGACCGAGCTGCTGGATGGCCGCGACCGAGTCGCCGCCACCCACGACCACGGTGGTGCCGGCCTCGGCCCGCGCGGCCAGGAATCTCGCGATCTCGAACGTGCCGTGGGCGAAGGACGGGATCTCGAACACGCCGAGCGGCCCGTTCCAGACCACGGTCCTGGCGTCGGCCAGCGCGGCTTCGATGTTGGCGATGGACGCCTTCCCGACGTCGACGATGTGCCACGAGGCGGGCACCTTCTCGGCGTTGAGGGTCTTGTACTCGGTGCCCCGCGTGACCTCCTTGGCGACGATCACGTCGACCGGGAGGACGATCCGCGCCCCGCGGGCCTCGGCCGTGGCCATGACGCGCTTCGCCGCGTCGACCATGTTGGGCTCCGCCAGGCTCTTGCCCACCGGGTGGCCCTTGGCCAGCAGGAAGGTGTTGGCCATGCCGCCACCCACCACCAGGACATCCACCTTGGTGACCAGGTTCTCCAGGACGCTGATCTTGCCGGAGACCTTGGCCCCGCCCACGATGGCCGCGAACGGCCGCTCGGGCGACTCCAGGAGGTTCGACAGGCTGGCGAGCTCGCGCTCCATGAGCAGGCCCGCGTAGGCCGGCAGGAGCTTCGCGATCCCGACGGTGGAGGCATGGGCGCGGTGAGCCGTCCCGAACGCGTCGTTGACGTAGACGTCCGCGTACGAGGCCAGCACCTTCGCAAACGCCGGGTCGTTGGCCTCCTCCTCCGCGTGGAAGCGGAGGTTCTCGAGGAGCAGGATCTCGCCGGGACGGAGCCGCTTGAGCGCGTCCTCCGTGCCCATCCCCAGCGCGTCACCGGTGACGGGCACGTTCTGGCGGAGGAGCAGCGAGAGCCGCTCGGCGACGGGCCGGAGGCGGAGGCCATCCTGGACCTTGCCGTTGGGCCGGCCCAGGTGGCTGGCGAGGATGACCCTGGCACCCTGCCCTACCAGGTGTCGGATGGTCGGGATGGCTGCCCGGATCCGGGAGTCGTCGGTGACTTTGCCGTCCTCGAGAGGGACGTTGAAGTCGACGCGGACGAAGACCCGCTTCCCGGACGCGTCGAAGTCGCGAACGGTCAGCTTGTCCATGGTGGCCTCAGCCCAGCCGGGCGGCGACGAAGCCCACGAGGTCGGCGACGCGCGAGCTGTAGCCCCACTCGTTGTCGTACCAGCTGACGATCTTGACCATGGTGCCGCCCAGGACCATCGTGCATTGGCTGTCGATGATCGAGGACCGGCTGTCGCCGCGGAAGTCGGACGACACCAGGGGATCGTCGGAGACGCCCAGGATGCCCTTCATGGGGCCGGCCTCGGCCGCCTTGAACGCCGCGTTGAGCTCCTCGACCGAGGTGGCGCGGCTGACGTCGGCCGTGAAGTCCACGACGCTGACCGTCGCCGTGGGCACGCGCAGGCTGAAGCCGTCGAACTTGCCCTTCAGGTCGGGGATGACGAGGGCCAGGGCCTTCGCCGCGCCGGTGCTGGTGGGGATGATGTTCTGGCCGGCGGAGCGGGCGCGGCGCGGGTCGCTGTGCGCGATGTCCAGGACGCGCTGATCGTTGGTGTACGAGTGGATCGTGTTCATCAGGCCACGCTCGATGCCGAGCAGGTCGTGGACGACCTTGGCGGCGGGCGCGAGGCAGTTGGTGGTGCAGCTGGCGTTGCTGATGATGTGGTGGGCGGCGGGGTCGTACTTGCCCTCGTTGACGCCCAGGACGATGGTGATGTCCTCGCCCTTGGCGGGGGCGCTGATGATCACCTTCTTCGCACCGCCCCGGAGGTGGGCGGCGGCCTTGTCCGCGTCGGTGAAGATGCCGGTCGACTCCACGACGATGTCGACGCCCAGGTCGCCCCACTTGATCGCGCCCGGATCCCGCTCCTTGAGCACCTTGATCTCGCGGCCGTCGATGAGCAGGCTGTCCGCGGTGTGACCCACCTCGCCCGGGTAGGCGCCATAGGTGGAGTCGTGCTTGAACAGCAGGGCATTCATCTTGGTGTCGACGAGGTCGTTGATGGCGACGACCTCGACTTGCGGGGTCCGCTCGATCAGCGCCTTGAGCGACTGGCGGCCGATCCGGCCGAAGCCGTTGATCCCGACACGAACCGTCATGGAATGCCTCCTGCAGGTGGGCGACCCGCACGCGGGTCGTGGGCGGATGATCAGAGATGGACGACGGGCGAACCGACGTGGGCAGTACCATCGCGACCGCGCGCGCCGGGCACGCGACCACGGCGGTGTGGATCGCACCGGCTGCAATCGTACGACGACGGGCTACCCTAGGTCATCCCGGGTGATCGGCTGGGAGCGAACCGGGCCCGCCCTGCCTCAGTTTCCGGCCCAATCCCCCGCCGCGCGCCTGCCCACGAGACCCAGCGCGCCGACCAGGCCCACGTCGTCGCCCAGCCGGGCAGGCACCAGGCGGACCCGGGTGGCCTGGACCCGGAACGCCTCGCGGGCCACGGCATCCCGGGCAGGCCCGAGGAGCCGCTCGCCCTGGCCGTGGGCCAGGCTTCCCCCGACGACGACCACTTCGGGGTTGAACACATCGACGACGCCGACCATGGCCGCCGCAAAGGCGCGTCGAGCGCGGCCCAGGAGTGCCGCGGCGTCGGGGTCGCCCGCGGCCTCGGCGTCGGCCAGGTCGCGGGCGGAGAGGCTCCGGCCGGCGAGGGTCGCCATGGCGGCGAGGCCGGGAGCGAGGCCGGTGGCGACGAGGTCCGCCGCGGCCCGCGCGAGCCCGGAGCCCGACGTGATCGCCTCCAGGTGGCCGCGGCCACCACAGCCGCACATGGGCCCGTCGAGGTCAACGGTGAGGTGGCCGATCTCGCCCGCCAGCCCGTCGGCCCCGGCAAGGAGCCGGCCGGCGGCGAGGACGGCGCCGCCGACCCCCGTCGAGACCGTGATGTAGACCGCGTCGCGGGCGTCGCGGGCAGCCCCGAAGCCCAGCTCGCCGAGGAGGGCGACGACCGTGTCCCGCTCCAGGACGGCCGGCAGGCCGAGGGCCGCCGCGATGGGGGCCGTGATCGGGATGTCGCGGAAGGCCGGGCCGAGGTTGGGCGTGTCGATCAACCGGCCGCTCGCGGCATCGAGCGGACCGGGGGCACAGACGCCGATCCCCCGCAGGCCGGCAACGACCTCGGTGGGCGCGGCGGCACGGACCGCCCGGAGCAGGCCGATCATGTCGGCCACCACGGCCTGCGGGCCGTCCGAGGAGCGGGTCACGCCTTCCGCACGCGCCGCGATCGAGCCGTCGGGCAGGACGACGGCTGCACGAATCCGGCTCGCGCCCAGATCGAGCGCCAGCACGGGGGCCGCCGAGAAGGAGTGGTCGCTGCTCGTCATCTGAATCACGACGACCCCCGCCGGGATGGGCGAGGGTCGTCGTGGGCTGCCGTCAGGCGATCAGCCGCCGCCGATGCGGAAGACCTTGTTGCCGCAGTCCGGGCAGACGCCCGACACGGCCGGCTTGCCGTTCTTCATCGTGATCTGCTGCGGATCCTTGATTTCGACCTTCTTCTTGTCCTTGACGCAGTAAGCCTCAGCCACCGAGATTCTCCTCGTATTGGTGGAGCGTCACGAGAGCCCATGTCCCGTGTCCGCGGTTGGACGACTCCAGAGCGATGGTCGCCACCGGTCCACGCCAGCCTGGCGCTTCTGGTGGTCCATCTCGGCGAGGATCAGGAGGCTGTCAAGCCCCGTCTCCACGCACGCGGTTTCTGCCGCATCTTGCTGGGCGCCGGTCACGAACTGACCGGCATTGCGCTGGGCGTACACGGCGCACACGACACCCGCCCGACAGCGGGCCAGGCCCGCGAGGACGAGCAGCGCCGAGGCCTCCATCTCGAAGTTCAGCACGCGCTGGCGCATCATATCGTCGGCCAGCCCGGGATAGCGGATTGGCAGCTGCGGAATGGGTCGACCCTGTGCCCCGTAGAACCCGGGGGCGGTGGCAGTCAGCCCAACGTGGGTCCGATGACCCCGCCGTGCGGCCGCCTCCTGGAGCGCGAGGATCACCTCGTAGTCGGCCACGGCCGGGTACCCGTCGTGCACGAACCAGCTGGTGGTGGTCTCGAGGCGCACGGCGCCCGTGCTGATCACGAGGTCCCCCAGCTCCATCTCCGGCTGGAGCGCGCCGCACGACCCGACGCGGACGAAGGTGGGCCGCTCGGTGATGGCCAGGATCTCGGCGACGACGATCTCGACGTTGTCGGTGCCGATGCCCGTCGAGACGACCGAGACGCGCATCCCCTCGTACGTGCCCGTGACCGACGCGAACTCGCGGTGCCGGTGCTCGCGCTCGACGCTGTCGAATCGCGCGGCAATGCGGCCGGTGCGGTCGGGATCGCCGGGGAGGAGGATGTACTCGGCCAGCTCACCCGGGGCGAGCCCGATGTGGTACTGGCGCTCACCGGCGGGGAGGGCGACGCGGGGGTCCGCGTTGGGCAAGAGGTGATCCCTTCTGCTGCGCGACACACTGGGCGGCCACGAGGTCCGGGCGAGGATAGCCCTGCCTTCTCACGAGCGTCAAGCGACCGATGTGCCCGGGCCGGCCACCTTTGCCAGGCGTTCGGCGAGCCGGGCATCCGCCCGGCGGCGCACGCGTCGACGGCGCAGCGCCGAGGTGGCGACCGAGACGGCCGAGAGGAGCAGCACCGGGACCAAGCCGACGAGCGCGCCGGGGTCGTCGCCGAAGACGCCGCCGAGCCCCAGCCAGCGACCGGGGTGTCCGGCCTCACCAGCCGCCTCGGCAGGGTCTGCGACTGGGTCCGGGTCGCCGGCGTCGCCGGCGTCCACGCCTGGGCCGGCGATGGCCCTCGGCTCGCCCAGGTCGCCAACCCGCACCAGCCCGTCCGGGCTCGTGACCTCGACCGCCCAGTCATCCGGATGGCCCGGCCGGGCGACGACGAGGCCCACGGCATTCAGCGCGTCGCCGGGCTCCAGGAGGCCTGCGAAGGCTGCGGCCTCGCCCCGGAGGAGGACGGCGGCCAGCGCCGTGCCGTCGTCCAGCCCGAACGCATCGCCTGCCGGCTCCGTGACCAGCCCGCCGACGCGAACGCGCTCGCCGACATGCTCCGCCAACGCCGCCAGGTCGACATCCGGGAAGGACTGGGCGCCGCCGGCCAGACCGGCGCCGTCCCGTGCGCTCGCGTTGCCGCCGCCCGGGCCTGACGCCCCATCGGATCCGCCCATGCCGGTCGCACCACCGGCCGGCACCGACCTGCTCGTCGAGGCCAGCCCGAGGTCCTCCGGGCCGCGCGGCACCAGGCCGAAACGCTGGTCCGAGGCTCCCGGGTAGGGCCGGCGAATGATCCCGATGACGGTCGCCTGCCGTCCGGCGATCAGTGCGGTCGATGGGATCCCGGCCCCGGGCAGCCCATCGACCAGGACCCGCTGCCCGCCGACGGACAGCTCGGCGCGCCAGCGGCTGCCCAGGCGGCTCACGGAGGCGACGATGCCGGTGATCCGGGCCAGCCGCCATTCGAGTGCCGTTCCCGGTTGGCCGGTGAGCGGGGCGGGGTCCGGAGTGCTGGCCGCGGCGATGACCTGCACCGCGCTGGCACGGATCCGCGGCGCACCGTAGGCGCGCGTCATCGTCCCCACGACCCGCAGGCGCTGACCCACCGGCGGCGCCCCGGTCCCGATCGGGAGGAGGACCTCCACCGCGCCGGTCGCGTCCTGCACGACGATGCGCCGGCCGGTGGCGTCCAGCAGCGCCGCCGGGATGGTGACGGTGCCTTCCACGACGACGGTGGCATCTTGCTGGGTGATGGCCCGGGCAATCGGGATGGCCGGCACCTGGGTTGGCGCGGCCGACGGCGATGGGACCGGCGTGGCCAGGACTGCGATGTCGAGGCCGTCGCGGAGCCACACTCGGTAGCCGTCGAGCGCGTCCTTGCGGGACGCCCGTTGACCGACCACCCCGACCAGGCGGTACGAGCGACCGGCTCGCACGGCGGTGGTCGTGAGGCCGCTGGAGGCGTCGGCCATGACGCGCACCCGGCCGCCCTGCGCATCGATGACGTCAAACGAGATGTCGTGGCTGGTGGACCGCCACGGCGCGGCCGCGACGGTCCCCTCGATCGCCACCAGGCGGGCCTCGGTCCCCTCGCCGATCGCCGACGCCCGGGTGAACGGCGGAGCGGGCAGCGCCGCGCCGGCAATGACCCGGAGCCCATCGGCGGCCAGCTTGACCTCGAGCTGCCCGTTGGGGACGGCGAGTGCCCCACGCGCCTCGACCCGGCTGCCACGCGGCGGAGCCGACGCGCCGTCGGCGAGGTGGAGGACCACGGCGCCCGTTCCGTCCTCGATCGCGAGGAGGTCCGGCGTCCCGAGCCGCCCTGCCTCCGCGGTGACGACGCCGGCGACGGCGACCACGCTCCCGACGGAGCGCGCCCGGGCCGTCCCGATGCCGATCAGGTCGGACGGCGTGGGCGATGGGTTGGGTGTGGGGGTTGGGTTGGGTGTGGGCGATGGGTTGGGTGTGGGGGTTGGGTTGGGTGTGGGGGTTGGGACAGGCGTCGGGCTGGGGCTGGGCGCGGGCGGCGTCGCGACCAGGTCACCAGGCAACGTGACCATGAGCCGGTAGCCGGAGGCCCCAGTGCCCGTGCTGTCGCGCTGGCCCACCGAGCCCGCCGCAACGATCGTGGACCCGGGCGGGATCGCTGCTGAGCCCAGCGCGTCGGGGGCCACGATCACGCGGACGGGGCCGCTGCCGTCGTCCACCAGGATCCCAGTCCCGTCCGCGTAGGCCGTCGCCGCCCCAATGGTGACCCCGCCGACGGTCACCCGCCGGCCCTCCACGGCCTCGCCGACCTGACCAGTGGCCACGGCCGGCGCGGCCGGCAAGGCACCCGGCCCCAGGTCCTCGATCGCGGCCAGAGCCAACCGGAGGGTCCGCGCGCCGTACCGCTCGTCAATCGTGCCGCCGGCGCGGATCAGCGTGCCGGCCGGCCAAGGGGCCGGCGGCGCCCCGTCCAGATAGAGCGTGATCCCGCCGGTCACATCCTCCACGAAGGCCGACCGACCCTCCTCGAGCAGCCCGAGCGGCGTCGTGAGCACCCCCACGATGGTGGCCGACTCGCCGTCTGGCAGCGCCCGGGCATCCGCGATCCCGATCGGCGTGGGGGTTGGGGTTGGCGTGGGGACCGGCGTCGGGGTTGGGCTCGGGTCCGGAGCGGGTGTCGGCGCGGGGGTCGGGGTTGGGGTTGGCGAGGGCCCCACCGTGGGAGCCGGCGTCGGACTCGGCACCGGGTCCGGCGTCGGGACCGGGGTCGGGATGGGCGTCGGGGTGGGGCTGGGCGAGGGATCCGGCGCGGTCGTCGGAGCCGCCGAGGGTGGCAGCGACGGGGCGATCGTGGTGCCTGGCGTGGGGCTGGAGGTGGGCACGGGCGACGCCGACGGGACAGGGCTCGCCGTTGGCGCCGGCGTGGGCAATGCGGTGGGCGACGGGGCCGGGCTGGGGCTGGCCGAGGCGGAGGGAACCGGCGCCGGCGGCGCGGCGAGCGGCTGCGGGCTGGGCGCTGCCTGCACGAGCCAGTCCGTGGCGTTGTCGTTGGTGTCCACGCCGTTGCCGTCGATGCCGCCCGGGCGGCGCTCCAGGCTGGAGCCGGGTGGCGGCGCGGGTGCCGCAGCACCCTCCACGAACGAGCTGACGGTGTCGCCCCAGCCGATGGCATCAACCGGAGCGCCGCCGATCCGGCGCAGGACGATCGCCCCGCCGGTGGCCGCCAGGCCGCCGCTGTAGACCGCGTCGGCGACGGACGCATGGAGGCCCGCCCCATTCGCGATCAGCAAGTGCCGCCCGGGATCCAGGAGCAGCGTCGAGGGCCAGCTGGCCTTGCGCGTGACGGTAGCGCCGCTGAAGGTCACGTAGGCCACCTCCAGGCCGGCGAGGTCAACCGGCACCGATCCAGCGTTGGTGAGCTCCACGAACTCGTCGGACGCCGATGCGCCCCCGGTCTGGACCTCCGAGACCACGAGCGTCGAGACAGGCCAGGCGACGGCCGCGGCCGGCCTGGCCAGCAGCAGCCGGGCGGCCGGCGCGGACGTGCCCGCGACCACCAGGGCGAGGGCAAGGACGAAGAAGATGGCAGCGACTGTGGCGCGCCGGGCGCGATCCATCGACGACCTCCCGGCGGGGAGCTGGGGTGCCCGGGCGGAACGGACGGGCCAGTTCTACCAGCCCGCGCTTACCTGCCACCAAACCGGGCGGTCGGCAGCGCCGTCCGCTCCGTCGTTCGCGTACGATGCCGTCCTCGCTCGCGCGCGCCGTCGCCTCGCTCCGCCGGCGCCCGAGCCTCGCGCCCAAGACTTCGCCCCAGACCCAGCCAGGAGGCACCGTGGCTCGCGCCAAGCGCACAGATCTTGATCGGGCCGACGCTCGTCGTCGCTACCGGGCCGCCATCGCGGCCGATCCCACGACCACCGACGCCGAGACGGGCGAGGAGGCCGGCGCGACCGTGCCCGCCACCCGTTCGGCCGCCCGACCGTCGGGCACCCGCGCCGGCGCACAGCCGATGGCCCCCAGGATGGGGATCGTCGCCGCCGCGCGGGCCGCGTATCGACCCGTCCACGTCCGGCAGGACCTGCGCGGCCTGCCCGCGCTGGTGCTCCATCGCGCCGTCTGGATCCCGATGGTCCTGGCCGTCGTGTCGATGATCGCGGCAGTCATCACGGGACCGGGCAACCAGGTCGCCTGGTTCGCCTTCACGGTCTTCACGCTCCCGCCGGCCATGGCGGGCGTGTTCATCGCCGGCTTCTTCGCGCCCACCGCCGCCTATCTTGCCGGTGGCCTGATCGGGCTGGTGAGCGCTGTCCTGTCGGTCGTCTACGTGACGGCCGCCCAGAGCGGCAGCGTCCCCGGCGACGCGGCGCTGACGTCCGGCTCGGTGTCGGACCTGATCGTGTACGCCTTCGGGATCGGCATCGGGTACGGCATCGTCCTGGGCGCCGCCGCGGCCTGGTACAAGCGGTTCCTGGCCTTCACCAGCCCGCAGCGCCCGCCGACGCGTGCCGCCTCGCGGCCGGCCAACGGCCGGCGCGGCAACTCCCGGCCCGCCTCGCGCCGCTAACTGGCTCGGGGGCGGCGATCGCCGCCCCCGACTTACTCTGGCCCGCCTCACAGCCGGCGCATCCCCGCGTACCCCTGCTGGCGGATGCCCGGCGGGGTCTCGGGGCCGCCCGCCGCGGTCACGGCGTCGGGGAGCGGCACCACGCTCCGGGCGATCACGTTGACCACCTGGCCCTGGAGCTGCAGGTCCCCGTCGATCAGCAGCAGCGCGTGGCGCCGGACTACGCCCCGGAGGCGTGCCCACGTGTCGGGCCAGAGGGTGACATTGACCATGCCCGTCTCGTCCTCGACCGCCAGGAAGACCGTGCCGCGCGCCGTCATGGGGTGCTGGCGCGTCACCACCAGCCCGCCGATCCGCACCGGGCCCGGCCGGCGACCCGTCAGGTCGGCGTTGGTCACCGCGCCCAGCCGCGTCAGCGCGTCGCGGAAGAGCGCCACCACCTGGCGGCGCGCGTCCAGGCCCACCACCGCGTAGGCGTCGCCGATCCGCTCCGGCTCGCTGATGTCGGGGAGCAGCGGCGCCTCGGTCGCGGGGAGGTGCAGGCTGAGGGGCCGTCCGGCCGCCGCGGATCGGCGCCCGCCGCCGGCCCGCCCCGTTGACCGTCCATCCACCCGGCCACGAGACGCGCCCGTCACCTCGCGAAGCTGCCAGAGCAGCTCCCGGCGAGGCCGTCCCAGGGAGTCCAGGGCCCCCGCGCGGATCAGCCGCTCCAGTGTCTCCTCCGGCAGCCCGGTCCGGTCCACAACGTCCGGCAGCGTCCGATACGGGCCGCGGGACAGCTCGGCGTCCAGGATCTCGCGGTGCTCCTCCCCGATCCCCTTCACGAGGCACAGCCCCAGCCGGACCCCCCAGCCCATCGCGCCCTCGGCCGCGTACCGGTCGCGCGGCTCCGCCGAGGGGATCACGCACGCCCCGGAGCGCACGGGACGCGGCCGCGCCGTGATGCCCGCCCCGTCGGGGATGGGCTCGCCCGGGTCGCCGTCGTGGCTCCCGTCGTCGCCGATGGCGCCCGCCATGGTCCAGCCCGGCCGGCCCACCCACTCGGTGGTCGTCCGCCAGGCGCTGGCGTTGACGTCGATCGGCAGGACCGCCACCCCGTGGCGGCGCGCGTCGTTGACCAGCACCTCCACGGGGTAGAAGCCCATCGGCTGCGCGTTGATCAGGCCCACCAGGAGCTGGGCGGGGTAGAACAGCTTCAGGAACGACGACTCGTAGGCGGTCCGCGCGAACGCGGCCGCGTGCGACTTGGCGAAGCCGAAGCTGGCGAAGGCCGCCACCTGGCGGAAGAGCTCCTCGGCCATCTCCCCGGTCATGCCGGGCTGGCGGAGCGCACCCGCCACGAACTTGAGATGCAGCTTCTCCATCTCCCGGCTGGACCGCGAGCTCCCCATCGCCCGCCGGAAGCCGTCCGATTCGGCCGGCGTGAAGCCGGCCACCTCGATGGCGATCCGCATCACCTGCTCCTGGTAGAGGATCACGCCCAGGCTGTCCTTCAGGACCGGCTCCAGGCTGGGGTGCAGGTAGGCGACGGGCTCCAGGCCTTGCCGGCGCCGGAGGTACGGATGAACCGCGTTCCCCTGGATGGGGCCGGGGCGGATGATGGCCACCTCCACGACCAGATCGTCCAGCGTGGCCGGCCGGCTCTTGGGAAGCGTCTGCATCTGCGCCCGGCTCTCCACCTGGAAGACGCCGACCGTGTCCGCGGCCTGGAGCATCCGGAAGACCTCGGGGATCTCCTCGGGGATGCGGTCCAGATCCAGGCAGACGGCGCAGTCCGATTCGATCAGCTGGACGGTCTCGTCGATGGCGGCCAGCATCCCCAGACCCAGCAGGTCCAGCTTGATCAGCTTGAGGGTCTCGACGTCGCGCTTGTCGAACTGGACCACGACGCGGCCGGGCATCGTGGCGCGCTCCAGCGGGGCGATGTCGATGAGCGGGGCCGCGGTCACCAGCATCCCGCCCGAATGGATGGACAGATGGCGCGGGAAGCCGTCGATCCGGGCGCACATCTCCAGCCAGCGCTCCCAGTCGCTCATCCCCACGGTGCTCCCGCCGCGCGGCTGCGCCTGTGACGGCTGCGCCGGGGGCACCGACCGGTCCCCGTGGGCGGTCCGCCCCTGCCGATCTGTCACGCGCTCCGGCGAGAGGGGCATCCCGGACTCCGGGTCCACCGCGATGGCCGTGGCTGGCTGGCGCGCCAGCCAGTCGACGCTGGCCGGCGTGTCGCCCGGTCCGCCCTCGTCGTCCGAGGTCCCACCCGCGCGGACCGCGGGCTTCGACCCGGCGCCGTGCAGCAAGGCCGGGACTGGCGCCTTGCCGCCCCCATGGCGCAGCTGACCCATGGGGTCCACCAGCCCGCGCGCCGCGGCGAGGGCCGCCGAAGCCGCCACCGAACCCAGCCCTCGTGCGCCCGCCAGCGTGGCCGCCCCCGCTTCGGGCCCCTCACCCGGCCGCTGGAAGAACTCCGCGAACCCGCCATCGGTCTCCAGGTCCCGTCGGACCATCACCGAGTCGTACGTCTCGAGTGCCTTGGCGACCCGGTCCACCAGCGGTCGGGGGAAGCCCAGCGCGTAGCCCACCTCGCGGACCGCGGACCGCGCCCGATACGTGACCAGGTTGCAGACCATCCCGGTGTGCTCGGGGCCGTACTTCCGGTAGATGTACTGGATCACTTCCTCGCGACGCTCCGACGAGAAATCGATATCCACGTCCGGGTAGGTGGTCCGCCCCTCGTTGATGAACCGCTCGAAGAGCAGGTGGTGGCGGATGGGCTCCACCCGGCTGATCCCCAGCACGTAGGCCACGATGGAGCCAGCGGCGCTCCCCCGCCCCTGGGCCGGAATCCGCTGCGCCTTGGCGAACTGCATGAGATCCCAGCAGATCAGGAAGAACTCTGCGAGACCGGTCCGCTCGATGACGTCCAGCTCGTGCGCCAGCTGGCGGACCACGGCCGGGGTGAGCGGGTGGTAGCGGCGGCGCGCGCCCGCCTGGCAGAGCTCCACGAGGTGGCTGAACGGCGTCTCCCCGGCCGGGACGCGGAAGCCCGGGAAGCGGACCTGCTCAAACCCCAGGTCCACGGAGCAGGTCCCGGCCAGGTCCGCGGCGGACGCGATCCCCTCCAGCCAGGTGCGGGCCAGGGCGGGCTGGGCAGCATGGGCAACCTGAAGCCCGGCCTCGCCGGGAGGCATGGCGGCCAGCTCCGGCACGGACTTGAGGTACGACTCCCCGTCGGGGCGGCGGAGGTCGGCGAGCCCATCGAGGGTCCGGCCGTGCGCGATGGCCGTGACCACGTCGTACAGCTCGCGATCCTCCGGCCGGGCGTACCGGACGTCGTTGGTCACGACGACGGGGAGGCCCAGGCCGCAGGCGAGGTCGGCCGTCTCCGCGACCAGCCAGTCATCGTCGGGGAGGAGGTGATGCGTGAGCTCCAGGAAGAAGCCGCTGGTGGCCGCCCCATCCCCGGTCCCGTACAGCTCGGCCAGCCGCGCGGCCGCCGCCATGGCCCCCGCCCGGTCCCCCACCAGCAGCCGGCGCGCGATCTCACCCTGGCGGCCGCCCGAGAGCGCCACCAGCCCCTCGGTGTGCTGGCCGAGCAGCGCGTGGGTCACGCGTGGGACGCGCTTGGTCCCGGCAAGGTTGGCGTGGGAGAGAAGCCGGCACAAGCTCCGGTAGCCCGCTCCGTCCCGGGCCAGGAGGACCAGTTGGGGCCCGCGCTGCCGCTCCCCCACCCCGCGCAGGTCCTCCTTGACGGTCTCGCGCCGGCCGGGAAGCAGGGCACGCGCAGGCCTGGGCCGCGCCGGGAGCCCCTCCTCCGGCCGCGCCTGCGCGCCGGCCAGGGTGAAAACGGAGTCACCGGTGCGCGGGCCGAACGTCGGGCGACGGGCATCGAGCGGCAGGCGGCCATCGGCGGGTCCGCTCGCCCCCCGACGAACCGGGCGCCGGGCGGGGACCACGACCCGAGCCGGGTCCGGAACGGCCGCGTCCACCAACTCCAGCTCCACGCCCAGGACCGGCCGGAGCCCCGCCTCCCGGGCCGCGGCGGCAAACCGTACGACGCCATAGAGCCCGCCACGATCCGTGACGGCGAGGCCGGACAGCCCCAGCTCGACGGCTCGCTCCACCAGCTGGTCCGGGGCCGAGGCGCCGTCGAGGAACGAGAAGTTGGAGTGGCAGTGGAGCTCTGCGTAGGTCAGCGCTGGCATGGGCGGTTCCTGCGACATCGGGGCTGGGGGCCGTTCGATGGGCAGGCGATGATAGAACATCTGTTCTATCGTGGTGGAAGAGGGCCTCGCGCAACATCCGGAATAGTGAACTCGTCCCATGGCCGTGCGCCAGGATCGACGCCAGATCTTCTTCACGGTGGCCCGGACGGCGGGTATGCTCTGGCTGGCACTCTTCCTGATCCTGGTGGTCTTCCCGGTGGCCCTGGCCGCCCAGACACCCTGACTGTCCTTGTTGTCCGGATCATCCCGGACACCGGCAGCACCGGCCCTCGGGTCGGGAGCTGACCAAGCCGGACGCCGCGAGGCGACCGGCACAGGGCCCCGTCGCATCTGGGGGCGACGGGGCCCTGTCATATCCGCCACCTGCCGCCGCGCTACAGTTACGGTCAGCACCCGTGGGCACGCGATGCCCGGTCAGCAGCCCGACTCGGAGACGCAAGCGAGATGGAACCCAAACCCCGCGACATCATCGGTGCCGCCGTCCTGGTCCTGGTCCTGGTGGGCCTTGTGGTCCTGATCGTCGGGATGACGGCCCCCACCCTCGCGGCCTGACCATTGCGGCCTGCACGGCAGGCCGGCACCCCCGGCAGGGAGCCGAGCAGATCCCATCGCCCGCCGCAGGCTGGCGCGGTGTCGGCAGGCGAGCGGCCATCAGTCGTACAGCCGCTCCAGGTGCCACGTCCCAGCCACCCGGTCGAGATAGACCAGCGCCAGCCAGCGCCGCCCCACCACCTTGAAGTAGTCCCGCGCGATGGGGCCGCGCCACCAGGCCTCCTCGATCCGCCAGCGGTTGCAGACTTCCACCGGCTCGCGCTGCCCGGCCCAGCGGATGGCGACCAGGCGGCCCTCCGGGTCCAGCTCCACGTCGATCGACGGGTGCTCCCGCATGAAGCGCGTCACCCCTGCCACCCCCAACGCCGCTCGGCGAGCGGCGATTCCGGGTCCAGCAGCTGGATCCGCCGGATCCGGTCCTCGCCGTAGGTGAGCGCCAGTCGGGCCAACTGCCAGCCCAGGCGCGCGTCGCGGGCCGCCTGTGGAACGAAGAGCGAGAGTTGCTGACCGGCGGCCGGCTCCACACCAGCCAGCTCCAGCTCCAGCCGGGCAACGGCCGCCGGCGGCGGAGTCCGCTCCAGCCCGGCAAGGAGCAGCCGCTCGATGGCCTCCACGTCCGAGGTGGGCTCGGGGAACCGCTGCTCCACGATCACGGTGGGCGGCGTGCCGGTTCGAGCAAAGGCCAGGTCCAGCTCCAGCACCAGGCGGGCCCGGGTGGCGGCCGCTCCCCGGCCGTCAAGCTGCCCGGCCAGGGCCGTGGCCACCCGGCGCAGGACGAAGCGCACCGCTTCGAGCTCCTCCACCGGCGGGTCGATGGGCAAGGCCAGGGCCATCCGCTCCGGCGCGCGGCGCTGCCGGAATGGGCGAATCTCCTCCCCGTTGGCCCGGGCATGGAGCCGCGCGCCCTCCTCGCCGAAGCGGGCGACGAGCGCCGAGCGAGCCAGCTCGCCGACGGCGCCGATTCGCCGCAGCCCGAACCGGGCGAGGCGGGCACGGATCGCCGGGTCCGGCGTCAACAGCGACGCGGGGAGTGACGCCAGCCAGGCCGCCTCCCCGCCGGCCGGCACGGTCTCGAGGGCCGCGGGAAGCGCGAGGCCGGCGGCGACGGTGGCGGCGAACCAGGTGCCGGCGATCCCCGCCCGGGGTGACCCGGGCAGGAGCGGCTGCAGTGCCGCTCCGAGGCGCCGGACCAGGGCCGGCTCCGGACCCCAGAGCGCCGAGAGGCCGTCCACCTGGACGGCCAGCAGCCCATAGGCCGGATCTGCCGGTTCCGACGTCCCGGCCAGGCCAGGGCTGAAGGCCGCGAGCGCCTCGAAGGCGACTTCGACCGCCGACCGGTCCCCGTCGGGATCCGGGTCGACGAAGGTGGCCTCAGGGGCGAGCCGGTGTGCCGACCCCAGCGGGATCCCGCGCCGGATTCCCAGGTCCCTGGCCTCCCGGCTGACGTCCAGGACGATCCCGGCCGTCCAGGGCTTGCCGCCCACCACGACCGGGCCCGGCGGGAATGAGCCGCAGCGCTGCCGGGCGAGATCCAGGAGGAGGTGTGGCCAGTAGAGGTGGAGGAGGCGCATGAGACCGAATCCCGGTGGCTGCAGGGGCGGGGGCCTTGGTGATGAGTGCGGGATCCGCGCGCCACGCGCGTCCTGGATCCGCGGGGGTGGCGTCGCGGCGGGCCTCCCGGAGGAGCCCCTCGCGTTGGAGACACGCATCCCGCTCCCCGCCCTCCGCGTAGAGGATCCGGAGCTCGGCGTGCCGGCCGGGCGGACCGAAGCGGTTGCGGGCGACGGTCACCGCCGTCCGCTGGCCGACGACATCCCGGCCGAGGTGGATCCACGACCGCCGAGCCAGCTCCAGCCGGAGTCCGGTGGCGTCCGCCACGGCGCCGGCCAGGCTGGCCGAGAGTCCGGGCGGCTCGATGACGACGAAGAGCGCACCCGCTCGACGAGCCATGGCCGAGAGCCGGCCGAGCCGGTCTGCCACGCTGGGCCGGCGCCCGGTGGGGTCGCGCCCGGCGGGGTCGCGCCCGGCGGGGTCGCGACCCGTGGATCCCGGCCGCGGGACGGCGACCCGGGCAGGGGCGGCGGCGGAGCTGACTCCCGGTGCCGGAGTGGGTGTTGACGCCGCGCCCACGGCCCCACCCGTGGCGCCGCCCGGCAGGTCCACGACGAGCAGGTCCACGGCGCGGCCCGAGAGCAGCGCACCGGCGATGGACAGCCCCTCGTCCAGGCCCGCCGGCGTGACGACGACCAGCCACTCCGGGGCAACGCCGCGGGCGACCGCCTCCACGGGATCGAAGCTGCGCGAGAGGTCCAGCCAGGCCGCGATGAGGCCAGCCGCCTGTGCCTCCGCGACGAGGCGGAGCGCCAGCGTTGTGGTGCCGCTGGACGCCTCGCCGTGGAGCGCGACGCTGGCGGCTCTGGGCAGCCCGCCGGGCCCCAGGATGGCGTCCAGGGCGGCAAAGCCAGTGGAGATGACGCTCCCCCGGGCGGGCAGCGGGGCCGGCACCTCCCGGTCATCCACGTCCCGGAGTGGCGCCGTGGCGAGGGCCCCGATGGTCCGTGGGGCGGCCGCTCCCCAGCGCGCCTGGAGGGTGGCGAGGGCGGCGGTGACGTCGTTGGGGAAGGCGCTCATGGGACTTCGAATACTAGAACGGATGTTCGAATTGTCAACCGGATTCGACTCCGGAAGGCCCACCGATCGAGTCCCCCGGGGCCGCCACGCCGGTCCATCCGCGCGTCCCCGAGTGGGGCCACGGCCGGGTCTCCGTGCTACACTCTGCCCCCGGTCCGGCGCCTCGCGCGCCCGCCCGTCCGTGGGGATGTAGCTCAGCCGGAAGAGCACCGCGTTCGCATCGCGGGGGTCAGGGGTTCGAGTCCCCTCATCTCCACCATCTCCCCAGGGCCCCCTTCTGGCCCGGCCATGTCCCAGGATGCAGGCCATGCCCACCGACCACACCCTGCCCTCCCCGGTCCCAGTGCCCGTGCTCCAGGGCGGGTTGGTCCGGCTTCGGCCCGCCGTCGTGGCCGATCGCGACGCCGTCGCGGCGATCCTCGCCCAGCCGTCCGCGCGCCGTTGCTGGAACCCCGGCGAGCCGCTGGCGCTGGCGGACAAATGGCTCGAGGCAGGCGAGGAGACGGGCGTCTTTGCGATCGAGGCGGGCGATCGCCTGGTGGGCAGCATCCAGTTTGCCGAGGAGCCCGACCCCAACTACCACTCCGCCGGCATCGACGTCTTCCTGGGCGAGGAGGCCCAGGACCGGGGGCTGGGCACGGACGCCATCCGGACGCTGGCGCGCTGGCTGCTGGAGGTCCGCGGCCATGTCCGCCTGACCATCGACCCGGCCGTCGCCAACGAGCGGGCGATCCACGTCTACGCGAGGGTGGGCTTTCGCCCCGTCGGCGTCATGCGCAACTACGAGACCGGCCCGGACGGCACCCGCCACGACAACCTGCTCATGGACCTGCTGGCCGGCGAGCTGCGCTGATCCGCGTCAGCGGTCGCGGCGCCGGGCCGGGCCCGCGACGCTGGCGCCTCAGACCGGAAATCGCCGGATTCCCACCCCCATGCCATTGGGCGACGTCTGTGAGCGCCGATGGCCGGTGGACGGCGGCGGACTGGCCTCCCGAGCCCGAACGCGGTGCCACATGCCCGTGTGGTGGGCGCGTGGCAGGGATTGGGCCGCATGCGCAGGCGGGCGGACGGGGCCCGTCGAGCGACGTCGGCCAACGACATCCCCTTGGGAATCTGGGGACAACCGCCGGGCCGGCGCGTTGCCCGCGTCTGCGTCCGTCCGTTGTCCGCGCCTGCGTCCGCCCCAGGTCACACCCGAACCGGGCTGGTCCGGGACCGCGCCCGCGTGATGCGGCCGCCAGAGGGCGTCAGCGATTCCGGTGACCGCGGTCCGCCTGCCACCAGTGCCGATGCTCCGGGTGGTGCCGATCGCTGGCCTGCCACTGGAGCAGGCCCTTCTCCTCGCCGACCAGGTGGAAGCCGGATCGCTCCAGCGTCCCGATCGAGGCGAAGTTCTGGGGCTGGCAGCGCGCCACCACGTGGTGGACGTCGGGTTGGTCGAACGCCCAGCCGATGAGTGCCCGGGCGGCTTCCGTGGCGTAGCCGCGTCGGCGACGGCTGGGCACCACGCTGAAGAAGAGCTCCACGGTGCCGGCGGCCGGATGGCCCTCGAAGCCAACCTCGCCGACCACGGTGTCCGTCTCGCGCTCGATCACCGCCCAGACGCCGAACGGCTCGTCGGCCCGCGGCGCGTCGGCCTGGAGCCGGAGGTTGCCGGCGATGTCATCGAGGGGCCACGCGGGGTCCAGACCCGCCTCCAGGATCTGGGCGGCCAACGCCCGGTCGTCGGGCAGGGCGGCGGCCGCCTCCGCGGGCAGCGGGCGCAGCACCAGGCGCTGGGTGTCAATGGAGACGGACACGGCGGGCTGCTCGGCTACGGGCGACGGCGGGTGGGGCGGTGATCGGCTGGATCAGCCGGCCGGCCAGGCGGCGTCGAGGCTGTCGCCCGCGGCGAGGCGCGCCAGGCGCGCCCCCAGGTCGGCCATGACCAGCTGGTGGATCCCCGCGCCCATGCTGATCCGGCGGACGCCGAGCACCGCCAGCTGCGCAACGGTCAGCCCGCCGCGCCGCGCGATGATGTTGATGGGTCCCGGGAGCTCCGCGACCAGTTGCGCGATCACCTCGGGGTCCGCGAGCCCGATCGGGTAGACGCAATCCGCACCGGCCGCCAGGTAGAGCCGGCCGCGCCGGAGCGTCTCCGCCAGCTGCTCCGCATCCGTGCCGGCCTTGCGAATGAACGCGTCGATCCGCGCGTTGATCACCAGGTGGACACCGCGCGCGTCGGCCGCGGCGCGGACCGCCGCAATGTACGTGGCCTGGAGCTCCGCCGCCACGAGCACGGCCGGCCCGTGATGATCGGTGTCCTCGAGGTTGCAACCGGCGATGCCCGCGTGGAGCGCGTAGCCCACGAGGTCGTCGGGATCCAGCCGAAGCCCGGCCTGCAGGTCCGCCGTCACCGGCACCACCACGCCGGCGGCGATCCGGGCCAAGTCGTTGAAGATGAGACGCGGATCGCTCGAATCGTTGTCCGGCTCACCGATCGAATCGCCGACCGCCCTGCTCGACGTCGCGACGGCCGGGAAGCCGGCCGCCGCCACGGCCCTGGCCGACGGCACGTCCCAGGCGTTGGGCAGGACCAGCGGCTGCGCGGCCTGGTGGAGGGCGAGGAGCGCGGATGCCTTCGCCGCGAGCTCCGGCGTGGATGGCGGCTGCGGCAGGCTCACGACGCCGCGCCCGGAGCCTGGGCCGCCCCGGGGGCTTCGGCCGCGCCGGGGGCCTTCACCCGCGGGACGTGGAGCCCGACCGGCGCGCGGAAGGCGATCGCGAGCCGATTCCACGCGTTGATCGTGATGACCGCCATCGTCAGCTGGACCACCTCGTCCTCCGACAGGACGGCGCGGGTCGCCTCGTACAGCTCGTCCGGGACCGTCCGCTCGGCGAGCAGCGTCAGCTCCTCGGTCCAGGCCAGGGCCGCGCGTTCGCGCTCGGAGTAGAGCTGAGTCTCGCGCCAGGCCGCCACCAGGTCGACCCGCATGGGGTCCTCGCCCATCGCCCGGGCGTCCTTGGTGTGGATCTCGAGGCAGCGGGCGCAGCCGTTGAGCTGCGAGGCCCGGATCCGGATCAGCTCCAGGAGCGCGGGCTCCAGCGTTCCGGCGTCCTCGGCCTCCTTGAGCGCCCGCATCGGGCGGTAGACCTCGGGCCGGTGCTTGTAGTCGATCCGCATCACGCTCCCCTTCCCCGGTCGTGCGCCGGCGCGGTGCCGGGTGACGGTGCGGCGCTCCGCGTCGGCTCGGCACCGCGCGTAGGCCCGTCGTGCGCGGGTGTGCCGTCGACCCCCGCCCAACCGTCGCCGCCCAGCGCACCCGGGGAGGCGTCCGTCACCATGTTGACCCACGGCTCGCCGCGCCGCACCTGCAGCCGGAAGAGATCAGGCCGTCCGTAGTGACCCACGACATCCTGGTTGGCCTTCGCCGCGATGATCCGGTCGAGGTCGATCTCCGCGCTCACGATCGCCTCCCGCCCGTAGACCGGACCGGCCAACCAGCGACCGTTGGGCCCGACGATCCCACTCCCGCCATCGATGTCCCAGGCGGTGCGGGCCTTGAGCGGGAAGTCGGCGGGCACGTCCGCCTCGTCGATGACCCCGCACGCGGACACCACGAAGACCTGGCCCTCCAGCGCGTACCCGCGGGTGACCAACTCGGCCATCTCCGAGATGCTGTGGCGATTGGGCCAGACCGCGACATGGACCTGCTCCCCGCTGGCGAACAGGAAGTACTTGGCCAGCGTCATGGAGTTGTTGCCACAGATCAGGCCACCCAGCCGGCCGACCGGCGTGTCGTAGACCGCGAGGTCTGTGCCGTCGCCCATCCCCCAGATCGCGCGCTCGTCCCAGGTGGGATGGAGCTTGCGGTGCCGGCCGATGAGCTGCCCGTCGGGGCCGAAGTAGAGCAGGGTGTTGAAGAGCGTGGCCCCCAGGCCCGCGTCGCGCTCGTTGACGCCCATGACCACGGTGGCGTTGGCCTTGCGGGCCGCCTCGCCCAGCGCCTCGGTCTCCGGCCCCGGCACGTCCACGGCCTGGCGGTAGAGGGCGACGTACGCGTCCTGGCTCAGTCCCTTGTCCGGCTGCGAGAGCGCGCGCGGCCAGTACGGGAAGGTGGGGATCCAGGCTTCGGGGAAGACGATGAGGCGGTTGCCGTCCGCGGCGGCCTCGGCGATGAGGCGGCAGGCCTTGGCAACGGTCGCGGCCTTGTCCAGCCAGACCGGGCTGGCCTGGACGGCGGCGGCCCTGAAGCGAGTGAGGGGCTCCATGCGGCCCATGCTAGCGCGCGGCGCCGGGGGCCGGTTGGGCCGCCGGACCCCCCGGGGGCGCCGGACCCCCCTGGGCCACCGGATCGCCCGGGCCCGCCGGGGACGCGGGCGTCAATGCCGAGTGCAGCTCGAACGCATGCTGGCGGAGCCAGCGCCGCCAGACCAGGTGGTCGGGGCGGCGGCTGGCCACCAGCTCCCAGAAGCGCGGCCCATGCCCGAAGACCCGGAGGTGGGCCAGCTCGTGGATGGCCACCGTCTCCAGCGCCTCTGGCGGGGCCAGGACCAGGCGCCACGAGAACGACAGGCGGCCCCGGCGCGAGGCGCTCCCCCAGCGTGTCCGCGGATCGCGGAGCGCCACGCCGGTCGGGACCACGCCGAGCGCCGGCCCATGCTCGGCGAGGGCGCGCTCGATCGCCTCGCGGGCACGCTCCCGGCACCAGTCGGCGACGACGCGGGCGGGCGGGCGTCGGTCGCGAGCGGCCAGCACGACGACCAGCACGTCGCCGTCCGCATCGCCCTCGCGAAGCACCACCGAGCGTCGGGTGCCCTTCGGCGCGGCCCCGATCCGGACCTGGTGCAGCTCCCCGCGGTAGCGCACGGAGCCGCCATCGCGGACCTGCCCGCGTCCCGCCACCTCGACGCGCAGCCGCTCGTGCCGGCCAAGGTGCCGGCGCAGCCACGCCTCCCGCTCCAGCAGGAACGTGTCGATGCGCGCCTCGGGGTGCCCCCAGCCGCGCCGGGCGGGAACCGGGATCGTGACCACCACACCGCGCGCCGGGTCGATGGTGATCCGCATGCCGCGCGCCCGCGCCGATCGGCGGAGGAGGTAGGCCAACGGCCCGCTGGGCAGCTGGATCAGGCCGGGGGCTTCGACCGTGGGGACGGGCCGCCGGCTCGGGGGGCTCACGTCCCGGCACTCGCGGGGACGCCGCGGCCGGTCAGCGCGGGATCCTCACGAGGGGCGCGACGAGCGTGTCGAGCTGGGCCCGGTAGACGTAGCGCTCCACCTCCTCGTAGATGACCCGATCGAAGGGCCCCAGCTGGCGGACCAGGTCGGGGCTCTGCTTGAGGTCGTCGATGTGGATCCACGTGCTGTCGGCGAAGAACGCGGCGAGCTTGTTCGTGGCGCGCCCGAAGTAGCTGTCGTACACGACGACCGTGCGGCCCCCCAGGAGCCGTCGATCGCCCTGAGCGCTGATCTGCTGGATCGGGTACGGCAGATGGAGGCCCGCGGGCGGTTCGACCGCCGTGGTGCGCAGCTGGACGCCCGGACGGACCAACGGGTCCAGGGCGGCCTCCGTGCGTGGAACGCCCAGGATCTGGGCCAGGTCCATCTGGAACGCCCGCGGCTCGCCGGCGACCACGTCCGCCTCCGACCAGAGCGCCGGGTCCAGGGACAGCATCAGATCGCGGATCGCCATCAGCGCCGCCACCGGCACCCAGTGCGAATCCTGCCGGAAGTAGAGCTCGGTGCCGGGCAGCGCGGCCCGCGCCGAGTCCACCGCCGACCAGCCGTCCACGGCGAAGGCGCCGCGGGTCGCGAGGGCCGCCCGCACGCTGGGCCGGGCCGCGTCGGTGCACGGCGCCGGGATCCCGTCGTCCGGTCGTCGCCGGTCGCCGTAGTAGACGTGCTTGTCGGGCGCGATGATGAACCGGAACTCCTGGCCCGCGGCGGCAAACGCGGCCGCGGCGGCGTCCAGCCGCGTGACCAGCTCCGCGGCGCCCACCGGGCAGAGGGCCACGAGGTCGTCCCGGTAGAACAGCCAGTCATCGACGCCGCGGATCACGTCGGGGCTGGGCGAGCCGCTCAGCGCGAGGTCGATGGCGGCCCGAAGGCGGATCGCCCGGGGCCGGAGCACGAGGTTGTCGGCGATGGCCCGGTCCACGGCGGCCGACCAGGCGGGGTCCCAGATGGAGCCTGGGGTGAATGGCGGCGCGGTCAGGAGCGGTCGGTTCTCGATAGCCTGCGGCCGGGCGCCGGCCAGCATCGCGGCGCTGGGCAGCACGAGGGCCAGCGCGAACGCCACGATGGCCAGGCGATCCACCACGCGCCAACGGCGACTCCTGCTGGCGAGTGGCAGGTGGGCCCCGTCATGGGTGGTGACCCCGGGAACCGCGGGCGGGGTCAACTCGGGCGGGGTCATCTCAGAACTGGAAGTACAGGAACGGGCTGAAGCCGCTGGCCGAGATCAGCACGATCGACGCCGGCAGGAGGACGCCGATGGCCGCCAGGCGGAGGACGCGGCCGGGGATCCCGTCGGCGCGCTCGATCACGCGACCGGCCACGAACCAGCCGGGCAGCAGGACGGACGCGCAACCGATCACGAGGGCGATGAGGGCGATGGGATCGGCGGCCTGGGACACCCCGATCGGGATGCTCCGGTGGAGCCGCCCGAAGGCCCCGAAGTACTCGATGGCATAGGCCACCGTGGGCGAGCGGAAGACCACCCAGCCCGCCATCACCAGCACGATGGTGATGGGCTGCCAGGGCAGGGCGCGCCGGGGCGCCGCCGACCGGCCCACGCCGGCCACCCGCTCCAGGATGAGGAGCACGCCGTGGTAGGCACCCCACACCACGAACGTCAGGTTGGCGCCATGCCACAGCCCGGTGACCAGGAAGACGATGATCAGGTTGCGGTAGGTCCGCGCGGTTGAGCCGCGGTTGCCCCCCAGCGGGATGTACAGGTAGTCCCGGAACCAGCGCGACAGCGACATGTGCCAGCGCCGCCAGAATTCCGTGATGGACCGGGCCGCATACGGGCGATCGAAGTTCTCGGGCAGGCGGATTCCCACCATCAGCCCCAGCCCAAGGGCCATGTCCGAGTAGCCGCTGAAGTCGAAGTAGAGCTGGACGGTGTACGCCACCAGTCCCAGCAGGGCCGAGGCCACGTTGAGCTGATCCGCCGGCATGCCGAAGACGGCGTTCACGATGGGCGCCACGCTGTCCGCGATCAGGACCTTCTTGCCCAGGCCGAGCGAGAACCGGTAGAGGCCCGCCGAGAACGCGGCCCAGGTCTCGCGTCGCTCGACCAGCTGGTCGCGGATCTCGTGGAAGCGGACGATGGGCCCGGCAATGAGTTGCGGGAAGAACAGGATGTACAGCCCGAAGTCCACCGGCTGGACCAGGTGCCGGGCGGTCCCGCGGTAGATGTCGACCAGGTAGCTGATCGCGTGGAACGTGTAGAACGAGATCCCGATCGGCAACAACACGGGCGCCCACGGCACCGCCGGGATCCCCGCGCTGGCAAGGGCCGCGTCCCAGGTCGCGACGGCCAGGTTCGCGTACTTGAAGTAGCCCAGCAGCCCCACGTTGAGCGCGACGCCCGCCGCGAGCCAGGCCCGCGCGCGACCGGCCAGCCCGGCGTCCGTGGCCTGCTCCACCTTGAGCCCCACCACGAAGTTCGCGGCGATGGAGGCCACCAGGACCAGGGTGAAGGTGCCCGCACCCCACGCGTAGAAGACGAGGCTGAAGGCGAGCAGGACGCCATTGCGCGCCCGGCGCGGGGCGACGTGGTAGAGCGCCAGGGCCGCGGGGAGGAAGAAGAAGAGGAAGCTGGCGGACGAGAAGACCAAGTGGCGCCGGCTCTCCGATCTCGGGGCCCGGGGCGCATGCCCCGCGTCGGGGCGATAGTGCCACAGGCCTCCGCGACGGCGCACCGGTGACGGGGCGCCCGTGGCGACTCCCGGCGCCGCCACGGGCGCGCGAGAAGCGATCGCTCTCGAGTTGCTATACTCCGCCTCCGGCGCTGGGGCTATAGCTCAGCTGGAAGAGCGTCTGAATGGCATTCAGAAGGTCCGGGGTTCGAGTCCCCGTAGCTCCACCACCCGCCCGGCGCAGCAACCAAGACCCCGGCCCGTGCCGGGGTTTTCCCGTTTCCGGGCCATCCGTCCCCCTTGTGCCCGGCACGCGCGGAGGGCACCATGTCCGCGCCAGCTCGTGCCTGCGTCCCGGCTCGACGGGAGGTGGAAGCGGCGATGCAGCGCGTGGCGTTCCGGCTCGCGGGACTCCTCTGGTTGGGCCTGGGGATCCTGGCGGTCCTGACTGTCTTCGGGACGGTCGTGGGCCTGGCCTTGGCCTGGCTCGTCGGGATCCGGCAGAGCGTCACGGCGGCGCGAGCGGGTGCGCTCCTCGGGGTCGCGCTCTTCGTTCCCTGCCAGCTGATCATCGATGTCACTGGCTGCCGCCACGATCCGTGCGACGCCGGGCCGTATGTGCTGGCCTACGGCCTCCCGGCCCTCGTGATCATGCTCAACCTGGCCGCCGGGTGGCGCTCGGAACCACCCCGATCCGTCGTGCCCAGCCGTCCGGTCGCGCCGAGCCATCCGGTCGCGCCGAGCCAGTCGGGTCCGGGAACGGATGGCGCGGCCGACGTTGGGGCGGGTATCTGACCCGCCGTCCCGAGGGCGGCCGGCGTCAGGGCCGGGAGTCGCGGATGGTCGTCCAGTCGAAGGCGAGGGTGCCGTCGATCGCCGAGCCCAGGAACGTCATGGCGGCGATCGCCACGACGGCAATCAGGCCGAGCATGAGCGCGTACTCGGCCAGACCCTGACCGTCCTGGCGATCGCGAGCGGCGGCCAGCCGGGCCGCCCAGCGCGCTGCGAAGTGGGACATGGTTGGGTACCTCGCTGCGAAGGCCGAGAGGAAGAAGCTGGCGCCGGCCCTTCGCCGCCGGTCGCCCTGGATGAAGACACGCAGATCGTGCGCCTGACAGCGCGGATTCCGATTCCATCCGTTGGTACCGGTGGAGGGGTTTGCGTTGCCTGCGCGCATACCGCGAAGTACCGGTGCCCCCGGGCGAGGGGTCCCATTCAGCGGCCGTGCTCAGAAGCCGGGGGCCGTGCGTCATACTTCGCGGACCATTGCGCCCCTCGCCCGGCGGCCCTGACCCGGCGGGCCCGCGCCATTGCCACGACGAGACGAGACGTGACCCAGACCAGCGAGAGCCAGCCGGGCGGCCGATCCCGGATCGAGCGCTACGAGCCCACCGCCATCGAGCCGCGCTGGCAGGCGCGCTGGGCGGAGCTTGGCCTGTACAAGACGGATCTCAACGACACGTCTCGGCGGCGCTACTACCTCCTGACCATGTACCCGTACCCGTCGGGTGACCTGCACATCGGTCACTGGTACGTCAACACGCCCACCGACGCGCTGGCCCGCTTCCGGCGGATGCACGGCGACAACGTCTTCTTCCCCATCGGCTTCGACGCCTTCGGCCTGCCCGCCGAGAACGCGGCCATCAAGCGCAACGTCCACCCGTTCGCCTGGACCATGTCGAACATCGAGAACATGCGCCGCCAGCTGCGGAGCATGGGCGCCACCTTCGACTGGGACGCCGAGGTGGTCACCGCCCACCCCGACTACTACCGCTGGAACCAGTGGCTCTTCCTGCGCTTCCTGGAGGCGGGCCTGGCGTACCGCGCCATGTCGCCCGTGGACTGGTGCCCCAACGACGGGACGCTGGCGCGCGAGCAGGTGGAGGGCGTGGACCGGCGCTGCTGGCGGTGCGGCGAGCGGGTCGAGAAGCGCGACCTGGAGCAGTGGTTCCTGCGGATCACCAGGTACGCCGACGAGCTGCTGGACTTCACCGGCCTGGACTGGCCGGAGCCGGTCCGCGTCATGCAGACCAACTGGATCGGCCGGTCCGAAGGCGCCGAGGTGGTCTTCCATACGGCCCCGGACGCGCACCAGCCGGGCGGCGCGGAGCTGAGGGTCTTCACCACGCGCCCGGACACGCTGCACGGTGCCACCTTCATGGTCCTCGCCCCCGAGCACCCCATGGTGGGCTCGCTCACGCACCCGGGCCAGGTGGCCGAGGTGGAGGCCTACATCGAGCAGGCCCGCCGCCGGACGGAGATCGAACGACTCTCCACGGACCGGCCCAAGACGGGCGTGGCGCTGGGCGCGGAGGCCGTCAACCCGGTCAGCGGGGCCCGGCTCCTCATCTTCATCGCCGACTACGTGCTGGGCGGCTACGGCACCGGGGCCATCATGGCCGTGCCCGGCCACGACGAGCGCGACTTCCAATTCGCGACCGCGTTCGGCCTGCCCATCGTTCGGGTCGTCGCCGCGCCGGGCGACGAGGACGCGCCACTGGCGGCCGCGTACGTGTCGCACGCCATGGACGAGATCCTCGTGAACTCCGGCGAGCACTCGGGCCTGGCGGCCGACGAGGGCGGGCGACGGATCGTGGCGACGCTGGCCGAGACCGGCCGAGCGAAGGCCAAGGTCACCTACCGGATCCGCGACTGGCTGATCAGCCGCCAGCGCTACTGGGGCACGCCCATCCCGATCGTCTACTGCGACCAGTGCGGCGCCGTCCCGGTCCCCGACGACCAGCTGCCGGTCCGCCTCCCCGAGACGGTTGACTACCAGGGCCGCGGCGACAACCCGCTGGTCAAGGACGAGGCGTTCCTGCGCACCACCTGCCCCTCGTGCGGCGGGCCCGGCCGGCGCGAGACGGACACGATGGACACGTTCATTGACTCGTCCTGGTACTGGTTCCGCTACCTGTCGCCCAGGAAGGCCGACGGGCCGGTGGACCGGCCCATGGTCGACACCTGGACGCCGGTGGACCAGTACACGGGCGGCGCCGAGCACGCGGTCATGCACCTGCTCTACTCGCGCTTCTTCACCAAGGCCATGCGCGACTGCGGCCTGATCTCCGAGAGCGAGCCGTTCAAGCGGCTGTTCAACCAGGGCCAGATCCTGGGCGCCGACGGCGAGCGGATGAGCAAGTCGCGCGGCAACGTCCAGGACCCCGACGAGCTGGTGGGCCGGTACGGCGCCGACGCCGTCCGGCTCTTCCTGATGTTCATGGGCCCGTGGGACCAGGGCGGCCCGTGGAGCCCCACCGGGATCGGCGGCATCAACCGCTTCCTCGGCCGGGTCTGGACCATCACGCTGGACGCCAACGGCCTGGAGGGCGGCGATCCCGACGCCGGGAAGCTGCCGGTGGGCGAGGACGAGGCGGCGGCCAAGTCCGCGATTCGGGCGGCGGCCCACCGGACCCTGGCGGCGGTCTCCGAGGACTACGAGGCGTTCCGCTTCAACACCATGGTCGCCAAGCTGATGGAGCTGGCCAACCTGCTCATGCGCTACCGCGGCAGCGTGGTCGCCGGCGCGGCGGAATGGGAGGAGGCCGTCAGCATGCTGTTGCTGATGCTGGCGCCCGCCGCCCCGCACATCACCGAGGAGCTCTGGTCCCGCCGCCTGGAGGCGACCGGCGCCGAATGGGCCTCGATCCACTCGCAGGCATGGCCGGCGGTGGACCTGGGCGCGGCGACGGCGGCCACGCGGGAGGTGCCCGTCCAGGTCAACGGCAAGCTGCGCGACAAGGTGGACGTCCCGGTGGACATCGACCAGGCCGCGCTGGAGGCGCTGGTCCTGGCGCGGCCCAAGGTGATCGCGGCGCTGGAGGGTCGAACCCCAGACCGGGTGATCCACGCCGGCGGCGGGCGCCTGGTCAACATCGTCGTCAAGGGCTGACGACCGCCGGCGACGGGGCGGGGCCGAGGCCGGAGGTGCCGGGCGTGGACGGGCTCACCGCGGTCTCGTGGGGGCCGAACCGGATCGACCTCTTCTGGGTGGACGGCGCGCGGGCGCTCTGGCACCGCTGGTTCGACGGCGCCGCGTGGTCCGCCGATGAGTCCCTGGGCGGCGTCCTGACCTCGCCGCCGGCCGTGACGGCCTGGGCCGAGGAGCAGCTGGAGGTGTTCGCGGTCTTCGCGGACGGCCAGCTGTGGGACCGCTACTGGGACGGCGCCGCGTGGCACGAGTGGGAGACGCTGGGCGGTGAGCTGGACCCGGCGGGCCCGCCGGCCGCCTCGTCCTGGAGCGGAGACCGGATCGACGTCTTCGCCCCCGGCCGCAATGGCCGCCTCTGGCACCGCTGGTGGGACGGCTCGCGCTGGGTGGACTGGGAGCAGTTCCCGGGCGGCTGAGGCCTGGCCCCGATCCGCCCATCGCGGCCGGGTTCGTGCCCGCGCACGCGTTCCGGTTCATCGCCGTTGCCGTGTTCGGCGCGGTTCCCGTGGGGCGGGCGAGAACGACCAGGTTCGGCGTGCCACCGGGCTTCTGGGCCCGGAAGTCGTCGATTCCTCCCGCCGCACGGCGCAGAACAACCGGCTTCGGCCGTCAGGCCGGCCCCAGCACCAAGAACACGTCGTTCTCGCCCGTGGGGCGGGACGCGCAGCCTGGTCGCGAACTCAGCCCTCCGGCTCGATCAGGACCAGGCGGATGCGCTTGTTGATGCGGCCCTTGGACTCGTAGCCCGTGACGCGGATCTGGCCCACCTCGCGCGTGTTGCCCACGTGCGTGCCGCCGTCCGCCTGCAGGTCCAGGCCCACGATCTCGATCGTGCGGATCTCCTCGATCCCCTCCGGCAGCAGGTTGACCTTGGTCCGGATCAGGTCCGGGATGGCGAACGCCTCGTCGCGCGGCAGGACGTTGACCCGGACATCGCGCGAGCGGGCCAGCTCCTCGTTGACCGAATCCTCGATCGCGTCCACCAGGTCGCCCGACATCCGCTCGAACTCGAAGTCCATCCGTCCCGCGCCCGGCTCCATGTTCCCGCCGGTCACCAGCGCGCCGTAGTCGCGCCAGACCACGCCGCACAGCGCATGGAGGGCGGTGTGGGTGCGCATCAGCGCATACCGTCGGGCCCAGTCCAGGTCCACGGTCAGGCGGTCCCCCACCCGCGGCGGTTCGATGCCCGCCTCCAGCTCGTGGAGGATCTCGCCGGCCGACTTGCGCGCCGCCTGGACGGTCCAGGTTCGGCCGTCCTCGGCCCGCAGGAGCAGCCCCCGATCGGACGGCTGGCCGCCCCCGTCGGGATAGAAGACGGTGGTGTCGAGCACGACCAGCGGGCGTTCGGCCGAATCGACGCTGACCACCCGTGCCTGGACCTGGCGGGCGTAGGCGTCGGAGTAGCAGACCTGCAGGTTCATCGAGGCGCAGGATACGCCCGCCCAAGCAGCGTCCGGGGGAAATCGGCTCGTCGCGGCGAAGTCGAGGTGGCAGACTGCGCGAGGCGCCGGGGTGGGCGCGGGGTGCTGAGGGAGGTGGTCCATGGGTCCGCAGGTGATGGCCGGGCTGACGCTCATGGCCGGGGCGATCGCGATCGGCATGCTGGGCGGTGCGGCGCGCGGGGGCCTGCTGATCAATCAGCGGCCCGTGGGCCGGGCGATGGCGATCATCCTGATGGCCTTCTGCACCGGAGTCTCGGTGATGACCGTGGTGGTCGCCCTCATCGCGACGACCAACGGTCCGCGGACGCCGTCCGTGGATGCGGCGTGGGTCCCCGGGCTGCTCGCGGTCGCCGGAGCCACGCTAGGGCTGGTGATCGCCCGCCGGGCCGGGGAGGCGGCCGAACCCGGCGTGGCTTCGATCGCGTCGACCTTCGCGCTGGGCCTCGCCATGCTGGGCATCATCCTGACGGCCGTTCGATTCACGATGGCCGGACGCGGTCACTCCGCACCGCCCGACCTGCCGTACGTCGGGATCGGTCTCCTGACTGCGGCGATGGTGCTCGCCATGGGCGTGACGGGCGCGAGTGCCCTGGGACGGCTGGCAGACGCAGCAGACGCAACCGTGGCGATGACCGTTTACCGCGGGCAGATCATCCGCGCTGCGATGCTGGAAGGGGTCGCGGTCATGGGTGTCGTGGCGGCGATCGTCATCCTCTTCCTCGCCTGACACCCAGCCCAGGAGACCCGCGTGTACGGCCATCGCGCCCGGATCGGGTACTGCTCGCCGCCGTTCGTCACGGAGGTCTTCGCGTACGAGTTCTACAGGATGGTGCCAAACGGCGTGACCCTGCTCATCACCACCCTGGAGGTGGGCAACGAGTACACGGCGCAGGCGTTCAGTGGCAGCCAGGAGCGGGCGATCGCGGCGGCGCGGGCGATGGCCGAAGCGGGCGCCGACGTGGTGATCCTGGGCGGCAACCCGGTCAACCAGTCGCTGGGAATGGACAACCTGCCGCGGATCTGCGAGGAGCTGGCCGCCGAGATCGGGACGCCGGTGATCGCCTCGGCGCTGGCGCAGCGGGACGCGCTCACGGCCCTGGGCGCGCGCAAGGTCGCGACGGTCCACATGGCCGGCCCGGACCACGACGAGCGGGCGAACCGGCAGATGCGGGCGCTGGGGTTCGAATCGGTGGGCGCGCTCTCCCCGGAGGCCCACGGGCTGCTCGGCTACGGCCGAATCTCCGAGGACGAGGCGCTCACGCTGGCTCGGCAGGCGAAGGCGCGCTGGCCCGAGGCCGACTGCATCCACTTCGCCAACGGGCACTGGCCGACGGCGTTCGCGATCGAGCCGGTCGAACTCGAGCTGGGCGTCACGGTCATGGCGTCGGCGCAGGCGGTGATCTGGCAGGCGCTCCGCGTGGCCGGGGTCACGGAGCCCATCGAGGGCTTCGGGCGGCTGCTCCGGGAGCACTGAGGGCGGGAGCCGGGCCTGTCGCAGGCGGGTCCATCGGCGGGCCTGCCCGGGGCGGGTCCATCCGCCGGGCCAGATAAGCGGGAGATAATCGTGGGCTGGTAGCGTTCCACTCGACGTCCCGCTCGTCGGAAGTGCCCCCAACGAGCGGGACGCCTTCATGCCCCCGCCGGTCACCGCTCGCCCGCTGCGCTATCTGGCGCCGTCCCGGCGAGCCCGGAGGTCGCATGCTGCCTTCCACGCCCCCCTGGCGTGTGCTGGATGCGCCAGGCGCCAGCCCGGCGACCCAGGTCACGCCCACCCCGCAGGACGCCTCGGCCGGACCCGCCGGCGGGACGGTGGCCACGTCGCCGCCGGCCGGCCGCACGAGGTCCGTGCTGGTCGTGGCCGCCGCCCTGGCGGGCGCCGTGGTGCTCCTGGTCGGCGCATTCCTGCTGGCCGCCGGGACGCCGCGCGGCACGGTCGAGGTCAGCGCGCTGTCGCCGTCGGCCCGGCCGGGCGGCTCCCCCCTGGGCCGGCCGGCCGGCCCCGGTCCGTCCGCGGACCCGGTCGTGGTCGAGGTGGCGGGCGCGGTGCTCCGGCCGGGCGTCTACAGCCTGCCCAAGGGAGCCCGCGTGGGTGATGCGATCGCGGCCGCCGGCGGCTATGGGCCGCGAGTCGCCGCGGACCAGGTGAGCCTGCAGCTCAACCTCGCGACGCCGCTCCGTGACGGACAGCAGGTCCGGGTGCCGTCCCGGGACGATCCCCCGTCGGCCGGGCCGGGCGCCACGCCGGGTGCCCCGCTGAGCCCGGCGACCGGCACGGGTGCGGCCGGCGGGCCGCTGGACCTCAATCAGGCCAGCGCCGCGGAGCTGGAGGCGCTGCCCGGGATCGGTCCCGTCACGGCGGGCAAGATCGTGGCGGCCCGAACCGAGCGGCCATTCGCCGCGGTCAACGACCTGCTCTCGCGGAAGCTGGTGAGCACGAAGGTGCTCGACGGCCTGCGCGCGCTCGTCGTCGTCCGCTAGGCGGAGGCGGGGGGCGGGATGCCGCGAAGCGGCTGGCTGGCGACGGGCGGGGCGGCTGCCTCGCTGGCGCTCTCGGGGGAGGTGACGCTCGCCGCCGTGCTGGCCGTCGCCGGCGTTGCGCTGGGGCTGGTGGCGTTCGGGGTCCGCCGAAGCCCCGGTGGCGGCCCCGGTGGCAGCGGCGCGCGCGGCCGGTTCGTCGCCGCGGCCGCGGGTGTTCTGGCCGTGGCGCTCCGGGTCGGCCTGCAGCTGGGACCGGGCATCCCGGCCGCGTCGGCGATCCCCATGGGCGTGGGGCCGTGGAGCGCGACCGTCGTGGCCGTGGGATCGCCGCTCGACGGGCAGCAGCGGGCCACGCTCCGGCTGGAGATCAGCGGTACGCCGCTGGTGGCGGCCAGCCTGCCGCGCTATCCGGCCGTGGAGCCCGGAGACCGGGCACGGGTGGGCGGCGCGGTCCGGCCGCCGGGCGACGACGCCTACGGGGCGTACCTCGCGCGGATCGGCATCGTGGGCACGCTCCGCTCATCCACCCTGGACGCACTGGAACCATCGACAGATCCGGCCTGGCTGCTGGAGCGGCTGCGTCGGGCGTCCGGTGAGGCGCTGGCGAGGACCATCCCGCAGCCCGAGGCCGGCCTCGCCGCCGGGATCCTCGTGGGCCTGCGCGACCTGGTGGACCGGGACCTTGCGGCGGACTTCACCACGGCGGGCGTCAGCCATGTCGTGGCGATCTCGGGCTGGAACATCGCGATCGTCGGCGCGCTGGTGGCGGCGCTGGCGGGCGGGCTCTCCCGGCGGCGGCGCTCGGCCCTCACGCTCGCCGCCATCACCGCCTACGTCGCGTTTGCAGGTGCATCCTCCTCGGTCCTGCGCGCCGCGCTGATGGCCGCCGTCGTCCTCCTCGCCCGCGAGACCGGCCGTGCCGGGCGGGCCGCGGCGGTGCTCGGCTGGGCGGCCGCATTGCTCCTGATCCTGGACCCGCGGCTCGTCCTGGATCCAGGGCTGCAGCTCTCGACGCTCGCGACGGCCGGCCTCATCGCGTGGAGCACGTCGCTCACGGCGCGGCTGGCCGGTCCATCGCCCGGGCGGCTCCGTCGCTGGCTCGCAGAGAGCCTCGGGGTGTCACTAGCGGCCCAGGCCGCGACGCTGCCGATCGTCCTCGCGACGTTCGGCCGCCTGTCGATCGTGGCACCACTGGTCAACCTGGCGGTGGTGCCGCTGGTGGCGCCGGCGATGGCCGTCGGCGGTCTTGCCCTCGTGGCCGGGTGGCTGGTCATGGCGGGGCTCCCGGACGTGCTGGGCGTGATCCTGGGCCTCCCGGCCTGGGCACTCCTGGGCGTGATGGTCGGACTGGTTCGCGCGGGCGCGGCGCTGCCCTTCGCCAGCGTGACGATCGAGCCACCCTGGTCCGTGGTCGCGGGGGCGCTCGCCGGGCTGAGCGTCCTGGCCGCAACGGGCACGTGGCGACGTTCCGTCAGCGGTCCTGGCAGCGGTCCCGGCCGGGCTCTTCGTCGGCTCCGGCTGCTTGCGGTCGCGGCCTGGCCATTCGTCGGGAGGCGGCCTGTCTCCAGGTCTGCCGGCGGCACGCCGATGCCAAGATCCGGCGCCGGTCCGAGCCGGGCGGGCAGGCCAGGCCACGCCTCGGGCCCCGGCCGGCAATCTCGCCTGCTCCGGATCTCGGGTGGCGTCCTCGTCGGCGCGATGCTGTCGCTTGGCGTTGTGGCCGCACGCGTGCCCGACGGCGCGACCCGCGTGGTCATCCTGGACGTCGGCCAGGGTGACGCGATCCTCGTCGAGGGGTCACGCGGCGCCCGCCTCCTCGTCGACACAGGCCCGGATCCGGACCGCCTCCTCGTCGCGCTCGACGAGCGCCTCCCGCCCTGGGATCACCGCCTGGATGCGGTCCTCATCAGCCACCCGCACGAGGACCACGTGGCGGGCCTGGCCCTGCTGCTGGAGCGCTACCGCGTGGGGCGGGTGCTGGACCCCGGCATGTCGGGCCCGGGTCCCGGGTACGCCGCCGCCGACAAGGCGCTGGCCGGCCGGCACGTGCCGCGCGGGACGCTGGCCGGGGGCGACGTCATCACCGTGGACGACCTGGTGCTCCACGTGCTCTGGCCCGACGCGGGCAGCGTGCCGCGCCAGCCGGCCGACAGCGGAGTCGGCATCAACAACGTGTCGGTGGTGCTGCTCGGCGAGGTGAATGGCAGCCGCTTCCTGTTGACGGGCGACGCCGAGCAGGCGGTGGACGGGCAACTCGTGGCCCGGGACCTGCCGCCGGTGGACCTGCTCAAGGTCGCCCACCACGGGAGCGCGACGGCAACCACGGACGGGCTCCTGGCCGCGGTCCGCCCGGCGCTTGCGGTCATCTCGGTGGGAACGGGGAACACGTATGGGCACCCGGCGCCCTCGACGCTGAGTCGGCTCCGCGCCCACGGGGTGCCGGTGCTGCGGACGGACCTCGATGGCGAGGTGGAGGTGACATTTCGGGCGGGGCGGGTGTCGGCGAAGAGCGCGCGGGGCGGCGGCTGGTCGCCGGGGGTCGGGTACCATCGAGCGGATGACCGTGCCTTCGCGAGCGGACGCCGTCCGCTCGCTGCTCTCCCTGAATCCGCCGCCCTGGTTCGAGCGACACGCCCGCGCCGTGGCGGAGGTGAGCGGCTGGCTCGCCGCACGGACGGCCCAGGCCGGGACGCCCGTGGATCGCCGGCTCGCCGAGGTCGCCGCGCTGCTCCACGACGCCGACAAGCTCCTCCCGCGGGACGATCCCGCCCGCCGCCTCGCCCACGGTGAGGGCTCGGCGGCCTGGGTCATCCGGCTGGGCCATGCGGAGCTGGCCCCGGCCATCGCGGGCCACCCCGTGACGCGCCTGGCGGACCCGACATGGGCCGATGCCTGGCTGACGACGGCATCCCCGGAGGCACGCATCGTGGCCTACGCCGACAAGCGCGCCGGGCAGCGCCTGGAGCCCATGGCGGCGCGCTTCGCCTCGTGGGACCGCCGCTATCCGGGCGGCTGGCCGGGCGAGGTGCCCGGGCGAGCGTGGGCCAATGCCACCCGCCTCGAGGCCATGGTCTGCGCGGCCGCCGGCGTGGCGCCGGAGCAGGTTCGCCGGCTTCCGTGGACCTCGGCCGTCATCCGTGATGCCCGGCACCACTCGGGGTCCGCCGCATGACGCAGGCGGCCGCCGTGGCGTTCCTGTGGGGGGACGACACCTGGGGGCTCGAGGCAGCCACCGAGGCGTTCCGGAGCCGTGCGGACCTCTTCCCGTTCGGCGCCCCCGAGCGCTGGCGCCTGCGTGGCGACGACGGGACCCCGACGCGGGTGCTGGGAGCCCTGCAGGAGCGGCTCAGCACGGGCGCGATGTTCGACTCCGGGACACTGGCGGTCCTGGCGGGCGTGGGGCCACTGGTGCGCCGTGGCGAGGACCGGAACGCGCTGATCGCCACGCTGAGCCTGATCGCGCCCGGCAACGGGCTGGTCATCGTGGAGGAGACGGAGTCGGGCCGGAAGGACGCGCCCCACAAGCCGCTGGTCGACGCGGTTCGGGCCGTTGGCGGCAGAGAGACACAGCTCCGGGCGCCGCGGACGGGCGAGTTGACGCGCTGGATCGAGACGCGGGCGCGGGAACTGGGTGTGAGCCTGGGGCCGGGCGCGGCCCAGGAGCTGGCGACCCGGATCGGGGGCTTCGTTGCCGAGGGCGACATCGACCGCCGCCGGCAGGGCCAGCTGGCCTTCATGGAGCTCGGGAAGCTGGCGCTCTTCCGGATCGACGGCACGCCGGTCTCGGTCGCCGACGTCCAGGAGCTCGTGCCGGAGGCGGTGCCCGGCTCGATCTGGGGCTTCGTCGACGCCATCGGCCAGCGCAACGCGCAGCGGGCGATGGGGCTCAGCGACCGGATTCTCGAGAGCACCCCCGGGCCCGTCCTGATCGCCGTGCTCCACCGGCGGATCAGGGACTTGTTGGAGATCGCGGATCGGCTCCGGACCGGGGAACGAGCCCAGAACCTGCCGCGCAGCATGAAACTGAACCCGTACCGGGCCGAGATGCTGGCGGGCCAGGCTGGGCGCTGGACAGCGGCGGAGCTGGCCGGCGCGCTCGAAGGCCTGCTCGATCTCGACGCCATGGGCAAGGGAGTGCCGGGCTATCCTCCGGGCGAGCCGCAGCACAAGCTGGCCTTCGTGCGCTGGATCACGGAGCAAGTCGCCAAGCCGACCTAGGCGCGAGGAGCGCGGCGGGCAACCACGCGGCGGGCAACCGCGCAGGCGTCCGCGGCGCAGGCGTCCGCCTGGCCGGCGTGTCCTACATCCCGAGGAGCGCCTGCTCCTGGAGGACCAGATCCGATTCGATCGCGAAGACGCAGCGCGCGTCCGCCAGGTCCAGCATCGTGATCAGCGACGGGTCGATGTAGAGCTGGTGGCACTCCTGGCAGAGGCCGGCGGGGATCCCGAAGCAGAGGCGCTCCGACCGGTCGTGCAGTCGGAAGGTTGTGTCGAACCGGCTCTGGTGCAACTTTCGTGTGCACGATGGACAGCGGTCACGCTCGCGAGGCCGGGCCATGGCGGTCGTCCTTGGCGCTATCGGGATGAACCTGAGCCATCCCCTGTCCACCGAATGTAGGTACCCACCTGCTGGCCAGACATGACCCGAGGGTACCTGACCACACCGGTACTGAAGACTCATCAAGGTCGCCGACCCGAGGGCAAACCCTTGGTGGCCGAGCCTTCAGCGGGCCGAAGGGCGTTCAGGTGCGGCCCAACCGGTGCCTACTGGACCCGCAGGATGGTCCTTGCCTCGGCCCAGTGCTTCTCGATGCCGTAGTAGTCGCGCTCCGGCGGCGTCAGGATGTGGACCACCACGGCCCCGTAGTCGATCAGGACCCAGTGCGAGATGGCCAGGCCTTCGCGCCCGATGGGGCGGAGTTTCTCGGCTCGCATCCCGTCAACGATGCCGTCGGCGATGGCGTCGAGCTGTCGCTCCGAGCCGCCCGAGCAGATCACGAAGTAGTCGGCGAGCGTCGTCAGCGGAGCCAGCTCAAGGACGATGATGTCCGCGGCCTTCTTGTCCTCAGCCAGCTCGACGATGCGCCGGGCGATGTCGATCGCGGGTCGCTCATCCGCCGGGGCGGGCTGGGCGCGCTGGGGCAGGCCGTCGGGCCGGAGGGCCGAAGCCACCGGGCTCTCGTTGGCCGCACCATCGGCGCCGGCAGGGCTGGACACGGGCTCGTCGGTCACGGAATGCTCATCCTCCAGGTGTGGTCGCGGCGGGCGCGGTGGCCGCGCGCGACGTGGTGTTGTACAGCATATGTTCGCCGATGTACGCCGCGACCGCGGCGGGGGCCAGGTAGCGGATGGAGCGACCGGCAGCCAGCCGGGCCCGGAGGGCGGACGACGAGACGCCGAGCCGGGGGCCATCGAGGTACGTCACCCGGCCACCGAGGCCCGGGAACCGCGTCTCGAACCAGTCGAGGTCAGGCGTCGCGTGGCCAACTCGCGGCGCCACGGCCAGCCGCGCCAGGCCCAGGATCCGCCGCGGCTCGTGCCAGGCGGGGAGGTCGTGGAAGGTCTCCGCGGAGAGGATCAGCACCAGGTTGGGCTCCTGGCCTGCCGCGAGCTGCGCGGCGGCCAGCGCCTCGAGCGTGTCGAGCGTGTACGAGGGACCCACGCGGTCCAGCTCGATCCGGCTGGCCTCAAACGCCGGGTTCCCGGCGATGGCCGCGTCAACCATGGCGAGCCGGTCTTCCGGGGCGGCGATGGGCGCCCCGCGATGTGCCGGCGAGCCGGTGGGGACGAACAGGACCCGCTCCAGGCCCAACGCCTCGCGGGCCTCCTCGGCAACCGCCAGGTGACCGACGTGGATGGGATCGAATGCGCCGCCCATCACGCCGATCGAGCCCGGCACCACGGGGTTTGCCCCGATCATTCCTCGTCCCAGTCGGCGGGCTCCCATTCAAGCTCCGCGGGGCCGATCCGGACTTGATCGCCGGACTGGATCCCCTGGCGCCGGAGCTCCGTGTCAATCCCCTGGCGGCGGAGCTCGCGCTGGAAGCGCTCGGCCGACTCCTCGACCTCGAAGTTGGTCTGCGCGGCCGTCTGCTCGATACGCCGGCCACGGACGCGGTACGCACCGTCGTCCTCCAGCTCGACCGCGAAGCCGTCGATCAGGGAGTCCATCCGGTGGATCACGACGCCAGCGGGCTCGGGCGGCCGCGCCAGCTCCTCGCCGCTGGGAAGGAGTCCGGTGATGGCGGCAACGAACGCGTCGATCCCCTCCCCCGTCGCAGCCGCGATGGCCACCACGCCCAGGCCATCCGCCTCACGGGCCGCCCGGAACGAAGGCCACGACTCGCGCGCCTCGGCCAGGTCCAGCTTGTTGAACACCACGAGGATCGGCTTGCGGAGGAGCTCCGGGTCGTGGGCCGCCAGCTCGTCGCGGATGATCGCGTGGTCACGCTCAGGATTCCTAGCAGACCCGTCCACCACGTGGACCAGGATCCGCGTGCGCTCGACGTGGCGCAGGAACGCGTGGCCCAGCCCCGCACCGATGCTGGCGCCCTCGATCAGGCCGGGCACATCCGCGATCGTCGGTCGCCGACCATCGTCCTCGCCCAGGTCCATGACCCCGAGGTTGGGCTCCAGCGTGGTGAAGGGATAGTCGGCGATGGCGGGCTTGGCCGCGGTGACGGCCGCCAGGAGGGTGGACTTCCCGGCGTTGGGCAGGCCGACCAGCCCGATGTCGGCGATGAGCCGCAGCTCCAGGCGCAGCCAGCGCTCCTCGCCCGGGATGCCCATCTGGGCGTGGCGGGGCGCCTGGTGGGTAGACGTGGCGAAGTGGGTGTTGCCCAGGCCGCCCTTCCCGCCGCGGGCGATGACCGCCTCCTGCCCCACGGCCACGAGGTCCGCCAGGAGCTCGCCGCTCGCGTCATCGAGGACGGCGGTGCCAGGCGGAACCGTCAGGACCATGTCGTCGCCCGCCTTGCCGTGGCGCCGGTCGCGCTCGCCCCGGCCACCCGACGTGGCCTTGAAATGATGGCGGAAGCGGAAGTCGCGGAGGGTGGTCTGGCCAGCATCCACGCGCATGATGATCGACCCACCACGCCCGCCGTCGCCACCATTGGGCCCACCGCGTGGCACGTGCGCCTCCTTGCGGAAGGTGGCGGCGCCGTTGCCGCCGGCGCCGGCCTGCACGAGAATCTTCACGCGGTCGAGGAACATGGCCTCATCTTCTCACGGGGCAGGGGTGAGCCGGCCGGGCGGGGGCGCCGCGGGCAGCCGGGAGGCCGCGCCGGGCAGGGAGGGCCGGCTCGCGGCTGGCCGGGAGTCCGGGCTGGTGGACGTGCGCGGCTTAGAGATAGCCCAGCGGGTTGACCCGGTAGCCGCCATTCCAGACGGCGCCAATCCAGACCTCGAAGTGGAGGTGCGGGCCCGTCGCGAGGCCCGTCATGCCGACCCGACCGACCTGCTGGCCGCGGCCGACACCCTGCCCGGACGAGACCGTGAGGGCCGACATGTGGTTGTAGGTGGTGTACAGGTTGGAGCCGTGCGAGATCCAGACCTGGTACCCGCCGCCGTTGCTCAGCCAGCCCGAGAAGATCACGGTCCCGGCGCCGCCGGCGACGACCGTGGTCCCGTAGTCCGCTGCGATGTCCAGGCCGTAGTGGCCGTAGTGGAAGTACTGGCTGATGTAGTTGCCGCCACCCGAGACGGGCCAGGCGAACGTCCCGCCCGAGTAGGTGCTGGGCGCCGTGGTACGGACAATGCCGCTGGAGTTGACCACCGGCTTGGGAGCGCTGGTCGGCAGGGCGCCGCCCTGGGCGCCGGGCAGGACCAGCGTCTGGCCGATCACCAGGTTGGGATCCTGCAGGCTGTTGACCGAGATGATCTGGCCCGGATCGATCCCGTACTTGCCGGCCAGGCCCTCGATGGTGTCACCCTCGGTGACGGTGGTGACGATGCCGTTCACGGTTGGGATCCGGAGCACCTGGCCCACCTGGAGGGTGTCCTTGGAGGTCAGGTTGTTGGCCCACCAGATCGTCGAGAAGTTCACGTTGTAGCGGCTGGCGATCCCGCTGAGCGTATCGCCCGACTGCACGGTGTAGGTGACGACCAGGGCCTTGCCGTCCGCGACCGAGGTATCGACCGCGACGGGCTTGAGCAGGGTACCGTCCGCGAGGAGGCCGCCGGGAGCGGCGCTGAGGTCCTGATCCTGGCCGCCCTGACCGGTGGCAGCAGGCATGGGGTCTGCGTCACTCAGGACACCGGCACGACCGATGTCGCCGCCGATGGCGATCCGTGGGGCGGTGCCGTCCCCGTCGGGGCCGCCCACCGCCTGGGCGCCCAACGGGGCGAAGCTCAGGACTGAGGCGAAGAGGATCAGCATCACGATGCTGACGGGAAGGACCCGCTCAGACGCGAACGCCCGTGCCAGCACGGTGCGGATGCGCCGACCATCGAGTGTCAACGGGCGGGAAGCGGAGACGCGCCGGCCGCGCGCTGCCGCCGGTTGCACCGGCGCGGCGGCGATCCTGGTCCCGGTGATGCGGTTTGCGCTGCCGTTCATCTTCAGGCTCCGGCCGGAAAGCATCCGGCGAAGCCCTGCTGACGGCGATCCCTGATCACGGATGCCGGAGCGCAGACGGTCAATGACCTGCCGCGCGCCGACCGTGGCGTTCTGCAATACGGTCTCCTGGCGCCGGGACGGGTCCGCCTCTGGGGAAGCGGGAGGCCGTCCGATTTCGCGTCTTCGAGCTGGGAACTCGATACGTGGGCTGGTTGGCGTCCGCCGATGCGGACCCCAGGGACGGGCGAACCCTACCAGACTCCCTTTGGGCATGCAAACCCAATGTCACCACCAAAGGGTGCCGAATGTCACGAAGGCGCTGCGGAGGGCGACGGCGGGACCGGCCACGAGCGTGGCGCGCGGCCGTCCTGCAGGTGTTCAGGCGTCGGCTGACTTGGTCAGCGTGGCCAGGAACTGGGCGTTGCTCTCGGTCTTGGCCATGCGATTCATGAGGAGCTCGATGCCCTCGTTGGTGCCCACCGCGGAGAGCATCCGGCGCATCATCCAGACCATCTTGAGGGTGCCCTCCTCGAGGAGCAGCTCCTCGCGGCGGGTCCCGGAGCGCTGGACGTCGATGGACGGGAAGACCCGCTTCTCGGCGAGCTTCCGGTCCAGGATGAGCTCCGAGTTGCCGGTGCCCTTGAACTCCTCGTAGATGACGTCGTCCATCCGGGAGCCGGTGTCCACGAGGCAGGTGGCAATGATCGTCAGGGAGCCACCCTCCTCGATGTTCCGTGCGGCGCCGAAGAAGCGCTTTGGCGGATAGAGGGCGATGGGGTCGATGCCGCCCGACAGCGTCCGGCCCGAGGGCGGGAGCGCCAGGTTGTAGGCACGCGCGAGGCGCGTGATGGAGTCCATGAGGATCACCACGTCCCGGCCAGTCTCGACCTGGCGCTTGGCAATCTCCAGGGCCATCTCGGCCACGTGGGTGTGGTTCTCGGTGGGCTCGTCGAAGGTGGAGGAGATGACCTCACCCTTGACGCTCCGCCGCATGTCCGTGACCTCCTCCGGGCGCTCGCCGATCAGGGCGACCATCAGGAGAACGTCCGGGTAGTTGGTGCTGATGCCGTTGGCGATCTGCTTGAGGAGCATCGTCTTGCCGGCCTTGGGCGGGCTGACGATGAGCGCGCGCTGGCCCTTGCCGATGGGGTTGACCAGGTTGATCAGCCGCTGGCTCAGGTTCTTGGCGTCCGTCTCCAGGTTGATGAGGACGTCGGGGTGCACGGGCGTCAGGTCGTTGAAGATGGGGCGGCGGCGCGCCGTCTCGGTGTCCACGCCATTGACGGCGTCGACGCGGAGCATCCCCCAGTACTTCTCGCCCTCGCGCGGGCTGCGGACGGCGCCCGAGACGCGGTCACCGATCCGGAGGCCGAACCGACGGACCTGGCTCGAACTGACGTAGACGTCGTCCGGGGACGGGAGCAGCCCGTGCCGGCGCATGAAGCCGAAGCCCTCGTCCACGATGTCGAGGATGCCGGTGGCGTAGGCCTGGCCGGCGCGCTCCGTCTGGCGCTGCAGGATCCGATCGACGAGCGCATCGCGCCGCTCGCCCGCCGGCGCATCCAGCTCCATCTGGCGGGTGACCTGGCGGAGCTCGTTGACGGTCATCTCGTTGAGATCCGCGACGTCGAGGTCGTTTCGGTCGCGAGCAGCCTCGATCTCCTGCATCTCCTCGTGCTCGCTCACCGGGGCACGCCCGACGGGACCACGGCGACGGGGGCGTCGGTTACGGGAACGCGGATCGGCGCTGCCGGACATCGGGTGGATCACCTGCGCGACGGGGGGCCCGGCCAGGGTGTCGCGCGGAATCAGTCCGCAGCGGGGGCCGAGGGGAATGCGCGCAGCATAGTGCGGCCACCCGGCCGCGTCAATGTCGTGTACTCATCGCGTCGCGCGGAAACGCCCGGGATCCCGCGCAGGCGTCCGGCCGAGCGTACGTTCGACCGCGCTGGGTCGACCGCACGGGGTCGGCCGCGCAGGGTCACGCCCTGCGGGGCCGGCCCCATTGGGTCAGGCCTGGGCGTTCTTGGCTGCCGCGGCGGTGCTGGCGGCCGCCCAGTCCTTCTTGAACTGGACGATGCCCTTGTCCGTGAGCGGGTGGTGAACCATCTGCTGGAGCACCTTGAACGGCACCGTCGCGATGTGGGCCCCGGCGAGCGCCGATTGGGTCACGTGAAGCGGGTGCCGGATCGACGCCGCGATGATCTCGGCGTCGATCTCGTGGAGCGCGAAGATCTCGCCCAGCTCGCGAATGACGATCATCCCGTCCTGGTTGATGTCGTCCAGCCGGCCGACGAACGGGCTGACCAGGCTGGCGCCCGCCTTGGCCGCCAGGAGCCCCTGGTTCGGCGTGAAGATGAGCGTGCAGTTGGTCTTGATGCCCTCGTCCGCCAGGCGCGAGATAGCCTCCAGGCCGTTCTCGCTCATCGCGATCTTGACCACGATGTTCGGCGCGATCGTGGCGAAGTGACGGCCCTCGACAAGCATCCCCTCCACGTCATCGGCGATCACCTCGGCCGAGACCGGCCCGGACGTGATCTTGCAGACCTCGCGAATGATGTCGTCGTACGACCCGCCGACCTTGGCGTACAGGCTGGGATTGGTGGTCACGCCGTCCAGGACGCCCCAACGAGCGGCGATGCGGATCTCCTCGACGTCGGCGGTGTCCAGGAACAGCTTCATGCGTGTTGACTCCGATCAGAACGACGGGACATGACCGCGCTGGCCCGGTGGCCCGCTGCGGCGCACCCGTGTCCGGGCGCGGGTGAGAAGATTCTACCGCCGAATGCGGCGCGGTCGTGGGCGCCGTCGGCCGGGTGCGGCTGGATGCCAGCCCAGAGCCCCTGGGAGCCCGGGGCGGTCACGTCGAGCCACGCCGCGGCGCTCACCGGTGGGCGCGCGCCGCGACCTACTCCCCGGCGACCGGGATGCCGGCCGCGGGCTCGCTGCGGGGCGCAATGGCCGGGCGGTCCACGCCCCGGGCGCGAAGCGCGGGCTCACGACCCTCGCGCACAGCGATCGACGAGGCGATGAAGCCGTCGAACAGCGGGTGCGGGCGGTCCGGGCGCGACTTGAACTCGGGATGGAACTGGCTGGCGACGAACCACGGGTGGTCGCGCAGCTCGACGATCTCGACGAGGCGGCCGTCGGGCGACTGCCCGGACAGGATCATGCCCGCGCCCTCGAGGAGCGCCCGGTAGCGGTTGTTCACCTCGAAGCGGTGGCGGTGGCGCTCGTAGATGACCTCCGAGCCGTACACGGCCATCGCCTTGGAGCCGGGCTCCAGGCGGGCCGGGTAGAGGCCCAGGCGCATGGTGCCGCCCTTGTCCTCCAGGTCGCGCTGGTCTGACATGAAGTCGATCACCGGGTTCTCGGTGAACATGTCGAACTCGGTGGAGTTGGCGTCCTGTGTGCCCAGGGCGTGGCGCGCCAGCTCGATGACGGCGCACTGCAGGCCCAGGCACAGGCCCAGGTAGGGCACGCGCCGCTCGCGGGCGAAGCGCGCCGCCAGCAGCTTGCCCTCGATGCCCCGATGGCCAAACCCTCCGGGGACAAGGACCCCCGCCGCGCCGGCGAGGCGCAGGTCGATGTTGTCGGCGGTGAGCGACTCCGAATCCACCCAGCGGATTCGCGCGTCCACCTCGTGGGCCCAGGCCGCGTGGCGGACCGCCTCGGTCACCGACAGGTAGGCATCCGGCAGCTCGATGTACTTGCCGACGAGGGCGATCTCCAGGACCGGCTTGGGGCGCCCGATCCGCTCCACCAGCGCCTCCCAGGACGCCAGGTCCGGGGCCACGTCCGGGTCGCCCAGGCCCAGCTCGCGGACCACCAGGCGGCCCAGCCCCGCGGCCTCGAACATGAGCGGCACCCGGTAGATGGTGTCCGCGGTCTCGCACGGGATGACCGCCTCGGACGGCACGTCCGTGAACAGGGCGATCTTGTCCCGGATGTCGCTGGAGACCGGGTGGTCGGAGCGCAGGACGATCACGTCGGGCTGGATGCCGATGCCGCGCAGCTCCTTGACGGAGTGCTGGGTGGGCTTGGTCTTGAGCTCGCCCGTGGCGGCCAGCGCCGGGAGGAGCGTCACGTGGACATACAGGACGTTGGCGCGGCCCACGTCCTTGCGCATCTGGCGGATGGCCTCCAGGAACGGCAGGCTCTCGATGTCGCCGACCGTGCCACCGACCTCGACGATGACCACATCCGGGTCACCGCGGCGGGCCAGGCGACTGATTCGCTCCTTGATCTCGTTGGTGATGTGCGGGATCACCTGGACGGTGCCGCCCAGGTAGTCGCCGCGGCGCTCCTTCGCGATGACCGCCTGGTAGATGCGGCCGGTGGTCACGTTGGAGAGCTGGGAGAGGTTCTCGTCGATGAACCGCTCGTAGTGGCCCAGGTCCAGGTCCGTCTCGGCGCCGTCGTCGGTGACGAAGACCTCGCCGTGCTGGTAGGGCGACATGGTGCCCGGGTCCACGTTGATGTACGGGTCCAACTTGAGGATGGAGACGTGGAACCCGCGGGCCTTGAGGAGGCGGCCAATTGAGGCGGCGGTGATGCCTTTGCCGAGAGAGGAGGTCACGCCTCCGGTCACAAAGACATACTTCGCCATCAGTCAGGACTCCTCCGGGGGTTTTTCTGATGCTAGCGAAAAGCCGCGCCGGAGGCAACGCGATTCAACACGGCGCGGCGGGTGGGGACACAAGCACGCTCGGGATGGCCGGTCCCGGCGTTCAAGCCGACGCACCAACCACGTCAACCCCCGGGCGCCGGCGGCGGCGGATCGTGACGTCCGGGGCCCCAGGCCTCGGGGCCGCAGAAGAACGGCCGCCGGGCCGGGCCGGGCAGCGATGACGGATCGTCCCGCCAGGCAGCGACGGTAGCGGCGAGCCAGGCGTCGATCTCGTCGAACGCCCCCCACGCCCGGAAGGGCCAGCCGTTGCGCCGGCAGATGTCGGTGAGCGAGCGCTTCGCGAACACGACATCGCTGTAGCCCGCGGCGTATCGGTCACTCTCCCCGTCGCCGATGAACACGACGGCGCGCCCCTCAGCCTGGTGGGCGAGGACACGAGCGCGCTTGCACGTGCCGCACACGAGGCAGTCGGGATGACCGTTGGGGAACTCGATGGCGGCCCGGCCATCCCGGAAGGTGGTGTTGGCCGTCGCGATCGGCAGGGACCCGACGCCCAGGATGTCGAGCGCCTGCGGGATGAAGAACCCAAAGCCGTCGCTCACGACCTCCACGGGGATACCGGCAGCGCGTGCCCGTGCGACAAACGGCACGAAGCCCGCGTCGTGGGGCTGGGCGGCGGCCGTCGCCAGCAGGCGATCCGGGTCCGCCTGCACCAGGCTCATCTCCCAGGTCATCAGGTTCCGCGACCCCAGTGCTCCCTCGTCGTACTTCGCGACGAGGTCCTCCCAGGAGCTCTGAACGTACTCGAACATGATCGCGTCGGAGACATCGGTCAGGGCGACGGTGCCGTCGTAGTCGATCAGGATCGCGAGTGGGATGTCGCCGGAGCGGAGGGGCGGCGGAGGGGCGACCGGGCCGATCGCGCGAAGGCTCATTCGGCCGGCAGCGAGGAGATGCCCGAGACCGCCTCCGGGGCCCTGGCCAGGCCGCCGCGCCGCGTGAGCAGGACGCCCGCCACGATGATCGTCCCGCCGATGACCTGGGCGGCACGGACCGGCTCGGCCAGGATGAGCGCGCCGATGATCACGGTGAAGAGCGGGACCAGGAACTGGAACGCCGTGGCGCGGGCCGGGCCGAGCAGGCGGATCGCGTCGTACAGGATGATGTTCCCGAGACCCGCCGAGAGCGCGGCGGAATAGAGCCACCCGCCGTACGCCAGCGGTCCCACCCGGCCCCAGTCCACGCTGAGCGCGGCCACCAGGCCGAACGGCCAGAGGAACATCGCCCCGAACAGGGCCGCCCACGCCGCGATCGCCAGCGCCGAGTGGCGGCGGAGGTAGCGGGCGATGTAGCTGGTGTAGACGGCCCAGCAGGCGGCGGCGGCCAGCGTCACGAGATCGCCGAGCAGGGAGAACTGGTCGCCCGATGCGCCGCGCCCGACGACCACGGCCACCCCGACAAACGAGAGGAGCGCGCCCGCCAGCTTGGCGGTGGTCAGGTGGTCAGAGCGAGCGATCACCGCGATCAGCACCGCGAGCACGGGCGTGGCCGCGATGAGCAGGGCGGAGTCGCCGGCCGTGATGAGCTGGATCGCCGACGCCCAGAGGACCTGGTAGATCCCGAAGCCCAGCACCCCGAGGATCGCGATCGGCACCACGTCGGCCCGGGGCAGCCGGATGGTGCCCTCGCGCCATCGGAGGAGGCCCAGCAGGAGCAGGCCTCCGACGGTGAACCGGACGGCGCCGAAGGTCATCGGCGGGATCTCATCGCCCGTTCCCTTCACGACGATGAAGTTCACCGCCCAACTGAGCATCAGGAGCAGGAGGGCGACCTCGGCCAGGCGCCGCCTGCCCGGGGAGGTGCTGGGCCGGAGCGAACGGCGGGCGGACGCGACGATGCCCGCCTTCTCGGCGGGCATCTCGGGGACGAGCGACCGGGCCGGCGATGCGCCCTGCGTGGCGGACGCCGGGTGGGTGTCGATCAGGCGCCTTCCTGGTCCAGCTCGAGCGCCTCCTCGTCGGACTCCTCGGTCAGCTTCAGCCAGACGAAGAGGCCGGCCAGGACGATCAGGGGAATCACGATCATCGCGCCCAGCGTGATCCCGAGGGCGACGGCGACGGTCTTCAGTGCCTTCATGGCTTCAACCTCCTTGCCGCGGCGGCTAGCGCCCCAGCAACATGCTCAGACGGCTGGACCGGCCCCGGAGACCCGGGCCCTGGCCGATCATCTCCAGGACGTCATCCCGCGTGAACTCCACGAGGACGTGGCGAGAGCCGCCCTGGCCCGACATCAGCAGGCGAATGACGAACGATCCGTCCTGCTCGAAGAAGAAGACATCCCGCGGGTGCTGTTCGTCGAGGTAGCGGCCGATCACCCGCAGCGCCCACTCATAGTAGTGCGCACCCGGAGTCTCGTTCTCCAGGCGGTTCTTGCCGCGCCGGGAGATCGCCTCCTCCATGTACCGGGCGATCTCGTCGTCGGAGAACGTCAGGGTCTCCTTGCCGAACATCACGGATGCGTCCGCCCAGTTGGACGCGCCGGCGCCGTCAGCCCGGAGGCCCTGGACGAGGAAGCCGTCGGGCACTTCCGTCACGAGGATCTCGCGATAGGCACGCTCGTCGAGCACCGCGCCGATGGCCCGGAAGACCTCCTCGAAATCCTGGCGGGCACCGCCGTCATAGATGCGCAACGTGCCTCCCGGCCTCCGTGCTGTCGGATCAGACCTGCGGCCGAGTCTAGACCGGGACCCGGATCGCGACAAGCACGCACAACGACCCGGTGGCGCCGTGGGCCGGGGACTCGCGCGGACGGCCCCGTCCGACCTGCCCCGGTCAGGCGATGGGAAGTGCGGCGAGCAGCACGGCCAGCCGGCCGGCCACGAGGGCGTCGTTGATGATCAGGGCGCGGTTCGCGAGCACCGACCGGCCGCCCGACAGGTGGGCGATGCGGGCCAGCAGCCACGGCGTGAGCTCCGGCCCGGCGATGCCGGCGGCCTCCGCCTCGGCGATGGCGCGGTCGATGTCGGCAAGGGCCTCCGCCACGGGGAGGGCGTCTGCCTCCGGGATGGGCACGCACAGGAGCACAGCGCTGCCGAGGCGGAGGGCGAGGTGCGTGGCGGTGAGCGTGGCCGCGGCGTCGAGATCCGGCACGGACAGCGGCGCGCGGATGCCGCTGGTCCGGGCGTAGAACCCGGGGAGCTCCGTCTGGCCGACGGCGACGACGGGGACGCCGCGGGTCTCCAGGTACTCCAGCGTGGCCGGCACGTCGAGGATGGCCTTGGGGCCGGCGCACACGATGGCCATGGGGGTGGCGGCGAGCTCCTCGAGGTCGGTCGAGATGTCGAGCGTGGCGGGATGAGCGTTGGTGCCGCCGATGGCGCCCCGGTGGACGCCGCCGATTCCGCCCGTGGCCATGACCACGATCCCCGCGGCGTGGGCCGCCAGCATGGTGGCCGAGACCGTGGTGGCGCCCCAGCCACCGGCGGCCAGCGCGGCGGCGAGGCTGGGCCTGGCCACCTTGCGCACGGTGCCGCTCTCGGAACGGGCCAGCAGCTCAAGGTCGGCGTCGCCCAGGCCGACGAGGATCCGGCCGTCGTGGATGGCGATGGTCGCCGGGACGGCGCCCGAATCGCGGACGGCGGCCTCCGATGCCCGCGCCACGGCCAGGTTGTCCGGCCATGGCAGGCCATGGCTGATCAGCGTGGATTCGAGCGCGACGACGGGCCGCCCGGCCGCGACGGCGGCGGCCACCTCGGGAGCGACGACGAGACGGGCCCGGAGGCCCGCGCGATCAGGGATGCTCATGGCGACAAGCGTACCGGGACGTCGACCCGACGAGCGCCCCGACCCCGGGCGCACCACCCTCGCCCCGCGTCGCGCCGAGCCGTCGCCCGCGACGTCCGCCAACTCCAGCCTGTCCGACGTTACGGGACCGAGCCGTCCGGATTCCCGGGCCGACGTGCGCCTCAGCCACGTTGACTCCACCTTGCCCCGCGCGGGTAGCACGGCGATCCTGCCAAAATCGCGCCGCACGACCACTGGGCGCCAACCGTCGGCCTGTGCCAGCCCTCCCCGCGCGTCGCGCCGGCCGATTCGCGCACGAGCCGCTTGGCACGGGAGCCCATCGACCCACGCCCGGACGCCTGAACCTGCGCAGGATCGCGCCTTGCTGCCGCCGGGGCCCGAATTGGCAGGAAGCCACGGAACGCACCGCTGCAGCGCTGCGTATCCTGCCTGGTTGGATCGACTTGACATCCAACTGGGTCCGCCGGAGTCGGCCATGAGTGATGGGCGACGCTGGCCCGGAACCGCCGTCCATGTTGTCGTCAACGGTCGCGACCTCCGGGAGATCGTCACGGAGTTCGCCGTGGCACATGGCTACGGCGATCCGGGCATCGACTGCCTCCCGATCCAGGGCCTGGAGCATGCGGAGGGCCGCCTCAGGGGGACCTTGGCCGACTGGCCCGGCGACGGCTGCGTGGTTCTCCTGGTCTGCGCAGCGTGCGGCGAGGAGGCCTGTGGGCCGATTCTGGGCCGGATCAGGCTTGGGGGCGACCAGGTGGACTGGTGCGACCTGCACAACCCGAACAGGCCGCAGGACGACTACGCCGACCTGCGGTTCACGTTCGACCGCGCGCAGTACGACGCCGAGCTGCGGCGTGCGTTCCACCCGGGCCCGCGGGCAATCTGGCAAGGGCTCGGCCGTTCGAGCCAGTAGGGTGGGTGCCGATCAGAGGAGCGGGAGCTCGGGGCGGCGGGCCGTGAGCTGGCGGCGAGCGGCGGCGTGGCCGGCCCGGGCGGCGCGGCGCAGGAGCGCTGGGCCGGTCTTGCCGGCGGCGCGGCCGACCAGGTAGCCGTGGATGAAGCCGGCGTCGAACGCGTCGCCCGCGGCGGTGGTGTCGGTCGTGGCGACACGGCTCACCGCAACGTCGACGCGGAGGGGCGACGCGGAGCTCGCTGAAGCCGCCAGGACGGTGGCCCCGCGCCCGCCCCGCTTGATGACCGCGATCGGGGCGAGCGCGGACAGGCCGGTCAGCCAGGGCTCGGCCTCGCCAGCTTCGGGCCCAGCCTCGGCGCCCGCGTCGGATGCCGCTTCGGCCGCCCCGCGGTGGGCCGATTCGGCCCCCAAGAGCGCCGCAGCTTCCGCGGCCGTGGCGAACAGGATGTCCGGCGCGGCCGCCCGGACCAGCGCCAACGCGGCGTCGCGGCCCCCGGCCAGCAGCGGCCCGATCGAGGCCAGGTCCACGGAGACGAGCGCCCCGGCGGCTCGCGCCAGCCGGATCGCCTCCATGCCCGCCAGCCCCAGCGGCTCGCCCAGCAGCGAGTAGGCCGGCAGGTGGAGCAGCTCGGCGCGGGCGAACCAGGCCGCCCGGAGATCCGCGGGTCGCAGCCGGTCGGCCGCCCCGCGGTCCGCCACGAACGAGCGTTCCCCGCCCGGCGCCACGAGCACCCCGATCCGGCCCGTCCGGGCTCCCGCGACGCGCACCAGCCGCGGCGCCGCCCCGTCCGCCCGCACCGCCGCCTCCAGTGCCCGCCCCGCCGCATCACGGCCCACCGCCCCGATGAAGACCACATCCGCGCCCAGCCGTCCCAGCCAGCGCGCCGCGTTGGCCGCCGATCCCCCCGCCCGGAGCGCCACCCGGCCCGGGACATCCGTACCCGCCTCCACGGCGCGCGCGGGCGCGATCACCACGTCCACCATCAGGTCGCCCACGACCATGACCCGGGGGCGGGTGGCCCGTATCCGGGCTGGCCGAGGACGGGCGGCCCGTATCCGGGCTGGGCGTGGCCCCGTTGGCGGCGTGCCGTGGCCGGATCCGGCCGGGTGACTGGACATCTCGCGATGGTAGCCCGCGAGGGCTGCGCCGCCGATGGGCCGTGTACGATCAGCACGACAGCGGTAACCCCCTTCCGGCAGCGAGATGACCGACAGACCCGACCTCCAGCGGCTCGCGATCGACACGATCCGAACCCTCTCGATTGATGCCGTCCAGCAGGCCAACTCCGGGCATCCCGGAGCGCCGATGGGCGCGGCACCGATGGCGTTCACCCTGTGGACCCAGTACCTGCGCCATGCGCCGACCACGCCACGCTGGCCGGACCGGGACCGGTTCCTCCTGTCCGCCGGACACGCCTCCGCGCTCCTCTACTCGCTGCTCCACCTGACGGGCTACGACGTGTCGCTCGACGACCTGCGCTCGTTCCGCCAGTGGGGCTCCCGCACCCCGGGCCACCCCGAATACGGGCTGACCCCCGGCGTCGAGGCCACCACCGGGCCGCTGGGCCAGGGCCTGTCGAACGGCGTCGGCATGGCCATCGCCGAGGCACGCCTGGCTGCCGAGTTCAACCGGCCGGGCCACGAGATCGTGGACCACTGGACCTACGTCCTCGCCTCCGATGGCGACCTCCAGGAGGGCGTGACCGCCGAGGCCGCCAGCCTCGCTGGCCACCTCCAGCTCCGCAAGCTGGTGGTCCTGTACGACGACAACGGCATCCAGCTGGACGGGCCCACCTCGCTGGCCTGGTCGGAGGACGTCCTCCAGCGGTTCGACGCCTACGGCTGGCAGACCGCGCGCGTGGAGGACGGCAACGACGTCGTCGCCATCGCCGCCGCCATCGACGCCGCGCGGGCCGACCTGCGCCCCAGCCTGATCGCGGTCCGGACCCACATCGGCTTCGGCAGCCCCAACAAGCAGGACAGCCAGAAGTCGCACGGCTCACCGCTCGGCCCGGACGAGGTCCGGCTGACCAAGGTGGCGTACGGCTGGGACCCGGATCAGCAGTTCTCCGTCCCGGGCGCGGCGCTGGAGCTCTTCCGTGCGGCGGTCCCGGCCGGCGAGGCGCTGGTGCGCGACTGGACGGCCGCGCTGGCCGCCTACGGCGAGGAGTACCCCGAGGAGGCCGCCGAACTCCGCCGCCGCCTGGCGGGCGACCTGCGCCCGGGCTGGCGCCAGGCCCTGAAGCACTACGACACCGGCACCGAGGTTGCCACCCGGAACGCCAGCCAGGATGCGATCAACGCGCTGGCCAACGAGGTGCCCGAGCTCTTCGGCGGGGCGGCCGACCTGTCCGAATCCAACCTGACCGACATCAAGGGCGGCGGCGACTTCCGGGCCGGGGAGCGCGGGCGCAACCTCCGCTTCGGCGTTCGGGAGCACGCCATGGGCGCCGCCGCGAACGGCATCGCCCTGCACGGCGGGTTCCTCCCGTACTGCGCGACGTTCATGACGTTCAGCGACTACATGCGCGGCGCGGTCCGGCTGGCCGCGCTGTCGGGCCTGCACGTGATCTACGTCTGGACCCACGACTCGGTCGGACTGGGCGAGGACGGGCCCACCCACCAGCCGGTCGAGCACTACGCGGCGCTGCGGGCCATCCCCAACCTCTGGTTCGTACGTCCGGGCGATGCCAACGAGGCCAGCGCGGCCTGGGGCCTCGCCGTGGAGCGGGCCGACGGGCCGGTGGCCCTGGCGCTGACCCGCCAGAAGCTGCCCACGCTGCCCGGAACGGACCGCCTCGCGGCCGAGGGCGTGGCGCGCGGCGGGTACGTGCTCCGGCCCGCCTCCAACGAGGCGGCCGGCGGCGCTCCCGCGCTGATCCTGGTGGCCACCGGCTCCGAGCTGCAGCTGGCCGCCGGCGCGGCCGACGCCCTGGAGGCCGAGGGTGTCCCCACGCGCGTGGTCTCGCTCCCCTGCTGGGAGGCGTTCGAGCGCCAGGACCGGGCCTACCGCGAATCCGTGCTCCCGCCGGCCGTCCGCCGCCGGGTGACGATCGAAGCGGGCGTGACCCTGGGCTGGGACCGCTACGCCGGCGATGAGGGCGCCATCATCGGGCTCGACCACTTCGGCGCATCGGCGCCGGCCGGGACCATCCTCGAGCACTTCGGGCTCACGGTGGGCCACGTGGCGGACGTCGCCCGGGCGGTCGTCCGTGATGGTCTTCGCGGCCGCATCCGCACGCCGGATGCCGGACACCAGCCCGCCGGCCTTGGGCTCGGGCACCAGCACGGAGCCGGGTAGGTGCGCATCGCCCTTGCCGCCGACCACGCCGGGGCCACCCTCAAGGACGACCTGCTCCGCCGCCTTGCCGCGGCGCTGCCGGACGATGACCTGATCGACCTGGGCGGCGACGGCTCCGATCCCCTGGACGATTACCCGGACTTCGCGCTGGCCCTGGGACTCTCCATCCTCGAGGGTCGGGCGGAGCGAGGGATCCTCGTCTGCGGCTCCGGCGTGGGTGCCTCGGTCGCCGCCAACAAGGTCCCCGGCATCCGCGCGGCCATCTGCCACGACACCTATTCGGCACGCCAGGGCGTGGAGCACGACGACATCAACGTGCTGACGCTTGGGGCGCGCGTGATTGGACCCGAACCTGCGTACGAGTGCGCTGTCGCATTCCTCGGCGCCAGCTTCAGCGGCGAGGTGCGTCATCGGCGCCGCCTCGACAAGGTGCTGGCGATCGAGGATGGGGCGCCGTCCTGACGTCCCGGCCGGCGACGCCGGGGCGGCCCGTGGCTAGACTGGACCCCACCCCATGACACATTTCAGCGATCCGGACAGTGCCCAGCGGATCCAGCTGCCGGCGGTTGCCGTCGACCTCTTCGACGAGGCCCTGGACCGGGCCAGGACCGCCCGCTGGGCGGAGCGCCTGCATGATCGCGACACCAGCCTCTGGACCGCCGACCGGCGCGGCCAGGAGTCGATCGCGGCCTGGCTGGGCTGGCTCGACGCCCCCGACCACTTCCTCGGCCAGGTGCCGGCCCTCGAGGGCTTCGGCGACGGCATCCGCGAAGCGGGCTTCACCACCGCCGTCGTCATGGGCATGGGTGGCTCCAGCCTTGCCGCCGAGGTGCTCGCCCGGACGTTCGGCCCCGCCGAGGGCTACCCGGCGGTCCGGATCCTCGACTCGACGCACCCCGCCGCGGTCGCCGCGATCGTCGACGGCAGCGACCCGCTGAGCACGCTCTGGATCGTGGCCAGCAAGTCCGGCCGGACCGTCGAATCCCTGGCCTTCCAGGCGGACACGTGGACCCGGACCGGGGCCGCCCTGCGCCAGCGCCACACCGACGAATCGCCGGGCGCCCTGATGATCGCGGTCACCGATCCGGGCCGGAGCCTGGAGGCGATACCCCACCACGACGACCTGCGCGAGGTCTTCCTCAACCCGGCCGACATCGGTGGACGCTATTCGGCCCTCAGCTATCCGGGTCTGGTCCCGGCGTCGCTGATCGGCCTGGACCTGGACGCGCTGCTGGCATCGGCCGCGAAGATGCTGGCCGAGACCCGCGAGCCCGAGCCCACCCGGAACGCGGCGGTGGCGCTGGGCCTGGCCATCGGGACCCTCGCCACGCTGGGTCGCGACAAGCTGACGTTCATCGTGGACCACGAGATCGCCGCCTTCGGCGCGTGGGCCGAGCAGCTGGTCGCCGAGAGCACCGGCAAGCACGGCAAGGGCATCGTGCCCGTGGACCAGGAGCCGCTGGGGGCCGTGGCCGCCTATGGCGAGGACCGCGTCTTCGTGCGGATCCGACTGGATGGATCGAGTGGACCGTCCGGCGCCTCGGAGAGCACCTCCGCGGACGGCGCCGCGGTGGATGTCCTCCTCGAGGGGCTCGCCACGGCCGGCCACCCGGTGATCGAGATCACGATCGCGGACCCGATCGACCTCGGCGCCGAGTTCGTTCGCTGGGAGGTGGCCACGGCCATCGCCGGTGCGGTCCTGGAGATCGACCCGTTCGACCAGCCCAACGTCGAGGAGGCCAAGGACCTGACGCGGCGGCTGCTGGCCGGCGGCACCCGCGACGACGAAGCCGCGCCGCCAAAGGAGCCGGCCTCGCTCGCCCACGAGCATGGGCTGACGGTGTTCGCCGACGACGCCCTGGCGAGCACGTCCGGCGATGGCACGCTGGCCGGCGAGCTCGGCCGCCACCTGGCCCGCCGGAAGGAGGGCGCGTACCTGGCCCTCCAGGCGTTCCTGGCGCCGGATCCGGCGACAGACGCGGCGCTGGCGCGCATCCGGGCGCTGCTCCGGGACGCCACGCGGTGCGCGACCACGGCCGGCTATGGCCCGCGCTACCTGCACTCCACCGGCCAGCTCCACAAGGGCGGCACGCCGGTGGGCTGGTTCCTGCAGCTGACGGCGGACCACGGCACGGAACGCGAGATCCCGGGCTGGCCGTACTCCTTCGGCCAGTTGATCGACGCCCAGGCGCGCGGTGACTTCGCCGCCCTGGAATCGCACGACCTGCCCGTGATCCGTGTGCACCTCGGCCACGACGTCGCGGCCGGGCTCGCGACGCTGGAGCGGACGTTCGCCGACATCCTTGGCACGGCCGGCTAGGTCAGCCGCGGCCCCGACCACCACTGCCACCAACCACACCTCACCCAGCACGGAGGCTCACGGGATGCGCATCGGCTTCATCGGACTCGGGCGGATGGGCGCCAACATGGTTCGACGACTGCTCCTCGACAATCACCAGGTCGTCGCCTACAACCGCTCGCCCGACAAGGTGCGCGAGATCGTCGGCGAGGGCGCGGAGGGGGCGACCTCCATCGCCGAGCTGGTCGAGAAGCTCGCGAAGCCGCGAATCGTGTGGATCATGGTCCCGGCCGGCCAGGCCACGGAGGACCAGATTGACGAGCTCCTCCTCCACCTGGAGCCGGGCGACACGATCGTGGAGGGCGGCAACTCCAACTTCCACGACGATCAGCGCCGCCACCCGGCCCTCAAGGCCAGGGGCATCGGCTACATCGACGCCGGTGTCTCGGGTGGGATCTGGGGGCTGAAGATCGGCTACTGCATGATGGTCGGCGGGGAGCGCGACGTCGTCGCGCCGGTCGAGCCCATCTTCAGGTCGCTGGCGCCCGTCGACGGATATCTCCACGCGGGCGCGCCGGGCGCCGGCCACTACGTGAAGATGATCCACAACGGGATCGAGTACGGAATGATGCAGGCGTACGCGGAGGGCTTCGAGATCCTCCACGCCAGCGACTACGACCTGGACCTCGCGCAGATCGCGGACCTCTGGAACCACGGCTCCGTGGTTCGCTCCTGGCTCCTGGAGCTGGCGGCTAGCGCGCTCAAGCCGGACCAGGACCTGGCCAGCCTCAAGGGCTGGGTGGCCGATTCGGGCGAGGGCCGCTGGACGGTCCAGGAGGCCATGGACCGCGACGTCCCGGCGCCGATCATCACGCTCGCGCTCCAGACACGGTTCCGCTCGCGCCAGGACGACTCCTACGGGGCCAAGCTCCTGGCCGCGCTGCGCAACGAGTTCGGTGGCCACGCCGTCAAGACCGAGTAGGCCCGCCGCGACCGGCGCGGTGCCTGCTCCCGGCCGCCCCAGCGGGCGGCCGGCGCCCACCTCCACGTCCATCCGGGCGCTCCGCCTGGCGCGCAAGGGCCGGCGGCGCAGCGCGCCGCCGGCGCAGGCCAACCCCCTGCGCGATGGCCTCCGATTGGAGCGGGTGCCGGACCCGTGCGCCATCGTGCTCTTCGGGGCCACGGGCGACCTCGCGCATCGCAAGGTCCTGCCCGCGCTCTACCAGCTCTGGCGGACCAACCTGCTGCCCCGCGACTTCCTGATCCTGGGTGTCGCCCGCCGGCCCTATACCAAGGAGACGTTCCGGGCCGAGGTCCGGGCATCGCTGCTCCTGCGCAGCCGCACCGGCGTGGATGACGAGAGCCTCGCCACCTTCCTCGACCGGGTCTCCTACCTCCAGGGCAACTTCGACGACCCGGGCGCCTTCGACCGCCTCCGGGAGACGCTGGACGGCTGCGAGCGCGAGCACGGCACCAGCCGCAACCGCCTCTACTACCTGGCGACGCAGCCATCCGCCTTCCCCGAGGTGATCGCCCAGCTGGGCCGGGTGGGGCTCAGCCACGAGACGAGCGGCGAGGGCTGGCGGCGGATCATCATCGAGAAGCCGTTTGGGCACGACGCCGAATCCGCGGTGCGCCTCAACCGCGAGGTCGGCCGCGTCTTCCGCGAGCGGCAGATCTACCGCATCGACCACTACCTGGGCAAGGAGACGGTCAGGAACCTGCTCGTCTTCCGGTTTGCCAACGGGATCTTTGAGCCCATCTGGAACCGACGCTACGTGGACCATGTCCAGATCACGGTGGCGGAGTCCATGGGGATCGAGGACCGCGGGGCCTTCTACGAAGAGACGGGCGCGTCCCGCGATGTCCTCCAGAACCACTTGCTCCAGCTGCTCAGCCTGGTCGCGATGGAGCCGCCCGCGACGTTCGGGGCGGATGCGTTGCGCGATGAGAAGGTCCAGGTGGTGAGCGCCATCGCCGCGCTGACGCCCGACGAGGTGGCCAGCAACGTGGTCCGTGGCCAGTACGGCCCCGGCTGGGTGGCGGCCAACCCGGTGGCAGGCTACCGCCAGGAGTCCGAAGTTGACCCGGACTCGGAGACCGAGACGTTCGTCGCCGCAAAGCTCCAGGTCGACAACTGGCGGTGGTCCGGGGTGCCGTTCTACCTGCGAACCGGCAAGCGTCTGCCCCGGCGCGCCACGGAGATCGCGATCCAGTTCCGCGCCGTGCCGCATCGCCTCTTCCGGGATACGACGATCGACCCCGAGCCCAACCTGCTCGCGATCCGCATCCAGCCGGACGAGGGGATCCTGCTCCGCTTCGAATCCAAGATGCCCGGCCTGGGCCTCGACATCCGGTCGGTCAACATGGACTTCACGTACGGCTCGGCGTTCTCCGTGGACTCGCCGGATGCCTACGAGACGCTGATCCTCGACGCCCTCCTGGGCGACGCCTCGCTGTTCACCCGGGCGGACGAGGTGGAGAAGGCCTGGGGCATCGTGACGCCCATCCTGGATTCCTGGATCGCCACGCCGCCGGCCCGCTTCCCCAACTACGACGCCGGGACCTGGGGACCACCCGAGGCGGACCGCCTGCTGGCCCGCGACGGCCGCCGCTGGCGTCGGCTCTAGCCGGAACCCAGACACGTTGATCCCCCTGGCGCCCGTTCCCGGTGAGCCCGGCCTGCGCTGGCGATCGCGCGCCCACGACCTCGCGGCGATCGAGCACGAGCTGGCGAAGATCTGGAGCGGCACCCGGCTGACCACCACGGTGGACGGGGTCGAGGAGCGCCGCGTGGGCGCCCGGACCTCGGTCATGAACCTGGTGGTGGTCGCCCCCCGGCCCGAGGTCGCCGACCGGTGCGCCGCCGTCGTTGGCCGACTCACGGGTCGCCATCCATCACGGACCCTGATCATCGCCCCCGGCGACCCGGACGGTCCATCGAAGATCGACGCCGACGTCCTGGCCTACTGCGTGCTCCCCCGCGAAGGGGCGCCCGAGACCTGCTCGGAACGGATCGACATTCACGCCGGCGGTGAATCGGGGCGGCACCTGGCCGCCATCGCGGCTCCACTCCTCATCCACGACCTCCCCGTCACCACCTGGTGGCCCGGAGACCTGCCGCTGGGCAGCCTGATGGTGCGCGAGCTCCTCGACCTGTCCGATCGCATCGTGGTGGATGGCTCGTCCTGGTCAGGCTCCGGTCTGGACCGCCTCCGTGACCTGGTCCCGCTCGTCGACAACCCCAACCTCGCCGTCAACGACTTCGCCCAGATGCGCCAATCCCGCTGGCGCGAGGCGATTGCCTCCACCTTCGACCAGCCGAACCTCCAGCCATTCGTCCGGTCGATCCGACGGATCACCGTCACGTACGCCACCGGGGACGATGGGGGCCGGCCCGGGGCTGCCAACCTGGTGCGACCCCTCTACCACCTCGCCTGGCTGACCTCGCGGCTGGGGCTGACGATCGAACATCCGCTCGCGCCCGACCCCGAAGGCAACCGGGATGACGGCCTGACTGCGACACTCCGCCGCGGGCGCGTCCGCGTCACCGGATCGCTCCGACCGGAGATCGTCGACGTGCGCCGTGGCACCACGCTGCGCGTGGAGCTGGAGGCGACACGCGGCCGCCATCGTCTCTGGGTGGTGGTGACGGGCGAGGCGGACACCATCATGGTTGAGGCGTGGATGGACGGCCATCTCCTCCGGCACCGGCCCTTCCTGGCCCCGCGCCGGACCGAGGTGGACATGCTCGCGGAAGTGATCGAATCGGTCGGACAGAGCCGCCTCTCGGCCGGGGGGATCCGGACGGCGGTCGCCCTGCTCGGCAAGTCGGCGCCAAACCCTGCGGAGGAACAAGGATGAGTGGCACCAACGGCTGGCTTGAACGTGCGTCCCGGGGCGAGCCCGAGATCATCGTCCTGCCGAACAACGAGGCCTGCGCGGCCGCGGCGGCCGAACGGATCGCCGGGATCCTGGCGGTCGCGGTGAACGAGCGCGGGCGGGCGGACTGGGCGACCACGGGCGGCTCGACGCCGGCCGGCATCTACAAGCACCTGTCCAAGCCACCGCTCCGGGACACCGTTCCCTGGGGGCGGGTCAACATCTGGCTGGGCGACGAGCGGTTTGTGCCGCGCGGCGACGACTGGTGCAATGCGCGGATCGGCGACCGCGAGCTGGTGGGCGCGGCCCCGGGGACGGCGCTGGAGCAGACCACGATCCACGCCTGGCCGGTGGACGAGGCGATGGCGCGCGGCGAGGGGGGCGCCTGGTGCGCGGCCCGCTACGTCGAGATGATGCGCGAATCGGGGGTGCCGTTCGAGGATGGGCAGCCGGTCCTCGACATCGTGCTGGTCGGGATCGGACCGGACGGGCACCTCCTCTCCGTCTTCCCGGGATCGGCGGCGTTCGACACGGACGCTCCCGGCGTGGACATCCCCGCGCCGGACCACATCGCGCCCAAGGTGGAGCGCGTGACGCTGAACCCGCGCAGCCTGCAGGTCGCCCGGAACGTCATGGCGGTCTCGCACGGCGCAAGCAAGGCGGCGATCCTCGGGGAGATCTTCGGCCCGGAGCGCGACCCGCGCCGGCTCCCCGCGCAGCTCGCCCGGCGCACGGGCGCGACCTGGATCGTGGACGAGGCGGCCGGCGGCCACCTGGCCCAGGCGCAGGCGCGCACGCCCGAGGCCTGATCGGTGGACGGGCTCGGCTGGGTCGTCATCGGGCTCCTCGCCGGGGCGCTCTCCGGGATGGTCGTGCCCAACACCTCGGCACGCGGCTGCCTGCCGAATATCCTGGTCGGGATCCTCGGCGCGATCGTGGGCGGCATCCTGGCCCGCGACCTGCACCTGGGCGACCCGGGCGGCTTCGTCGGCGCGCTGCTGGTGGCGTTCGTGGGCGCCGTGCTCGTCCGCATGCTGATTGGGCTGACGAACGGGCGACATCCCCGCTAGGGTTCTGGCGCACCTCAACACAGGGTTCGGGCGCACCCCAACAACGGGTTCTGGTGCACCTCAACAACCGACACCTCCGGAGGACCTCGTGGGCACGTTCTACGACGACTGGCTCGCGACCGGCGACCAGCTAGATCAGGAGCTGCGGCGGACGATGTTCGTCGCCCGCGATCGCGACATTCCCTGGGTCAAGACCCGCCAGGACGCCAAGTGCAAGCTGATGATCTCCAACGAGATCGGCTACACCACCATGGGCAGCAACGTCCTGAAGGGCGAGATCCCGGTGGGCTGGCACACGGGCAAGCACGCTCACGGCGAGGAGTCCATCTACTTCCTGTCGGGCGAGGGCTTCACCGTCGTGGAGAGCCAGCGCTTCAACTGGCACGCCGGCACCGTGGTCCAGATCCCCTATCGCGCGGCGCACCAGCACTTCAACACGGGCAACGAGCCGGCCCAGTACCTGTCGGGCATGATCTTTGACCTGGAAAAGTTCGTCCGCCTCGCGGCCATCGTCCAGTACGAGGACTGCGGCCCCAACGACGAGGCGGCGCTGGCCGCGATCCCGGCCGAGGAATCGGAGTACTACCCCAGCGGCGACCGGGCCAAGATCCACATCGAGGACGCGCCCACCGACCCGGGCCTCAACTACCAGGGCAAGATCGCGGCCGTCACCAACCAGCACGACACGTGCTGGTACCTGGCGGTCCCGGGGAACGGGTTCCGCAACGCGTCGGTCCTGGTCACCCAGGTCTGGGAGGAGCGGCCCTACCACCACAGCGGCCGGCACAAGCACCTGGAGGCGGTGGTCTACGCCCTGGAGGGCGAGGGCTACTCGGAGATGCTGGGCGAGAAGCACTACTGGGAGGCAGGCGACGTCCTGTACGTGCCGCCCTCCATGTGGGAGCACGAGCACTACAACGACAACCCCAAGCCGGTCCGCCAGATCCGGATCCAGTTCGGGATTCGGTTCTGGTTCACGGGGATCTGGCCGCAGGGCTACACGTCGCAGCGGATCTACGACGAGCAAGGCCGGCCGATCGAATCCGGGGCGATCGAGCGGCACCGCGAGCGCGAGGGGTAGTCGGGCGGTCGGCGGTTCGGCGGGGGGGCCGCGACGCGGGAGCTTGCTAGGCCGAGCCCGCTGGCCCGCCCTGACCCCGACGGGCAACAAGGGCCTCCTGTCGCGCGCGAAGCACTCGCTCCGGGGTGATGGGGATCGCGTGCAGGCGTGCGCCGATGGCCTGGGCCACCGCGTTTGTCAGGGCGGGCACCGCGGCCGGTAGCGGTGTTTCCCCCACGCCGTGGATCTCCCGCGCGTGGTCCTCCTGCAGGTCCACGACCAAGCGAACCGGCATGTCCAGGGCCGACGGGATGAGGTAGTCGGCGAGACTCGGGTTCTGGACCTGCCCCTCCTCGAACAGGATCTCCTCCATCAGCGCCTGGCCGATCCCGAAGGCGACGCTCCCTTCCGTCTGCAACTCCGCAAGGGTCGGGTTGATCACGACGCCCGCGTGGGTGGCGGCGCGGATCTCGAGCACCCGGATGGCACCGGTTTCAAGGTCGACCTCGACGGAAGCCGAGACTGCCGCCTGGTGATGGTGGGTGGAGACGCCCTTCTCGCCGGAGACGGGGTCAACCATCGGCTCGTTCGTGAACGAGGCCGAGACCTCAAGCCGCTCGTGCCCCGACCCTTGGACCAGGTCGCCCATCTCAAGGCCGGCTGATGAGCCGTCCACGGGTCGGACGCGGCCCTCCTCGATCGCGAGGTCGTCACGCGAGATCTCCAGGCGCACGGCGGCAAGGTCCAGGAGCTTCGACTGGAGCAGCGTCGCCGCCCGCACGATGGCGCTGCCCATCGAGAACGTGGACCGGCTGGAGACCGTCCCGGTGTCGGGCGGTGTCCGATCGGTGTCGGGCATGCTCATGTCCACCCGATCGAGAGGAACAGCCATGGCGTCAGCGGCGATCTGGCCGAGCGCCGTCCGTGCGCCCTGGCCCATCTCCACGGTGGACATCAGGACGATGACCCGACCCGATGCGTCGACGGCAACCACCGCCTGCGACTCGGAAGGTGTCTGGGTGGTCTTGAACGTGACGGCATACCCGACACCGCGGCGCCGATTGGGTCCGGCATCCGGCTGCGCGGGTGGCTCCTGCCGGACGGCGGCCAGCAACTGGGGCAGATGCACCGGACCCATCGGCCCCCCCAACACGAAGCGGTCACCCGCGCCGAGGAGGTTCCGGCAGCGGAACTCGTACGGATCCATGCCGAGCCGATCCGCGACGGCGTCCAGGTGCGCCTCGCGCGCCCACGTGACCTGCGCCGTGCCGGGGGCCCGGAGCGGCCCGCACGGCGGAGTGTTCGTATAGACGCCACGAGCAAGCAAGTTGAGCGTCTCGACTCGGTAGGGGCCGACAAGGTTGTACAGGCCGTGACGGAGCATCCGCATCGTGTTGTCCAGGTAGGCGCCGGCCAGGAATGTGCACTCCGCCCGAAGCGCCAGGAGCCGACCATCACGTCGCGCGCCGCTGGTCATCGTGATGACCGCCGGCTGGCGCTGGATGGTGACGAACTCCTCGGACCGTGACAGGACGAACTTCACCGGGCGATGTGCGTGGGCTGCAAGCAGCACCGCCAGCGGCTCAATGCGAGCGTACGCCTTGGCACCGAACCCGCCGCCGAGCGTTCGAGTGACCACCCGGACCCGCTCGACCGGGAGGTCGAACAGGTAGGCGAGCTCGCGCCGGACATGGAATGGCGTCTGCGTCGACGAGTAGACGGTGATCCCGCCCTGAGTCCATTCCGCCAGGACCGTATGGGTCTCGAGCGGAACCCCCTGCACTGCCGGGATCTGGAAGGTCTCCGACACGACGACATCTGCGCTGGCGAGCGCCTGCTCGACGTCGCCCACGGACAGGGTCTGAGGCCTGATCAGGTTGCCATCCGCGTGGATCGGGGTGCCATCAGTCGCCAACGCCTGGTCGACCGAGAACGAGGCGGGCAGGGGCTCCAGTTCCACGAGGATTCGGCGGAGGGCCTCATGGGCGGTATCGAGGTCGGCGGCAGCGACGGCGGCGATGGGCTCGCCGACATAGCGGACCCTGTCCGTGGCCAGGACCGGAGTGTCTCGCACCTGGATGCCATGCTGCCTCGGAGCACCCGGCTCCCCGGGGACATCGCGCCCGGTGACGACCGCGACGACGCCCGCCAGGGCAAGCGCTCCCGCCGGATCGACCCGGAGAATCCGGGCGTGAGGCATCGTGCTCCGAAGGATGGCGCCGTAGAGCATGTCCGGCCGGCGCTCGTTGCTGACATACGGGACGCGACCAGTCACCCGGTCCCGAGCGTCGGTGATGAGCGCCCTGGCTCCAATGGAGCCGGCTGGCTGTCGCGTGGGCTGCCCCGCGTCAGGGACGGACATTGGCGATCAGGCCGCGCTTCCGAGGCCCGGATCGGCCGCCTGTCGGATACCCACCCGGTAGCGCGGGGCTGCCCACGGATGTGGCGGCCACCTCAGGACTTTGCACGAATGAGGTTTGCGCCAAGTCGCCAGCGCAACACCTCAGTGACCCCTTCGGTGATCCTGATCGTCCGAAGCTGCCGGTACCACCACTCCAGCGGCAGCTCCGTGCTCAGACCCATGGCGCCGTGGACCTGGATCGCGCGGTCAACGACTCGGCTCGCCATCTCCGTGGCGGTGATCTTGACCATGTACGAGAGATCCCGGACATCCTCGCCCTTGTCAAATCGCCACGCACAGTCGTAGACCATCAACTCTGCCGCACGCAGCTCCATCACCGAGTCCGCGATCATGAACTGGATGGCCTGCCGCTCGCTCAGTGGCTTGCCGAATGTGACCCGCACCTTGGCATAGTCGATCATCATGTCGATCGCCCTGGCGGCAATTCCGAGTTGCCGGGACCCGTGGCGCTGGATGCGGCCCTGGGTGATCCATTGCTGGGCAAGGTTGAACCCGTCGCCGACCTCGCCAATGATGTTGGCCTTGGGAACGCGCACGTCCGTGAGGACGATCTCGAACGTGGTCTCGCCATTGATGACGGGGGCCTGCTTGTCGATCTGGATCCCGGGGCTCTTCAAGTCAACGATGAAACACGTGATCCCGCCCCGGGCCCGCTTGGCAGGATCTGTGACCGCCATGACCTGCGCGTAGTCCGAGACGTCGGCCCCGGTGATCCAGCGCTTCGTACCGTTGAGCACGTAGTCATCGCCGTCGGGCACGGCCGAGGTCCTCATGCTCGCGGGATCGCTTCCGGCATCCGGCTCAGTCTGGGCAAAGCAGATGAGCTTCTCGTCGCGGAGGACGGGGAACAGGAACCGTTCCTTCTGCTCCGGGGTGCAGTGGAAGAGGACCGCGCGGGCCTCCGGCCCAAAGAGCCGCGCATCCCGGAATGGCAGGGCGGTGCTGCGGAAGACCTCTTCCGTGATGATGCACCGGGTGAACAGGTCCAGGCCGGCCCCGCCGTACTCCTCCGGGACGTCCAGCATCCAGAGTCCCAGCGCCTTGGTCTTCTCCTGGAGTCGCCGCAGGACCGGCTCGGACATCACGCCGCGCTCAGCGCCGGACTGGGACTCGAGCGGAATCAGCTCGTTATCGACGAACCGCCGGACCGTCTCCTTGAGCAACTGCTGCTCTTCGGTAAGGTGGAAGTCCATCGCCCATTCTCCGCTGCGCAAGTCCCACGAACGTGGCGGTCGCGGACGGCGGGGAAGCCGTCGGCGCCAGCCCGGCTGATCGTGTCACTCGCTGGGACGCGGACGAGAGACGTGCTCGACCGTGGCCCACTCTAGCAGAGTGGTCATGGCCAACGACGCCTGGAGCACCCCTCCGCCCCACAGTGGAAGGGACCGCGGGAACGGCAGTGCGGCCTCACGGCGCGTGCATCAGGAGGCGCCGGAATCCCCCGGATTCGGTGCATGGATCCCGGTTCGCGTCGCGAAGTCCCACAGGTTCGCCACGTTCAGCCGAGCCACCTCCACGGCCTTGCCCTCCTGTCCGCTGGCCATTGGGAAACGGTCGGGTCTGTCGCTCAGCTGCTCGATCGCCTCCTCGCGGCTGAGCCCACGGTCGATCGCCTCGCGGACGGTCCCTACCCACTCCCGGATCACCTCGGCCTGCGTGTCCAGATAGGCCCGGTTGCAGATCGAGCCGTGGCCGGGCACCAGCGTGTCGATCCCCAGGGCTCGAATGGCGTCCAGGCTGCGCAGCCACGCCTCGGGATCGGCCTCCTGGAGCCAGGTCCGGACGCCGCCGAAGACGTTGTCGCTGGTGAAGACCACGCCTTCCTCCTCCACGACGACGGCTGCCTGAAACGGGGTGTGGCCGGGCATGTGGATCAACCGGAAGGAATGGGCCCCGAGGTGGATCGTCATCTGGTCCGTGAAGATGAGCGTTGGAGGACGAAGGCGGTAGCCCTCGAGCAGGTCGCCCTCGCCCGGCCCCAGCCGGGCAAGGCGGGCGCGGTGCTCAGCCGGGTCGATCCCCAGCATCCGTCGCCGTACGCCCTCGTGTGCAGCAACAGGGGCATCGAAGAAGCCGTTCCCCGTCCAATGGTCGGCGTGGGGCTCCGTGTTGATCATGTAGCGGAGTGGAGGCGCACCCGCGAGCTCCTCGCGGAGTCGGAGCGCCTCGCTCGGCTTGTACGGCGTGTCGATCATCACGAGACCGTCCGATGTCGTGACGATCCCATGGTTGCCACCGCGGCCCCGCGTCTGGACCTGGACATGATCGGTCAGTCGCTCCACGGATCCTCCTGCGGCTCCCTCAGCTCGGAGACCCCGCCTTCGCGGGCCCAATCCGGGTTGCGCACAACGTGCGGTGTCCTGTCCCACCCCGTGGAATGACCATGTAGACATCTGAATCCATGTGGACTAGAGTCAAACGGCCTGACCCGGAGGCCCCCGCCGGCAACTCAGACGACAGATCGGCAGTTACGCGGAGTTGTCGGAAGAGGAGCGGTTCATGTCCACTCTCAAGGTCAGGTTCCTTGCCCTGGCGGTGACAGCCGGCCTTGCCGCCACGGCGTGCAGCTCCGCAGCCACGCCGGCGCCCACCGCGGCACCAACCCAGGCCCCAGCCTCGGCGGCTGCGTCCGCGGCCCCAGCCAGTGCCGGGCCCAAGACCCCTGTGGCCTTGCCGGCGCCGGAACTCAAGACCATCACGATTGCCAACTCGGCACCCACCGAGATCCTGGGCTTCGCGCCCAAGCTGGCGCTCGTGAACGGTTACTTCTCCAAGCTCGGCATCACCGCCAGCGTCCTCGGCATGGAAGGCGCCGGTCCGGCCACGTCGGCCCTTGCCGCCGGCCAGGCGCAGTTCGCCTATGTCGGCATCAGCATCATGAACACGATCGGCAGCGACGCCCCAGCCATCATGATCGCGTCGGGATCGCTCCAGCTGGATGACGGCCTCTTCTGCAAGGCGAGCATCAAGTCGGCCGCCGACCTCAAGGGTGCGACGATCGGCATCAGCACCTTCGGCGGCAGCGGCCATGGCGCCGTCCTCCTGGCGCTCAAGAACCTGAATGTCTCGTCCAAGGACGTGACGATCAAGCAGGTCGGCGGTCAGGGTGCCCGGATCGCGGCACTGAAGGGCGGATCGATCGACTGCGCCAACGTCCAGGACACGCAGGGGACCGCGGCCCTGCCCGGGTTCAACATGGTGATCGACCTGCGCAAGGTCACGGCCCACCTTCCGACCGTGGGCCTGGCCGTCACGACGGCCTTCCTCGCCAAGAACCCCAACACCGTGCTCAACGTGATGGCCGCCGTGCTCCAGGCCGAGAACTCGATGTGGAAGGACCCGGCCACGACGACCACGGCCTTCGCCGCCGATGCCCAGATGAAGGAGGCTGACGTCCTGCCGCTGGTCGTCGCGTACACGGGGATCGCCCCGCGCTCCATGGCGATGGTCGACGGCGATTGGGACACGGCCATCGAGCTGTACAAGTTCAACAAGCCGGATGCGGCAACGCCCAAGTACTCGGACGTGTACACCATGTCCGTCCTGAACAAGCTCAAGGACCTGGGCTGGTACTCGGAGATCGGCAACCCCCAGCTACCCTGACCCAGCGCCATCACGCCGGGAGCCCTCGTGCCTTCGGGGGCTTCCGGGCCTTCTCATCGAAGCAGGCTCGAGCCGACAACGGGCTCGGTCGGCGACGTTGGAGGGCTCTTCAGCCGCCTCAGCCCGACCGGGCCGGACCGACGAGGGCGGCGATGTCCCGGGTCAGCCTGATGACGTTCACCTGCTGCTCCAGATTCCCGTTCGAGGCTCCCGGGCCGTGCCTGCGGTCACGCATGCGGCCTCGCTCACCCATCGCCCACCCGGCGGGAACCGAAACCGGGCGGCACGCATGCCTCGGTGTCACACACGCTGCGGAGAAGGTCCAATGGCGACGATAGGCCCGTTCGAAACCATCCTCGTCGACAAGGCCGACGGCATCACGACCGTGACCTTCAATCGGCCAGACAAGCGCAACGCGATGAGCCCACAGCTCCACCAGGACATGTACGACGCGTTGACGGCCCTCGAGGGGGACGACGAGACCCGGGTCCTCATCGTCACGGGCGCCGGGAAGGCGTTCAGTGCCGGACAGGACCTCAAGTCGTACTTCCGTGACGTGGGCGACGACCAGGCCCAGATCACCCGCAACAAGCGAGTCTCGAACGACTGGCGGAACCGGGTGCTCCGGATGTTCCCGAAGCCCACCATCGCCATGATCAACGGATACTGCTTCGGCGGCGCCTTCCCGATCGTGGCCGCATGCGACTTCGCCATCGCGGCGGACGACGCCGTCTTCGGGCTCTCCGAGGTGAACTGGGGGACGCTGCCGGGCGGGATGGTCTCGAAAGTGATCACCATGCAGATGTCCTACCGAGACGCCCTCTACTACGCGATGACCGGCGAGACCTTCGACGGCAGGCATGCGGCGGAGATGCGCTGGATCAATCGTTCTGTGCCGCTGGAGCAACTGCAGGACGAGGTCATGACCCTCGCCCGCAAGTTGCTGACGATCGACCCCGTCGCCCTCCAGGCGACCAAGGAGGCGGTCAAGCAGGTCATCGAGATGTCACAGGAGGAGGCCTTCTACTGGCTCCTGGCCAAGGAGAACGAGATCAAGTGGCGCCACTCCCTGGCGGGTCGGGGCAGCGAGGGGATCGACAAGTTCCTGGCCAAGGAATACCGGCCCGGCCTGGGGGCGTTCAAGCCCGACGCCGAATGATGGCTCTCTTGACCGGTCGCCCCGCCCGAGGGGCGACCGCCGGGCGCGTCGATCCGGCCGCCGGCACGCTGGTGCTGGTCGCGGATGGCGGCTGGCTGAACGGGTGCACCGAGTCGGATGCGTCGCATGGATGATGCGGGTGGGCCGCTCGGCCGGTATGTCGTGCTTGATCTCACCGGGCTGGTCGGGCAGTTTGCCGGGAAGATCCTCGCGGACCTCGGCCTGGACGTCATCAAGGTCGAGCCGGTGTCTGGCGATGAGGTTCGACGCCGGGGCCCCTTCAAGGCCGGGGATCCGGACTCCGAAGGCAGCCTGACCTTCGCCTACCTGAACGGTGGGAAGAAGAGCATCTCCCTCGACATCGAGCATCCCGAAGGGCGCGAACTGCTCGCCCGCCTGATCCGGCGGGCCGACGTGCTGCTGGAGAGCTTCTCGCCCGGAGACGCGGAGCGACTTGGGCTGGGGGAGGCCGAGCTCCGTGATCTGAACCCAGGCCTGGTCACGGTGTCCATCACGGGCTTCGGCAAGGTTGGCCTGCGCAGCTCTCAGCTTGCGCCCGACATCGTCACGCTGGCGACGGGCGGAATCCTGAACATGAGCGGTGATCCAAACCTGCCCCCGTGCAAGCCGCCCGAGCAGCAGTCCTACTACTTCGCCGGCGCCTACGCAGCCATGGCGGTGCTGGCCTGCCTGTGGGGTCGCGAAGCCGACGGCCTCGGAGACTGGGCCGACGTCTCGGTGCAGGAGGCGGTAGCCGTCCAGGAGCACCTGATTCGAGCCTGGGCGAACGACGGCCAGAACATCCCGCGCTACGGGAGCCAGCACCGGGTCATCGCCCCCGCCAGCATCTTCCCCACGAACGATGGCTTCGTCTCGCTGTACGTCAGCTTCGAGCATTGGCCGGCATTCCTGTCCATCTGGAAGAACCACCCGGCCGACCTCGACGATGCCGAATGGCGCTCAAACCTCGAGCGACGCCAGGACGCCGACCGGATCAACGCCCTGGTCTCCGCCTTCTCCTCCTCGTACAGCACGGCGGACTTCGTGGACATGCTGCAGGGCTCCGGGATCCCGTGCCTGCCCGTCAACAGCCCGCGCGACTTCCTCGATGACCCGCACATCAAGGCACGGGGCGTCTTCCAGCCGGTGACACATCCGGTCCTTGGCACGTACCTCTCGATGTCATTCCCGGCAGTCCATGACGGCACCCGTCTCCCGGTCAGCCCGCCGCCGCGACTTGGCGAGCACACCGACGCCGTTCTCGCGGGCATGCTCGACCTGGACCCCCTGGACCTGGAGTTGCTCTTTGCCCGGAGGGTCATCTGACCATGACACCCAGCGACGCCGGTGCCCCGGTCAGGCGGCCGCCACTCACGGGCGTGAAGGTGCTCACCTTCACCACGGGAATCGCGGGCCCCAACGCAGGACGGCTGCTCGCCGCGTGGGGCGCCGAAGTGATCAAGGTCGAGTCTCGCCACGGCGGGATCGACAGCTTCCGGCACTTTGGCACCGGGGAGGACCTCGACACCTCCACTCGATTCGCCGAGAAGAACCTTGGCGTGCTCGGAGTCACGCTGAACCTCAAGGATCCGGTCGGACTGAGGCTCGCCAGGGAGCTTGCGACGCGCAGCGACGTGGTCCTCGACAACTTCCGGCCGGGCGTCCTGCGTCGCATCGGCCTCGGCGCAGACGACCTGCGCTCGTTGCGCAACGACCTGATCATCGTCCAGATGCCGGGTCTGGGCGTGACCGGGCCGAAGAGCCGCTACGGGAGCTGGGGCGCCACCCTCAACGCGTTCTCCGGCATCACGTACCTCTGGAACCACCCGGGACAGGATCGGCCCATCGGGTCGCAAGGCGTCTATCCGGACTACTTCGCGTCCGTCCTGGCGCCATCCGTGGTCATGCGGGCCTTGCTGGTCCGGCGCCTGACCGGGGAGGGAGTGACCATCGATCTATCCCAGGCCGAGGCCGCCGCCTACGGAGGCATCGGCGTGAGCCTGCTCGACGTCGCCGTCAACGATGCCGATCCACGGCCCACGGGCAACGCCTCGGCCATGTACGCGCCGCAGGGAGCCTATCCATGCGCGGGCGAGGACCGCTGGTGCGTCATTGCCGTTGAGGCCGATACCCAGTGGGAGGCCCTGTGCGAGGCGATGGACCGGGCGGACCTCCTGGCCGATGAGCGGTTCTCCTCCCCGAGGGCTCGCCTGGAGAATCGCTCAGCGCTCGACGATGTGGTTGCCTCGTGGACACGCGGTCGCTCGCCCGAGCAGGCGGAGGCCGTGCTCCGGGCGAGAGGCGTGCCCGCCGGGTCCGTGGCCCGGGGTCAGGACCTGGTCAATGACGAGCACCTGCGGAGCCGGGGGTTCATCGTGACGGTGGATCAGCCCCAGATTGGGCCGATGACGATCGCCGGGATGCCGATGCGCCTGGCGAGCGGCCGCATCCAGGGCAGCGAGCCGGCGCCCACGCTCGGACAACACAACGAGGACGTCCTGTGCGGCATCCTGGGCTACAGCCGCGAGCAGCTGGACGAATGGGTGAGCGCCGGCGCCGTCACCTGATCGAGCGCCGCCGCTCGCCCGGCGTCCGGCAGCCTCTGGATTGGCCCGAGGTTCCGAGGATCCGATCATCAACGAGGACCGCGCGGCGTCCCACGCGGATGCGAGGAGGAAGCGACGATGTCCGTCTGTGTGGGATCCGGAACGCGGCAGGTCTCCGTCCCGGGCGACGGAACACCACGCCTGTTCATCGGCGGCGAATGGGTAGATGCGACCGGATCCACCACCGTCACGTCCGTGGATCCGGCGACGGGCGAGCCCATCATCGACGTGCCCGTCGCCCGGCCGGACGAGGTGGCGGCGGCGGTCGGCGCGGCAAAGGATGCGCAACGGGCCTGGGCGTCCGCAACGCCCGGCCGACGGGCGGAGGCGCTGGTCGCGCTGGCCGAGCGCTTGCGCGAGATGTCCGGCGACCTGGTCCGCACGGAGGCCATCGACGCCGGGATGCCAGTCGGCGTCGCCCGGTTCGACCTCGAGCGCTGCCTGGATTCCCTCAGGAGCAACGCTGCCCTCGCCGATGAAGTGAAGGGCACCACCTTCATCGATGCGCCGGAGTCTCTGCTCTACTCCCTCAGGCAGCCCTACGGCGTCGTGGGAGTGGTGAACCCATTCAACCACCCGCTCCTCTTCGCGGTGACCAAGGCGGCCCCCGCGCTGGCAACCGGGAACACCGTCGTCATCAAGGCCCCGTCCGCGGCACCGCTCACGACCCTCCTGGTCGCCGAGGCCAGCCGCGGCATCCTGCCGCCGGGTGTGCTCAACGTGGTCACCGGGAGCGCGACGACCGGCGAGGCCCTGGTCGGTGATCCACGGGTCGGCAAGATCTCGTTCACGGGCAGTGCCGCGACCGGCGCCCAGATCATGGCGATGGCCGCCCGAAACATCACGCCCGTCCTGCTTGAGCTGGGCGGCAAGAACGCGAGCATCATCCTGCCGGACATGAGCGTCGATCGCGCGGTGGCCGGCGCGGTGGCCGGGATGTCGCTCAAGACGTGCGGCCAGTCATGCCAGTCGTCCACGCGTGCCTTCGTCCATCGATCACTGCACGACGAGTTCATCGAGAAGCTCCGCGCGGCCCTCGCCCGGGTCGCCGTTGGGGATCCGCTCGATGAGCGGACGGCGATGGGTCCGATCATCAGCGAGCGGCAGCTCCAGACCGTACGCCGCTACGTCCAGTCGGGCCTCGACGAGGGCGCCCAGCTGGTGGCCGGCGGCGGCCGGCCGGCGCTACCCGATGGTTTCGAGGGCGGCTACTACCTGCAGCCGACCGTGTTCGCCTCGGTGCGGCCCGAGATGGCGATCGCCCGCGAGGAGATCTTTGGGCCGGTCCTGTCGGTCTTTGCCTGGGACGACCTGGACGCCACGATCGAGACGATGAACTCCTCGCCGTACGGGCTCACCGCGAGCATCTGGACCGACCGCCTCGACGCCCACGCCATCGCCGCGCGGCTCGAGGCTGGGAACGTCTTCGTCAACCGCCACGGACCCGCGATCCGCCACATGCCGTTCGGGGGATGGAAGCAGAGCGGCATCGGGACCTCCCACGGGCTCTGGGAGATGGCCGAATTCACCCGCCACAAGTCGGTCTGGCTGCGCTTGGCATAGCTCCGGGCGGGTCGGCCTGCGAGATCCCGCCCCCGTTCTTGCCCCGCGTCGACCGGCGGCGCCCCTGCGAATTGACGGGTCAGTGGGCCTCGGGCCGCCAGACGTCGAAACGACGCTCAATGACCCGGACTATCTCGCCGAGGGCGATCCCGAAGATGCCGAACAGGAAGAGACCCTCGTACATCCGTGGCGTGTCAAGCATCCCGGCGCTGTACGTGACGAAGAAGCCGAGGCCCTCTGACGCGATGATGAACTCGGCCACGACGACGCCCACGAGCGCCCGGCCGGCGCCGACCCTGAGCCCGGTGAGAATGAACGGGACCGTGGACGGCAGGATGACGGAGATCAGGACACGGCTCCGTGATGCGCCAAAGCTCTTGGCAATCTCGAGATAGCGCCGGTCCACGGCACGCACCCCGGCAACGGTGCTCAGGAGAATCGCGAACACCGCGATCAGGAAGACGACAACGACCTTCGCCTCCATGCCCACGCCCCCAATGAGCACGATGAGCGGCACGAGCGCGACCACCGGGGTGTTGTAGACCGCCGTCAGCCACATGCTCACCAGGTAGTCGAAGCGCTTGAAGAGGCCGATGGCGAGGCCCACCGTCACGCCGATGACGACCGAGATGCCAAAACCGATGATCCACTCGGCGAGACTGATACCAATATGCGGCCAGATCGTGCCCTTGCTGAAGTCGGACACGGCGACGTTCCAGATCAACAAGGGGGAGCTCAGCAGCAACTTGCGGACGAGTCCCAGGTTGCTGGCGATCTGCCAGACGACCAGGACAATCACGAAGCCGGCTGATCCGATGAGCAGCCGTTCGTTGAGGAGGCGCCGACCCAGACGCGAGGGCCATCCCTGGCCGGCGCCCGCCCCGACGAGGCCGGTGGTCACAGCCGCCTTCCTTCGCCCGGGAGGATCGGTCGCCCATCGACCCGCGGCCAACCTGGACTGAAATCGACGACAGCGTTGATCATGGCTCTCTGTCCTCGATCTCTAGCCGGGGGCGCCAGCGCAGGACGTATCGCTCGAGCATCCCTACGGCCTTCGTGAGGCTGATGCCGGCGATCGTGAAGATCAGGGTGCCGAACAGCATCCGGTCCGTGGCCAGGGCGTCGGCCGCCTTGTGGATCATCACGCCGAGGCCATCCGTCATGTTGATCATCTCGGCCACGATCACGCCGAGGAGGGCCCGAGCGATCGCGATGTGCATCCCGGCAACCATGAACGGAACCGTGGCCGGGACGACGATCGACGTGAAGATCCTGCGTTGTGACGCGCGGAAGCTGTACCCGACGTCGATGAGTTGACGATCGACGGTCTTCACCCCTTGCGCGGTGGGAACGACGACCGAGAAGAACCCGCCGAGGAAGACGGCCGCGATCTTCGGCTCGGTCCCAAGTCCGAGCCACAGGACGAGGAGCGGGAGCAGCGCGATCCGGGGCAGTGAGTTGAACAAGTTGAGCCACGGGTCGAAGAAGTATCCGACCCGCCGATACCAACCGATGATCAGGCCGAGCGGGATGGCCGTACCGACGGCGATCGCCGCGCCCACGACAAACTCGTAGACGCTGACCCCGACGTCATGCCAGAACCGCTCCAGGCGGACTTCCTCCACCCCCGCCGCCATGACCGCCGACGGCGAGCTGTAGAAGAACTTGTCGATTGCACCGCTGTCGCTGCCGGCCTGCCAGGCCGACAGGAACAGGCCGAGGCCGATGAGCCCCAGGATCGTGCGCTCGTGGCGCAGATACCAGCGCTCCAGGCGGGATTTCCTGCGGACGGCGCGACGCGTGCCAATCGGCTGCAGCCCGGTGAGCGCCGTCACCGCCCGGGTCCCGCGGACCGGACGTGGGATTCAGGGGCGTTCGCCTGTGAGCGACACCCGTCCAAAGCGCACGCCGTCGGTACCGTGGCACGCATGGTGTTGGCCGTCCGAACAAAGAAGCGCATCGAGTGGCTGGCTCGACGGATCACCCGACCCGAGCACAACGCACGATCGGATCGTACACAGTCGACGCTGTCCACGTCACCCACCTTGTTGTCCACCCATCCGCCGTGTCCCGAGCGTCAAGGGCCATCGGTGGCCGAACATGTCAGTGGTATGCGGGCAGCTCACCCAGCGTTGACGACACGAACAATGCCTCGGTGGGCATCCGCTCGCTGACCATCCCCTGCTCGTGCGAGAACCTGATCATCGTTTCGAGCATCTTGACATTGGCGCCGTAGCTGTAGCCCCACGGATCGCCCCCGAGGACCTGCTGCTGCTCCTCGATCAGCTCACGAACCCAGGCCAGGCTGATGCTCCGGGGATCCTGCATCTTCCGGAAGGCGAGATCCTTCGACTCGCAGAAGGCGAGCTGGATGTTGCGCGCCACCCACGGGTCCCGGTCCAGCACCGCCTGCCGGATCACCACCGTATGCATGATCGGGAAGAAGCCGGTCCTCTTGAAGTAGGCCATCTCCTGCTGCTTGTAGTCCGGGAAGAGCCGCTGGATTCGCGGGTCGCCCGCCGCGAAGGCGGCCGGGATCTCCGGATAGATCAGCGCGTCGAGCTCGCCTTCGAGCAGCATCCGGGTGATGCTCGACCCCGCCGGGACGCGGTGGATGTCGAAGCCCACGGGCTCCAGCTCGGGAATTGCCTCGTCATCCGACGTGAGCCAGATGACCTTCTTGAGATCAACGCCGTACTCGTCCTGCAGGATCCCCCGCCCCCACAGGCCGGCGGTCGCCTGCCAGGTCCTGAGGCCGACCCTGCGGCCCTCGAGGTCCTTCGGGGACTTGATCCCGGCGGCCGGGTTCACGAAGACAAAGGAATGCCGGAAGCGGCGGTGCGGGAAGACCGGGATCGCTGCAACTGGCTCCATGGCCAGCGGCTGGTTCCGGAGCTGACGGTCGCAGGCCACCAGCCATGACGACATGGAGAACTCGCAGACGTCGAACTCCGTGTGCCGGTCCATCCGCCATTGCCTGGGTGGCGTGGGGTAGGCAAGCACCGTGAGGTCGATCCCCTGGGGCTTGACGGTTCCGTCGAGCAGGCCTCGGTTGATGTCGTAATCGCCGCAGGACAGAGACAGATGAATGGGGGTGGACATAGCTGAATACCCCTCCTCTGTGCGACCTGGACGCTGCCGAGGGCGCGCGACACCTAGCCATCCGTGGCCGGGACATGCCTTCATGGGCATCTGGACGCTGGGCCGCGTTGGTGAACTGTACTGCGTCACAGGCCGGCCGAGAAGGCCGGGGATTGACAGGGTGGGGGCCTGCTGCCGCATGCCTGCAGCGTGGATGGGTCCTTCACCGGTGGCCCTTGAACGGTCGATGGATCGGCGCGTACTCTGCCCGGAACGGCCTGACCGCAGGACAGGAGGATCGCCCACCCGAGTACAAGTTCCCTGTGCACCCGCCCTCGACGGTCTTCCCGATTGGCGCCCCGACTCGTGGACCCGCGATCGCGCGTGTTGCTCGCCCAACCGAGTGCGTCCCGACCTCTACCGACGGAGACGGAGGAGACCCATGAGCACGTTCTACGACGAGTGGCTGGCCACGGGCGATCGCATCGGGCAGGAGCTGCGCCAGACGGTGCTCATTGCCCGCGACCGCGACATCCCCTGGGTGCGCACGCGGCAGGACGCCAAAGTCAAGTTGATGATTGCCAACGAACTCGGCTTCACGACCATGGGCAGCAACGTCCTCAAGGGCGAGATCCCGGTCGGCTGGCATACCGGCAAGCACGCTCACGGCGAGGAGTCGATGCACATCCTTGCCGGCGAAGGGTTCAGCGTCATCAGCGGGCAGCGCTTCGACTGGCACACCGGCACCACGATCCAGATCCCCTACCGGGCCGTGCACCAACACTTCAACACGGGGACCGGGCCGGCCCAGTACATCAGCGGGATGTGCTTCGACCTGGAGGCGTTCGTTCGGCTCGCCGCCGTGATCCAGTACGAGGACTGCGGCCCGAACGACCCGGAGGTTGTGCGGTCCTTCCCCGACCAGGATACCGAGTACTACCCGGACGGCTATCGAGCCATCATCCACCTCGAAGACGCACCGTCCGACTTCTCGTACGAGCCGCAGGGCAAGATCGCGGCCGTGACGAACCAGCACGACTACACCCAGTACCTGGCCGTGCCGGCCAACGGGTTCAGGGATGCGAGCGTGCTCGTCACCCACCTCTGGAAGGAGCCGCCCTATCACCACAGCGGCCGGCACAAGCATCTCGAGGCCGTGGTCTATGCCGTTGAGGGCGAGGGCTACACGGAGATGCTTGGAGATCGTCAATTCTGGGAGGCCGGCGATGTGCTGTACGTCCCGCCCTCCATGTGGGAGCACGAGCACTACAACGACAACCCCAAGCCGATCCGGCAGCTCCGGATTCAGTTCGGGATCAGGTTCTGGTTCGTCGGGATCTGGCCCGACGGCTACACGTCGCAGCGCGTCTACGACGGCCAGGGCCGGCCGATCGAAGCGGGCGCGATCGAGCGGCACCGCGAGCGCGAGGGGTAGGCTCTTGTTCCGCGCTCTGCTGCCGGCACGCCGTCTGGTCGCCCGCCAGACGGCCAGTCAGCCCGAAAGTCAGCCGGTCAGCCCGCCAGAATTCCGGAACGTCCACCCCAGCACGATGCGACGGGTTCCGCCCATCTGACCGCCTGGTAGGCATCTGACCGAAACCGCGAGCGTGTCCATGCACGAGCCGGCTTGCTCCTCGGGTCCGGACCGACATCGTGCTCACCCAGTGGACGTACTGCAGGATTTCGGGTTGCGGCGCTTCCCGGGAAGCGGCCTCCGGGGCGCCGCCCGGGCCACGGCGCGCCGCCCGGCGCGGACCGGGGATCAGGCCTCGCCCAGCTCCGCCATCGACGCCCGGCCCAGCACGTCTTCGATGTACTGGCGGACCACCATCCGCTCCGCCTCGCGGACGCTGTGGATCCCGCCGTCGGCCGCCTCGGCCCGGATCCGCGCGCCCAGCCGGTCCAGCTGCGCATCGGAGAACTGGTGCTCCGCGGCGCGTCGGCGCGCGACCTCGACCAGCAGATCAACGTCCGGCGCGCCCAGCGAGTACGCCAGGAAGCGATCGCGGATCGCGTCGTCCACCAGGTCGGGACGGTTGGTGGTGAGGAACAGCGCGGTCCGGCTGGTGTCCAGCTCGTCGACCATGTGGAAGAAGACGCTGTCCTGCGAGAAGTGCCACTCCTTGGCGTTGCTGCTGCCGCGCGCCATGAGGATGGATTCCACGTCGTCGAACAGAATGATCGTGCGCTGCGTGGGGTCGGTGAAGCCCTTCTGCGCCCGCGTGAACACCTCGCGGATGCGCTCCTCGCTCTCACCGTAGCGCGACCGTGCGATGTCGCCGCCGTCGATCAGGGCCAGGACCACGCCGCCGTCGGCCGGGGCGTCCGGCGAGTCGGGGTGGAATCGCATGTTCAGCTCGTACGCGACGCGCATGGCCAGGCTGGTCTTCCCGATCCCGGGCGGGCCGGAGAGGAAGAAGCCCTTGATGGCGCCGCGCCTGATCCCGCTCCGCCACTGGTGCGTGACGATCTCCGTGGTCTCGGTCAGGAGCGCCCGGTAGAGCGGCCCCACGAGGTCCTTGGCCGTCTGGGAGATGGTGCCCTCGTGACCCACGACCGGCCCGAACCGATCCTGGAGCTGGGGCAGCGCGAGAAGCTGGTTGAACTGCATCGCAGGTGAGGCTACCACGACCACACCTCGGTCGGACGTCCGCCGGGCCAGCGGCCGCGCCAATGTGGGCCGTTGTGTACAAACGGACCGGGCCGTCCGCCCCTTCCCGGGGCGCCTAGGTCCCGAGGTACCATCGCTGACATGAACGCCCAGCAGGGGACGACACCGGAAGCGGCTCCGGTGGACACTCGCCCCTACTCCCCCGGCCTCGAGGGAGTCATTGCCGCGGAAACCGGGCTCGCCCTTGTCGATGGCGAGAACGGGCGCCTCCTGTACCGCGGCTACCGGATCGGTGATCTGGTTGAGCGCGGCTCGTACGGCGCCATCACCAACCTGCTCTGGACCGGTGAGTGGGATCCCACGGTCAAGCTGGCGACGACACCCGTTCCGCCCGCGGTCATGACCGTTCTCCGGACCCTGCCCAAGACCGCCAAGCCCATGGACGCGCTGCGCACAGCCGTCTCCATGTGGGGCGCGACGCAGGACATCACCTGGCCGCCCACGCCGGAGCAGGCCAAGGCGATCACCGCCTTCTCTCCGTCAGCGCTCGCGGCCTTCGCCCGCCTCCGTGCCGGCAAGGAGCCGGTTGATCCAGATCCGTCGCTGGACCTGGTCGATGGCTTCCTCTACCAGCTCAACGGTGAGCGCGCCGACCCGGGCACCATCCGGGCGCTGGATGCCTACTTCGTCGTCGGCGCGGAGCACGGCCTGAACGCCTCCACCTTCGCGGCTCGCGTGATCGTCGCGACCCGCTCGGACATGGTCTCGGCCGTCGTCGGCGCCATCGGCGCCCTCAAGGGTCCGCTCCATGGGGGCGCGCCGTCCGAGGTCGTCGAGCAGATCCACGAGGTCGGCTCGCCGGATCGCGCCGAGGCATGGGTCCGCGATGCCGTCGACAAGGGTGTCCGCCTGATGGGCTTTGGCCACCGCGTCTATCGCGCCTACGACCCGCGGGCCGCCGCGCTTCGAAAGGTCGCGGAGAGCATGGACAAGAAGCCCGACTGGCTGGAGCTGGCGATCAGCATCGAAGACGTCGCCCTGCGCGTCCTGGCCGAGAAGCACCCGGACCGCGCGCTCAAGACCAACGTCGAGTACTACGCGGCGCCGGTGCTCATGGGCGTGGGCCTCACGCCGGACCTCTTTCCGGCCGCCTTCGCGCTCGCGCGGACGGCCGGCTGGACGGCCCACATCATCGAACAGGCGGCCGCCAACAAGCTGATCCGGCCGGACGCTATCTACACGGGCCCGGGCGAGCGCGAGCTGCCCGCCTCCTGAGCCCTCCGGGGCCCACCGCCCCGGGGAACCGAACGCCCTTCGGGGCCACAGACGCCGCTACTCCGAACCGCCGGCACCCAGACCGGCGGTTCGGTCGTTTCCGCCCGGGCCACGGGACGTGAGGACCGGCGCACCGGCGCAGTCCGGGGAGCGCGGCGCTCAGGCGGCGGCTGGCGCGCCGGCGGCGAACTCCGGCGACGAATTCCGGCGAGGGTCGGCGCTCAGGCGACCGGCGCGGCCGCGACTGCCTCGTGGGCCGGCTCCGGCCGGCGGTGCCTGGGCAGGAGGATCGCGACGGCCACAGCGCCGGCGAGAAACACCGCGGAGCCCAGCCAGAACGTGCCGGGGACGTCCGCGATGCGCACGACCACGGAGCCCAGCGCGGGGCCCACGATCCCGGCCAGGTACAGCGGCAGGTAGATCAGGTTGAGCGTCGCCGAGCGGCTCTCGCTCCGCACCTCCGTCGCCAGCAGCCCAAAGACCATCGCTCCAACCGCGGACGTGCAGGCGGCAAACGCCAGCGCACCCACGGCGAGCCAGCCCAGCCCCGGCGCCATCGGCATCACGACGAGCGAGGCCGCGCCGCCCACGAGTGCCACCACCAGCACGGGGCGAAACCCAACGCGATCGCCGATCGCACCGCCCACCGGCGAGAGCAGCGCGCCCGCAAGGGCGGCGGTCCCGGCGACCAAGGCGATCCCGCTGGCAAGGCCCGGCCCCAGCCCGATCAGCCGCTCCACGAGGACGGGAATGTACGGGCGCGTCAGCTGGGTGGCCAGGAATGCCGTGCCGTAGATCAGGAAGATGCGGCGGACGGCATGATCCGCGAACACGCCCCGGATGGCCCCGAAGGCGAGCCCGAACACGCCCCCCGTGGGGATCACCTCGGGTCGTACCTCGCGGGAAGCCAGGCCAACCAGGAGAGCGGTCCCCACCGAGAGCGCCGCCGAGACCAGGAAGACCGCGGGGATGTCCTGCCCCAGGCCGTCGATCAGGAGGCCGGCCAGCGCCGGGCCCGCGGCGAAGCCGATGGGGCTGGCGGCTCCGAACAGCGCGATCGTCGTGCCCAGCCGATGACGAGGCACCACGTCACGGATCCCCGCCAGCATGACGCCGGTGTTGCCCAGCTGGAACCCGATGAGCAGCATGCTGACCGCCACGTGCCACGGCTGGCTGCTGAGCGCCATCCCGAGGAAGACGACCGCCTCCACGATGGCGCTCCGGGCAATCACCGCCTTGCGACTGTACTTGTCCGCCCAGACGCCCCAGAGGGGCACCAGCGGCAGTCCCACGATCCAGAGGAGCGAGCCGAACAGGCCGATGAACGAGAGACGCTCGCCGTCCGGGACCCCCATGTGAGCCAGGCTCGCGGGCAGCAGCGCATAGACCTGGCTGACGCCCATCCCTTCGACGAGCGAGGTGACCCAGAAGATGGCGACGAGTCGGCGCCAGTCCTGGGAGGCAACGGTGCGGATCATGTCGGCCAGCGTAGCGAATCCCGGGGATCCCGAGATCCGCCTGCCAGATCCCTCGCTGGTCGTCCTGATCGGCGCCGCCGGGGCGGGCAAGTCCACCTTCGCCGGCCGCTGGTTCATGGCGGACGAGATCCTCTGCTCGGACCAGCTGCGCGCGGACATCTCCGGCGACGCTGCGGACCAGTCCGCGACGGCCGCCGCCTTCGCCCTCCTCCACGATCGCCTGGGGGACCGCTTGCGGGCGGGCCGACTCACGGTCGTGGATGCCACCAACGTCCGTCGATCGGCGCGCCGCAGCCTGCTCGTCCGCGCGACGGAGGCGAACCTCCCGGCGGTTGCGATCGTCCTGGACCTGCCACGGGAGACGGTGCACGCCAGGAACGAGGCTCGCCGGGAACGCGTCGTCGAGAGCGCGGTCATCGATCGCCAGCTGGCGGATCTGGGGCGAACGCTGGCGCGGGATCAGCTCGCCGCGGAGGGGTTCCTGGCGGTGACCCGGATCACGTCGACCGCCGAACTCCAGGGGCTGATCGTGCGCAGGGTCCCGGCCACCTGACCATCGCCGACCGGTCCGGCCACGACGATTCCACGTTGCGTTTCGGGCCGCCAGGGTGCAGCATCCGCGCACCGGCGCCTGCGTCGAGGGGTTCGACGTCTGCAACCATCGCGCCGACAGGGAGAGTCTATGGCACCTTCCACTGGCGCTCGTCCGCTTGGGATCACGATCATCGCCGTCCTCGCGCTGTTCGGCGGCGCCTTCGGGATCCTCGGCAGCCTCGGCCTCGTCTTCGGCGGGAGCATCATCGCCGCCGCCGGCGGTGGGAGCGTCGGCGGGTTCGTCGTGATCAGCGGGCTGGTCATCCTGGTCCTGAGTGTCGCGGAGATCGCGCTGGCCTTCGGCTTCTGGACCCTCAAGGTCTGGGCGTGGCGGCTGGGCGTCATCCTCGCCCTGGTCCAGGTGGCGTGGTCGCTGGTCGGCCAGGTGCTGGTCGGCATCGACATCACCGGCCTGATCATCACCGCGGTGATCTCGTTTGTCTGGATCTACTACCTGAACAAGCCGGAGATCCGCGTGGCGTTCGGCGCCCAGGCCAGCGGCCTCCCGGTGGTGGGCAACGCGCTGGACCCGTACCTCGCCAAGATCAAGTTCTGAGCCTCGTGGCCGCCCCGTGGTGGCCACGATCCGGAGACGGAGAAACGGCGCCGGGCCACCGGCGCCGTTTCGATTCCGGGGGGCGTGCGGGCGTCAGGGCGCGGCAACGACCCGGTTGAACGGGCGGGCGCGAAACTCCACCCAGATGCCGTTCCTGGTGTAGACGTCCTGGCGGCAGATCTCCAGCGCGGCATCCTCGGAGGCGGCGCGGATCAGCACGACGGACGCGGACACGTCCGCGATGGCGCCGACCTCGATCACCACGCCCTCCTCCTTGAGGCGGAGCATCCGCGCGAGGTGCTCGGCACGGAAGGGGACGCGCGATTCGGCGGCGTCGGGGGCGCAGGTGGCTTCGACGAGCCAGGCGGCTTCGGTGGCGGTGGCCATGGGTTCCTCTCTTGGTCGATTCGGCCCCCTTACCCTACCCGATCGCGCGGCGGCTCAGGCAGTGGTGGCTGGACGGGCGTGTCAGCCCGCGACGGAGGCGGAGGCGATCAGCACGATCGCCAGGATCGCCACGGCGATCCCCAGCCAGTGCAGGCGCGAGATCCGCTCGTGGAGGAGCGTCGCGGCCAGGATGACCGTGGTCACCGGGTAGAGGGACGAGAGCGTGGCCGCGATGTCGAGCCGGCCCGCGTGGGCCGCCAGGACGAACAGGCCGTTGCCCGCGATGTCGAGGACGCCCACCAGCACCGCGATCGGCAGCGCGCTCCCGCCCACGCGCCACGAGCGCCGGCCCAGGAGCACCACGAGCCCAACGCATGCGGCCGACGACAGCTTGGCCAGTGCGAGCGTCGAGAACAGCGAGGCGGCCGGGGCCTGGCTGATGAGCACGTTGAAGATCCCGATCGCCAGGCCGGCCGCGACGGCGAACTCCGCCCCGCTCCGCCGTCCCGCCTCGCCGGGTGCCCGCGACACCAGCACGACCGCGACCAGCGCGAGGACGATGCCGGCCAGCACGCCCCCACCGGGGAACCCGTCCCGCAGGATGCCGGCCAACACCGGCAGGGTCGCCGCCAGGAGGCCGGTGACGGGGGCCACGACACCCATCCGGCCCACGGCGAGCCCGTGGTAGAGGTTGACCAGCCCGACGACCCCGAAGCCGCCGGCGGCCAGCCCCAGGACGACAGCGCCGGCGTCGGGCGCGGACTCCCCGCGGAGCAGGGCCACCAGCAGGGCGCACAGCAGCCCGACGGGCTGGAGGATGAACGAGATGCCCAGCAACGGCGCACGACGGGTGGTATGGCCACCCCCAAAGTCGGCGGCACCCCAGACGACGGCGCTGGCCAGCCCGAACAGGATGGTGGCTCCCTCGCCGCCCATGACCGAGGGTCGGATCCCGGCTAGTCGGCCGGGGCGGGGTCGACGGGCGTCGCAGACTCCGGCCGGGCCTCCCGCGCCGAGCGGACCTGATCGGCCGCACCAGGCGCCCGGGTGGGGGCGGGCGCGACGGCGGGCGCCTCCGCGGCGGGTGCTCCCTCGTCCTGGGCCGTGGGGCCGTCGAGGATCCGGACCGCATCCGCGGCGTGGTCGTAGCGGGCAGAGGTGGTCAGGTAGATCACCTGGAAGTCGCGGGCAAGCTCGCGCAGCAGCTCCACGGCCCGCGCGGCGCGCTCGTCGTCGAGGGTGACAAACGGGTCGTCGAACACGAGCGGCGGACGGCGATCGCCCGTGACCAGCCGGACCAGGCCGAGGCGGGCCGCGAGGTAGATCAGGTCCACGGTGCCCTGGCTGAGCGTGGAGACATCCACCCAGTCGTTCCGCTCGGGCGCGAAGACCTCGATTCCCAGCGTCTGGTCATCGACCCGGACCCGGCGATACCGGCCGCCGGTGATCCGGTCGATGTCCGCCACCATCGTGTGCTCGAGGTAGCGGGTGGCCGTCCGCATGGTGGCGCGCTCCGCTTCCTCAATCGCGGCGAGCGTCGTGGCATAGACGCGATCCCGTCGCTTGAGAGCCGCCAGCTGCTCCTCCCAGGTCGCCAGCCGCTCGGCCCGGGCCGCCACCTCTTCGGCGTCGACGCCGTTCGCTTCGACGCGGGCGCGCGCCTGGGCCTCGCCCTCCCGCGCGGCTTCCGCCTGCGCCTCCGCCTCGCGGACCTCGACCTCGAGCCGCTCACGGGCGCGGGGCTCGCGCGCGATGGGTCCCAGCTCCTCGAGGGCGTGCGTCTTGCGCTCCACCTCGAGGGCCGCGGTGTTGCGCTCCGGGGCGACCGCTTCGGGGCGCATGTCGCCGACCAGGCCGCGGAGCTCCGCGATCCGCTGGTCGATCTCGGAGACGTGGGCCGTCTCGCGGTTCAGGATGTCCTCGGCTGCGGCGAGGTCCAGCAGCTCCAGCTCCGCGAGGAGCCGCGCCTCGGCGAGCTCCTCGTCGATCAGCTCCTGCTGCATCTGCGAGCGCCCACGCAGTCGCCGGTCGACGTCGAACTCGATCTGGTCGTGGGTCTTCTGGAGGCGGTTGTAGCGCCGCTGCATGACGCCGCTGACGACGAGCAGGGCAACGCCACCCAGCGCGACGACCGCGCCCGGGAAGCGAGCCCACACCTGGCCCACGACCACGCCGGCGACCAGGCCCAGCACAAGGCCGGCGACGATTGCCAGCGAGGACGCCACCATCGCCCACTTCCACGAGCGGGGCGGCGGCGGCGGCTCGAAGTTCGTCTCCACCTCTCCGGCCAGCTGGGCCTTGAGCTCGCGGACCCGCCCGTCCACGAGGCGCAGGCCCTCGACGGCCAGCCGCAGGTTGGCCAGCGGGATGTTGGTGGGATGCGTCGCCTGGAGCTTCTTGGTCTGCGCGATGACGGACGCGGCCGAGCGGTAGCGCTCGAACCGCTCGCTGGCGGACGTCCGCTCCGCGTCCAGGCGCTCGGCCTGGCGTGCCTTCTCCAGCATGGAGCGTCGGGTATCGAGCTCGAGGATGGCTGCCGTCCTGCGCTCGACCGCCTCCGACTGGACGACGCGGTCGCGCTCCAGCTGGACCAGCGCCCGTTCGCCCTGCTCGACATCGGTTCGGGTGGACTCCACGGCGATCTCGGCGGAGCGCAGTCGGCCCGGGCTCTTGGCGCCCCGGGAGTTCAGGTCGCGGATCGCCCGATCCAGGAGCTTCCTGGCACGCGAGGTCCCGCGATCCCCACCAGAGATGGAGGCCTGCAGGCGGTCGCGGAGGGCCGCCTCGTCACGGGCCAGGTCATCCACCTCGTGATGGCGAACCGACGCCGTCGATCGGAAGAAGGCCTCGGTGGGAATGCCCGTCAGGTCGGCAAGGCGCTGGTCCACGAGCGCGGGGTCCGTGATCGACTCGCCGTCGTAGTCCAGGCGGACCGTGCCCTTGGCCCCACGGAACGCCTTGTGGAGGGACCCGACCTTCAGGGTGTCCTCGTCATCCTGCTCGAACTCCATCACGAACTCGGGCGCGGACCCGTCCGCCGTCGAGCTGCCCCACGTCCGCAGCAGCTCCATGTCTGCGGAGGCGGACGTGACCCGCCGGGTCAACCCCAGCTCGAGGGCCCGCTGGAGCGTCGTCTTGCCCGCCTCGTTGGGCCCGCGGACGACGGTCAGGCCAGGCGCCAGGTCGAGATCGAGATGCGCATGGCGGCGAAAGCCACGCAGCTCGAGGCGCTTGATCCTCACAGCGTCACCTCGTGGCCGGCCAGGAGCAGCCGGCCCAGCCGCAGCGCGTCGCGGAGCTCGGCGGCCCCGACGGCATCCCCCGCGGCCTCGCGCTCGTGGATGCGGGCCTCCAGGTTCCGGATGAACGCCCCGGCAATGGTCTCCTCCGATGGGATGGGGCCCGTGGTCAGCGCCCCCAGCGCGCGATCGCGCACCCGCACCTTGAGGAACAACGGCACGAGCTGCGCCTCGACCTCGTCGACGACCAGGTCGAGCTCGTCGGGCCGCACGCCGCCCAGCAGGACGTCCAGCACCAGGTTGGGGTCCGCGGCGCGGGCGAGCATGGTGATCAGCGCAGGCTGGCTCTGGATCGTGCCCAGGTCCACATCTCGCCGCTCGAAGTGGGTCTTGCCGACGCGCCGCTCCTCCACCCGGACCTGCTTGCCGGCCGGGCCCTTGTCGAAGCTGACGATGAGCACGTTGCCGGCGCGGTCCTGGTCCAGCGCCACGGGCTCCGGGGCGCCCGAGTACGCCCAGATGGTGCCGCCGGCCTTCCCCTGCACGTACGAATGCCAGTGCCCGAGCGCCAGGTAGTCCAGGCCGGATGCGGCGATCTCCTCGCTGGTGACCACCACCTCGTCCCCGTCGGTCTTGCCCGGGATCGCGATGGAGCCGTGGATCAGGCCGATGTGCCAGATGGCGGCCCCGGACTCGTCCAGGCGGAAGTCCGCGAGGGGCGACCGGGGCGCCCGCTTGGTGCTGAAGACGGGCCCGTGGACGACGACGTTGAGGGACTCGAGGAGCACCGCCCGGCGATCCGGCGAGAGCACGGTCACGAAGTCCTCGCCCGGGCGCGAGCCCGCCATCGCGGCGACATCGTGCGCGCGGTAGATGGACGCCCGGTCGTACACGTCGTGCGTGCCGGGGATGATCACCGTCCGGATCCGCGCGCCGACGAGGCGCGCCAACTCGGCCGCCACCCGCTCCACCGAGCGACGCGGCTGGACGTTGGAATCGAACAGGTCCCCGGCAATGAGGACGCCGTCGACCCGCTCCTTGAGGGCCAGGTCCACGGTGGCCTTGAAGGCCGCGAACTGGCGCTCTCGCTGGGTGGCGGCACGATCCCCGAGGTCCGCGTAGCGGGCCCCCAGGTGGACGTCTGCGGTGTGAAGGAGTCGGAGCATGCGGAGCCGACCTCCGGGGTTGGCGTTGCGACGGGCACGGCCCCGGAGTGGGCCCATTGCCCGCACGCGAGCGATGGTTCCCGGCGAGCGAGACGCCCCTTGACTCCCCGCTCGCCTCCCCGAAGCCTCGGCCGGCATTGTGACAGGTCGAACCTCACAGCCAACACCCCCGGACCGCAATTCCTCGCCCAGATGCTCCCGGAGGCGCGCAGTGGGATGAGCCGGGGCGCCCCAATCCGGGTCGCGATGTATCCTGACGAGGTACACCACGGGCGGCCCCGACGGGGACTCCACGTTGGCACCTTGGGTCGCGCGGCCCCGGCAGATCCCGGCCCCACCTCCGCGTTCCCGATACCACTGCGGGTCCGCGCATGAAGCCGTCCTCGTATCCCGGGATCGGGAGGATCAGCCTCGTGACCTACTCAGACAGGACCCTGACCTGCGTCGATTGCGGCGCCCCGTTCGTGCATTCCGCCGCCGACCAGGAGTTCTACGCCGAGCGCCAGTTCGTGTCGGACCCCAAGCGCTGCACGTCCTGCCGGGCCACCCGCCGGGCCGGCCGCGACAGCGGGGCCGACAGCCACGACATCGGCGGCCCGCGCGGCCTTGAGCGGCCGCAGGACCGTGGCCAGCGCGAGTTCTTCGCGGCCCTCTGCTCGGAATGCGGCAACCAGGCCCAGGTGCCGTTCCGGCCGCGCATGGACCGGCCCGTCTATTGCTCCGACTGCTTCCGAAAGGTCAAGCCCGGCTGATCTCGAGCCGGGCCCGGCAACCCCGCAGCGGCGCAGCTGGGCGCTCGGGATGGTGGCCCGATCCGGATCAGATCCTGAAGACGTCCCCGCGGCGGTAGCGGCGCCGATGGCGGCCGCGCCAGACCGTGACGCGGGCCGTTCCGTGGACCTGCCAGGCGCCATCCCTGCCAACCAGGGCGGTCCCGGCGTCGATCCCCAGCACTGCCGCCCCGTTGGGCGCCTGGAGCGCGAGCGCGGCCACCAGCGGCTCCGGGACGGCGTCGTACCCGGGAATCACGACCGCGTCCGGCAGCAGGCCCAGCGCGGGCCGCCATGCGACCGGCCATGGCAGGAAGCGACCGCGGAGATGCGCGTGGCGAGTGGCGAGGACCTCCGCGCCGGCCGCACAGCCAACGAGGACTGCACCCCGCCCGTGTGCCGCGACGATGGTCGCGCCCAGCCGGGTCTCGCTCAACAGGTCACACAGCCGCCCGCGCCGGCCGTTGGCCAGGTAGATGGCATCCGCCTCGCCGAGCGCCTGGACCGCGACATCGTCGGCGTCCGTCGCCCCCTCCGGGATCACGATGGGCTCAACTTCCGCGCCAAGGCCCGCGAAGTGCGCCAGGGCGGCCGCGACCTCGCGGGCGGTGGCCTCCGACGACCGAGGGTGTCCGGCGCCCAGGACCACCACGCGCGGGCGCGTCCTGCCCGTGGCCGCGAGCAGCTCGCGGTCAAGCTCCAGCATGGAGGGCAGGAAGGCGCCGGCGCCGATCAGCGCCACAGGTCCGGGCACCGCCTGAGTCTACCGAGTTCGCCGGAAACGGCCCCGACGGGCCGCCGACCCTTCCCCGGACGCACGCGCGCCTGTATCGTGCGGTCGAGCGGGGCCCGGGCCGGACGGCGGTTCGGGACACACCCCCGGGCACACGGAGGAGCGAGGGACATGACCGACGAGACGCAGCCCACGGGCGAGACGCAGCCCACGGGCGAGACGCAACCCACGGGCGAGACGCAACCGGCAGCTGGGTCGCAGCCCCCGCCGCCCCCCGCGAACTGGCAGGCGCCCGCGCCCGCGCCCGCGCCGGCGCCCGCTGCCGGCCCGGCCGGGTTCGTCTACGGTGACGTCCCAAACCGGATCGTCGCACTGATCATCGACGGGATCCTGCTGGCCATCGTGGGCGCCATCGTCGGCGCCGTCCTGAACGGGATCCTGGGGCCCGAGGTCAAGATCCAGGACACGGACAAGCTCCTCAACAACCTGCTGTCCGGCAACCCATCGTCGGTCGTCGAGGTCAACTACTTCCGGGTGCTGGTGGGCGCCGTCGTGAACCTGGGGATCAGCGCGGCGTACTTCGTGTACGCATGGACCACCATGCGGGCCTCCTTCGGGATGAAGGCCCTGGGTATGCAGGTCGGCAACTTCCCGGATGGAAAGACCCTGACCCAGAACCAGGCCATCCGGCGTTGGGCCGCTCTCTTCGGCCCGGGTGAAGCGGGCCAGCTGCTTGGCGCCATTCCGGCGTTGGGCGCCCTGATCGGCCTGGCCGGCGTGGGCTACTCGATCTACCTGCTGTACACCACGTACCAGAGCCCCACCAAGCAGGGCTTCCACGACAAGTTCGCGAACACGGTCGTCGTCAAGGCATCGCGCACCGCCTAGCCTCCCGCGATCACCACGAAACGGCCCCGCCGCGAGGTGGGGCCGTTTTGATTCCGCGCCCTATCGCTCGCGCTCGAGGTCCGCTGGCGTGTCGACATCGCGCAACGTGGCCGCCTCGGGGTCCAGGACGCGCCACTCCACCTCGGGCAGGACGCGGACGCGGAGCCGGTCGTACAGCACCCGGAGGGCGCGCGACCCATCGCCGAGCGCCGCCGCGGCGGCCGGGCCGGCGGTTGCAACACGGAGCGCGGCCGGGATCGTCTGGACGGGGCCTGGGCCCGCGAGCAGGACCACGTCGGCCCCCTGCTCGTCGAGCGCACGGACCATCGCCGACAGCACGTCGGGGCGGAGCGCGGGCATGTCCCCGGCGACGAACAGCGCCACCGGCTGGGAGATGGTGGCCAGCGCCGCCGCCAGCGCGATCAGGGGACCGCCGTACGGTTCGGGGTCGCGGACCAGGCGGACCGGCCTCCCGAGCAGGTCAGCGGCGGGGAGGCGAGGCGGCGCGCCGTGCGGTCGGATCACCAGCACCAGCTCGTCGACGGCGGGGGCCAGGGAGAAGAGCGCGTGGTGCAGGAGCGGCATGTCACGCAGGGGCTCCGCCAGCTTGTCGCGCCCGAAGCGGGTCGCGCGACCGCCCGCCAGGACGATGCCGGCGACGGGCGACGACGCGGGAGGTTCGGGGCGGGGCTGGGAGATGGTCACGGGTGGCTCTCGGTGACGGCCGACGACGAGTGAGGCGCGCGCGGCCCTGGGACATGGCCATCCGGCGTCCTCCGCAGGATGCCACGCCGATCCAGGTCTTCGAGGATCGCGAGGACGAACCGCCGGCTGGTGCCGGTGGCGTCACGGAACGCGGCGGGTGAGAGCCTGCCCTGGTGCGCCATGGACAGGGCGAGAGCGGCCAGGCGCTGGTAGGCGGGGGCGGCCCAGGCGAGGTCGGCTTCGACGCGGACGATTCGGCCGGTGGCCTCGAGGGCGCGGAGGCCGTCCATGGGGCAACCCGCGGCGCGGGCGGCCGCGGCGAGGGAGGGAGGGGCCGCGACCGAGAGTGCGGCCTCCAGGCGGCCCATCGCGGCCAGGAGGTCCGGAGGCAGGCCCGGGGCGCGGCCTGGGTCGTGCCACCGGTCCCCCTCGCGGACCAGGCGTGCCCCGGCGGCGAGGCGGTCCAGCACGTCGCCGGCGACCGCGCCGGCGACGTGCGCCTCGGGGTCCGAGCGCCGCCGCACCTCTGTCGCCAGGGCCCGGCGCAGCTCGGCATCGGCGAGCCCCAGGCTCAGCGGTGCCGCCGCATGGTGGGCCGCCACGGCGGTGAGCGCCATCGTGTCCAGGCCGACCGTCACGTCCGAGGCGACGATCGCGGCGGCTCCCCGGCGCGGGGCGGCGCCGGGCAGGACCGCGGCCAGGGCCTCGACCCGCTCGCGTGGCAGCACGCCGTGCAGGTCCGCCAGGGCCGCAATGGCACGCTCCGCGTCCCTCGCCGCGACCGCGGCGTCGAGGCCAGCCAGACGCTCCGCCGTGACGCGCCGGCGAGCGGGACCGCGCGGCGGGATCGGGTCCAGGACCACGCCGCCGGCCAGCACGAGCCCGGGAGAGGGCCGGCGGAGCACGAACGGGTCGCCGACGATGACGGCCACGGGCGCGTCGAGGCGGAGGAGCGCGGTGATCCGGCCGCCGCCCAGGTCCGTGGCCTCCCGCCCGGAGCGGCCGATCCTGGCACCAACCTGGGCGGTTCCGAGGTGGAGCCGCGCGGGAGTGCCGTCGGCGGGCGGCCAGACCCGCTTCAAACCTGTCCCGCCAGCCGCGTAGGTCTCGCCGGAGCTGTGGGTGCCGCCGGAGGCGCGGGTCTCGCCAGCGGCGTGGGGCCCGCCCAGCGCGGCCGGACGCCGGAGGGCGACGAGGAGCCGGTCGCTCACCTCCACACCCGGGCCGGCCGTGAGCACCTGGCCGCGGGCCAGCGCAGCCACCTCGACTGCCGCCAGGTTCAGCCCCGTCCGACCCGGCCCCGCCGGACCATCGATCGCCGCGCCGTGCACCTGCACCTCTCGAACCCGGATGCTTCGACCCCCCGGCTCCAGGCGGAGCTCGTCCCCGGCCGCCACGCCATCGCCCCGGAGCGACCCTGTGGCGATGGTGCCTCGGCCGCGGATGCTGAAGGCCCGGTCGATCGCGAGGCGTCCTGGTCCGCCGGCCCGCGGCGGTGCCGCCGCCAGCCGTGCCGCGAGTGCCGCCAGCGCGTCCCGCAGCGCGTCCAGGCCGGTCCCCGCCTGGGCGCTCACCGCCAGCACGGGCACCCCCGCCAGCAGCGTGCCTCCAAGGAGCGTTCCGACCGCCGCACAGACCGCCGAGAGCCGCGCCTCGTCCACCAGGTCCGCCTTGGTCACCACCGCCAGCCCGGCGTGGATCCCCAGTGCATCGAGGAGCTCCAGGTGCTCCAGTGTCTGCGCTCGCGGCCCATCGTCGGCCGCGACCACCAGGAGCGCGGCGTCGATCTCGCCGGCCCCGACCAGCATGTTGCCCACCAGGGCGTCGTGGCCCGGCACATCCACGAAGTCCAGCGGCGTCCCCCCGGGGAGCACCAGGTGGGCGTACCCCACCTCGATCGTCATGCCGCGCCGTCGCTCCTCGGGGAGCCGGTCCGCGTCGATCCCGGTCAGGGCCCGGAGCAGCGTGGTCTTGCCGTGGTCGATGTGGCCGGCCGTTCCCACCACGATCGTCATCCGGCGAGCGCCCTCGCGATCGCCGCCGCCAGGCCCGGATCGGCGGCGGGGTCCACGGTGCGGAGGTCCATTACCACGGCGCCGTCGTCGATGCGGGCGATGACGGCCGGTACGCCGGCGGCCGGTGCGCCGGCGGTTTGGTCGCCCGCGCGCAGGCGGGCCAGGACGTGCTGGGCCGAACGGCCCCGGAGCACCAGGCCCGCGGACGGGATCCCCTCGCCGGGCAACGAGCCGCCGCCCAGCGTGGCGACCAGGTCGACGGCCTCGATGCTGATGCCGGGCGAATTGCCGCCGGGCGGCCCCGGGGGCGGCCCGGCGAGGTCGGCCAGCATGTCGCCGGCCTGGGCTGCCACGGCGAGGGCCCGAGCCCGCAGGGCCTCCAGCGGTGCCGCGACCATCCGCCAGACAGGGATCGCCGTCGTCGCGAGCCCCGCGCGGTAGAGCCCCAGCGTGGCCGCGATGGCAGCCAGCAGGACCTTGTCCGGTCGGGTGGCACGCGCCAGTGGATCCTTCCGGAGCCGGGCGACGAGGTCCGCGCGGCCCACGATGAGCCCGGCCTGCGGGCCTCCCACCAGCTTGTCCCCGGAGAACGTGACCAGGTCCGCGCCGGCGGCGAGCGCATCGGCCGGGGTTGGTTCGTGCGGGAGGCCGAATGCCGCCGTATCCAGGAGCGCGCCGCTCCCCAGGTCCTCCACAAGGAGCGCGCCGTGGGCGCGGACGAGCGCCGCCAGTGCGCGAGGATCCGGCGATTCCACGAAGCCGGACTGGCGGAAGTTGGAGGGGTGGACGCGCAGGATGAGGCCGGCGCGGCCGCTCGCCAGCGGCTCGCTGAAGTCGTCGGCGCGGGTGCGGTTCGTGGTCCCCACCTCGATCAGGCGGGCGCCGGCCCGCCGGATGATCTCCGGGATCCGGACGCCGCCGCCGATCTCGACCAGCTCGCCGCGCGAGACCGCGACACCCTTGCGGCCCGCCAGCCCGACGGCCAGGGCCACGGCGCTGGCGTTGTTGTTGACGATCAGCGCGTCCTCCGCCCCGGTCAGCGCGACGAGGTGATCCTCGGCGACGCGGAACCGCGGGCCGCGTCGGCCCGTGCCGGCATCCAGCTCCAGGAGCGAGTAGGAGGCAGCCGCGGCCACGGCGGCGTCGATCGCGGCAACGGGCCACGGCGCCCGGCCCAGGTTGGTGTGGAGGATCACCCCGGTGGCGTTGATGACGGTGAGCAGCCCGGGCTCCCCGGGGCCGCCGAAGGCGTCCAGGCGCGCCCGGACCTCGAGTGCCAGCTCGTCGATGTGCCGGCCATGGGCCCCGGATCCCAGCCGGGCCCGCTCGTCCGCGATCACGGCGCGCGCCACGGCCAGGAGGGCGGCCGGCTCCCGTGGGCCGACCAGCCGCGGCCGAACGGCAGAGAGCAGCCGCTCAACGCTTGGCGGGCGGGACGAACCTGCGGGCGAGGCCATCGGCGGGCGTCCTCCGTGCGGCATCTGGCGGGAGCGCGTGGGAGTCGAACCCACCGCGCCGCGCGGAGCGCCGCGCCACTGGTTTTGAAGACCAGGGGACCCACCGGGACCCCTCCGCTCCCGGACGGATGGTAGCGCGCGGACCGGCCCGGGCCACCGGGGTCGGCCTGCGCCGCGGGTATGATCCGGCGATGGCAGCCGCGTCCCTCCCCTCTCCCGTCCGCCTCACCGAGCTCACCGAGTGCGGCGGCTGTGCCGCGAAGCTGGGCGCGGACCTCCTCGCCGACGCGCTGCATGGCCTGGGCGCCGGGCAGGAGCCCGCGGAGCTGATCGCCGGCCTCCACCCGGCCGACGATGCCGCCGCGTACCTGGTCAGCCCCGACCTGGCGATCATCGGGACACTGGACTTCTTCCCGCCCCTGGTGGACGACCCGGCCACGTTCGGCGAGATCGCCGCGGCCAACGCCCTCTCCGACGTGTTCGCGATGGGCGGACGCGTGCTGTTCGCGTTGTCGATCGCCGCATTCCCCGAGGACCTTCCGCGCGACGTGCTGGCCACGATCTTCGAGGCGGCGGCGGCCAAGGTCCGCGAGGCGGGCGGCGTGCTGGCCGGCGGGCACACCATCCGCGACGCCGAGCCAAAGTACGGGCTGGCGGTGATCGGCGCCGCGCACCCGGACCGGCTGCTGCGCAAGGGCGGGGCCCGGCCCGGCGACCGGCTCGTGCTGACGAAGCGCCTGGGAACTGGGCTGCTGGTCTCGGGCAGCCGTCAGGGCAAGGTGGCGGCCGCGGACCTCGACGCGGCCATCGCCCAGATGCGACGGCTCAACCGGACCGCCTCGGAGGTGCTGGTGGGGGCCGGGGTGCGGGGTGCCACGGACGTGACCGGCTTCGGCCTGGTGGGCCACGCGCTGGAGATGGCGCGGGCCAGCGGGACCCGGTTCGTGCTGGAGGCGTCGTCCCTGCCCGCGCTCCCGGGCGCGCTGGCTGCCGCCGCAGCGGGCGTGGAGACCGGCGGCGCGGCCCACAACCGGCGCTTCGCCAAGGACTCGCTCGAGGTGGCGGCCGGTGTCGCGACCGAGCTGGTCACGCTGGCCTTCGACCCGCAGACCAGCGGGGGCCTGCTCGCCGCCGTGGCACCGGACCACGTTGATGGGGTCGATGCCGCTCTCGCCGGGGCCGGTGTGGATCGGTTCTGGATCGGCTGGGTCGACTCGGGCGACGGGCTGACGCTTCGCTGAGCGAAAGGCCACCGCACGAGACCGCGCGACGGTCCGCGACGGCGACCCGAAGGCGACACCGGCCGCGTTCGACTCCCGGGCCGGCGGCGACCCGCTCGCCTTGGGCTGCCGGGGTTCAGATCCGCCGAGCGGCCCGGAATGATCGAGCGTAGAGACCGGTCCCGTCGAGGACCGAGCGGCCAGCCAGATCCCCCATCGTCGGGCCGTCGGCGGTCTTTCGGGATGAGATGAACCGGTCGTGACCGGCCGTGTCCCGGCCGAGGAAGATGCCAACGTGATCAAGCTGGCTGCCGTCGTCGGTGGAGGCGTCGAAGAAGACGAGGTCGCCGGCGGCCATGAGGGTGCGCGACGTCGGGACGACGCCACGATTGGTGATCACGATGATTCCCGGAGCCGACGCTGCCTGCTCGAAGGCACGGCGCGGAATCGCACCCGCCACGAGCCGCAGGCTGATCGCGACACCGCCCCGGTAGCCGAAGACCATCCGGACGAACCCGGAGCAGTCGAGCGCCAGGAACTGGTCCACCTCGGGCGGATCGAGTGCGCCGTCCGGGTAGGTCCAGGTGACACCGAGGTAGTCGCTGAAGTCGGAGCCTTCCTGGCGGGAGCCGTCCGCCAGGAGCGGTCCGTAGGAGGCGTCGCCGGCAACCTGGACGCCAAACGCGTCGCGCAACGATGGGGCACCCGAGACGTACTGGAAGGCGGTGGCCAGCACGTCTGCCGACCGATCGGCGCGGGCGCGCGCCAGCCATGCCGTGTCGACCGTGCCGCGGAATGCGGCCGGCAGCAACCGCACCCACGTCTGGGTGACCACGCGATCGGGTGTCGAAGCCTCGGCGAAGGTCCGCCCCGGACCGGCGAGACTCACGGTGCGCGACCCGTCCGTGAAGGTGGCGACCCAGGCCGATCCGTCGCTGACGACCGATCGGCCGGGAGACGAGAGACGGCTGATCCGCAGGCCACCAACGATCGGCGGCGCTGTTGGCGGTGGCGCGGCGGACACGACAGCACCGTTCGGGACGATCGCCGAACCGCCGGCCATGACGAGCAGCGCGGCCACGATGGCGGCCCGGACGGCTCGGTTCGTCCAGCTAGCACGACGCACAATGACGCCCATTCCCAGTCCCCCGAGCATGATGCCGGGTCTGGGCATCCACCGGCCCATCGTAGTCCCCCAGGATCTGGCGGGGGTCGCCTGCGCGGGCTGCGATGATCGTGACCGCCCCCGCGGACACGCGCGGCCTCCGTGAGATCCGGCGGCAGGGCGCCTCCGGCCCGGAGGTACACTCGCGCCGTCGTTCACACCCGTACCGGAGGCCATCGTGGCCAAGCGCTACGTTCGACTGACCCAGCCGCTCGTCCGGGACGGGAAGGGGCAGCCGCTCCGACCCGCCACCTGGGACGAGGCCCTGGACCGGACCGCCGCCGGCCTCCGTGCCGCCACGGCACGCCAGGTCCCGGGCGGACCCTCCCCCGTCGGCATCTTCAGCTGCAGCAAGGCGACCAACGAGGTCAACTTTGCGGCCCAGAAGCTGGCCAGGGTGGCGCTGGGCAGCAACAACATCGACAGCTGCAACCGGACCTGACACGCGCCATCTGTCGCCGGTCTGGCGACCGTCTTTGGCGCTGGGGGCGGAACCAGCTCATACCGTGAGGTCGAAGAGACGGACCTGATCGTCCTCTGGGGCAGCAACGCCCGGGAGACGCATCCGATCTTCTTCCATCACATCCTGCGGGCCATCAACCGGCCCGGCGAGGGCGCGCGCCTCTACGCGGTGGACCCGCGGCGGACCGGCAGCGCCCAGTGGGCCGACGGCTGGCTGGGCCTGGACGTTGGCAGCGACATCGCGCTGGCCAGCGCGATCGGCCGGGAGATCATCGCGGCCGGGCTGGCCAACCGGGAGTTCATCGATCGGGCGACGTCCGGCTTCGAAGCCTACCGGGCCAAGGTGGAGCCCTGGACGCTGGAGGCGGCGGAAGCCGAGACCGGCGTCCCCGCCGCGCTGATCCGCGAGCTGGCCCATGCCTATGCCACGGCCCCGCGCGCCATGATCTGCTGGACGCTGGGCATCACCGAGCACCACAACGCCGTGGACAACGTGCTGGCGCTGATCTCGCTGGCGCTCCTGACCGGACACGTGGGGCGCTACGGGAGCGGCCTCAACCCGCTCCGCGGGCAGAACAACGTCCAGGGCGGCGGCGACATGGGCGCCCTCCCGGACCGCCTCCCTGGCTTCCAGTTCGTGGAGAGCGACGCGCTGCGGGCGCCGTTCGAGGCCGAGTGGGGCGTGCCCATCCCGGCCAGGAAGGGCCTCCACCTGTCACTCATGTTCGACGCCATGGAGCGGGGGGAGCTGCGCGCGGTCCACGTGATCGGCGAGAACCCCGCCCAGTCGGAGGCGGACCAGGCGCGCACGATCCGGCTGCTGAAGGGACTGGACTTCCTCGTCGTCCAGGACATCTTCCTGACGAAGACGGCGGAGCTGGCCGACGTGGTGCTCCCCGCCGCCGCCGCGTGGGCCGAGTCCGACGGGACGGTCACCAACTCGGAGCGGCGCGTCCAGCGCGTACGCAAGGCGCTGCAGCCGCCCGGCGAGGCACGCGACGACCTCTGGATCCTGTTCGAGCTGGCGCGCCGGCTGGGCCACGACTGGGGTGAGCCGCACGCCGAGACGATCTGGGACGAGGTCCGGCGCCTCTCGCCCGTCCACGCCGGCATGAGCTACGCCCGGCTGGAGGCCGAAGGCGGGCTGCAGTGGCCGTGCTGGGATGAGGCGCATCCAGGGGAGCTGTTCCTCCACTCGCGCCTGTGGGAATCGCCGGTCCCTGGATCGCGGGTCCCGTTTGTACCGGTGGACCATGACCCGCCGGTGGACCGCCTCTCCCCGGAGTTCCCGATCCGCCTCACCACCGGGCGCCGCCTGGACGCCTACAACACCGGGGTCCAGAGCGGCGGCTTCTCGTCGCCACTCCGGCGGGGCGAGACGCTGGACATGTCGCCGGCGGAGATGGCGCGCCTGGGGATCGCCGACGGCGAGCGGGTCAGGGTCACCTCGCGGCGTGGCCAGGTCGAGGTCTCGGCGCGTGCCGACGAACGGCTCCGCCCGGGCCTGATGTTCATGACCTTCCACTTCCCGGACGACGTGGCGACCAACCTGCTGACCAATGACGCCTGGGACCCCAAGGCGGGCACGGCCGAGTTCAAGGCCACCGCGATCCGCGTCGAGAAGCTGCGCGGGTAGGCAGCCGCGTCACGGCCCGAAGGCTGCCCATTCCCGTTTCGTCGTGGCGGCCGCACCATCCCCCGCCATGAGCGAGTCCATCGCGGTCACGTCCCCGGCCTCGGACCCGGCAGCCGCCGACCGACCCGACCACCCCTACGCCCCCAGCTGGCTCCACATGCTGGTCGCGTTCGTGGTGCGACTGCCCGGGCCGTCCTGGGTCGTGTACGTCGTCGCCTGGGTCGTCGCGACGCTCCTGTGGCCCGCCCAGGTCTGGTCCAGCGGACGGGTCGCCATCGGCACATTCGACCCAGTCAGCGCCTACTGGGGCTTCCTTGCTCCCGCCCTCCTGTGGGCGGCAGCCTCGAGGGGCTTGCGCCGCTCGTAGATTGGCCGCGATGACCACGGTGCGCCCGGACCGTGGGCCGGGTGGAGACCCTGGGCAAGTCCATCGCGGCGCTCTGGCGGGAGCGCGACATCATTGCGAAGCTGCCCACCTGGCCATGGTCGACCGGGACCCTGCGGGGTTTCGTCTCGGCGCTCCTGCTGCCGATCACGCTCTTCCTGATCCAGCGGCTGCTGGGCGACGCCCAGGGCGGCTAGGCCGGCCGAACCACCGGCAGCCCCAGCTGGCGCGCGGCGGCGGCGAGGCGGTCGTCGTACGTGACGAACGCCTCCAGGTCCAGGCCAAGCGCGAGCGCCGAAGCGAGATGAATGGCATCGAGGGTCCGCAGGGTCGCCTGCCCCACCGTTTCCGCGCGCCGTGCGATGGGCCGGCTCAGGTCGATCACCTCCAGGCCGCCGAGGACCCGGGCACGGCGGGCCTCGTCGTGGGGTCGTCGCATGGCGGCACGCACGGTCTCGACGACCCCGACGCGACTGGTCGCGACCCGCTCGAGCTCGACGTACCACCGATACATCGCGGCCGATCCTGCCTCGTCGAGGATGAGCTTGACGATGGCCGACGCGTCGGCGTAGGCGACCACGTCAGTACTCCTCCTCATCGCGCATCTGCAGCAGGATCTCAGTGAGCGTCGGCCCGGTGTCGCCGGGGTCGCGCGGAGGAGGCGGGGTGAGCAGTCGGTGGTCCTCCGTGGCCGGGGCGATGGTGCCGTCCGCGATGAGCTGCTCGTAGCGAGAGAGCGGCGCCGTTGGGGCAAGGCGGGCCACCGGCTCTCCGTGCTCGGTGACCACCAGCGTCTCGCCGGCCTTGACGCGGTCCAGGTAGACGCTGAGGTTCTGGCGCAGCTCCCGCACGCCCACCCGTGCCGGCCTGTCCCCGTTCTCGCTCATGTAGCACATGGTAGCACAATTGGTCGACCGGCCCGCTGGGGCGGCGGCCGGCTCCGGCCGCCGCCCGAAGCCGCCTTCGGCAGCCCTCGGCCCCGCTACACTTTTGGCCTGCCCGGAGGACGCGGGGTCCCTGCGCCCGTCGGGCCCGGACCGCCCAACGTGCCCACCCAACCACTGCTTCGGTGACCTGATGCGCTGCGTTCCTGCCCACGATTTCACGGTGATGAAGGCCTACCTGTGGCGAAGCGCCATCCAGGAGAAGCCGCCCTACCAGCGCGAATCATCGGTGTGGTCGCTGGAGAAGCAGCAGCTGTTCATCGACTCGCTGCTCAACGGCTACGACGTGCCCAAGATCTATCTCCATGACCTGCGGGGCATCGAGGAGACGAAGGTCTACGCGGTGGTTGACGGCAAGCAGCGCCTGACCACGATCTGGCGCTTCCTCAAGAACGAGTTCCCGCTGGCCTCCGACTTCAGGATCGAGGCCAACAACTACCCCGAGCTCCCGCCCGACGCGGTGACGCCGGGGCCGGGCATGTACCTCAAGGACATGGACCCAATCTGGCAGGAGGTCCTCAAGACCACGTTCCTGGCCGTGGTGCTGATCCAGAACGCCCGAGAGGAAGACATCGAAGACCTCTTCTCCCGCCTCAACAACGGCGAGCCGCTCAACGCGGCGGAGAAGCGCAACGCGATGGGCGGCGAGATGGCCGTCGTGGTCCGCGAGATCGGCGTCCGGCCGTTCTTCACGGAACGACTGAAGTTCACCAACTCGCGCTACCACCACTTCGACCTGGCCGCCAAGATGCTCTACATCGAGGACCTGCGGCTGGACGGGGACTGGACGATCCCGGATCTCAAGAGCCGGACGCTCGACGAGTTCATCCGCGCCAACCGCAAGGTGGACCCGGCGCGCCGCGAGCAGCTCAAGGCCGCCGTGGAGAAGAACCTGGCGATCATGGAGCGGATCTTCGACCGCCAGGACGCGCTGCTCCACACGCTGCCCAACCCGCCGGTCTTCTACCTCTTCGTCGCGGGCATGGCCCGGCTCTACCCGGATGGCCGGCTCGCGGGTCGCATCGCGACATTCCTGCGGACCTTCAACCGCGAGCGCATCGAGGCGCTGGAGCGGCCGGAGGAGGAGCAGGATGCGGGTCTCCACGAGTACTCGCTGCTGCTTCAGCAGGGCACCAACGAGAAGGCCAACCTGGAGCGCCGGGTCTCCATCCTGACGCGAGCGTTCCAGGCGGAGAACCCGGAGCTGGTCCCGGTCAACCCAACGGCGTAGTCGCGGGCTCGGGCGCTGGGAGACCCCGCGCCGCATCTCATGGGTGGGCGGCAGGATCCAGGGTCGCCAACCCGGTTCATCGCGGACCAGCCGCACTACACTCCGTGCGATGGATCTCCACGTCATCGGGCCACTCGCCACCCCCGCCGAGCGCGCCGCCGTGGACGCGGTCCTCGGCCCGGCACCGGACGGGTGGGCCGGCGGCACCAGCGTGGAAGCGGCGGATGGTCGGGCGGCGCGCGGCGGGCACGCGGCCCGGGAGCGACGGACCCTCCTCCTCCCCGTCCTCCACTCGATCCAGGACCGGATCGGGCACATCAGCGCGCCGGCCCTCAACGAGGCGTGCCGCCGCCTGACCGTGCCGCCGGCCGAGGCGTACGGCGTCGCGACGTTCTACACGCTGCTCGCCACCACGCCGCGGCCACCCATCGTCGCCCATGTCTGCGACGACATCGCGTGCCGCCTTGCCGGCGCGGAACGCCTGTGCGCCGACCTGGGCCGCGCGCTGGGTCCCGAAGGCGAGCCGGTCGCGCGCCTGGGTGGCCAGGCGACGTGGCTCCGCAGCCCGTGCCTGGGCCAGTGCGAGCGCGGCCCTGCCGCCCTCATCACCGTCGCGGGCGACGAGCCCGTGCGGACGTCCGAGACCGGCCTCGATGCCGCCGGCCTCCGCGCGCGGCTGGAGCGCGCCGTGGGCCCGGCCCCCGACCCGGCTCCGCCCTTGACCATCCCCACGCCGGGGCGGCTCGCCGAACTGCGTCGCTCCGTCCCCCAGGTCGGCGCCCAGGGCCTGCGCCTGCTGGCCCGCGTCGGCGTCGCGGATCCGTCCTCGCTGGTGAGCTACCGCGCCCACGGCGGCTACCGGGCCCTGGCCAACGCCGTCGCCCTCGGCCCGGAGGCGACGATCGCCGAGATCGCCACCGCCCGGCTCGTTGGTCGGGGCGGCGCCGCATTCCCCACCGGCCGGAAGTGGGCCGCGGTCCGCACCGCCGTGGCCGCCAGGCCGGGGCCCGCCTACGTCGTGTGCAACGCCGACGAGTCGGAGCCCGGCACCTTCAAGGACCGCGTCCTGCTGGAGGAGGACCCCTTCGCGATCGTCGAGGCGATGACCGTCGCCGCATTCGCCGTCGGCGCGAACCGCGGCTACCTCTACCTGCGCGGCGAGTACCCGCTCGCCGAGGCACGCCTGGTCAATGCCATCGGCGCCGCCCGTGCCGCCGGACTCCTTGGCCGAGACGTCCTGTTGTCGGGCCTGGACTTCGACATCGAGCTCCGGCGTGGTGCCGGCGCGTATGTCTGCGGCGAGGAGACCGCCCTGTTCGAATCGATCGAGGGCAAGCGGGGCGAGCCGCGCAACAAGCCTCCGTACCCGGTCGAGGCCGGGCTGTTCGGTCGGCCGACCGCGATCAACAACGTCGAGACCATGGCCAACGTGCTCCTTGCGCTGGCCGGCGACGGAACGGATATCACCCCGCACGGCGGCGGCGCGCGCTACGCCGCCACCGGCACCGACGGCTCATCGGGCACCAAGCTCTTCTGCCTGTCGGGGTCGGTCGCGCGTCCGGGCGTCTACGAGGTCCCATTCGGCGCCACCCTCCGTCAGCTGATCGACCTGGCCGGCGGCGTGGCCGGCGGCCGAGCCATCCGGACCATCCTCCTGGGGGGCGCGGCCGGGTCCTTCGTGGGACCGGACCGGCTGGACACCCCGATGACCTTCGAAGGCACGCGCGCCATCGGCGCCGGCCTGGGGTCCGGCGTGGTCATGGTCTTCGACGAGACCGCCGACCTGCCCGGCACGATGCGGCGCATCGCGCAGTTCTTCCGGGACGAGTCGTGTGGCCAGTGCGTGCCCTGCCGGGTCGGCACGGTCCGGCAGGAGGAGCTGCTGGCGCGCCTCGCGGCGGGCTTGCCGGGTCGCCCGCGCGACGAGGAGCTGGCGATCTTGCACGAACTGGGCCAGGTGATGCGCGACGCCTCGATCTGCGGCCTTGGCCAGACGGCGTCGAGCGCGCTCGAATCCGGGCTCCGGGCGGGGCTCCCGCTCGAGGCGTAGGCCGGCGCGCGGTCCGCGGGGTGAAGCTGCGCACGATCATCCGGACGGCACGGCTGCACGGCTGAACGCGAGTCGCCGCGAGTCAGGCGAGCCCGGGACCCTGCCGGTGGGCCATTCGTACGGCCACGCCGACGAAACCTTTCCCGTTGTCGCCGCCTCGAAGGGGTGACAACGTTGCGCGAGTCGTGACCGACCCGGACGGGTCGCGGCTGCCGTCCTCACCCATCGCGGACACCCGGACGCCAGGCGGAGCCCCGCATGCTGAACACCACTCCCGACGCCCGTCGGCTGCTCGCCGGTCCATCGCTCGAAGGACCGGAGCCGCTGGCGGACCACCTCGCCCGGCTGGGCCCACTGCCCACCGCGCGCGATGCCCAGCGGACGATGAGCGAGCTGGACGCGTCGGGGCTTCTGGGCCGCGGCGGAGCCGGCTTCCCGGTCGGCCGCAAGTGGCGCGCGATGGCCGAGCGAGCGCGCGGTCACGCTGTGATCCTGGCCAACGGGGCCGAAGGCGAGCCCGCCAGCCTGAAGGATCGTGTCCTGATGGCCGCGCGCCCGCACCTGGTCATCGACGGCGCCGTGCTGGCGGCCGACGCCGTGGGCGCCAACGACATCGTGTTCTACGTGGGCCGGGAGCACGAGGCGGCGGTTGCCGCGCTCGGCGTGGCCATCGAGCAGCGCCGGCCGGGGGTCCGACAACGGATCCGCATGATCGAGGCACCGATCGGATACGTGGCGGGCGAGGCCAGCGGCGCCGTCCACTTCGTCAATTCGGGCGACCCGCGGCCCACCACGTCGCCCCCGCGGATGTCGGAGCGCGGCGTCAACGGCCGACCGACGCTCGTCCAGAACGTCGAGAGCCTGGCGCACGCGGCGCTCATCGCGCGCTTTGGGGCCGGCTGGTACCGCGAGGCGGGGCGCGGCGCGGCACGCGGGACGGCGCTCATCACGCTGAGCGGCACGGGGCGACCAGCCGAGGTCCTGGAGATCGAGCTTGGGACCCCGCTCGGCGAGGTAGCGGCGGGCGCGGGCGCCTCGCCGGCGGGCACGTTGGCCGTGTTGCTGGGCGGCTACTTCGGGACCTGGGCCCCGGCCGCCGATGTCTGGAGCCTGCCGCTCGATCCGGCGGCGATGCGCGAGAAGGGCCTCACCTTTGGATGCGGGATGGTGGGGCTCCTGCCGGCCCGCACCTGCGGGGTGGATGCCACCGCGCGGATCATGTCGTTCATGGCGAGGGAGAGCGCCGGCCAGTGCGGGCCGTGCGTCTTCGGCCTGCGCGCCCTGGCCGACGCGACTCGTCGTGTCGCCGATGGGCGTTCCAAGCCCGACGACATGGACGGGATCGTCCGCTGGACGCAGATCGTCGCCGGGCGGGGTGCCTGCCACCACCCGGACGGCGCGGTGGCGCTCATGGCCTCGGCACTGCGCGTGTTCGAGGAGGACCTGGACCACCACGTCCGATCGGGGCGCTGCCGGGAGACATCGGCCTCAGCAGGCCTGCACGCGGCCACTTCGGGCCCATCGGCGGCGTCGACCAGCCGCCGGATGGAGGTGGCCTGATGGAGGCTCGCCTCAAGGTCGACTGGATCAAGTGCGACGGCTACGGCCTGTGCGGCGACTTCGTGCCCGACATCATCGGCCTGGACGAGTGGCGCTACCCCATCCTGCCGGAGGGGCCGCTCGATGGGGGGCGCATGCACGAGATCCAGCGCGCGATGGATTGCTGCCCGATGCGCGCGCTGACCCTGGTTCGAGCGGACGTTGCCGCGGCGCGGCCCGGACGGCTCCGCCGACTCCTGACCGGCGCCCGCTAGGCCGCCGCCCTCGCCTCAGTGGCAGGCGAGGCCCTCGCCTGAATCACGGAAAGGGCGGCCGGCCACGGGCACGAAGGCGAAGTCGTAGCCGGTCGGGTGGAGGGTGAGCCGCAGCACCCCGTAGGTCTGGTCGTCGTGCGACACCGTGTTGGGGATGGCCCGGTCGATCTCGTAGTGTCCGACGCCGCCCGTCCCAACCACCCACTGCCGGACGCCGTGCGCGGGGTCCAGGACACCGGCCGCCGTCTGGGGCTCGAAGCGCTGGTAGTCATGGTCGTGGCCGGCCAACATGATCTCGGCGCCGCCGTCGACCAGCGCCTGCCAGAGCGCGCTGATCCCAGGGTCGCTCCCGTGCGTCCCGGACGAGAAGCGGGGGTGATGCGTGTACGCGAGCGCGCAGCGCGTGGGGTGGGCGGCCAGGTCGGCCCGCAACCACTGCTCCTGCGTCGAGCCGGCGCCGTGGGCAATCTCGGAGTTGAGCGCGTAGATCCGCCACGCGCCCAGGTCGTAGGCGTAGAAGCCCATCGCGGGATCGCCGGCCGTTGCTCCCCAATACGCGAAGTAGCCCGCCGCGTCGGCCGTGTGGTACTCGTGGTTGCCGGGGATGGGCCGCGTGATCGCCCGTTGTCGGCCCCAGGTTGGGTCGTAGTTGCTGGCGAACTCGCTGACGGTGCCGCTCTCGTACGCGAGGTCGCCGGCCGCGAAGACCGTGACGCGGCCCGGGTTGGCCGTCACGATCGCGTCGAGCAGGAGCGCGGTGGCCTGGTCGCCGCCCCGCGGCCCGGCCGGGCCGGAGGCGATGTCGCCGGCACCCACGAAGACGGGGTCGGTCCCGGGGACCGCAAGGTCGATCGGCGGCGGCAGGACGACTGGGCCGGGCGTGACGGCGGCCGCCAGCGAGACCGCGACCACGACCAGCGCCAGCAGGACGGCGGCCACCGCCGGGCCGGCTCGGTCGTCCGGCTGCCGGGGGTGCGAGGCGGGCAGCCCGTCAGGACTCGGCGCGTCGGGGCGCCGCCCGCCGGGGCGCGCGGTGGATCCGGTCATACGGGGGAGTATCGGCCCGATGCCCCGGGAGGGTCCACCCCGGGGCTACACTGGCCCGGATGCTGACCCGCGGCCTCCCTTCCTGCGCCGGGCCCCGCCTGCGATGAGCGAGCACGACGCCGCTCCCCGCCCGGCCCCGTACGTCATGCCGCCGGACCTCGTCGCGATCTTCACGACGCTACCCGCCCGGGCCACGCGGACTCCCGAGCCGCCGCCGGTCACCCCGCCGGCGGCCGTGGAGGTGACCATCGACGGCCGGGCGGTCACCGTCGCCGGCGGCGTCACCGTGCTGGACGCCTGCCGCGCCGCCGGCGCGGAGATCCCCACGCTGTGCTTCGCCGAGAACCTGGCGCCGGTCAACGTCTGCCGCCTGTGCGTCGTGGAGGTGACCGGCAACCGGACGCTGGTGCCGGCCTGCTCGCGGGCCGTGGAGCCGGGGATGGAGATTGGCACCGGGACAGATCGGGTCCGCGCGGCGCGCAAGGGCGTCCTGGAACTGCTGGGTTCGTCGGTCGACATTGGCCTGGCGGGGCCCGCCCGGCCGGACGGCTCGCTGGCCGCCTGGTCGGAGCGGTACGGCGCCGACCCGGCAAGGTTCGGCCCCCCGTCGGCCCCCTTCGGCCCCGCGGAGCGCGACGCCCTGGCGCCCGGCCACCACCACGCGCCGTCGGGCGCGTTGGCCGCCACGGTGGCCCAACCCGTGAAGCTGGACAACAACCTGTACATCCGCGACTACGCGCGCTGCGTCCTCTGCTACAAGTGCGTCGAGGCGTGCGGGGTGGACGCGCAGAACACCTTCGCCATCGCGGTCGCCGGGCGCGGGTTCGACGCCCGCATCTCCACGGAGTTCAACGTCGGCCTGCCCGATTCGGCCTGCGTCTACTGCGGCAACTGCATCGGCGTCTGCCCCACGGGGGCGCTGATGTTCCGCTCCGAGCACGAGATGCGGGCCGCGGGGACCTGGGACGAGGCCACCCAGTCCGTGACGGAGACCATCTGCCCGTACTGCGGGGTGGGCTGCTCGCTGGAGCTGCACGTGCAGGACAACCGGATCGTGAAGGTGACCTCGCCGGCCGATTCGTCGGTCACGGCGGGCCACCTGTGCATCAAGGGCCGCTTCGGGTTCGATTTCGTCCAGAGCCGGGGCGGGGACGGGTAGGCGGCCGAATGGGGCTTCAATGGCTGCCGGGCCTGCTCGCCGTGGTTGGCTTGCTGATCCCCACCGTGGCCGGTGGGTTCGCCGAATGGCCGATGCTGGTCGGCTGGCTGGTGGTGCTCGTGGTCTTCGCGTGGCTGGCACCGGTGGTGCTGCCCACGCGCCGCCACCGGATCACCGCCGCCGCCACCTTCCTGCCGGTGCTCTTCCTGCTCGCCTGGGAGGGCGGCTGGTGGATGATCCCGGCCGACCTGGTCTGGCTCCTGGTGGAGTGGCGCGGTGGGGCCGAACGGACGGCGTGATGAACCAAGGGGCGGAGCGCCCCGGGCCCCAGCCGAACCGGCCACCCGCGTGGTCGGCCGCCCCGCTCCCCTACCGGCCCACCGCGTAGCCCTGCATCCCGCGCGGGTTTGCGGCCCCGTAGAGCACGCCGGTCCGCGCGTCGCGCGCCACCGATGAGATCCGCGCCAGCGTCCACGGCCCCACCACGGTGACCCTGTGGCCGCGCGCCCGGAGCGCCGCGATGGTCCGCGCGCCAAGCCGCGACTCCACCGTGATCTCCCCGGGCGCGCTGCCGCGCGGGTAGAACGACGACGGGAAGTGCGTGGTGTGCCAGATCGGCGCGTCGATGGCCGCCTGCAGGTTCATGCCGGACACGGCGTGGGCCAGGAAGAACATCAGCTGCCACTGGTCCTGCTGGTCGCCCCCCGGCGTGCCAAACGAGAGCGCCGCCCGACCGTCGCGGAAGGCCAGCGAGGGGGTGAGCGTCGTCCTGGGCCGCTTGCCGGGCGCCAGCGAGTTGGGTAACCCGGGCTCCAGCCAGAACATCTGGAGCCGCGTGCCCAGGCAGAAGCCCAGCCCGGGGATGGTGGGCGAGGACTGGAGCCAGCCGCCGCTGGGCGTGGCCGAGACCATGTTCCCCCAGCGATCGACGACGTCGAGGTGGCAGGTGTCGCCCTTGGAGCGCTTGCGCAGGCTCTTCAGCGTGGGATCGCCCGCCCCCGCGCCCGCCGCGGCCACGAACGGCGCCGACAGGATGGCCGGGAGCACCGGGGTTCGTCCGCCGGGCGAGCCGGGCCGCAGCTCCATCGACGCCGTCGGGCCCACCAGCGCCCGGCGCGCCGCCGAGTACGCCGGGCTCAGCAGGTCCGCGTACGGGACCCCGGGATCGTCGCCGTACCAGGCCTCGCGATCCGCGAACGCCAACTTGGCACACTCCACCACGGTGTGGACCATCTGCGCGGTGCCGTGGCGGAGTGCCCGGTCCGGGAACCCGTCGAGGAGCGCCAGCTGCTGGAGGAGCACCGGACCCTGGCCCCAGGCGTGCGTCTTGCACACCGTCCAGCCGCGGAAGTCGTACGCCAGCGGCGCCTCGTAGGGCGACGCGTAGCCCCACATGTCCTGGCCGGTGAGGACGCCGGCGTGCGCCTCCCCGGACGAATCCAGGAACGCCTGCCGCGCGAAGCGGTCGACCGTATCGGCCACGAAGCCGCGGTTCCAGGTCAGCCGGGCCCGCTCCATCTCCTCGGCTCGGTCGGGGCCGCCCGGGCCGCTGGGGCCCTTGCCCGCCTCGGCCTCGCGGAGCAGCCGCTCCCACGTGTCGGCCAGGGTGGGGTTCCGGAAGAGCGATCCCGGGACCGGCACGTGGCCGTCCCGCAGCCACAGGTCGGCCGATGGGGCCCACGCCTCGCGGAAGAGCGGCGCGACGTCCGCGATGGTGTCGCACGCCGCGTCCAGGATGGGCTGGCCGCCGCGGGCATACCCAATGGCGTACTTGAGGATCTCGCGGAGCGGCAGCGTGCCGTGGTCGCGCAGGAGCGTGAGCCACGCGTCCACCGTGCCGGGGATGGCGGCCGCCAGCAGCCCGTTGTCGGGGATCAGCTGGAGCCCCAGGCCCTGGTAGTGCTCGCGCGTGGCGCCGGCCGGCGCGGGGCCCTGGCCGGAGAGCACGGTGGCCCGGTCATCACCGGCCCTCGCGAAGATGAGCGGCATGTCGCCGCCGGGGCCATTGAGATGCGGCTCCACGACCTGGAGCGTGAACCCCGTGGCGGCCGCGGCATCGAAGGCGTTCCCGCCCGCCTCCAGCGCCGCCATGCCCGCCGCCGACGCGATCCAGTGGGTGGACGCGACCATGCCAAACGTGCCCGCGAGTTGCGGTCGAGTGGTGAAGCCGGCGGTGCTCAGCGTGCGGGGGTCGCGGGCCATGGGCGGGGGTTCCTCGTGACGGTTCGGGGCGAAGCCTACGCCAGCCCGCCGGCGACTTCGTGGACCGCGTGTCCGCCGACGATTGTCAGCGGCACCGGGAGGGTCCGAATCTCGTCGGGCTCGCAGTCCAGGATGGGCCGGTCGAGGATCGCCAGGTCGGCCAGCTTGCCGGCCTCGATCGAGCCCTTGTCGTCCTCCTCGAACGTGAGGCGGGCGGCGTCGATGGTGAGCGCCCGGAGCGCTCGCTCCACCGTCACGCGCTGCCTCTCGCCCAGCACCTGCCCGCCCCGATCCCGTCGCTCCACCGCCGCGGCCAGCGCCCAGAGCGCCGAGTACGGCTTGTTGTCCGTGGAGAGCGCCCAGGGAAGGCCCTCGGCGTCAAAGTCGGCGTGGGGACACAGCCGCTCCGGGTCGCCGCCGGCAGCCAGGTACGCGGCCCCCGACTTCCAGATGTAGGCGCTGGGCTGGGTGGTGGCGATGGCGCCCAGGTCGCGCATCCGGCGGATGGCGTCCGGTGACGCGTCGCGGACGTGCTCCAGCACGGGGCGCAGGTCGCGGATGGGATGGGCGCGGTCCACATCCTCCAGGACGTCCAGCACGGTGGCCAGCGTCCTCGCGTCGTTGACCAGGGTGTTGATGCGCACGCGGTTGGCCGCGGCGGCCAGGCAGAGGGCGCGGAAGTCGGGCTCCTCGAACTCGGCCTCCACGAAGCCGCCCCAGGCGGTGTACGGCAGGCCCTCGAACAGGATCCGGGTCACGTCGTTGGGGTGGCCCAGGCCCAGGAAGACCCCGCCGAAGCGGAGCCACGCGTCGCCGGTCCCCCGCCGGCCGCTGGCGAAGGGGAGCCAGCGCTCGATGGCTTCGATGCCTTCGGCCGCCGTCGCCCAGGTGGGGCTGAGGACCACGTGGGCGCGGACGGTCATCTCCCCGGCCTCGTGGAGCTGGCGGTAGACGCGCTGCGCCTCCGGCGCGACGCCGTGCGCCTCGTAGACGCTGGTGGTGCCCGCGGAGAGCGCGCGGGTCATCGCCGTCCTCACGCCGCGGACGCGGTGCTCGTGGGTGAAGCGCGGCACGCCGGCGAAGGTGGTGAACTCCAGGACCGGCACGGGCGCGTGCTCGCGGAAGATTCCGCTGGGCTCGCCGTCCGCGTCATGCTCGATCTCCACGATCGACGCCGGGGGCGGGGTGTCGCGGGTCACGCCGGCGAGGGCGAGGGCCAGCGAGTTGGCCACCGACGTGATCGGGGGCTTGTCCCAGTAGCCCCAGATGCCGCGGATGTAGACGGGGTGGTCGGGCGCGGCGACATCGAGCTCGTGGCGGTTGGGGAAGCGGCCCTCGGCGAGGGTGGCTTCGGGCTTGAAGTAGTACGGCGGGGTCCCGATGGGCATCGTGACGATCCACTCGCCCTTTGGGGTGGCTGCGGCCAGTGCCCGGATGCGGTCCTGGATGTCGGCGATGGAGCGGCAACCCTCCAGGCTGGGGAAGATGTCGCGCAGGCCCTCGCGGTCCAGGTGCGCGTGGCCGTCGATCAGGCCGGGGATGACCGTCCGGCCGCCCAGGTCCACGACACGGGTGCGCGGGCCACGAGCCGCCAGCGCATCGTCGTCCGTGCCGGCGAAGCGGATCCGGCCGCCGCGGATCGCCACGGCCTGGACGCGGGCCTTGCCCGGCGCCGGATCCAGGGTGATCACGTCGCCGTTGATCAGGACGAGGTCGTCGGCATCCATGGTGGCGGTCGCGTGGCCAGGCCGGTGGTCAGCGAGGCTGCGGGTGGGCGTGCGACGTGGCAGCGGTGGCCTGCGGCGCGGCAGCCTGCGAGATCGGCTCAACCGGGCCGATCGACTCCAGCAGGCGGCGCGAGGCCGTGGCGATCTCGGCGACCGCGGCCTCGAAGGCCTCCAGGTTCTTCTGGCTGGCGGGCTGATCGACGCGGCGAAGGGTCTTGATGGATCGGCACATGCGCGCAGGGTAGCGCGCCGGGTGCGGCGCGGCGGGATGCGGCCGGGTGGCGGGGCGGACGAGGCGGCGGTGCCGCGGCTCGCTCGCAGCCCAGGCCGAGCCGCAATTCCTCCCAGTTGTCAGCCTGCGCGGCGAGCTAGACACCCCGTCGCGCGGCGGCGGGGCGACCACACTCGTGCGGCCAATGGACCCCTCTCGTTTGTCTGCCGGTGGCGTCATCTCGGCGAAACCGCTCGGCGAACGTCACCGTGGCTGACATTCGGGAGGATCGGCCCGGCACGACCAGCGGCCGGTAGGCGCCCGCCCGCCATGGTGTTCGCGGCCTCGCCGCGAGGCAACGCGACATGGGGCATGGGGCTTGCCCGCGGCTGACCCGGGGCGGAGAATGGGCGCCCGCGCCGCGGTGGCGGCCACCAGGTGCGGTCGGCCGCCACAGTCCCGCCGCGGCACGACATCTGCGTTCCGCCCAGCACAGGAGGCCAGGGCACCGCTTGACTGCACTTCCTGACCGGCCCGGCCCTGCCAGGGGTGTCGTCGCGGGCAAGCTCCGCGTCCCCCACCAGGACACCCTGGCCCGCGAGCGCCTGCACGCCCTCCTCGACAACATCTGGCGCCAGCGCCTGGCGCTCGTGATCGCACCGGCAGGGAGCGGCAAGACGTCGCTCCTGGCCGGCTTTGCGCGAGGGGCTGGCGTGCCGGTCGCGTGGTATCGCGCCGAGAGCTGGGACGGCCACGAGGCCACGCTGGTCCACCACCTGGAGCAAGCGCTCACGGCGGCCCTGCCGGGCCTCGCCGCGGGCTGGGAGACCATCGAGGATGCGGCCGGTGCGCTGGACGCGCGGGCGGGCGGGCCGACCCTTCTGGTCATCGATGACCTCCACAACCTGGAGGGCAGCCAGGCCGAGGCGGCGCTCGAGCGGCTCATCGAGTACGCCCCGCCGTGGCTCGCGTTCCTCGTGGGCAGCCGCGTTCAGCCCGGGTTCAACCTCTCGCGCTGGCGCGTTTCCGGGAGCCTCCTCGAGATCGGCGCGGACGATCTCCGGTTCCGGAGCTGGGAGGTGGAGCGTCTCTTCCGTGACTTCTATGGCGCCCAGATCCCGCCGCAGGAGTTGGCGACGCTCGCGCGCCGAACGGAGGGGTGGGCTGCGGGGCTGCAGCTCTTTCACCTCGCCACCCGCGGCAAGTCCCCCGAGGAGCGACGCCAGCTCCTGGCCGCAGCCGGACGGAGCACCCGCCTCACGCGTGAGTACCTGGCCAGCAACGTGGTCGGCGCGCTGGACCCGGAGGTCCGGGAGTTCCTTCTCGACACCTGTGCCATGGGGCGCCGCCTGAATGCCCCACTGTGCGACCAGCTCCGGAACAGCACCGGGAGCCGGGCGATCCTGGACGACCTGGAGCGCCGTGGCGTCTTCACGGTGCGGCTTGACGACGACGATGCCAGCTACCGCTACCACGAGGTGCTCCGCGGCTATCTCGACTGGCTCCTGATCGACACCCTGGGCCACGACGCGCACCGTGAGCGGTACCGGCGAGCCGGCGAGATCCTGGAGGGGGCCGGCTGGGCCGCGGAGGCACTCGACGCCTACTGTCGAGCCGAGGACTGGGCCGCCGTCCAACGGCTCCTGGGACGCGACGGGGAACGGCTGGTGGGCGCACAGGGTCCGTGGCTTGAGCACCTGCCCCCGGCCATCGTGCGACGCGACCCGTGGTTGATCCTCGCCACCGCGCGCTGGGCGCGGGCCGAAGGCCGCTGGTCGCACGCAGTGGACGCCTACCTCCGGGCGGAGGTGGCCTTTGGGCGCTCTCCGTTCGCCGAGGTGTGCCGCGCCGAGCGGCTGGCGATCGCCGCCTGGCTCCAGGCCTCGCCGCCCCCCTCGCTCCGCGACTGGAGCGGGCTCCTGCGAGCGGCGGTCACACGCGACCCTGCGGCGGCCGGACGCGACGCGGCCACGCTGCCGAGTGCGGCGGAACGTGGCCTGGTCCGCGGCCTCACGGCACTCCTTGGTGGGCAGGTCCGCGAGGCGCGGCGAGAGCTGCTGGACGCCGCCGAACGACCCGGCCTCTCCCCTGCCCTCGCCGCAGCGGCCCGGTTGGGCGGCGGAGTGGCGGCCCTCCTGGCCGGCGACGTCGCCGGGGTCACGATCCTGGAGCGCGCCATCCAGGAAGCCGAGGCCGCCAACGCCCCGTGGCTGGCGATGCTGGCCAGGGCCATGCAGACGATCGGCCTTGGCGATGTGACGGTGCCGGTCCAGATGGATCCCGACGAGGGCCAGGACCCATGGGGCGAGGGGCTGAGCCTCCTCGCGCTGGGCCTCGGAGCCGCGACGCCCGAGGACCGCCGGCACGCGGCCGAGGCGGCGGAGCGCGGCTTCCGGCGACTGGGCGCGGGGGCGCTGGAGGCCTGGGCGCGCGGCCTGGGGGCCGTGGCGCTGGCCGACGCGGGGTCGCCCGATGCCCGAGAGGCGGGCAGTGCGGCGGAGGCGGTTGCACGGTCCAGCGGGACACCGGGCCTGCGTCTGTTCGGCTTTCTCGCGATGGCGCGGTCGGACGCGGAACACGGTGCGGCGTTCGAATCGCTGGCGTCGGCGATCTCCGACGAGACCGGCCTGTCAGGTCCCGCCACGGTTCGAGCGCTCGCCCAACCGGGGAGATCGACACCGCCGACCAGCGGACTGACACGCGCGTCACGCGGCGCCCCATCCGCCGAGCCGTTGCCCTCGGTGGAGGTCCGCTGCCTCGGGGCCTTCTCGCTCAGCCTGCACGGGGTCAAGGTCGACATGGCCGCGATCAAGCCCCGGTCGCGGTCACTGCTCCGCTATCTGGCCCTGCACGCGGGCGCCACGGTCCATCGCGAGGTGATCGCCGAGGCGCTCTGGCCCGATACCGACGCCGCTACCGCGTCCCGCTCGCTCCAGGTCGGCATCTCGACGCTCCGCGGGCTGTTGGAGCCGGAGGCGGGGCGGGGCGGGGCACAGCTGGTCGTGCGCACGGGCGAGGGCTACCGGCTGGTCCTGCCGAAGGACGCGTTCGTGGACGTGGCCGCCTTCGAGGCCGCCGTCGTCGATGGCCGAACGCGGAGGACGGCCGGCGACCTGTCGGCGGCTGCGGCGGCGTTCGGACGAGCCATCGACCTCTACTCCGGGGACCTGCTCGCGGAGGACGGCCCGGCTGAATGGGTGGTGGAGCGTCGCGAGGCGCTGCGAACCCGGGCCGCCGAGGCCGCGGCGCAGCTGGCGGACGTCTACCTGCTCCGGGACGACACGGACGCGGCCGCGCAGGCCTGCCGCGCGGGCCTGGCCATCGACCGCTACCACGACCCGTTGTGGCGACTGTTGATCGAGTCCCGCGACCGCGCCGGCGACACCGGTGCCGCCGGGAAGGCGCGGCATGAGTACGAGTCGGTGCTGGCGACGCTGGGCGTCGTGGGCGGAACCGGTGAGACGGCCGAGGATCGGTCCCGGGGCGGTGCTGAGGCCGCCGGTCGACCGGCGGCGGTCCGTTACCGCTGATGCCGGCGGTTCGGGGCGGGCGGCGCGCGGCCTGACCGCCAGCCGGGGTCAGCGCTTGGCGAAGAGCTGGATCTCGCTGATCGCGAGCGGCAACGACGCGTCTCCACGGACCGAGACGACCCGGATCTGGATCTGCCTGGTACCCGGGAGATCGAAGGTCTTGTCCTGCTGGGCCGGGACGTCGTCGAGGTTCACCGTCACCTTGGCGCCGGTGTCGAGCGCGGTGATCTCAATGACGGCTGGGCGTCGCCAGTTCACCCAGTCGGCCTCGACGCCGGAATGGATGATCGCGGCCCCCAGGTCAAGCGCCTCCGCAAACGTGACGGTGACGGTGGGATTCGGCTCCCGGCAGGCCCACCACGTGTTGGTCGCCCGGTCGAAGAGCTGGGCCACCGCGTGTCCGTCCTGGGCGCCACTCGCCTCGAACTTGACCGGCGGCTCGATGACGAGGCGTGGCGCCACGCGGCGGCGGATCTCGTCGGCGGCCGTCGCCACCGTGTGGTCGATCACGGAGTGGATCGATGGGATCGCGATGTATCCGCCGACGCCGAGCAGCATCAGGATGCCGAAGAGGGGTCCGAGGATGCCGCCGAGGCTCGTCCGCCTTCGGCCGCCGGCGGCGCTTCGCGTGGTGCCCTTGGTTCGCTGGCCGGCCGCGAGCGGCTGCTTGGCCTTGCGGGCGAAGAGGCGGCGCCACCAGGGCAGGGTCGCGGCGACTGCGGGGCGCGCCTCGGCGAGCGAGGTCCCGCAGGCGCGGCAGAACCGACGGGCGGGCTCGTTGCCGGTGCCGCAACTGCCGCACACCAGCTCCCCGGGGAGCGGGGCATGCTTCTCGATGACCGGCCGGGCAGTGGGCCTGGCGGGCTCCGCGACGGCCTCATCCGGGCGGCGAGCGGCGGGTTGGGCCGCCGCCTCCACGGGCCGAACGGGGGCGGGCTGCACGGGGGCGGGTTGGGTCGGCGCAGACGCCATGGGCAAGCGCGGCGGGGGCTGGGCCGCGCCGTGGGCAACCTGGACGGGCTGGACGGGGGCGGGCTGCACGGCTTGGGGCTGAGCTGTCATGGGAGCGGCGGGCGGCGGCGCCGTGGGCTGACTGTCGGACTCGGCCTCGATGCTGACGCGCCGCGTGGGGCCGCCGCTCCGGCGAGGCGGCGGCGGGGGCTCCGCCTGGCGGGCCCGGGCTTCGGCGGCCAGGCGGGCGTCTTCGGCGGCACGAGCCTCGGCGGCACGAACTTCGGCGGCACGAGCCTCGGCGGCCAGGCGGGCGTCTTCGGCGGCACGAGCCTCGGCGGCACGAGCTTCGGCGGCCAGGCGGGCGTCTTCGGCGGCACGAGCCTCGGCGGCCAGGCGGGCGTCTTCGGCGGCACGAGCCTCGGCGGCATGAGCTTCGGCGGCCAGGCGGGCATCCTCTGCGGCCTTGGCCTGAGCCTGGGCCGCGGCGTCCCTGGCATCCTCCGCGGCCCTGGCGTCCCCAGCAGCGAGGGCCGCGGCGGCTCGGGCAGCCTGCGCGGCCTCGGCTTCAGCGGCGAGGCGGGCGTCCTCGGCAGCCTTGGCCTGAGCTGCGGCGGCGGCACGAGCTTCGGCGGCCCGACGGGCGTCTTCGGCGGC
>CAIJPD010000062.1 GCA_903822495.1 uncultured Chloroflexota bacterium | reverse complement strand
TTTCCAACGGTGTGCAGGATCGCGGAGATCTGCGCGCCCAGGAAGAGGAGCGCAACGATCGCAACGATGGCGATCAGCGCGAGGATCAGGGCGTACTCAGCGAGACCCTGGCCCTCCTCCTCGTGACGGAAGGAAGCGATAAGAGCAGAGAACATCGACACTTGTGAAGTACCTCCTTTCCTCCAGAGTCCCCTGCGCCAGCAGGGGCCCAACGAGCGTGGCAGTTGCCTCATCAGGTGTCAACTGTCCGACTCGTCGCGTCGTCCGCCGGACGACGCCAGGTGTAGCTGGTTGTCGGCTTTGGGGCCCGGCCCGATGGGACCGGCAGCCGGTCCGACAGGCCGGCTGGTCAGCTAGACCGAGGTGCCAACGGTGTTGAGGATGCCGGAGACCTGGCCGCCCAGGAAGAGCAGCGCGACGATGGCGACGATGGCGATGAGCGCGAGGATCAGCGCGTACTCGGCCAGACCCTGACCCTCTTCGCTTCGACGGAGGGAAGCAAAGAGCGACGTGATGAGTGCCATTTCGAGGATCTCCAATTACCAAGTCGATCCGATAAGCCGGATGTCGAGTTGAACTCTAGGAAGTCTTCCCGGGATGGTCAGTAGCGCAATAGTCCTAACCCCTGCCCACGACCGTCGGGGTAGGCTCACCGGGGGGCACCGAAGGTGTGGACAAGTACGGACGGGTAGGGACCCAGGACCTCTGCGGCCAACCGGGGTGATCGGCGCGTTCCGGCGCCGACGAGTGCCCGCATGCCCGGTCGTGGCGGATCAATCCCGGGCTGGCGACGAAGAGATCCTCGCCTCAGCGGCCGGAGAGGGCGGCCAGGTCGGCGCTGACCACCAGCGTGCCGCCACCATCCTCCAGGCGGACCTCGATGCCCAGCCCGGCGGCCCGGAACTGGACCTCCCGCCATGCCGCATCCGGCAGCGTGGCGATGTGCGCGAGGCGCGCCGTCTCCGCGGCCGCGGCTTCGTCATCGCGCCGCTGCGCGATCATGGCGGCCAGGGCCGGCGGAAGATCCTCATCGGTGGGCGCGCCCGGTCGGACGGCATTGGCCGCGACGGCCACGGTCCCGTCCTCCCCGATCCGGCCGGCCGTGACACGCGCATCCAGCTGACCCGACCAATCGAGCCGGAGCTGGATCTGTTCGGGACGCAGGGTGAGGTAGGCCGCCAGCGCGTCATCGAAGAGACGGAAGAGCGCGCTCTCGACGTCGGTCGGCAGGCGCTGGTCCATGCCGAATGATTCGAACCCGACCGGGACGTTCGCCCGCCGGCCGCGGTCGCGGGCGGCGCCACGCAGCGTGGGCACCAGGCCCAGGTCGTCGAGGACCATGGGCCGGACGTCGCTGATGAACGCCTTGGTCGCGTCCAGGGTGCGCTGGACCATGGCGATCAGCTGGCGGACCTCCTCGCGTGCCTCGAGTGGGTCGCGGGCCGCGATGCGCTCCACGATCTGTGCCTGGAGCACGATGTTGGTGAGGCTCTGGGCCGGGCCGTCGTGCATGGCCCGCGCGATCCCGCGGCGGAGCTGTTCCTGGGCCGCGAGCGCCACCCGCGCCGATTCGCGGTCGATGGCGTCCCGCCGATCGGCGCCCTTGCCCCCAACCGGCAGCCCGCCGCCGGTCGCGGGCCTGCCGGCGGCGGCGCCCGGGAGGAGTGCCGCGAGCACCGGTGAATCGCCGGCTGCGTCCTGACCCGGCGGGAGGCCCAGGTACAGGGCCAGCGCCTCGCGATAACGGGCCAGCACCTTGCGCTTGCCCGCCAGGACGTCGACCTGCGCCTCCATCACGCCGGCCCGGCGGGTGAGCATGATCAGGGCAGCGGCCTGCTCCACGAGTCCGGCCGGCGGCTCGCCGATGTTCCGGGCGCCCTGCAGCCGGTCGGACGCCGCCGACCGCTTCTGTTCGTGGCGATCCGCCTCGGTGGTGGCCTGGGTGATGAGGAGATCGATCTCGGCGAGCTCGGCGTCGAGGGCAGCCAGGTCGGCGGCCAGCCGGGCAGGGAGGCCACCCATGGCGCTGCCCAGGGACATCAGTCCTCCGGCATCCGGATCCAGCCCTGGCGCATGGCGTACACGACGGCCTGGGTCCGGTCGTTGACCGAGAGCTTCCGGAGGATGGAACTCATGTGGTTCTTGACCGTCTGCTCGCTGATGCTCAGCGCGTAGGCGACCTGCTTGTTGGTCATGCCCTGGGCGATGTTGTCCAGGATCTGGACCTCGCGCGGGGAGAGGGGCGCGAAGATGGGCGCCGCCTCCTGGCCGTAGACGGCCAGCTCGCGGAACTCCTTGAGGACCCGTGATGCGACGGACGGCTTGGTGAAGACCTCGTCGTTGATCAGGTACTCGCCTGCGACGACGCGGCGGATGGTGGTGACGAGGTCAGCCGGGCTGACGTCCTTGAGGATGAAGGCGGCCGCGCCCGCCTTGATCGCGCCGAACAGGTCGTCCTCGTCCTCGGCGGCCGAGAGCACGATGATGCCGCACGACGGCAGCTCACGCTTGATCCGCTGGGTGGTCTCGATCCCGCCCGGAGCCGGCAGCGAGGTGTCCATCAGGATGATGTCGGGGGAGGTCTCGAGGGCGATATCGATCGCCGACCGGCTGTCGTCGGCCTCGCCCGCGATCTCGAAGTCCGGCTCACGGCCCAGGATGTTGGAGATGCCGAGGCGGAAGAGGACGTGGTCGTCCACGATCAGGATCCGCACCTTCTCGTCGGCGGGGCGCCGATCGCCGCGGCGCCGCTCGCCGCTGTTCTCCGTCGCGCTCATCTGCTCTCCTTTGCGGACACCGGGATGATCAGGATTATCGTCGTGCCGCCGTTGGGTTCGGATCGTACTTCGAATCGCGCGCCGATCAACGCTGCGCGCTCACGCATGAACTGCAAACCGAAGTTGCGGCGCCCCCGGGCGACGACGGCCCCGAGGTCGAAGCCGCGGCCGTCGTCCGTGATCACCAGCTGCCAGCCCTCACCGGTGAGCAGCGTTGCCACCGTGGCGTGGGCCGCCATCGAGTGCTTCCGGACGTTCTGCAACGCCTCCTGCGCCACGCGCAGCACCACGGTCTGCTCGGCCTCGCCCAGCAGGCCAGCCGAGGCGGTCAGCTCCGTGGTGATCTCCACGCCGGACAGCGCGGTGATGTGCTCCACGGTATCCCGGATTGCGCCTTCCAGCCCCAGCTGGTCCAGGAGCGGCGGGCGGAGCTGGCTGATGTAGCTCCGGACGTCGCTCAGCTCGCGTCGGAGCAGCTCGCCCATGTAATGCAGCTCGGAGCGCGCAACGTCGATGTCCTGGTCCAGGACGCGCTGCACGTATTGCACCTGGAAGATCGCGTTGGTCAGCGACTGCGCCGGGCCGTCATGGATCTCCTGGGCCAGCCGTGAACGCTCCGCCTCCTGCGCCTCGACGATCCGCATCTGGAGGGCCGTCGTCGTCGCGGGGCTGGATGGGTCCATCACCAGGCTTCCGTCGTTACGGGCGAGGAAGAGCCAAGTGGTCTCCAGGTTGTCGAGAGCCAGGTTGAGCCGGGACAGCTCGGCCCGGTGGCGGCCCAGCTCGGTCTCGGTCACCTCCAGCCGGGCGCGCAACTCGCGAAGCCGGGCCGCATCCGCGGGCGATCCGTCATCACGCGCGTGGAGCTCCAGCTCATCGAGCTCGGTGCGCAGGATCCGCCAATCCGCCTGTTCGCCCAGGTAGGCCTCGCGGTAGCGCTCGCGGGCGGCGCGCAGGGTGTTGGCGCTGGTGCCGATGGCCGCGGTCGCCTCGGCGAGCGGCACATCGAATCCGCCCGCGCGCGGGAAACCGCCGGAGCCAGGTGCATCCATGGTGGGCCAAGTATACGAGCCGCTCATGGGCAGGAAATCCGGTACAAGCGGGTCGACTCGAGGGCCCGAATGGCTCCCTGGCCCGTGGAGGCCGGGAGGGAGACCGGCTGGAAGCAGGCGGAACCGGGCAGACCCTCGGCCAGGATCGACGGCCAGCGTCCCGAATCGATCCGGTCGTCCACGATGAGGAGTCGGGTCCCGGGGAAGCGGGCGGCCAGGTCCAGGACGCTCGAGGGTTGCTCGTTGGGCAGGGCCAGGCTGTGCCTGCCCGTCTCCTCGGCCAGCCAGATCGGGAAGTCCGTGATGACGGGCCCACCGGCGGGGTCCAGGTCGGCGAGGACCGTTCGGAGCGCGGCGTACTTGCCGGCGGCCTCGCGGCCCGTCTCCCCGAACGCCGGGAGCAGCGCCAGCGTGAAGAGGAGCCCCGCCGCGACGCCCAGCGATGGTCCCAGCCACGCGGTCGGGTTGGACCAGCCCCGCCGCCGGCCGACCGCGGCGATGGCGGAGTCGAGCGCCGTGAGGCAGCCGATGATCAGCAGGACGTGCACCGGACCCGCGGCGTGGAGGAAGGTGCCCCACGTTGTCGCGACCGGGAACAGCAGGGTGGTGGCGGTGAACGTCACGCCGGCCAGGAGCACCAGCGGCCGGAGCGCCCGGGCGCGCGCCACCGCGGCCAGGCCCGCGAGGCCGATGAGCGACATGGGCATCCCCGGCAGGAGCAGGACGCTGAAGAGGTTGTGGCCGAGGCCCACGAGGCGGGTCCCGATCCAGGCTCCCGGACCCGCGGCGAGGTAACGAGCGAGCGTGGGAGGCTCCTGCCAGGCGAAGATGTCCCGCCCGTCGAGCGACAGCGCGTTGGCCAGCGCCTGGCCGGGCAGCGGGTTGCCGAAGACCAGCCAGTCGCGGGCGGCCCACGGTGCGAACACGACCAGCGCCACGGCTCCAACCACGCCCACCAGGCGCACGCGCTCGGCCATCGTCCCCGGGCGGCCGGCGACCGCGACCACCCAGCCGAGTGCCAGCCAGGCGGCCTCGTTCCGCGCGAGCGCAGCCACCCCCATGAGCAGGCCGAGGCTCACCAGCATGCGCAGGCTGGGTCGCGCCATCCGCGTGGCCCGTGCCACGACGAGGCACGTCGCCAGGGCCAGCGCCGCGAACGGCATGGTGGAATCCGGCAGGCCGGAATGCAGGACCAGCGGCAGGTAGACGGCGCAGACGAGGCCGCTCCCGAGCGCGATGCTGCGCCCACGCCCGGCCGGCAACCGCCGCTCCAGCGCGAGATCGGCGCCGAGGCGCCAGGCCAGCACGGGCACGAGCGAGCCCACGATCACCGCGCTCCACTGCGCCGCGGAGAACGAGCTCCCGAGCAGGGCCATCGGGATGGCGGCAAGGAGCGTGGGCAGCGGCAGCCACACCTCGAAGGCCGGGCGCGGGAAGACCAGCGGTGGGGTCGTGTAGCTCCACAGGGCATCGGAGACCAGCCCGTGGCCAGCCAGCAGGTTGCGCGCCACCCCGACGTAGTAGGCGGTGTCTTCGGGGGCGGGGAACGTGATCATCGACGCCGCCCAGATCCGGACGAGGAGCGCCGTCGCCAGGACCCCCAGGGCGGACAGGATGGCCTCCCGGCGGCTCGGAGCCCAGGCGGACACGGGCGGCGATTCGCGGCGTGTCACGGGGCGCACCGGGTGTCGGCGATCGTCGTGCAGACCGGGAAGAGGACCAGCGCGGGGGTCCCGCCTGCCGTTCCACCTGTTGCCCCACCTGCCGGACCGACCCCGTAGCTCCACGCGGCCGCGCCGACCCAGCTGGGACGCGTCTCGCCGCGCAGGATGGGCCGGAGCGCCGCAACCGGCCCATCGGACTCGGCCGGGCCGGCTTCCAGCACCAGCCAGCGGATCCCGTAGGCGCGCGCGACCGCCTCGATGGTGTCGATGGGGTCGTTGGGCGTCACCACGCCGGGTCGGCCCGTCCAGTACTTGAGCCCGGCGGCGTCCAGCGACATGATCCGGTCGTCGGCCGGCACGCCCCGCTGATCCAGCTCGGCGGCGAGGGCGACCCGCGGCGCTCGGACCCGGTCCCATCCGGCGATCACTGGTCCGGCGTACAGGAAGGCGGTGCCCAGCGTGAAGGCCACCGCGACGCCCACGAAGAGCCGGATCGGGAGCCCGTCCCGGCCGCCGGCGGTCCCGCCACCATCGCCGCCGCCGGGCCCCACCAGGCCGGCACCGTCCCCGGCCGGGCCGGACGCGCGCGCTCGACCGCGTCCCAGGGCCAAGGCCCCGGCCAGCGCGGCCACGCCCTCGAGCGCAAGGATGTAGGTGTGGGGCACGAGGCCGATCGCGGAGTGCACCAGTGCCCCGCCCGGAATATGGGCCGGGTAGAGGAGGGCCGCGCCCAGGACCACGACCGGGGCGTAGGCCAGCCACGGCACGAAGTCGGGCGACCGCCGGCGGGCCACGATCCCCACCAGCAGCGGCGGGACCAGCACCAACGAGCAGGCGACCACCGAGAAGATCAGGAGGGCCTGGCCCAGCCCCAGCAGCCGGCTCGCCAGGATCGTGCCCAGGCCCTGGGCCAGGAAGCGGTCCAGCGACGGCTGCGCCGTGATCGAGTCCCACTCGTCGATGGAGCGGATCCAGAGCGCCGCCCCGGACGCGGCCGTAGGCGAGATGGAGCCGAAGACGGTCAGTTGGCGGGCCCACCACGGGCCGATGGCGAGCAGGAAGAGCATGGCGGCCGCGACCGCGGCCCAGATCGCGATGGGCGGCCGGGCCTCCGCGACGACCCAGGCCCGTGACCCGCTCCGCCGCCGCAGCCAGCGGATGCGGTCGCCCAGCCAGATGAGGCCGATGGCGCCGGCCAGGAGCACGCCGTCGTTGCGGGCGAGGGCGGCGAGACCCGCCAGGAGACCGGCCAGCGCGAACGAGCGGCCAGAGCCCTTCAGGCCCCGGCCGACCATCCAGAGCGTCGCCGCCACCAGGGGCAGGAGGATGGCCAGGTTCTCGGGCTGGGCCATGAACACCGCGCCCGCCGCGGGGGCGGCGGCGAGCAGGCCGGCCCCCAGCGCCACCGTGGGCCGGGAACCCGCGTCGCGGGCGATGAGCCAGGTCAGGGGCGCGGCGAGCGACCCGAGCAGCGCGGACGGCAGCGCCGACGCGAACGCCGTGGGCCCCAGCAGCCAGATGAACGGGACCTGGACCAGCGAGGCCAGGGGGAGCCAGTGCCCGTTCGAGGGGATGGGCAGGGTCGGGTTTGCCGGGAGACGGTTACCCACCTCGGCGAAGATCCAGATGACGTCCGTGGTGAAGCCGTGCCCGGCGGCCAACGACCTCGCCACATCCACGTAATACGAGGAATCCGGGTAGGCAGGATCCGGGAATGCCGCAATCAGCCCGCCTCGGACGGCGAGCGCGACGAGATAGAGCAGGATCGGTGTCCGCACGCCGGGAAGGTAGCACCCGCCCACCGGCCGGGGATTGGTACGGATGCCGCAACCATGGTGACGTTGGGTTGGGGAAGGGGCCCTGCCGGCTGGCTATGATGGCCCGGATGTCGTCGAGCGCCCGCCTGCTGGCCTGGAGCGTCCTGCTGGTCGCAGTCGCCCTGCTGTTCACCGCCACCGGGCAGTACGACTCGATGGGCACCATCCAGAGCCGCTTCCTGAACCAGGGGATGGTGGTCCTGGTCCTCGGCACCTGGTTGGTCGGCGCGCTCTTCCGGCCCGCGTGGCGGCCCGTCACGCCGCTCCTCCTGCCACTCGCCCTCGCCTGTGGTGTCTACGCCCTCTCCGCGCTGGGCTCGCAGCGTCCGCGCCTGAGCCTTGAGCCGCTCCTCGGCGGCCTGTCGATCGCCCTCGCCTACCTCTTCCTGGTCACGCTGCTGCGCGACCGGTGGTTCCGTCCGAGGGTGGGCGCCCTCGTCGTCATCGTGGCGATCGTCATCACGGCCGCCTACCTCGCCAACGTCGCCTTCGAGTGGGCGATCTTCTATCGGCTCACCGGTCAGGTCAGCCTGCCGCCCCTCCGCCCGTCGTGGGTGGACCTCAACCTGGGGTCCCCCAACTTGATCGCGACGGTGCTGCTCATCGTGGGCCCCCTGGCCGTGGCCACGCTCCGGCGCCGCAGCGGCCGGACCTGGGTCGCGGCCGTGCTCGGCGGCCTGGCGTTCGCCGCCATCTTCATCACCGGATCGCGCGGCGCCTACATCGGGGTGGTGCTGGCGGCGGTGGTCGCGCTGGCGCTGCTCACGGCGCGGGTCGGCGGGCGGCGGGGCCTGCGGCCGGCGGTGCTGACGGATGCGATCCGCCGCCGACCGCTCCTCCTGGTGCCGGCCCTGCTCGCCATGGCGCTGGCGCTGGCCGTGGCGCCCCTCGTCGCCATCCGGTTCGCCCAGGGCGGGGATTCGCTCCGCCTGGACCTGTGGCGGTCCGCGCTGACCATCCTTGCGGCTCACCCGCTCCTCGGGGGCGGCCCCGGGACCTGGGTGCAACTCAAGGTGGAGGCCAATCCCGAGGGAGCGGCGAACCTGATCCTCCCCCACGCGCACGACCTGTACGTCCAGGCCGCCGCGGAGCTGGGGATCGCCGGGGTCCTGGCCCTTGGGCTCCTGGCCGTCGCCGTCGCCGGCCGACTCTGGTCCGGGCTGCGCAGGGGCGGCGACCTCCATGCCATCGCCGTTGCCGCCGGGCTCGCCGGGCTGCTGGGCCAGTCGCTCGTGGACAACCTCGTCAACCTGCCGTTCATCTGCGCCCTGCTCCTGATCGTGGTCGCGTGGGTGGATTCGGGCCTGGCGCCGACCGAGGAGGACGCCACGCCGACGGCTGTCGGGTCGGCACCGCCGGCCCGTCGGCGAGTCACGCTTGCGGCGGCCACGGCCCGCCTGGACGCCGTCTCGTCTCGCCTGGCCCTCCCGGTGGTCGCCCTGTCGCTCGCCGCGCTCCTCGTCTCGCTGCCGACGCTCGTGCGCACCGACGCCGCAGTGCTCGCCCAGGTCCGCGGCAACGCCGCCGACCCGCGGGACCCGGCCGCCGCGCTGGCCTGGTATGACCAGGCCCTCGCCCTCGATCCCGACGTCACGCTGTACACGATCCAGCGAGCCCGGGAGCTGGCCCGCCTCGGCCGCGCCGCCGAGGCCCGCGCGGAGCTGGCACGGGCCGTCCTCCTGGATCCGGTCGGGATCAACCTGGTGGACCTGGCGCTCCTGGACGTGGCGGTCGGCGATCCCACGGCGGCCCTCGACCACGTTCGCCTGGCCGTCCGCCGGGCGCCCAGGGACCTCGCCGTCGGCCTCAACGCCGGATTGCTCGCGGCGCGCCTGGGCGACGCCCAGCTCGCGCTCGACCAGCTTGCGTCGGCGGTCTCGCTGCGACCGTCGATGGCCGGCCTGGCGATCCTTGACGGCGTTCCCGGGGTGAGCCACGCCGCCATCCTGGCGCGTGCCCGGACCCTGGTCGGACCGGGACAGGCGGCGCTCATCACCGCCTACGCGGGGGACCCGCTGGCCGCCCGCCGTGAGTTGGAGGCCCTGCCCCCGTCGCCCGCGACCAGCGTGCTCATCGCGGGCTGCGCCTGGCTGGGCGGCGATGCGGCGTCCGCGGTCGTGAGCCTGGAGGCGATCGTCGCGGCGAACCCGCTCGACTATGTGGCGGGCGCCTGGCTGACGACGATCCTGCGCTCCACCGGGGACCCGCTCGCGGGCCGCTACGGTCGGCTGGCTCGCATGGTCCAGGGCGACGCCTGGCCCGGGATCGCCACGGATCTCACGGCACGCGTGGCCGAGCCGGGCGACGTCGCCTGGGCGTTGCCATCGGACTACCCCTGGGCGGTCTACATCCGGGAGTTCGGCGACCTGGTGGTCCCGGGTCTCGTCCTGATCGTCCCGGCGGTCTGACCGCGCCTCCCGGCATCGCCCGGACGCCGGCTCAGCGTCCTTCGATGGCCGCCGGGATGGTCCGGAGCAGGATCTTGAGGTCCAGCCAGAGCGACCAGCGGTCGATGTACTCCAGGTCCGACGCCACCCAGCGGTCGAAGTCAGGCTCGCGCCGGTCGCGCACCTGCCAGAGCCCCGTCATCCCGGGTTTCATCGACAGCCGCCGGCGGTGCCACAGGTCATAGCCCTCGACCTCGGCGGGGAGCGGCGGCCGCGGCCCCACCAGGCTCATCTCGCCCCGGAGCACGTTCCAGAGCTGCGGCAGCTCGTCCAGGCTGGTCCGGCGCAGCCACCGGCCCACGGGGGTGATGCGCGGGTCATTGGTGACCTTGAAGGCCGGACCCTTGATCTCGTTCTGCTGGGCCAGCTCGGCGAGCTTGTCGTGGGCGCCCACCTCCATGGTCCTGAACTTGACCACCTCGAACTGCCGCCCGTGGAGGCCGACCCGGACTTGGCGGAACAGCACGGGCGAGCCGTCCTGGAGGCGGATGGCGAGGGCGATCCCGATCAGCACCGGGCTGAACACGATCGACCCCAGCACGGTCGCCGCGACGTCGAACAGCCGCTTGACCAGCAGCGCCAGGGCGCGGTCCGGCCCGGACACGATCGAGAAGACGGGCGTCCCGTCCAGGTCCTCCAGGCGGCCCACGGCCACGGCCCGGTCCAGGACGTCCATCGGGATCCGGACGATCTTGCCCTCCTCTTCGCACAGGCGGGTGATGGCGTCGATCAGGTCCCACTGGGCGAACGGGAGGCAGACGACGACCTCGTCGACGATCCGATCGTGGAGCACGCGCTCCAGCTGGTCGACGCCGCCCAGGACCTCCCAGCCGTTGGCCAGCCGGATCTCCGGGTTGTCGTCGAGGAAGCCGGTGATCCGCAGGCCCAGCTCGCGGTGGCCTTCCAGCTTGTGCGCGAAGGCCTGGCCGCGGACGCCCGCGCCCAGCACGAGGACGTGGCGGACGTTGTAGCCCAGCCCGCGGATGTGCTCGAAGGCTGCCCGGAGCGCCGCCCTGGTGGCAATCGTCACGATCGCCTGGGCCGGGAAGAAGATCAGCAGGAAGAGGCGGCTGACGTCGGGCAGCTTGAACAGGAAGAGCACGCTGAAGGTGACGACCGCCATGGTCAGGGTGGCCCGGATGACGTCGATCGCCTCGCGCAGGAGCGACCACCGAGCCCGCGGGCGGTAGAGCCCGTTGAGGGTCAGCGCCAGGACCCAGGTCAGCGCGTAGGCGGCCAGGAAGACCTCGGGGATGGTGATCACATCCCGCCAGATCACCGCCCAGTCGTCCCCGAATCGCCAATAGGAGGCGAGGACGAGGATGGCGACCCCAAGGACGGCATCCAGCGCCATGAGGAGCACCCGGAAGCCGGTGGCGTGGCGGCGGATCACAGCGCGGGCGGTCCGGCTGCGGGTTGGCGGCGTTCGAGGGCGATCGACTGGAGCATCGGCCTAATGGTACGCACCTCGCAGCGCAGCAACGCTCGCCGTCGCGGCTACGGGGCCAGGGCTTGCGTGAAGTGCAGGAATGCGTGGAGCGCGAAGAGCCCCGCGGTCAGGTACGGCCAGGCGTCCACGAACCAGGCGCCCCGCCGCCCCGCGAGGATCCAGGCGAACGGCCACGCGACGGCGAGGTAGCGCGCCACGGACTGGAGGCGAAGTGAAGCGACCACGGTCCCCAGCGAGAGGAGCGTCAACACCGCGTACGGGAGCGGGATCCGGTCCGGGCGCAGGTAGACCAGCAGGAACGTGTAGGCGAGCAAGGTCGCGATGAGGAGGAGAGGGAGCACCTCCAGCTGGGCCGGCAGCGACCCGCCCCCGACGAGCGGCGCGATCGCCCAGGCGCCCTGGGCGTGCAGGAACGCCAGCGGATCGCCCAGCGCCCACCCCTGCCATGCCCCGAAGCCGGCGAGCGCCGCGGGTCCGGCCGCCAGCCACGCCAGCCGCCGGTCCGGCCGCCAGCCGCTTGACTGGAGGAGCAGGATCGCCAGCGGCAGCCCGATCAGGACGCCGGGCAGCCGTGTCAGCGAGGCGAGGCCGTAGAGGATCCCGGCGACTCCCCAGCGTCTGCGCTCGCCGGCCAGGAACGCGCCGGCCGCCAGCAGCAGGTAGAGGCTGTCCGAGTAGGCCATGGCGAAGGCGACCGCGCCCGGCGCCAGGGCCAGCAGACCCAGCGCCCGGATCGAGCGCTCCCGGCCGAGGTAAGGGACGGCGAGCGCATGGAGGACCAGCAGGGCGGCCAGGAAGGCCAGGTTCGAGGCCAGGACACCGGCGATCGCCAGGTCGCCCAGCGTGACCAGGGAGACCGCCCGCACGACGATCGGGAAGAGCGGGAAGAACGCCCAGTCGTGGTAGCCGTCCCGGATCGCCTCCTCGTGATAGCCGTCGGCGGCGATCCCCAGGTAGTAGACGGCGTCGCTGCCCGTCAAGGCGGCCAGGATGGGGCGGTCCGTCCAGGTGTCCGGGTCATGGCCCACGGGGATCGCGAGCAGGGATCCGGCGACCAGCAGCACCAGGAGGCGGCTGACCAGGAAGATGGCCAGGAGCCGCGGCAGCGCCTCGCGCCAGCCAAGCGAATCGGTCCGGACGGTTGGGTGCCCCTCCGGACCGTACTCCTGAGCCACCTGCTCGGTTGCCACGAGCCGTGATACTAGACGCATCGTGTCCCAGCCATCCACCCTGCCCCCGCACCAGGTCGCCTCGCCGGCTGCTTCGCCAACCGTCCAGCCCGCTCGGCCGCCCGCATCCCGCGCCGCCCGCCTCCGCGCCGCCCTCGGCCTCAGCCGAGCCCTCGGCCTCAGCCGAGCCCTCGGCCTCAGCCGAGCCCTCGGCCTCAGCCGAGGCATTGTCGTGGCGTTCGTGCTGTCGCGCCTCCTGGTCCTGGCCGCCGCGGTGGCCGCCGAGCAGCTGGTGATGGCCAACCCGGCCCTGACGAGAGGTGATGGCGCCCCCATCCTGCGCAGCCTGACCAGCTGGGATGGCTGGTACTACCTCGGAATCGTCCGTGACGGGTACCACGCGGATGCCGTCGCGGGTGCCTATCGCGACGTCGCGTTCCTGCCGCTCTACCCCGCCCTGGTCCGGCTCCTGTCCGTTCCATGGCCGGACGCCGCGGGCCTGGTGGCGGTGCTCCTGTCGAACGTCCTCTTCCTGCTCGCCCTGGGCCAGCTCTCGCTGCTGGGCGCCCTCCACGTGGGTCGCCGGCGCGGGGCATGGGCCGCGGTCCTGATGGCCGTCTACCCGTTCGCATCGGCCTACGCGATGTCCTACACCGAGAGCCTCTTCCTGCTGCTGACCGTCTCGGCGTTCCTGGCCGCCGAGCGCGACCGCCGGCCCCTGGCCGGCATCCTCCTGGCGCTGGCCTGCCTGACGCGCCTGCAGGGCCTGGTCCTGGTCTTGCCGCTCGGCCTGCTCATGCTCCGGCGGAGCGGATGGCGGCCCACCCGCTCGCTGCTCTGGCTGGTGCCGGCGCCGGTGGCTGCCGCCCTCTTCCTGCTCTGGGTGGGCTCGCTGTCGGGGAGCACCACCGCCTACCTCGACGCTCAGCAGGCATGGGGGCGGTTGGGGATCGGCGGGTCCGAGGGATCGGAGACCATCGGCGGCGGGTTCACCGCGTACCAGGGGGCGCTGCTCCTGACCCTGTGCTGGTCGGTCTTCCTGTTCGTGTACGCCCGCGCCTCCCGGGTGCGCCCCGAGTACCTGCTGATCCCGGTCCTGTATCTCGCCGCGGAACTCTCGAGCGGGACGCTGGAGGCCGTGGGCCGGGTCACGCTGACCGCCTTCCCGTATGTCTGGCTGCTCGCGACGCGTCCGTCGGGCGCGTTCCGGCTGGGCTGGCTGGTCCTCAGCAGCGGCCTCATGGCGCTGGTCGCCCTGCTCAGCTTCGCGGGCTTCTGGGTCCCATGAGTCGCGATCGCACCAGGCCGCGGCGTGGTTCGACCCGGCTGCCCCGGCTTGTCGACTAGACTGCCCGCCATGCCCGGTCCGTCGAGCCCGTCCCCGTCGACCAGCCTCGCCGTGATCCTGCCCGCGTACAACGAGGCGGATCGCCTGGGCCCGGCTCTCGACGAGCTGTTTGGCTACCTCCGGCGACGCGACACGGACACGGCGGGCGCCGGTCGCGATGGCGTCATCGGCCCCGGCCGGCTTCCCCACCGGATCGAGCTGATCGTCGTGGACGACGGCAGCACCGATGCCACCGCTCAGCTGGTGCGTGACCGCCCGGAGGCAGGCTTGGAGGCAGGCCCGGAAGCGGGCTCGGAGGCCGGCCCCAACGGGCTGGCCGGCGTCACGCTGCGCGTCCTGACCGTCCCGCATGGGGGCAAGGGCGCCGCGGTCCGGGCCGGGATGCTGGCCGCCGAATCGGACCTCATCGTCTTCACCGACGCCGACATGGCCACGCCACCCGATCAGATCCCGCTCCTGGTGGAGGCCCTGGCCAGCGCGGACATCGCCCTGGGCTCCCGGATCCAGCAGGACGGCATCGACATGCGCAAGAGTCAGCCGCCCTACCGGCGGCTGATCGGCAAGGTCTTCCACCTCCTCGCCGCGTGGTGGGTCGTGGGCTCGGTCAAGGACACGCAGTGCGGCTTCAAGGGGTTCACCCGCGCGGCGGCCCGTGACCTCTTCACCCGGCAGCGGGTGCTGAGCATCGTCTTCGACGTGGAGGTGATCTACCTCGCCCGGCGACGGGGCTACCGGATCGTCGAGGTCCCTGTCCAGTGGGAGGACCGGCGTGGTTCGCGGATGAAGGCGCGACTGGGGCTGGCGCTCCGGGTCGCCTGGGACCTCTTCCGGATCCCCCTGGTTCACCGCTCCGTCGGCCGCGTCGCGCGCCCCACCTCCGATGCCCCGGGCTGACACGGCCCGGCTTGGCCGCGCCGTCCTCCCGGTCGCCGCGATCGCCGTCTCCATGACGTTCGTGGGGGCGGTGCTGGCCGCCGCGGGCAGCACGCTGGGCTACGACTTCCTGGCCTACTACGGCGCGGCGCGCCGGGTCCTGGACGGCCAGGCGGTGTACGACCTTGGATTCCAGCGGGCCGGCGGCTTTGGGCTCTTCCTCTATCCGCCGACCTTCCTGCCGGTGATCCTCCCGTTCGGGCTCCTGGGGCAGGCGGCCGCAACCTGGGCCTGGGTTGCCGCCATGGTCGCGGCGCTGGTCGCGGGGATCCGGCTGCTCCCCGTGCCGGTCACGGTCCGATGGGTCACGCTCCTCCTCGCAGGGCTCTCGTGGCCGGTCGCGTACACGCTGAAGCTGGGCCAGGTCACGCCGCTCCTCTTCCTGCTCGCGGTGCTGGGCTGGCGCGCGGTCGAAGACGGCCGGCGGGTCGAAGACCGGGCGCCCGGGTCCCGGTCCGGGGCCAGCGCCGGCGTCGGCCCAGGCGCCGGCGCTGGCCGTGGCGCGCGGGGCCTCCGCGGTCGCTGGTGGGGCTCGCGCGCTCCCGTCGTGCTGGGGGTCACCGCCGCCCTGGGTGCGGCGATGAAGATCCAGCCGGGCCTCCTGCTGGCCTGGGCGCTCCTCGGCGGGCGCTGGCGCGCGGTGACGGCCGGGGTCGTGACGCTGGTCGCGGTCGCGGCGGTGGCCACGATCCCGGTGGGGGTCGGCGCGTGGTTCGACTACGTGACGCTGATCCGCCAGGTCACGGACCCCGTTGGAACGGAGCACAACATCACGCCCGGGTTCGTGGCGCGCGGCCTGGGGCTGTCCGCGGACGCGGCCGGCGCCGTCCAGCTGGCCGTGGCCGGGGCGGCGCTGCTCGCGATGGTGGTCTCGGTCCGGCGCGTCACACCCGCCGTCTCGTACCTGGTGGCACTCACCGCCAGCCAGCTGATCTCCCCGGTCCTCTGGGACCACTACGCGGTCCTGTTGCTGCTCCCCGTGGCCTGGCTCATGGCCCACGGCCGCCGCTGGGCCGTGCTGATCCCGCTCGCGACATCGCTGCCGCTCGTCTGGCTCACCCCGCTCGCCGCGTATCCGGTGCTCTTCGCGATCACCCTGGTGGCCCTGCTCTGGGTCGGCGGCCGCGCCGGCAGCGCGCCCGCGCGTCCGGGGGGCGCGGGTGCCGCCGCCGATGTGGTCGCCGACCACGCCTGACGGGGTCGCCGGCGCGGGCCGTGGCGGCAGTTGCGATCACAACCACCCCCGCGGCCGCGATGTATGCTCGGCCCGTGACCGTTGCTTCCGGCGTGGCTGACGCCGCCTGTCCCATCGCCTCCGAGCCCGGGCCCGGAGGCGCACAGCAGGTTGTCGCGTCCAACCGGGACCTGGGTGTCGAACGCCGGACGGTCGAGGCCATCGATCCCGGCCAGTGGGACACCCTCGTCGCCGCCAACCCGTGGGCCACGCCCTTCTCCGCGGCCGCGTTTCAGCGGGCCTGGTGGGACGCCTACGGGGCCAACGCCCACGACGAGACGCTGATCGTGCTGGACCGCACGGCCCCCGAAGCCGGCCTCGTCGCGATCCTCCCGCTGATGCGCCGCCACGCCGTGGAGCCCGGCGACCAGGCCGTCCACACCGCCCTGCGCCACGGTCACGAGGCACCGCTCATTCCGGTCCCGGCCCAGGCCAGCACGCTGTTCATGGGTGCCTCGTACCACGCCGACTACGCGACGTTGCTCGCCGCGCCGGCGGACCTCGCGGACGCGAGCCGCGCCATCGCCGCCCACCTCGCCGGCCACGAGTCGGGGCCCGGCGCCGCACCCGCCACGCCGGACCGCCTCGCCGACTTCGCCGCGTGGGACGTCATCGACCTCCGCCGCCTCCGCTGCGGCGACCCGGCGGGCGACGGACTCGTGGCGGCGTTCCAGGCCCTGGCCCCCGACCACGGCTGGGCCGTCACCGTCGAGCGCGAGGACGTCTGCCCGGTGGCCACCATCCCCGACGGCGCCGACTTCGATGGCTTCCTGGCCACCCTCGACAAGAAGGAGCGCCACGAGATCCGGCGCAAGGTCCGGCGCGCCGAGGGTGAGGGTGAGGTTCGGCTGACGTACGCTGCCAATCCGTTGGCGGAGCTGGACGACTTCATCGACCTGCACCAGGCCCGCTGGGGCGCCGACGGGCTCTTCCCGCCAACCGAAGGCGGAGACCAGAGCCGCCGGTTCATCCGCCGGCTCTTCGAGCTGTTTGGCCCCGAGGGGCCCGTTCGGCTGACATTCCTCTCGGTCGGGGAGCGGCGGATCGGCGCCGGCATCCACCTCGAGGTGCCGGACGGCTTCCTGTACTACAACGCGGGGGTGGATCCCGGCGCATCCTCGCTCTCGCCGGGCGTGTTGCTGGTCGCGGCCTACGTGCGGCTGGCCATCAGCCAGGGCCGGCACCGGCTGGACTTCCTCCGCGGCGACGAGGGGTACAAGTACCAGTGGGGCGCCGTGGACGAGCCCATCCGGCGGCTGCTGGTGCGCCGACAGGGGCCCGACGCATGACGGCCGAGCGGCCCGTCCCGCACGCCACTGACCCGTGTTGGGAGCCGCCGCGCACGCTTCGGCCGGGCCAGGACCGGATCCGGGTCGTGGAGCTGCTCGCCACCGGCACCAACGGCGGAGCGCAGGAACACGTCTTCAACATCGTGTCGCGGCTCGATCGCTCCCGGTATGACGTCAGCGTCGTCTCGCTCAGCCACGGCAGCGCCGTCCGGAAGCTGGAGCGGACCGGCGTGCCGGTCTGCGTCATCGACCACGAAGACGACGATGACGCGGCCGTCGCCGACCTCGCAGCCCATCTCATTGCGACGCGCGCGCAGGTCGTCCACAACCACATGTACCGCGCGGAGGTGGTGGGCACCCGTGCCGCGCTGGCCGTCGCCGCGACGGGACGGCCCAGGCCGCTCGTGATCGCCACCGTCCACTCCAGCCGGATCCGGCCCCACGAGGATCGGGAGCTGATGCGGGCGCTGACGCCCCAGATGGACCACCTGATCGCGGTCTCGCAGGCGATCGTGGCCAAGATCGCCGAGGAGGGACGCGTCGGCGCGCCGGTCACGCTCATCCACAACGGCGTGGACCTCGAGCGCTACTCGCAGCAGGAGGCGTGCTGCACGCTCGGCGAGGAGTACGGCATGGAGCCGGGATCGCCGATCGTGGGCGTGGTGGGGCGACTGGAGTCCGAGAAGGGCCACCCCACGCTGATCGACGCCTGGCCGCTGGTGCTGGCGGAGGTACCCACGGCGTACCTGCTGGTGGTGGGCGAGGGTTCGCGCCTGGAGTCGCTCCAGGCCCAGGCCCGCGATCTGGGGGTGGATCGACGCATCGTCTTCACGGGCCGGCGCGATGATGTCCCCGCCGTGACCGCCGCCCTGGACGTGGCCGTGCTGCCCTCGTACCGCGAGGCGCAGGGCCTGACCATCCTGGAGGCGATGGCGCTGTCGCGGCCGGTGGTGGCCTCGAATGTGGGCGGGATCCCGGAGATGGTCGAGGACGGGGTCACGGGCCTGCTGGTCCCGCCCCATCAGCCCGCCGCGCTGGCCGCCGCGATTGTCCGCCTGCTCACCGATCACCCGTTCGCGGACGTCCTGGCCCGCGCCGGCCACGACCTGGTCCACCGCCGCTTCTGTGTGGAGGCCATGGTCCACGCCATCGAGGCGCTGTACGACGACGCGCGCGTGCCCGGCGCCCGGCGGGCCACCACGGCCTGAGGCGGCCCGGGGCCCGGCCCCGTCGTCTGGCCCGTCGCGACATCCTCGCGGTTCCTCGCGCCCGAACCCCTCGCCGCGGCCCGGCCCGGCCTGTAGCATCCGCGCCTGATGACACCACCACGCATGGCGCCTGCACGCGGCGGGCCCCGGATCGGGCTCCCGCGAATCTCGCTGCCCCAGCTCTGGCTGGGGCTGGCGGTGCTGCTTCCCGGCCTCGCGTCGCTGCTGTCCGTGCTGTCCACCGTCGACCTGGCCTACGGCCTCCGCGCCGGCGGCGAGATCCTGGACGGTGCGGGGATTCCGCGGACCGACACGTACACCTTCACCGTGGCCGGCCAGCCCTGGCTCGACCAGCAGTGGGGCGCGCAGGTGTTCTTCGCCGCCTGGTGGCGGGCGCTCGGATGGTCCGGGCTGGTGCTGCTCCGCGCGGTGCTCATCTCCGCCGCCTGGGCGTGCCTGGTGGTGGCGATCCGCCAGCGGGCGCCGGGGCTGGGAGCGCGCACCGTGGCGGCCCTGGCCCTGCTGGCCTTCATGGTCACCGCCCCGGCGATGGCGCTGCGGCCGCAACTGGTGGGCATCCTGCTCTTCTGCCTGGTGCTGGCGCTCCTCGCCGGCCGCCATCGGCATCCGAGGCTGGCCTGGGCCGTCCCGCTGGTGGTGCTGGCCTGGGCCAACGTGCACGGCAGCTTCGTCCTGGGGCCGGCGCTGGCCGGGCTGGGCTGGCTGGAGGACGTCCGACTGGGCGGGCTGGGCCGGGGCCTGGCCGGCCGAAGCGCCCGAAGCGGGGGTCGGCCGTTCGACCTCGCCCTCGGCGGCCTGGCGCTGGCGGTCGTCACCGGGCTGGCGACGCTGGTCACGCCGTTCGGCCCCGGCGCGCTGGCCTACGCGCTGACGCTCTCGTCGAACCGCGAGCTGGCGGCGCGGATCTCGGAGTGGCAGCCGCCCAGCCCGGCCGATCCCACCGGGCTGCTCTTCTTCGGCTCCGTGGTGCTGGTGGCCGTCATCGTGGTGCTGCGCCGCGGCGTGGTCCGCTGGCCCACCGTCGCCGGTCTGGCGCTGTTCGCGGCGCTGGGGCTGATCGCCGCGCGCGGCGTGGCGTGGTGGCCGGCGGCGGCGGTGACCATGGTGGCGCCGCTGGTCCCGTGGGCCGCACCGTATTCGCCGTTCCGCCGCGCGCCTCGCGTCAACGCCCTGAACACGCTGATCCTGGTGCTGCTGGTCGTGGTGTTGATCCCACTGCTGCGCGTGGGGGCGCCGGCGGATCCGAAGCTGGGCATGGGCGCGCCGGCGGGGCTCCTGGGCCAGGCGCCGGCCGCGGTGACCGGGGTGCTGCGCGAGTGGATGCACAGTGGGGAGGATCTGCAGATGCGCTCGATGGCCTGGACGCCACAGGCGTGGGCGCCCCAGACGTGGGGATCGTGGCTGGAGCTGGCCGTGCCAGACCTGCCGGTCGCGGTCGACAGCCGGATCGAGCTCTTCCCGGCCGACCTGTGGGCGGACTACGACACGGTCGCCGATGCGCGCCCGGGATGGCAGGCGATCCTGGAGCGTCGCGAGGCGACGCTCCTGGTGGTCGCCGGCACGCAGGAGGCGCTGCTCGCCGCGGCCCGCTCCGACGCCGGCTGGCGCGAGATCCCGGGCGGCGACGCGACCGGCACGGTCTTCGTCACGACCCGTTCCGCGACGCCATAGACCAGGTGGCAGACGTTGGGCCGTCTTCGGTGATCAGATCACAGCGCCGCGTGCGAGACCGCAGCCAGTACCTTGCTCGAGCTGGACTCGTCGACTGGCATGTCTGACCCGCTGTTGCATCAGTTCTGGATCGAGTTCGAGACGCCGTCGCCCTTGCCTCAGCGCTTCGGCGTGACCGCGCTCGACCTTGCCGACGCCCTGCGGCTCATCGACGCTTGGCTGGGCGACCGACGTCGAACGCCACCGCCGCCGATCGCGCGAGTGATCGAAGACGTCGACGTATCCACCCTGGATCCCGGCCACGTTCTTCCGAACATGCTGCCGCCCACATGGCGGGGAGTCTGGTACCCGATGTCGTCGCTGAGCTGAGCGACGGACGGGCCGGGCTCGAGGAGCCGCGACATGTCGCCCGGTTGGTCCACAATCCCGCCACAGCAGCTCCCGCGAGCCGGGATGCGTCCTGCGGCGTTCGAGGGTCGTCGGGTCGAGACCGCTACCTGGGAGGGATTCTCCATGCGCCGCGTGACCTACTCCATGGGCGTCTCGCTCGACGGCTACATCGTCGGGCCGGATGGCGGCTTCGACTGGGCGGCCCCCAACCCGGAGGTCTTTCGCTTCTGGATCGACGACATTCGGCAGGTGGGCGTCCACCTGATGGGCCGAAAGCTGTACGAGACGATGCTGTACTGGGAGACGGCCGAGCGGTCTTCGTTCGACGACGCGGAGATCGAGTGGGCCGACTTGTGGAACCCGCTCCCGAAGGTGGTGTTCTCCACCACGCTGTCCGCGGTCCCGGGCAAGGCCCGCCTGGCTTCGGGCGGGCTGGCGGAGGAGATCGAGCGGTTGCGCGCCGAGTCCGGGGAGGGCGAGATCGCGATCGGCGGCGCGACGCTGGCCGCCGAGGCGGCCGCGCTGGGCCTGATCGACGAGTACCGGACCATGGTCTACCCCGTGCTGGTCGGCGGCGGGATTCCGTACTTCCCCCGGAGCGAGCGCCGGGTTGACCTGGAGCTGGTCGAGAGCCGCACCTTCAGCTCGGGCGTGGTCTACCTGCGCCACCGCGTGGTGCGCTAGGGACGGCCGGCGGTCGAGGCCACCCGCGCCGCCCTCGCCCGCCCATCATCCCCGCCCCCGCCCCCGCGGGCCAGGACCAGCACCGTCGCGATCGTGATCAGCGCCATCGCGTAGGACCCAACAACCCCCAGCACCCCGCCCACCGGCAGCAGCGCCCCGACCTCCGGCGTCGGCGGCACCGCGGCCAGCACGTTCAGCGTGAAGACCACCGAGAGCGCCAGCCAGAGCCCCACCGCGCGGCGGTCCGGGAAGGCCAGCGGCAGCATCGCCACCGCCACGAACGCGTAGCGCTCGTGCATCGTGGTCAGCGTCATCAACGCGGCCAGCTGCGCCGCCGCCACCCCCCACGCCAGCGTCCGCGGCGTGGGCGAGCGGAGGACCGCCAGGAAGATCGGCAGCTCGAACAGGACCGCCAGGATCAGCCCGATCTGGCGAAACGTGAGCAGGCCGCCAACCGTGTCGCTGTCGATGGCGAACTCCCCGTTGGACGCCACCACCTGGATGATCCACCACGGGTTCCAGGCCCGGAGCGAGAGCACCCCAAACGGCCCGTCCTGGTTCGCGGCGAGGTTAGCCAGCCACGCCTGCGGCCCGCCGGCCGCCAGGAACGGCAGCCACAGCACCACGATGGTCAGCAGGCCCGCCGCCACCGGCCGAACCAGCCCGCGCGGCCCCAGGCGCCCCAGGTACCAGGCCCCGTACGGCACCAGCAGCACCACCGCCTGCGGCTTGGTCGTGACCATCGCCGCCAGCGCCACCGCCGCCCAGCCGGGCCGGCCCGCCGAGATCAGGAGCCAGGCCACCACGGCGGCCAGCCCATAGATCGAATCGAACTGGCCCCACCAGGCCGAGATATGAATCAGCGCCGGGTGGAGGAGGAGTGCTGCCGCGGCGGCGAAGGCCCAGCGCGGTCGCGCGCGCAGCCCGTAGCCAACGGCCAGCGCCAGCCCGATGTCGGCGACCACGCCCGGCACCTTGAGCGCCCCAAACACCGTTGGATCCGACATGTCAGCCGAGGCGCGGAGAGCCGGCTGCACCAGGCTGAGGCCCCCCCAGATCCAGGGCACCAGGGCGGGGTAGACCAGCCCGTCGTCGTAGATGGTGGTGAAGCCGCCGGTCGCGATCCCGTGCGCCCAGCGCGCGAAGCCCTCCAGGTCGGGCAGGAGCCCGGGGACGGGCAGCAGCGCGACGCGGATCAGCAGCCCGGCGACGACCGGGAGCAGCAGCGCGACGGGCAGGGGGATGCCGGAAGGGAGGCGGGCCGCAGGCGGAGCCGCGGCGGTCCCGCCGCGTGCGGCAGCGTGCCGTGGGTCCAGAACGGCGGGCGAGTTGGGCACCGGTCCCGTCGCCGGTCCAATCTCAGGCCCGGCGAGCGGCCCAGTAGCGCTCGGCGGAGCCATTCACGCCGCCCAGCGCGCCGATCTTCTGGCCGTTGCCGCGGACCGCATCTGCCATCTCCAGCGTGCTGCCGAAGAGCCGATCGATCTGGCTCTCGTAGAGCGTGATGCCGGTGATCTTGCGCTCCAGCGTGTCGGAGATATCGGCGAACTCGGGGACGAGGGCAAGATCCGCCGGGATCCCGGTGAGCGCGTCGGCGGGGAGGTCACCGATGGCGTCGAAGTTGCCCCACCAGGCGTACGGGAAGTCCTCGTAGAACTGCACCCGGCCAGCGTAGTCCGGCCCCGGCATGACCCACTTGCGGCCCTCTGCCAGGAGGCTGATGCCCGCGTTCCGGACCAGTTGGTGGTCCACGTGGTTGCCGATGGCGAGCGGGACGTAGACCTGCTGTGGCTCCAGGCGCGCGATCTCGCGGCGCAGGATCGCCGTGACGTCCAGATCGTCCTCGCGGACCTTGCCCAGGAGCTGCTCGTCGCCTTCGTAGCCGCGAAAGACCGCGTCCGGGAGGTCCAGGAAGACGACCGACGCCTCCGCGAAGTACGCGAAGCGCTCGTCCTCGATCCGGCGGCGCGCCATGACGTCGCCCGCGGCGGCAGCCTCCATGATCCCGTCGGTCATCACCGCGCCCTGCGTGGGGACGTTGTCGATCAGCGGCTGCCCGGCGAGCGCCTTGTTGCGGATGCTGGCGCGCCGATACCAGGACGAGCGCTGCCAGAAGCGCTTGGCCGCCGCGTCGGCGTCCTCCTGCGTGGCATTCAGGCGATCCGTGGTGGCGGCCCACGGCGGGGTGGCGCCCGGGTGCTCATCCGTCGGCCAGTCGGCGCGGATGTCGGCGCGGTTGAACGCCTCGCCCGCCGGCCAGATGGCCTTGTTGCCGAAGCCCAGGGCCTCGCGCTGATAACCGGTCAGCCCGGCGACGTTGCCGGCGCCCGAGAAGACCGTGATGATCGTGACGTTCTGCCCAAGCTCGCGCAGCGTGGCCACCAGGCCACCGCAGGACAGGGCGACATCATCCGGGTGCGGGGCGAGAAACACATGGGTCATGGCCGGGCGAGTATACCGACCCCAGCGAGCGCGAGGGCGGCCGACGACGGGCCCGGCGACACCGGCTGAGGACAGGCCGTTTGGACGCCTACTTGCTGGGGCTGGGCGCGGTCGACGGGGCCGTGCTGGCCGCAGCCGACGGGGCGGCGCTGGCCGCAGCGGAAGCCGACGGGGCGACGCTGGCAGCGGTCGAAGCCGACGGCTTGGCCGTGATGCTGGGCTTGGGCGTGGGCGCGGCGGTGACCACGGGCGCGGGCGTGGGGATTGGCGTCAGCGTGCCACCAACGCCCAGCAGCAGGCCGTTGAACAGGATGAGCACGAAGACTGCGACGGCCGCCAGCACGAACACCTTGGAGGCCCGGTCCGTGACGTGGATGGCCCCCTCGGTGGGTCCACCACCGCTCCCGGCGGTCGCCGCGTCGTTGCGGCCCAGGCCGCCACGCGGGCCCTTGCCCGGACGGCTGCCGGAGCCCGCGGCCTTCGCGGGCCGCGCCATCTCCTGGTCACTGTCGCCCTGGTCGGCGTCGGAGTCGTCGAAATCGTCGTCGAAATCGTCGCGCGGCTTGTCGCTCATGCGGTCGGGGTCACTCCCTCGCGGCCGGCCCCCGCTCTGTGGGCGCCCGGCTGGCGCGCGAAGTGTACCGAAGGGGCGAATCACGCGCGCGCCCGGTTCGTCTCGGGTCGCCTGCCTGCCCTGGGCCGCCGGCCGGCAGCCTCACGACCGACGATCGATCGCCAACCGCCGCGCCCGCTTGACCTTCGAGCCACTTCAAGGTGTAGGGTCTCGTCGTGAGAACCGCCGAGCTTGCCCGCCGCGCCGGGATCGCCCCGTCCGCCGTGCGCTGGTACGAGTCGGCCGGCGTCCTGCCGCGCCCGCCCCGCAGGCCGAACGGCTACCGCGAGTACGGCGAGGCCGACGTGGCGCGCGTCAGGCTCGTATCGAGCCTGCGCCGCCTCGGCCTGGCCCCCGCCGATGCCGGCCGCCTCGCCCGACTCTGCCTGGAACGCGGCGCCGTGGACCCCGACCTCGCGCCGCTGCTGGCCGCCCAGCGCGACGCCATCGCCCGCCAGCGCGCGGATCTCGACCGCCTCGACGCCGAGCTCACCGATCTCGAGGACACCATCGCGGCTGCCAGCCGCGCCGCCGCACAGGAGCGACCCATGCCCGCCCAGCCCATCCGCGTTCTCTTCGTGTGCACCGGAAACTCCGCCCGGAGCCAGCTCGCCGAGGCCCTGCTCGCCCGGATGGGCGGCGCCGACTTCGAGGTGGCCTCCGCGGGCACCGAGCCCAAGGGCGTGCACCCGTACTCCATCCGCGTCCTCGCGGAGCAGGGCATCGACTGGTCGGCGGCCACCAGCAAGTCCACGATGGACTTCGTGGGGCAGCCCTGGGACTACGTGATCACCGTCTGTGACCGCGCCCGCCAGTCCTGCCCGGTCTTCCCCGGCGAGCACAACAAGCTCCACTGGGGACTGGAGGACCCGGCCGAGGCCCAGGGCACCGACGAGCAGAAGGCGGCGGCCTTTCGCCACACGGCCGTGGAGCTGACCCAGCGACTTCGCCCGTTTGTCGAGGTGGCGATGCGCGCCGCCGGCCGAATCCCGGGCGCGGGCGCGGCACGGTCATGAGCGTGGCCGCGTCGGCCCCCGGTCCGCATCGCCTCCGGTTCCTGGATCGCTATCTCACGGTCTGGATCTTCCTGGCCATGGCCATCGGCGTGGCGCTCGGCGTCCTGGTGCCGGGCGTCGTCGGCCTGCTGGACCGGCTCAGCGTGGGTACCACGTCCATCCCGATCGCCGTGGGTCTCATCGTGATGATGTACCCGCCGCTGGCCAAGGTCCGCTACGAGGAGATGGGCCGAGTCTTTCGCAACACGCGGGTCCTGGTCCTGTCGCTGGTCCAGAACTGGGTCATCGGGCCCCTGCTGATGTTCGGCCTGGCGGTGCTCTTCCTGCGCGACCAGCCGCAGTACATGGTGGGCCTGATCATGATTGGCCTGGCGCGCTGCATCGCCATGGTCATCGTCTGGAACGACCTGGCCCGCGGCGACCCCGAGTACTGCGCCGCCCTGGTCGCCTTCAACTCGCTCTTCCAGGTGCTCTTCTACTCGGTCTTCGCCTACGTCTTCATCACGGTCCTGCCGACGTGGCTGGGCCTGCCCGGGCTGGCCATCGACATCACCATCGGCCAGATCGCGGGCAGCGTCGCCATCTACCTCGGGGTCCCGTTCCTGGCCGGATTCCTGACGCGTCGCGTGCTGATTGCCCGTCGCGGCCGGGCCTGGTACGAGGAAGTGTTCGTGCCCCGGATCAGCCCCCTGACCCTGATCGCCCTCCTGTTCACCATCGTCGTCATGTTCTCGCTCAAGGGCGAGAACATCGTGGCGCTGCCGCTGGACGTGGTCCGGGTGGCCATCCCGCTGCTCTTCTACTTCGTCGTCATGTTCCTTGTCACGTTCCTGATGAGCGTGCGGGCCGGCGCCACGTACGGACAGACGGCGGCGCTCTCGTTCACGGCCGCCTCCAACAACTTTGAGCTGGCGATCGCCGTGGCCGTGGCCACCTTCGGGATCGGGAGTGGGGCGGCATTCGCCGCGGTCATCGGACCGCTCGTGGAGGTGCCCGCGCTGATCGGCCTGGTCAACGTGGCGCTCTGGCTGGGCCGGCGGTTCTATCCCGAATCCATGTCGCGGATGCTTCCGGTCGTCCGTCCCTGAGGCGACGGCGCTGAACGGATCGTCGCCGCCCGGGTCGTCGTCGCCCGGGTCGTCGGCGCGCGGGCCACGCCCTCGGCGCTGGACTACCATGCTGGTCACATGAGCTCTTCGGCGTCCCCGGAGTCCCCGGCCATCATCGACCTGCCCATCACCGGCATGGATTGCCAGGATGAGGTGCGCCACATCGAGGCGGCCGTCGGCGTCCTCGACGGGGTCCTGGAGGTCCACGCGCTCCTGTCGTCCAATCGGACCACCGTTCGATTCGACCCGACCAGGGTGACGCCCGCGCGCATCCAGCAGGCCATCGAATCCACCGGCTGCGGCGTGGCTCCGGCCGTGGATGCGAGCCCGGACGGGGCCCCGGCCGCTGACGCCGGCGACCCGCGCACCGGCCTCGCCTCCTCCCGCCGCGACGTGGGCCAGGTCATCGGCTGGGCGGCGCTGGGCGGCGTCGCCGCGGTGGTGATCCTGGCGTCGGTCGGGGAGCGGCTGGGTGTGTTCGATGCGGTCCTGGAGCGGCTCCCGTGGTGGGTCCCGGCTGCCGCCATCGTGCTGGGCGGATGGAAGGTGTTCCGCGGCGTTGCCCGGGCGGCCCGTCGCCTGGAGGTCACCGGTCACACGCTGATGACCGTGGGCGTGGTCGCCTCGGCCGCCATCGGCCAGTGGACCACCGCGGCGCTGATCGTCTTCTTCATGCGCTTCGCCGACTACCTGGAGGAGCTCACCACCGAGCGCAGCCGCGCCGCGATCCAGGCGCTTGTGGGCCTGCAGCCCGCCGCGGCGCGCGTCCTCCGCGGCGCGGATGAGGTGGAGATCCCCGTTGGCCAGGTCCGCGCCGGCGACACCGTCATCGTCCGCCCGGGCGAACGAGTCCCGGTGGACGGCGAGGTCGTCGAGGGCGCCGCCCCCGTGGACCAGGCGGCCATCACCGGCGAGAGCGTGCCGGTGGACAAGGCCGTGGGCGACGATGTCTTCGCCGCCACGGTCGCGCAGGCCGGCTACCTCCGGCTTCGAGCCACCGCTGTCGGACGTGACACCACGTTCGCGCGGATCGTCCGCCTCGTCGAGGAGGCGGAGGCGCATCGAGCCCCCGTCCAGCGCTTCGCGGACCGGTTCGCCGGGATCTACCTGCCCACGGTGCTCGGCATTGGGCTGGTGACGTACCTCGCGACGCAGAACGTCGTGAATGCGGTGGCCGTGATCGTGGTCGCGTGCGCCTGCGCCATCACCATGGCGACGCCGGTGGTGGTGCTGGCCAGCGTCGGGAACGCGGCGCGGCGCGGGCTCCTGGTCAAGGGCGGGGCGGCGCTGGAGCAACTGGCCCGCGTGGATGCGGTGCTGATCGACAAGACCGGGACGGTCACGTTCGGCCGGCCCGTGGTCACCGACGTGGTGCCCACGGACGGCGCGGAGGAGGACTACCTCCTCGCGATGGTGGCCACGATCGAGACGCGCAGCGAGCACCCGCTGGCGCGGGCCATCGTGACGGCGGCGCGCGAGCGAGGGCTCTCCATCACGCAGCCCGACGCGTTCACCCCGGTCCCGGGGCAGGGCGTGACCGGCGTGGCCGCGGGCCAGGACGTCGCCGTCGGGAACCGCCGCCTGCTGGCGGCCTGGGGCATCGAAGCCAACGAGGGGGTCGAAGGCCGGGCGGGCGACCTCGAGTCCCAGGGCAAGACGGTCTTCTTCGTGGTCGCCAGCGGCGCCGTGGTGGGCCTGGTGGCGCTCGCCGATACGGTCCGCCCGGAGGCGCGCGAAGCGCTGGCGCAACTCCGCCGGCTGGGCGTGAAGGAATTGATCCTGCTCACCGGCGACAACGCCGCCGTCGCCCGCGCCGTGGCCGCCGAGCTGGGGATCGACTTCCGGGCGGAGCTCCTCCCCGAGCACAAGATCGCCGCGGTCCGCGACCTCCAGGCCCGGGGCCGCGTGGTGATGATGGTGGGCGACGGCGTGAACGACGCGCCGGCGCTGGCCCAGGCGGACGTTGGCGTGGCGATGGGCGTCGCCGGGTCGGCCGTCGCGATCGAGGCGGCCCACGTGGCGCTCCTGCGCGACGACTGGTCGCTGGTGCCGGCCGCCATCCGGCTGGGCCGTCGGGGCGCCGGGACCATCCGCCAGAACCTGGGCTTCGCGGCGGTCTACAACGTGGTTGGGATCAGCCTGGCCGCGGTGGGGATCCTGCCGCCGGTCTGGGCCGCGGCCGCGCAGTCGCTGCCCGACGTGGCGATCATGCTCAACTCCGCGCGGCTCCTCCGGGCGCGGGTCGACTAGGTTCGACGGGCGCCGCGCGACGCCTCAGGCGTCCCGGACAACCGGGAAGATCAGCCCCGCGACACCTGACCAGAACGTCAGCAGGCCAAACAGCCCGATGACCATCGCCGGCCCCAGCACCTCGCCCAGGATCCCGGCGAGGGCGATCCCCAGCGTCATCGCCCCAAACGTCAGCGAGTAGCGCAGGCCGATGACCCGGCCCATCAGCTCGGGTGGGGTCCGCTGCTGGAAGAGCGTCTGGCTGGGAATCACGAAGATCAGGTTTCCAATCCCAACCCCGAAGATCAGGCCCAGGGCCAACCCCAGGTTGCCCGTCAGGCTCATGGCCGCCACCAGGGCTCCCGTGATCATGTAGCCCACGATCACCATTCGCCCCAGCCCCATCCGGGCGCCGATCAGGCCCACGGCGAACCCGCCGAAGAGGTTGCCCACGCCGATCCCGGCCTCGAGGAACGAGTAGATCGCCTCGGGACCCATCGTCACGCCGCTGATCGTGTCGCGCGCATAGAGCGGCAACAGCGTCAGGACGATCCCGATCATCACCTGGCCCACGACGGCCTGGATGGTGTTGGCGAGGAGCACGGTCTCGCCGCGCAGGAATTGCCAGCCGGCCTCCGCCTCGTCGAGGACCGCCCAACGCCGACGGGGTTGGGCATCGACCGGGACGGGGACGCCATGTTCGGGGGAGACGACCCGCCCGGCTTCGACCGCCCCGCCGTCGCGGCCGGCAGCATCGACCGAACCGCGTGATGCGCTCCGCATCGTGGAGAGGGTCCGGACCAGCGGTCGGACCACGATCGAGAAGATCAGCAGCGCGCTGGCCGCGTACGTCGCGCCGTCGATCCAGAACGCCAGCGGGAGCGAGCGGCCAAGAAACGCGACGAACAGCCCCGCCAGCGGGTAGCCGCCGATGTCCGCGATCGTCTCGCCCACCCAGAGCGCGCTGTTGGCGGCCAGGAGGTCGTCCTCGTCGACGATCCGGGTGAGCACCGAGACCCGTGCGGGTCGGAAGAAGATGCTGATCGCCGTCACCAGGAAGACCAGCGGGAAGACCAGGAGCAGGTTGGTGACCGCCGCGATCGGGATCGCCATGACCAGTGCGGCCCGCAGGAGGTCGCTCACGATCATCACCTCGCGGGCGTCCCAGCGGTCCACGAACGCACCGGCGATGGGGCCCAGGAAGAGGTTGGGCAGCGTGGTCACCACCAGGACGGCCGCCACCGCGATGGGCGAGTCAGTCAGCTGGAGCACCAGGAAGAGGAGCGCCACCTGGTGGACGCGGTCACCGAAGAGGCTGATCAGCTGGCCCGCCCAGAGCGCCGAGAACGAGCTGTTGAGGCTGAGCTTGACGTACGGGTGGTCGCGGATGCGCTCGCTGATCTGCGCCAACGTGGGGAACGCGGGGGCCGCCGCGCCGGCCCCAAGCCCGGCCGAAGCCGAAGGCGCCGCGCCTGGCCCGGCCGGCAGGCTGCGCGATGGGACCGCCGAGCCCGAGGCCCCCGCCCCCAGGACCAGCGAGCGCTCGAGCGTGGACGCCTCCGACAGCCCCGCCGCCAGGCCGCTGCCGGATGGGCGTCGGCGCCGCCAGACCGTTGCCCGGATCGCCTGGTTCGTGCGGCCCCGGCCCAGCACCGTGCCGAACAGGAAGAGCGCCAGCCCCGATGTCAGGAAGATGTCGCCCAGCGAGACCACGTTGCGGATGAACGGCAGCGGGATCGGGATGACGTCGCCCAGGAAGCCCAGCCGCGTGATGAACGAGCCGTCCAGCTGGGCGGGGAGGATCACGTGGAAGGCCGGGCCCAGGTCGCCGGGCGTGAATCCGGCCGCGGCCAGCGCCGACGCCCAGACCGTCATGTGGCCGCCGTTGATGAGCACGACCAGTGTGTTGCTGGCGATGCCCGTGAAGGCGAGCGTCATGCCCGGGTGGCGGCGGTTCGCCCACAGGCCGGTGAGGAGGAGGCCGAAGAAGAAGAGGTAGAGCGGGAGCCGCAGCGCCTCCACGATGCCAATGCCGGCCGCGAGGGCCGCTTCGGTCACGTAGCGGCCAGCCAGGGCCGCGAAGATCAGCGCGGTCCAGCGCAGGCGGATGCGGGCGAGGTTGAGGATGTCACCGCCGGCCAGGAGCCCCAGGGCCAGGCCCGCGATGATGCCGCCGATCAGCACGGCTTTGCGGTCCGGTATGGTGCTCCAGTGCGCGTTGGCGAGCCCAGGCGGTGCATCGGGACATGATGGGGTGCGGTGCGGTCCTGCTCAACCTGGAGAGAGTGCCCATCGCCGCGGGAACGCGTGGCGGTTGGGCTAGTTGGGCTTCGGATCACCCGGCTGCTGGTCCACCATCCGCGCGGCCGCCTGGCCGATCAGCGGGATCGGCTTGGGCTCCATCTTGCGTCCTGCATCCGGGACGTCCTCGGCCCAGCTCGTCTTGACGAAGGCGTCCACCACCACCGGGTCGAACTGGACCCCGGCGAACTTCCTGAGCTCGCCCAGCGCCTGTTCGGCCGTCAGGGGGGTCATCCGGTACGGTCGGGCGGCCGTCATGGCTTCGAAGGCATCCGCCACGTGGAGGATCCGCGCCAGCCGAGGGATCTCGTCGCCCACCAGGCGGTCCGGATAGCCCGAGCCGTTGTACCACTCGTGATGGTGGCGGATGATCGGAAGCTCGGGGGCCAGCTTCTCCACGGGGGCGATGATCTGGGCGCCCAGCACCGGGTGGGCGTTCATCAGGATCCGCTCCTCGCGCGTCAGGCGGTCCTGCTTCAGGAGGACCGCGTCCGGGACGCCGATCTTGCCCACGTCGTGGAGCAGGCCGCCCCACTCCAGGGCTTCCAGGTCATCCGGTGAGAGGCGCAGCTCGCGCCCGATGTCCACGGCGATCTGCTTCACGCGCCAGCTGTGCTTGCTGGTGAACGGGTCGCGCTTGTCCACGGCCTCGGCCAGGGCGCCGATGGTCTGGGTGAACATGTCGCGCATCTCCACGAACCGGTGGTAGGCCACGCGGGTGGTGTACAGCGGGAGGGCGAACAGGAGGGTGGTCCACCAGCCGGCGTTGGGGAGGTCGTACATCCGCGCCATGACCCACGCCACGGGCGAAAGGCCGAGCAGACTCACGCCGAAGCCACGCGCATCGCTCACCAGCAGGTCTTGAAACCGCTCGCCATACCGCAGGGCAAGAATGCCCGAGACGATCGCCAGGTTCACGAAGAAATAGGTCATCGCACCAAGTACGGTCGCTCCGAAGTCCAACGGGTAGCCTTGGCCGAGGCTGTTGATGGCTTCGATCACCAAGCCGCACGCAATGGCACAGAGCACTAGGCCGGCATGATTGGCGAGCGTTCCGAGAGCAGGAACCTTGCCTCGGAGTTCTCTCATCTCAGTAGTTCCGATGAGAGCGACGATGCCCCCTGCCGCAGGTCCCCCGAGGCTTGTTGCGGCGATGAGAGGTGCGATGGACACGGTGACCATCATTCCCCGCGGCATTCGTACTGGCATCGCAGATGCCAGTAGTGCGACAAGGGTCCAGAACCCCACTCCGAGCAGCAGTTCCGCTCCGCTCGAACCTGGGTCCCCGTCGACCTCGATGGCAATTCGAGGGTTTACGGAAAAGGCAAGGCTCGCGGCCAGAAGCGCTATCGCGCTTCCTGCCACGAGCCCAATGATGTAGAGCTTGAGCGACCTAGGCATTGGTGCCCTACTAATTCGACCGGGTTCGGAGGCCACTGCCTCCGAACGAGAGGCGTCGGACTAGCACTAGGGTACCTAGAACCCCTTGATCGATGCTCCACCTGCGAGCGCTATCGCCGCGACCGTACATAGGGCCGTGGCGATTCGCATGAGTTGCGACTTCATCGGAGTCTCCCCGGAGCCCTAGAAGCCCTTGATGCTTGAATCCGGCCGCATGCCCGTTCCTCCTGGTGGCTCCCGTGAAACCACGAAAGCCGACCTGACGTGGGTCGGTCGGTTGCACTAGTCGCTCAGCCAAGACCCTAAGTGCCCATTTCAGGTCCGGCTTCAGCGCGTCCGTTGTTTCGTCTTCAACGGCATGTAGATGCCCGGAAGACTGGGTCACTCTAGGAAGAAGCGCGGACGAGGGTCAATACGCATATGTCCCTATCCCCACAAGACCCCACTCCACCAGCCGACCTAGAGAGCATCGAGGGCCTCCACCTCGACTCCGAGTTCCTCGCGCATGAATGCGGCGTAATGTTGGTATTGCTCCGCAGCAGCGGCATGAGCACCCATCAACCGATACAGCCGGACGAGCAGTAGCTCGATTTGGTGTGCGGCAGCGTCGACCTCCAGAGCCTTGCGGGCAAGGGTGACCCCTCGGCCGAAGTGGCCACTCGCCAAGTCCCCGGCAATTGATCCCTCGATGACGGACAAGTAGCCGGCATGGAGCGACTCTCTGTAATCGGTTGCCCAGTCCTCGTAGGCGAAGTCGAGAGCAAATCTGCCTCGGTAGGCCTTGCTGAGCGCTTCGACATCCACCGGCGAGGCGCTCAGCCCCGACTTCGCAATCAACTCTTGGACACCCGCCGTCGCCGACCGGACAAGGCTCTGATCAAGCCACACGACATCGGCCTGATACGAGATGTAGCCAGGGGACTGGTCCTCAGCGAAATCTGGCTCCAGAACGCGCCGAAGGAAGTAGGCCGTTTGGTTCAACGAGTTGAGCGCGTACGTTGGATCTGAGTCGGGCCAGAGTGCTTCAATCACTTCGTCGCGGGTTGCCGCGAAGTCCCGCCGGCTAATCAGGAAGCACAACAGAGCCAGAGCCTTTCGGCGAACTTGCCCGCCTTGTAGGTGGCGGGCCCCTATCGCAAGCGAGACTCGATTCATATCGTGGATGAACACGGGGTCCGCGAGCCGCCTCGCGAGTCCCCTGCCGAGACTGCCTGCGCCTCCAGTGGCGCGGACGGTGCGCACGAGCTTTCGAAGGATCGGGACGTCGGCCTTGGTCCCGATCTGATCCAAGATGCGGCCTGCCCAGAGACGGGCCGAACGCTCAACTGAGTTCGCTTGGATGATGGATCTGATGCATTCGCGCCATCGATCCGGTCTCTTACGAATCTCATTCTCCAGGGCGTCCCGAACGTCCTGGTCCAACTCGTCGAGGCGCCGTATGACCTGTTCCGCGTGAACTCCGACCTCGGTGGGCCGCTGCTGGAGTGCAATCCGAATCGCGCTATTCGCCTGAACGGGCGGTCCGTAGACTGATGCCGCCATGTGGAGGAACCTTGACCACAGCCCGGCGCCCTGGACGGATGCTTGGGCGACGGCCAGGTCAAGGGCTCTGGTGCTGGCGTCGTCTCTCGTGGCCAAACTGAACTGGGCGAGTAGGGCTAGCCTCCTGCACTCCATCGCTGCGGCCGTACTTGCTTGGCCCAGCCGTACCTGGCCCACCAGTTCAGCAGCTCGATGCAGATCGCTCAGTCGCAGCGCGAGGGCCAACTCTGATAGGGACCTCTGCTCGGCTTGATCCGCGGGCAGGCTATCGGGCTCTGCAACGGCCTCAAGCGCTCGGTGCGCGGCCGATGCCTCCCCGTACCACGTCTCGATGTCGCACAACTCAAGGAAGATCTCGGAGTGTGCCGAGAGCCCGCCATCAATGACTGCCAAGCCTGCTTCGGTTCGTGCCTCTTCGAGGCTTCCGTCGTGGGCCAAAGCCCAGGAACGCACCATTCGCGCTGATGCTCGTTCGGGTCCCGCTGAGCTGGCCTCAAGCGCCCCGAGTGACCTCGTGGCGCAATCTGCGGCTTCCCGGGCTTCTCCCATCGAACGCAGGATGACCGCGGCATTGACGAGGGCAATCCCTTCGTAATGGGGGTGCCCCTGTCGATGACTGTCCCCGGCGGTTTGAAGGAACTTTCGAACGGCACCGGGCAGGGAGCCCTTGAGCGACGCCCCAAGGAGCTCCAATTGGAGTTCGGCGACGCGACGAACGGGGGTTTCCCGCGCTGCAATTGCGAGGCGGTTAGCAAGATCCGAGGCGAGACCTAGGTCTCCCGTTGAGTACGACAACGACATTAGGTTCAGCAGAGCGTACTCAGATTTTGGATCGGCCTCGATCGCCTCACGGGCAAACACGAGGGCAGCGTCGTCATGTCCGCTCCGGTAGGCGGATCGCGACGACACCACCAGCATGGGGGCTGGCGCGTGGTCGAACGCGAGCCCCGTCGCCACCAACTCGGCGCTCTCGAATGACCCGCCGGCCAAGATGATCCCTAGCGCATCTGTCATGACTGCAATGGCTCGCCCGGCCTCGCCAGCTTGACCAAAGTGGAAAGCCGCACGTTGCCAGTCGGTTCGCACGCAGGAATCGCCAAGTAGCCGATGTAGTTCGCGAATCGCAGGATCACCGAGTTCCCGGCGAAGACGAGCCTGCAGGAAGTCCCGCACGAGAGGATGAAACCGATAGTTCCTGCGGTCCTTCGTGCTTCGACTCAAGAGTCCGGATCGTTCGGCGGCAAGGAGGAGGTGTCGAGCGGTCTGCGGATCCTGGTCGGATGCAACTGACGCGAGTGCGGTGTCGACGGTCTGAACCAAGGAGACTCTCATGAGGAAGTCCTGCAGTTCCGCAGGAAGATGGCCAACTACCTCCTCGGCTAGGAACTCGTACAGCTGTCCCTCGGCCGCCGAGAGGGAATGAATGAACGCGCGAGTCTCCCGGCCGGTCCTGCCACGGGTCGCAGCTTCAACTAGTTGTAGCGACGCCGCCCAACCTTCGGTTCGCCGGGTCAGTTCAGCGACGCTATCGCCATCCAGAGGTCGGCGATAGGTATCCGCAAAGAGCGAGGCGGTCTCGACGGTGTCGAAGCGAAGGTCCGTAGACGATAGTTCGGCGACCTCACCGAGCAATCGGAGCCTTGCGATCGGAAATGTCGGGAGGCGCCGGCTCGCCAAGACGATCCCGAATCTCTCCGGACCGTGCGTCACAAGTTGCTGCATGACCCAGACGACCTCGTCGCTGTCATCGACGAGGTGGAAGTCATCAACTATCAAGACCGAACCTGTTGCGGTCAGCGCCGACAGCTCCCGAAGGAAGGTCTGGCAAACTGCTTCAACCGTTGGCCCACCGGGTCCCAGCTCACGCAGTAGTTGGGTGGTTGTGGGGGCGAACTGCGGGTCGTATTGGCGGCCGGCCATGACCAAGTGAGTAATGAACGGAGCCCACCCTCGGTCGGTTTCGTCGAGCCGATACCAGAGGGTCCGGAGCCTTGTCCGCCGCGAGAAGTCGGCTAGTAGGGTCGTCTTCCCGCTGCCCGCTTCCGCGACAACGAGCACGAGCCGGCTGTTCATCTTTGAGTTGAGCCACTCCAGCAGCCGCGGCCGCTCTAGCGTCTCCGTCCGAAGCGGCGGTGGTTGCACCTTGCCGCGGCGCACCGCATTGGAGCCTGGGCTTGCCGATCCAGCCCGACCGGCGGCAGCAGCCGCCGCGGGCGACCGGACCGGCAGGCCGGACGTCGAGTCACGGCGTGCGAGATCGGTCAGGTCAGATTGGGACGAAGACATGGTCTCATCCTGATCCGCCCGACTCAACGCCGGCTTATCTGCTCCCGACTGGTTCCAATCAGCCATCTCTGCTCAGGGCCGAGGGCGTCAGCCCTCGTATTCGAAGCCGATCTTGAGCTCCACCCGGTACTCGACGATCTCGCCGTTCTCGACGACGGCCGTGGACTGGACCACCTCGACCGTCTTGATGTTCCGGACCGTCTTGGAGGCGGTTGCCACCGCCCGTCGGGCGGCGTCGCTCCAGGATGTGGGGCTGGTTCCAACCATTTCCCGAATGATGATCACGCCCATCAGTCTCCTCCCGGTCCGCGCCGGCCGGGATCACCGGCCCGTGTTCCGGGCAGTCTAGCCCGGCGAGGTCCCGCCGCAGCGCAGGATCGTGATGCCACGGACGCTCAGGTCTCGGCACGGGCCGAAGCGCGCGCGGGTGGCGTCCACGATCGATGCCTGCACGTCGAACGAGTAGTAGTGGAAGGCGACCAGGAGCAGCGGCCCGCCGGTGGGGATCGCCTGGACATCGGCTGCGACCTTGATCCAGTGCAGGTCACGGATCTCGGCCGGGAGGGACTCGGTGGGTGCCGGGACCCCGTAGGCATTGTTCAGCGTGACGATCCAGTCGTCACGCACGAACTGCTCGACCAGCGCAATCCGATCTCCCGGCAGCCCCGCTTCCTGCTGGTCGCGGAGGATGGCCGCCGCCTCGCGCCACTGGTCCAGCGTCCCGTACAGGCTGCGCTGCGGCGTGCCCACGGCCACCGCGCCGACCACGATCGCCAGCACGACTCCGGTGGCCGGCGCCAGCCGGCCGAACGGGACTGTCAGGGCGACACCCAGGCCCAGGTACAGCAGTGGCATCAGGCTGAGGATTGAGCGGTAGTGGAGTGTCGGCGAGCCCACAAGCGACTGGCCCACCGCCGCGGTCCCGGCCAGGCTCAGCAACCCCAGCACCGCGAGGCCGATCGCCAGCCGGCCCGTCTCGCTGGATCGTTGGGTCGAGTCGGCGCCGCCGCGCCGCCGGAGCAGGCCGACCACGGTCAGCGCCAGGGCGCCCACGACGGTCACGACCAGGGTCCAGATGGCGACAACGGTCGCATCGATGCCGCCAAGGAAGGCCGTGGCAAAGGGCTCCAGCGCCCAGCTGGCCACCTCCGTGCCCCAGGCCAGGGTGAGTGGCGGGGTGCCGGAGGTGTGCTGCCACTGGCGTGTGACCGCCAGCCAGACGAGGATCGGCCCCATGGCCAAGGCGACGGTCGCGAACGCCAGGCCGACCCCGCGCCAGCCGATGACTCCGGCCCCGCCTCGGGCCCGGAGCCCCAGCCAGGCCACGGCGACCGCGCCTTCGAGGCCGAAGACCAGCGCCCCGTAGTGCTGGGCCAGTGAGGCAAGCAGCCCCGTCACCCCGAAGGCCGCCAGGGCGCGGCGGTGCAGTGGGCCCGGTTGAAGGACGTAGAGCCACGCGGCGCTGGTGAGGCAGACCAGGCCGAAGGTGAGCGGGTGGGGTCGGGCCTGTGCGGCGAAGCCGGCGATCAGCGGCGAAGCCATGCCCAGCGCCATGAACAGCAGCGCCGCGCCGACCCCCAGCCGACGCCAGGCCGCGAGGGCCAGCCCGGTGAGCCCCACACCCACGGCGATGAGGCTGGGGAGACGGACCGTCGCCTCGCTGGCATCGTTGGTGATCCTCATGAGGATCCAGAGGAGAAGCGCGTGGAGCGGAGGGTGGATGTCCCCCGCCTGGATCTTGAGCATGCGGACCAGGTCGTGCGTGGCATCGCCCACGGAGACGAGCTCGTCGGTCCACAGGCTCTCCCGCCCCAGGTCGGGCAGGTGGAGCCACGTGTAGAAGACGCCCAGCACGAGGATCAGCAGGCCGGGCCACGCGGCCGCGAGGCGCGCGGCGGCGCCGGGCTGGGTTGGTTGGTGCACGGGGGCGGTCGGCGCGGGCAGGGACATCAAGCGCATTGTGCGGCCACGGCGATCAGCCGGGCGGCGCCTGGAGCACGTCGGCGGGCTCATGTCGCTGGGCCCGTGAGCTGACGACGCCCTGGGTGACCAGTCCCGCGGTGATGAGGGCGGCCCCGACAAGCCCCGCAAGGCCAAACCGCTCCCCCAGGACCAGCACGCCGAGGAGGGTCGCGACGAGTGGCTCCGCGAGCACCAGCGTCGCCACCGCACCCGCCTCGAGGACGCTGAGGCCGCGCCCGAACAGGACGTAGGCGGCGCCGATGGTGACCAGGCCCAGCCACAGGGCCACGGCCAGGCCCGCGGGTTGGGCGAGCCATGTCGACCCCGATACCAGGAGGACCGGGACCATGACGCATCCGCCGAGGGCGAACTGGGCCGCCATCACCTCGGGCGCCTGCCCGCCGCCGGTGAGCAGGCGTTTGGCGGCCACGGTGTAGCCGGCGTACGACAACCCGGAGCCAAGCGCGAGCAGCAGCCCCAGGGCCGGCACGTCCGGTTGTGCCAGACCATCAAGGCCCAGCAGGGCGAGGCCCGTGACGCAGATGCTGGTTGCGGCCCACCAGGCGCGGCCCGGTCGCTCGCGCCACAGGAGCCACGAGAGGAGGCCCACCAGCGCGGGCCCACTGCCGATGGTGAGCAGCGTGGCAACGGCGACCCCGGCGCACCGCGTCGCCGCGAAGAAGCAGAGTTGATAGGCGGCCGTGGCGAGCCCGCCGGAGATCCCCCAGGGCGTGCGCCAGTAGCCGAGTGCCGACCGCCGTCGTCCGCCAAGCAGCGGGACCGCGGCGAGGAGGGCCACGCCGCCCACGAACAGCCGCGCGGCGCCGATGCCGAGCGGCGTGGCCGATGGCGGCGCGAAGTGGGCGCTGGTGCCGGTGGTGCCGAACAGGACCGCGGCCGCGAGGACCTCGAGGACGCCGCGACGGCGGTGCGCGACAGGGGTGGGCATGGAGCGCATCGTAGCCGCGGATGACTCCGCCGCTGACGACACTCCGCCTCTGCCGATCTAGCTGGTGAAGCGCCCCGCGGTGGAGGAGACGAAGCGTGTCTGGCGCTTGCGGAACTCCAGCGCGATCTCGCCCGTGGGTCCGTTCCGGTGCTTGGCCAGCTTGAGCTTGATCTCCTCTTGCTCCGCCGCGTGCGAATCGCCCTGGCGTTCTGCCTCGCGCCAGAGGAACAGCACGAGGTCCGCGTCCTGTTCGATGGCCCCGGACTCGCGGAGGTCCGACAGGCGCGGCTCCTTCTCGTTGCGCATCTCCGGCTGGCGGGAGAGCTGCGAGAGCGCGATCACCGGGACGTCCAGCTCTCGGGCGAGACCCTTGAGCCCACGGGAGATCTCCGAGACCTCCTGGACGCGGTTGGCGTCCTTCGTGGAGCTGGAGCCCTGCATCAGCTGCAGGTAATCCACGACCACCAGGTCCAAGCCCGCTTCCGCCTGGAGTCGGCGCGCCTTGGTGCGCAGCTCCATGGTGGAGATGTTCGGCGTGTCGTCGATGTAGAGCTGGGCCTCCGAGAGGGCGTTCATCGCCGGCGCCAGGCGGGTGAAGTCCATCTCCTCCAGGAAGCCGGTGCGCAGCCGGTCGGCGTCGATGTTGGCCACGCTGGAGAGCAGCCGCTGGACCAGCTGCTCCTTGCTCATCTCCAGCGAGAAGATGCCGACCGACCGCTTGTCGCGGACCGCGGCATGCTCCGCGATGTTCAGCGCCAGGCTGGTCTTGCCGACAGACGGCCGGGCGGCGAGGATGATCAGGTCCGACTTCTGGAAGCCAGTGGTGAGCTGATCCAGGTCCGGGAACCCGGAGCGCACGCCCAGGATCTCCCCGCGATGCGCGTGGAGGTAGTCCAGCCGGTCGTACGCGGCATGGAGCAGGTCCTTGAGGGGCGCAAAGCCGGCCGTGATGCGGCGGCTGCTGACGTTGAAGAGCTCCGACTCCGCCCGGTCGATGGCCTCCTGGATCTCCGCCGGATCCTCGTAGCCGATCCCCGCGATCTTGCCGGCCGCCGCGATCAGGTTCCGGAGCACCGACTTGCGCTCCACGATCCGCGCGTACTGGACGGCGTGGACCGCGGTGGGGGTGCTGCTGGTGAGGCTGGCCAGGTAGGCGCGGCCACCGACGCCCTCCAGGTCCCCGTCCCGCTCCAGGACCTCCGCGACCGTGACGATGTCGATGGGCTCACGGCGCTCGAACAGGTCCAGGATGCCGGCGAAGATCCGGGCGTTGGCCTGGCGGTAGAAGTCCTGCGGGCGCAGAAACTCGGCGACCTCCACGACGGCATCGCGGTCGATGAGGATGGCGCCGAGGACGGACTGCTCCGCCTCGAGGCTCTGGGGTGGCAGGCGATCGATCATGGGTCTCGCAACTGGTCAGGCGCAGGGTGGACAAGCACGGCCGTCAGTCTGGCGGTCCGAACCCGTGAGGCCCTAGGGGCCAATCCACGAAGATGTCCACCACTTCCCGTGGCACCCGCCGCGCTGTGGACAGGCTGTGGACGACCGCCCGAATCCACCGGATCCTGGCTCACGCCCACCCGGACCGGTGCGGCCCCGGTCAGTCCAGCCGGCGGATGACCCCGATGAGTTTGCCCTGGATGCGCACGTCGTCGAAGTACATGGCCGGGTAGTTGGCGTTGGCCGGCTGGAGGCGGACCTTGTCCTTCTCCTTGAAGAACGTCTTGAGGGTGACGCCGTTCTCCTCCACCTGCGCCACAACGATGTCCCCGTTGCGGGCCGTGGTCTGCGGCCGGATCAGGACGAAGTCCCCGTCCGCGATGTGCGCGTCAATCATGGAGTCTCCGCGCACGCGCAGCACGTAGGCGTCCCCACCGGGCGCCAGCATGTCCGGGATGGACAGCGTCTCCGATGTGTCCTGATACGCCTCGATGGGGCCGCCGGCGGCGATCTCCCCGACGACCGGCAGCACGTACGACTGCGCCGTGGTGGCCTGGGGCACCAGCTCGCTGGTGAGACCGAGGCGGATGGCGGCGGTTGGCGTGAGCCGGATGGCACGCGACAGTGCGGCGTCCCCGTCTCCCTTGGTGCGCTCCAGGTAGCCGTCTCGCTCCAGGACCTGGAGGTGGTGGTGGACGGCTGACGGCGAGGAGAGCCCCACGGCGCGAGCGATCTCCCGCACGGAGGGCGGGAACCCGCGAGCCCTCAGCGTGGCGGCGATGTAGTCGAGGATCTTCTGTTTGCGTTCGGCGTCGTGCCTGGTCAACTGGCGCCTCCTTGCCCGCCATGATACCGAACGCACGTTCGATGTCAAGCACAGGCGAGCGCCCCGGCAGGGGCTGCTAGACTCCGCATCCCCCGGCGCCGCTGCAGCGCGCCGCGCGGGAGCGCAGCGGGCGGAGAGCCCCGGAACCTCGAGGCGGACCAGGCACACATGGCACGTGAGGCGCGCGACACGCGCGATGCACGCTCAGGATCCGCGCCGAAGCGACGCCGGCGCGGCGCGTCCACGCTGGCGCGCACCCTCGGTGTCGTCGCGCTCCTGCCGGTCGCGGGCCGCGCCCCACTCTACGCGCGGCTGGTCTGGAGCCTTGCCCGGGACGAGCGGATGCCGGCCGGCGGCAAGGCGGCGCTGGCCGTCGCGACGGGCTACGTGCTGCTTGGGCGGGACCTCCTCCCGGATGACCTGCCCCTGCTGGGCGGCCTCGACGACCTCGTCGTGGTGGCCCTGGCGGTGGATCTCTTCCTCGAATGCGCACCCGATCTGGTGCTCGCCGAGAAGCTTGCCGAACTTGACATCCCGCGCGAGGCGTATGATCGCGATATCGCCCAGATTCGCCGGCTGACGCCCGGTCCGCTCCGACGTCTGATCCGCCGTCTCCCCGCCGTGGTCGATCTGGCCGACGAGGCATGGCATCGCTCAGGTCTTGGTCCCCGACTGCGGACCTGGATCACCAAGGAGGATTCGCTCGCGTGAAGGTCATTCTGACGACGGACGTTCCGAAGCTCGGCAAGTCCGGTGAGATCAAGGACGTGGCGGATGGCTTCGCCGAGAACTTCCTGATCCGCCAGAAGTTTGCCGTTCCGGCGGCAGGTGGCGCGTATCGCGCGTGGCAGCACGACATCGCCAGCCGTGAAGACAAGCGCAAGCGCGAGCGCGAGGAGGCGGAGATCGCCGCGACCCGCATCGGCTCCACCACGCTCACGATGGGCGTCAAGGTGGGCGATGGCGGCAAGCTGTACGGCTCCATCACCACCAAGGACATCGCCGACGCGCTGGGTCGCCGCGGCATCGTGGTGGACCGCCACAAGATCGACCTGGATGAGCCCCTCAAGAGCCTGGGCACCTACAAGGTGGCCATCAAGGTCCTGCCGGGCATCATCTCCGAGGTCACCGTCATCGTCGAGCCCAAGGGCTGACCCGGCGCCCCACATTGCCGGGGCTCGGCCCCCGGCCCATCGGGCGCGCCGCGCCACTCCGGGTGATCCGGCGAGCCCCATGATCAGCGCCGGTCACCGGCCGCGGTGGTCGCGCGCCCTCCGATCGGGCAGAATGGCCCCCATCCACCACAGGCTCGGGAGGGGTGCGTGCGCTATGGCGTGATCGGCGCCGGGGTCCTGGGCCTCACCGCCGCCCTGCGCCTCGTGGAGCGCGGCCACCAGGTCACGGTCCTGGAGCGTGACCGCCTCCCGGGCGGCCTGGCCGGTTCGTTCGAAGTGGCTCCCGGCGCCTGGCTGGAGAAGTTCTACCACCACATCTTCCGGACGGACCGGCACGCGGTGGCGCTGATCCGCGAGCTGGGCCTGGGCGACGACCTGCGCTGGCACCGACCGGTCACCACGGTCTTCGTGGGCGGTCGAGCCCGCCAGCTGGATTCCCCGCGCAGCGTGCTCCAGTTCGACCCGCTGGCCGTTCCGGATCGGCTCCGCCTGGCCGCGGGCCTGGCCTGGCTCCGGCTCCTGCCCTCCGCCGGCTCCCTGGAGCGGGCCACCGCCAGCGAGTGGCTCCCGCGGATCATGGGTCGATCGGCCTACGAGACGGTCTGGGAGCCCCTGTTGCGCGGGAAGTTCGGCGATGCGGCGCCGGAGATCACGATGGCCTGGCTCTGGGCGCGGATCCACTGCCGGACCGCGGACCTGGGCTACCTGCGGGGCGGGTTCGCACGGTTGTACACGACGCTGGCGGCGCGCCTCGAGGAGCGCGGCGGGCGGATCGTGTACGGGGCGGTCGTCACGGCGATCCGGACCAGCCCCGACGGCGGGCTGACGGTCACCTTCGGGTCGGGCGGCGCAGGCGAGGCCGGCGAAGCCTTCGACCGCGTCATCTCCACCCTGCCGACCGGCCTGACCGTCCGCCTGGCCCCCGACCTGCCGCCCGACTACGCCGCCGCGCACCCGGCCCCGCGCGCCCTGGGTGCCCACTGCCTGGTGCTCTCGCTGGACCGCCGGCTGACCGACGTGTACTGGATCGGCGTCAACGACCCGGGGCTGCCGTTCCTCGCCGCGGTTGAGCACACGAACATGGTCCCCGAGGCCGAGTACGGCGGCCGACACCTGGTCTACCTGGGCAACTACCGGCATCACGACGACCCGGTCTTCGCGATGTCGAAGGGGCAGCTGGTCGAGGCGTTCACGCCCGGGCTCCGCCGCCTGAACCCCGCCTTCGACCCGTCGTGGATCCGCGACTCGTGGTCGTTCGCGGCGCCCTTCGCCCAGCCGGTGGTGACCACCGACTTTGCGCGGAGCATCCCAGGCTTCGACACGCCGCTGGCCGGGCTGTACGTCGCCAACATGTTCCAGGTCTACCCGTATGACCGCGGCCAGAACTACTCGATCGCCCTGGCGGAGCGGCTGGTCCGCCACCTGGAGCCGGGCACGTGATCGCGGCGCTGGCACTCCTCGGGGCCGGGGTGGCGGGCGGGACGGTGGCCACCTGGCTCTTCGCGCCGCGCCTCGCCGGCTACGCGCGGGTCGCCTGGGGCACGTTCATCGGCTGGACGCTGCTGGCGTTCGGAGGGTTCATCAGCGCGTCCATCGTGGGAATGGGTGCCGCCACGCTGCTCGTGGCGGCCGGGGTCTCGCTGCTCCCCGCCCTCGCGCTGGCTCGGCCCGGGGTGCGCGGCCGGATCGTGGCCGACGCCGAGGGGGGCCGCCGCGGCGCTGGGCAGGTCATCGGTCGGCTCGCACACGGCCTGGTCGCCGGCGGGATCACCCCCGGCGACCTCGTCAAGACGGCGTATGTCGCAGGTGTGGGCCTCGTCCTCTGGTTCGTCGCCGCGCGGACGTTCTTCGCCGAGCCGGGCGGCCTGTCCATCGGGAACGTCAACAACCTCGGCGACCTGCCGTACCACGTCTCGATCACGGCCGGCTTCGCCTTCGGCGACAACTTCCCGCCCGGCAACCCGGTCTACGCCGGGAGCGGGCTCTCGTACCACTACATGTCCGACTTCCTGGCCGCGCTGCCGATCGTCGCCGGCGCCTCGCTGGTGCAGGCCTGGTTCCTGATCACGGTGGGCCTGCTCCTGGCGCTGGCGGCCACGCTGCATCGCTGGGCCCGCGAGCTGACGGGGAGTGTGGGGGCGGCCCGCCTGGTGCCGCTCATCGTGCTCGGGAGCGGCGGCCTGGGCTGGGTGACGCTGGTGGACCAGGCGAAGGCGTCGGGGACGTCGGTCGTGGCGGCGTACCTCGCCGGCGACGCCCGCTACACGATCGGCGACGCCGACGGGCTCTATCGCTTCGGCAACGCGATCACCACGCTCCTCATCCCGCAACGCGGCCTGCTCCTGGGCTTTGGCCTGGCGGTGATCGTCTTCACGCTGCTCTGGCGCCAGGTCGACACCCGGATGGCGGCGGCCCCGGCGCCCGCCGCGGGCCTCGCCGCGCGCCTCCGGCCACTGACCTCGATCCCGGGCTGGCAGCGGGTCCTGGTCGCCGGCCTCCTCACCGGCGTCCTGCCGATCGTCCACATCCACTCGTGGGCGGTGGTCTTCGGGACCGCATTCCTGCTGGGTGTGGTGTTCCGCCAGTGGCGCGAGGCGCGCTGGCGCGCCTGGGTCGTGTACGTCCTGGCGGCCGTGGCGCTGTCCGTGCCCGCGCTGCTGTGGACCGCGCGGGGCAGCCAGGCCAGCTTCACGGCGTTCCTGGACATCAAGCCCGGCTGGGACAGCGGCGATCACAACCTGCTGGTCTTCTGGGCCGCCAATGCCGGGGTGTTCATCGCCCTGCTCGTGGTCGCCTACCTGGCGGACCGGGAGACGCGCCTCCTGGGCCGGAAGCTGTTCGCCTATTCGGCGGTGTTCCTGTTCTGGTTCGTGCTGGCCAACGTGCTCCGCCTGGCGCCCTGGATCTGGGACAACATCAAGGTGCTGCTCTTCTGGTGGCTGGGCGGTGCGCCCGTCGTGGCGTTGCTGCTGACCCGACTCTGGCAGGAGCGGGGTGCAGCAGGACGGGCCGGGGCCGCCGTGCTGCTGGTGATCGTCACCCTCTCGGGTGCGCTCGACATCGGCCGGGCCACCCTTGGCCCCCGCACCTTCCGCGAGTGGGACGCCGACGCGGTGGCCTTCGCCGCGCGGATCCGGGCGGAGACGCCCAGCGGGGCCGTGATCCTCGCCGACCCCACGTACAACTCGCCAGTCCTCCTGGCGGGGCGCCCGGTGTACATGGGCTACTCGGGCTGGCTGTTCGCCAACGGGCTGCCCTACGCCCAGCGTGAGCAGGACGTTCGAACCATGTACACCGGCGGCGCGGGCGCCGAGGATCTGCTCCTGCGCGCCGGGATCGGGTACATCGTGGTCGGTCCGCAGGAGCGGGCCGAGGTCAAGCCCAGCGATCAGTTCCTGGCCCGCTTCCCCGTGGTCGTCGAAGTCGGTGCGTACCGGCTCCTGCAAGTGTCACAGTGAGCACCTGTCGCCCGCCGGCGCAGCCCCGCCCGCCAATCAGCCAGATCGAGGTCTCAGCGCATGCCTTTGCGGCCTAAGCCCCGCCGTCAGTCCCGCCCAAGGCCCGCGGCGCCGGCGTGGGGCGGTGGCGCGGCTGGCCCGGGCGACGGCGTGCCGACAGGGCCGGCTCCCGTGAGCGACACGGATTGGGACGCGGAGCCCGACTCCGATGCGGGCCCGGGTGCGGCGGATCGACGGACCGTGCCACCTGCCTTGCGGTCGAGCGAACCAGGCCCGCGCCCGCCCGGCCAGCAGCCGCGCGGCC
>CAIJPD010000061.1 GCA_903822495.1 uncultured Chloroflexota bacterium | reverse complement strand
GGGCGGCGACGGGCAGGATGGCCCCGAAGGCGGCCTGGGCGGCGAGGACCAGTTGGGCGAGGTGGACCACCAGCCGCCGGCGGACCATGGGCCGTCGGCGCGTCACCGAGTCACCCCCGCGCTGACCTTGGCCGCGTAGACGGAGGCGTTCCCGGCGAGGTGGATGGAGACGCCGGCATCGAAGGCGACGGCGAGGGCGGAGGGATCCAGGTCCGGGCTCTGGTCGACCACGAAGACGGTGAAGTAGGCCCGCAGCTTGTCTGCGCCGGCGTCGCGGTAGGCCACGGCGTCCGTGTTGCCCAGGTTGGCCCGGAGGTCGTTGAGCCAGCGCAGCTCGGTCGCGGTGAGGGCCGACGGGTTGGCGACCAGGAGCGCGGTGCTGGTGATCGCCGGCGTGGGGAGGGCCTTGCCGAGGAGCGCGTCCCATTCCTGGGCGCTGAGGGACGGGATGGGGGCAGGGGCGTAGGCCGGCCCGTGCGACGCGCTGGGGCCGGGGCCGGGCAGGAACGGCAGGCCGCCGCGGTTCAGGGTGAGGGCGAGGGCAATGGCCACCACGAGGACGCCCGCGCCGCCGGCGGCCACGGCACGCGCCCGCGGGCTGGCCCCGGCCCACCAGCGCCCCACGGCGTGGCCAAGGGCGATCGCGCCGCGGCGGGCGGCCGCGACCAGCCGGCGGAGCGCCGGCAGCACGATGGCGCCGACTCGTCGGAGCGCCGGCAGCGCGGCCGCGACAACCCGTCGCAGGCCGGCCGCAAGGATGGCCAGCCAGCGCCGCAGGAACGGGACCAGGCGGGTTCGGGTGAAGGTGGTGGTGACCTCCGCTCCATGTCGGAGCGCGGGGCCCGCCTCGCGACCCACCTCAGACAGGGCTGCCTCCACCTGGGTGGTGGCTACGGCCACGTGTTCGGCCAGCTGCTCGGCCGCGGTGGTCGCGGGTGCCGCCGTGGCAGGCGCCGCCGTCGCGGGTGGAGGCATGGGAGCCGCGGGCACCGGTTCTGGCGCCGGCGCCGCAGGCGGAGCAGCGGGCTCAGCGGGCCCCTGTGCCGCCGGTTGTGATGTGCCGGCGAGTGCGGGGCCCGTCAACGGAGGCTTTGCCCGGGGTCTGGGCGCCTTCGGCCTCGCCGCGCGGGGTGCGTTCGGGCCAGGGCGCGCATCACCGGGCAGCCCGCCACCCGGCGGGCTCCCACCCAACGCGCCGTCCTCCGCCGCACCCACGCGACCGTCCTCCGTCAGGGCCGTCGCCCCCCGGCCAGCGGGCCGGGCGGTGCGCGCATCGTACTCGCGACCCCTGCAGCGTGCAGCGACGCCGCAGGCCGGCCGCTACGCGCCGCGCGCGAATCGACGGTCACGCCCCACCCACCACAGGGGGGGGCTAGCCCCACCCCCAAGACGCCCGCTGCCCGGCTGGGAAGCGGGCACGCCGACGCCCAGCATTCGACGCACGAGATCCGGCAGCGAAGCGGCCGGGACGGGACCGGCAGGGTGCCGGCCCGCACATGACAGGGGCCGATCCGCCAGGAGCGAGACCGGCAACGGAGGCAAGGGATGGTCAATCGCAGGTTGCTGAACTGGGGAGTCTTCCTCCTCGCCGCGGGCGGCGTGATGCTGGCCGCCAACGCCGGGATCCTGGACCCCGGGCTGGCCGCACAGGCCCTGACCCTCTGGCCGATCCTCTTCGTCGCGTGGGGGCTTCGGCTCCTCCTGCGCCGGACGGCGCTCGCCACCCCCAGCGGTGCCCTCGCCGCCGCCATCCCCGGCCTCCTGCTGGGCGGCCTGGTCGTCGCGGCCCCCAGCGCCACGCCGGCCTGCCGGTTCGCGGAGCCGCCGACGTACGCGCAGCACCAGGGGACCTTCGCCGGCCCGGCGAGCGCCGAGCTCAACCTGTCGTGCGGCGACATCGACATCGCCACGACGGGCGGCGCCGACTGGAAGGTCGAGACCGGCGAGTCCGCGGGAACCACGCCCATCCTCGAATCCGACGGCCACCGGCTCCGGTTGGCCACCGTCAACCAGCGCTTCGTGGCCACCTGGCCCGGGGCCAACGCCCGCTGGAGCGGCGACGCCTTCCGCGTGACGCTGCCCACGGCCAACCCCATCGACCTGCAGGCGACCGTCAACGCCGGGCGCGCCCGGTTCGACCTCGCCAACGCCCGGCTGGGCCGGGTCAACCTGGACGTCAACGCGAGCAGCCTCGAGATGGACCTGTCCACGGCGACGCTGGACCGACTGGTCATGGACGTCAACGCCTCGAGCGCGACGATCCGCCTGCCGGGGGCTGCCTCCTTCACGGGCGACATCTCCATCAATGCGGCCAAGGTCTCGATCTGCGCCCCGCCGGAGCTGGGCTTGCGGGTCAGGGCGACCACGGTCCTGGGCTCGTCTCACCTGAACGGGCTGATCAAGACCAACGGCACCGGCACCAGCAGCGGCTGGGAGACCCCCAACTACGCGTCCGCCGCCTACAGGGCGGACGTGACCATCGACACAAACGTTGGTAGCGTGGACATCAATCCCGAGGGAGGCTGCAAATGAACGGCAAGCGACTGTATCGGTGCCGCGAGGACCGGCAGCTCGCCGGTGTGGCCGGCGGCATGGCGGAGTACCTGGAGATCGACCCGACCATCGTGCGGATCCTGTGGATCCTCTCGGTCTTCCTGGGCGGCTTCACCCTCCTCTTGTACCTGATCATGGCCTTCGTGGTGCCGCTGGAGCCCCGGGGCTATGCGGGCCCGATGGGTCCGAACCCTTCGGGGCCGAACCCGAACGCCGGCTGGCCGAACGGCTGGCAGGCGGCATCCAGCCAGGCCGGCACGGTCGATCCGACCACGGCCGAGGCGGCAGCCGGCGACGGGACGGTCGATGCGGCCGCTCCGACGGCAACCGGCGGCGGGGCCGCCGGAGCGGGAACGGGAGCCGGCTGGACGGGCCCCACGTACTGGACCCACGGCGCCACCGCGACCGGCTGGACCCCTGGCCCGGCGCATCGCGAGCCGCGCAGCGGCGGCGGCAGCGCGACGATGGTGTTCGGGATCCTGCTGGTGGTCTTCGGCGGCATCGCCCTGCTGGGCCCGCTCTTCCCCGGCTGGCTCGTCGGCGCCCACCTTGGCCCCGCGTTCCTGGTCGCCCTGGGCATCGCGCTCCTGGCCGTCGCGCTCCGCCGACCCGCGGCGAAGGCCTGACGGCGCAGACGTGATGAGAGCGGTGCTCCCGTGCTGATCTTCTCCGGCATCGCGATCGTCCTCGGCGTGCTCCTGACCCTGAGCGCCCTGCTGGGCGCCAGGGTCGGCCGCGCCTCGGCAAGCGCGGGCGGCTGGCCGGGCGGCGTCCGCCGGTTCCTCCTCTCGCCCATCGCCCCCGCCACATGGGAGTCCGCGTGGGCGATCGGCAAGGGATTCTTCGTCGGGACCATCGGGTTCAGCCTGGTGGTCTCGATCTTCTCCACCGGCACATCGTTGCTGGTGGTCGGCGTCGGCGTGGTGCTCATCGGCATCGGCGTGGAGGTCTCGCGCCATCTGGCCGGCATCGAGCGGGGCCGGGTCTCCGTCGCGGGGACGGCGCCGCTCCTCGCCCACGGCTACCGGCCGCGTGGCCAGGGCGCCCGCGACCTGGCCATGGCGGTCTTCCTGGACATCAACCGCTGGCGTGACGTGGCCTACGTGTTGATCGCGTTCCCGCTGACGGTCATCGAGTTCGGGGTGACGATCACCCTCTGGGCGGCCACGCTGCTGCTGCTCTCGATGCCGGTCTGGATCGGCGACCTCGGCGGAGCGGCGGCGATCAGCCTGGGATCCGGGCCGGTGACCGGGCCGCTGACCGACTGGGTCGTGATCCTCGCCTTCGCGGTGGGCGTCGTGCTCCTGTTCGTGACCTCGTCGGTGACCCAGGCGCTCCTGGCGCTCCATCGCGCGGTGGTCGCGGGGCTGCTGTGCGAATCGGAGCAGCGGGCGTTGCATCGGCGGGTGGCCACGCTGGAGGGCAGCCGCCGGGCCGTGCTGGACGTGGAAGCCAGCGAGCTGCGCCGGATCGAGCGGGACCTCCACGACGGGGCGCAGCAGCGCCTCGTGATGCTGGCGATGAGCCTGGGCATGGCGGCCGAGAAGATCGACGACGACCCGGCCCGCGCCAAGACGATGGTGCTGGAGGCCCGCGAGCAGGCCCGCCAGGCGCTGGCGGAGCTGCGCGACCTGGCCCGCGGCATCGCGCCGTCGATCCTGATGGATCGAGGGCTGGTCCCGGCGCTGGAGTCCATCGCGGGCCGGACGCCCGTGCCCACTTCCGTGCTGAGCACCATCCCGGCAGGGATCCGCCTGCCCGACGCGATCGAGCGGGCCGCCTACTTCGTGGTCGCAGAATCGCTGGCCAATGTGGCGAAGCACGCGGCGGGGGTGGCGGGTGCCGCGGCAGATGCGGGCGCGGGTGGCGCATCGGCCCCGCAAACCGCCACGCGCTGCGAGGTCCGCTGCCGCCCCGAGGGACCCAACCTGGTCGTGGAGGTGTGGGATGACGGGGCGGGTGGCGCGACCCTGGCCCCGGGCGGCGGGCTGGCCGGCCTGCGCGACCGTGTCGAAGGCGTCGACGGGACGCTGACCGTGGAGAGCCCGGTGGGCGGCCCCACCCTCATCCGGGCGACGATCCCCGTGGCGGGCCGCGTCACCCCGGCGGCCCCGACGCCGCCCCCGGTCCCCACCGGCGACGGCTGGGTTCGTTGAAACGCCGGGCCTTCGCCGCGCACGGAAGCCCCCGGCACCAGCTCCGGCTGCCTCGTCCCATCATGCGAGTCACACCCGCCCCCTGGAGGTGAGCCCCATGCGCAGCGACATCGTCCCCGGCGCCCGCTTCCCCGACTACGAGCTCCCCGACCAGGGCGGTCGCCTCCAGCGCCTCTCGACGCTCCAGGGCCGTGATCCCATGATCCTGGTCCTGTCGCGCGGCCACCACTGCCCCAAGGATCGGATCCAGCACCGCAACCTGGTGGCGCTCTGGCCCGAGATCCGGGTGGCCTACACCAGGATCGTGACCATCTCAACGGACGCCCAGCTGGAGGCCAGCGAGATGCGCGACGGGGTGAGCGCGGAGTGGCCGTTCCTGTGCGATCCAGGGCGGACCATCCAGCGGGACCTGGACATCGCCGAGTACACGGACCCGGACCACAACCCCATGGTGCCGCACACGCTCGTGCTGGCCCCGGGCCTGGAGATCCACTCGATCTACAACGGCTACTGGTTCTGGGGCCGGCCCACCAACGAGGACCTGCGCCAGGACCTGCGCGCGGTGACGCGGCGTGTCCGACCCGACTGGGACCTCTCCGCGCCGGGGCTGCGCGAGCGCTGGGAGTCGGGCGATCGAACGGGCTTCTGGCCCTACCGGCGCTGACAAGGCCGGGGCCGGCTTCGGCATCGAACGACGGACTTCGGCTTCGAGCGGCCGGCTTCAGCACCGAGCAGCCGGCGCCGGCTTCGGGCGCCTTCGCCCTACCCGCCCAGGTAGGTCAGGACGGCCAGGACCCGGCGGTGGTCGTTCTCCGTGTCGGGCAGCTCCAGCTTCCCGAAGATGTTGCTGATGTGCTTCTCCGTGGCGCCCTCGCTGATGCCCAGCAGCACCGCGATCCCCATGTTGGTGCGGCCTTCGGCCATCGCCGCCAGGACCTCCTTCTCGCGAGGGGTCAGCGAGGTGATCCGGTCGTCGGCGCGGCGCGGGACCATGAGCTGGGCGACGACTTCGGGGTCCAGCGCGGTCCCGCCGCGGGCCACCCGCCGGAGCGCATCCATGAAGTCGCGGACGTCCGCCACGCGGTCCTTCAAGAGATAGCCCACGCCGCCGGCGCGATCGGCGAGCAGCTCGGTGGCGTACTGCCGCTCCACGTACTGGCTCAGCACCAGCACCGGGGTCCCGGGGACGCGACGGCGGGCCTCGATGGCGGCACGCAACCCCTCGTCGCGCTGGGTGGGTGGCATCCGGACGTCGACGACGCTGACGTCGGGGCGATGCTCCACGACGGCGGCCACCAGCGAGGGGCCGTCCGCGACCTTGGCGACCACCTGGCCGCCGGATTCGGAGATGAGCGAGGCCAGCCCCTCGCGGAGCAGGGCCGAATCCTCGGCGATGACCACCCGGAGCGGCGCGCTGTCCACGCGCCGATGATGCACCAGCGCGCGGCGGGACGAGGCGGCAAGATGCGCGGCCGGCTCCCATGCGGCGGCCGCACGCGTGCGACCCGGCGGGGGGCGGGACCACGGGTGGCGGAGGCGGGCCCGGGCACGCGCGCCACGGCATACCCATCCGGCGGCCGGGGGCAGGACGGTTGGCCGGTGGAACCTGACGGGAGCGCTGACGATGCTGCCGCCATGCAGAGCAACCCCACGACCCGCGATGCCGACAGCGCCGCTGGAGTCGACGATGCCGAGACGCCGCCCCCGTCCGATTGGGCCGACGGCGACGCCTCCGTCCACCTCGAGGACCTGGTCGTCGCGCCACTGCCCGAGCTGCACGGCCACTTCAAGGCGGGCGCCTCGTGCCGGATCGAGCTGATCGGCGCACACCTGCGCCTGCGCGCCACGCTGCTCCTGGGCGGCCACCGCCGGCTGTCGGACTTCCTGAACAACCACGACGGGCTCCTGGAGTGCCACGACGCCACGGTCCTCCGCCGCAACGGCGTGCCGACCAAGGTCACGGCCAGCAGCATCTGGGTCAGCCCATCCGACGTCACGCTGATCGGCGACCTGGATGCGGCTGCCAGTCCCGGCTCGCCGCGCGAGTTCGTCCAGCCGCGTGCTCGGCGCCCGATCGTCGTCGTGACGCCTGGCCACACGCTGACCGGGGACCTCTACCTGGCTCCGGAGGCAGAGCTCTCGGTCTTCATCGCATCGAACTACCCGAGGTTCCTCCCGCTGACCGGCGTCCGGACCCGCTCGCTCGCGGACCGGCGGATCCTGGCGGGCTACGACTTCGTGCTGCTCAACCGAAGCCAGATCGTCGCGGTGACGGCGCTCCAGCCCGGCATGGGGACGGGCCGCGCCGCAATCTGACGCGGGAGCGGCGCGGCTCGCCGCGGCGCGGCGCCCCCGCTCGGCGCCCCCCGGTTTTCACCGGATTCCCAGGCCATGGGCATACGACTGGGCTGGGGCCCGACTGATCAGCCGCCGAAGCCACAACGGGCAGGATGATGCCTGTTCTGGGCGAGAATCCCGGCTTTGACGGCCGTTCACGGTCAGCTCGAGGCCGATTCGTCGGCCAATGACCACCGGGTGGGAATATGGCGAAACTGGCGCGCTCTGGCGCGCTCGGGGGCCAGGCCGAGGCACCCCGCTCTGGCGCGCTCGGGGGCCAGGCCGAGGCGCCGGTCCGGGGCGCCGAGCCGTCGAACGCGCGTTCGGGCAACATGCTGTACGCTCCGCATGTTCGTGCTCAGAGGGCGCTCCGGTCCGCGCCCACGGTCCCAGACCGTCAGACCCCGACTCACCACCCGCCCTGACCGGGCCCCGCCAAGCGCGGGAGGGCCCCGCAGGAGCAATTCCCTCATGTCCTTTGACAGCCTTGGGCTGACGCCCGAACTCGTCCGCGCCGTCGCCGACGAGGGCTACATCCAGCCCACGCCAATCCAGCTCAAGGCCATCCCGCTGGTCCTTGAGGGGCGCGACCTGTTGGCCGCCGCCCAGACCGGGACCGGCAAGACCGCCGCGTTCGTGCTGCCGCTCATCCAGCGCCTGCACGCCACCGCCCCGGCCGGCTCGCTGGCCCCCACCCCGCCCCCGGCGCCCCGCGTCCAGCCCGGCTTCCGCACGCCGCCTTCCCGCGGCTTCCGGGCCCCCGCGCCGGCGCTCCCCGCCCGCGCCCTGACGCCCATCCGCGCGCTGGTCCTGGCCCCCACCCGCGAGCTCGCGCTCCAGGTGGAGGAGAGCTTCCGGACGTACGGCCGCCACCAGCCCGTTCGGTCCGTCGCCATCTACGGCGGCGTCGGCTTTGACCCCCAGGTCCGCGCCCTGCGCGCCGGGCCCACCATCGTCGTCGCCACCCCGGGCCGCCTGCTCGACCACGTCATGCAGGGGACCATCGACCTCTCGAAGGTCGAGCACCTCGTCCTCGACGAGGCGGATCGCATGCTCGACATGGGCTTCATCCGCGACATTCGCAAGATCCTCGACCTGCTCCCGCGGCAGCGCCAGAACCTGCTCTTCTCCGCGACCTTCTCCAACGAGATCCGGTCGCTGGCGGCGGGGCTCCTCAACAACCCGGCCTCGGTGGACGTCGCGCCGCGCAACACCCCGGCCGAGCTTGTCGATCAGCTGGTGATCCCGGTGGACCGCGGCCGCAAGGTTGCGCTCCTCACCGAGCTGTACGCCCAGGGCCGCGTCAAGCAGGCCCTCGTCTTCGCCCGGACCAAGCACGGCGCCAACCGGCTGGCTGAGCAGTTGGACGACGCGGGCATCAAGACCGCCGCCATCCATGGCAACAAGTCGCAGCCGCAGCGCGTGCGCGCCCTCGACGACTTCAAGGCCGGCCGCGTCAGCTTCCTGGTCGCGACGGACATCGCGGCGCGCGGGATCGACATCGACTCCCTGCCGCACGTCATCAACTACGAGATGCCGATGGTCCCCGAGGACTACGTCCACCGGATCGGCCGAACCGGCCGCGCCGGCGTCGACGGGCAGGCCATCTCGCTGGTCTGCGTCGACGAGGCGCAGCTCCTGCGCGAGATCCAGGGCCTCCTCCGGCGCACCATCCCGTCCGAGGTCATCCCCGGCTTCGAGCCGGACCGCAACGCCCGTCCCGAGCCCATCCGCCTTCGCTCCGGCGAGGTCGGGCACGGCGGCGGACGCCCATCGGGTCGTGGCGGCGGCCGGCCGTCGGCGCCGCGCCAGGCGGGCTCGCGGGATTCGCTCCCCGGGCGCAGCCAGGCCCGTCCCGGCGAGGCCGGCCCGTCGCGTCCCATCACGCGCCCGGCACCCGGCCATCCCGCAGCCGCGCGCCCCGGCGTCCATCCCTCCTCCAGTCGTCCCGCCCAGGGGCGACCCGGCACGTCGTTTGGCCAGGCGCCCGCCCGCGGCCCCGTCGCCCCTCATCGCGGCGCCGGCCCGACCGTCCATCGCGGCCAGGGTCCAAGCCAGGGGTATGGCTCGCGGCCGCCCGAGGGCCAGCGGTTCGCCGGCTCCGACGCGGCCGGCCAGCGCCCGCAGCAGCTCCCCGGGGAGCGTCTCCGCCGCGCCGAGCAGGGCTAGGCTCGCGACCTCCGCGCTCCAGGGCCACCCAGCCGGGCCAGGCCGGGTGGCGATGCCTCAGCGGCCCAGCAGGTCGTCGGTGGCGTCGTCCGGGATGCCCTGCCAGAAACGCGCAAGCACCCGGGCGAAGACCGGATCGCCCGGATCGGCTCGCCAGAACAGCGTCATCGATGAGCGAAGCTTCAGCGCGTCGGTAGACCCCAGCACCTCCTGCGCCGAGCGCTCGGCGGGCAGTGCCGCGAGGACCGCGGTGCAGTCCCGGAGCCTGGGCCCCAGCACCGGGTGGGCCAGGTAGGCTCTCGCCTCGGCCAGCGAGGTTAGCGCGTAGGCGCGGGCCGTCTCGCTCCGCCCGAGCCCGGCCACCTGCGGGAAGACAAACCACATCCAGTGCGAGCGTTTCTGGCCCGCACGGAGCTCGACGAGTGCCCGCTCGTAGACGCCGTCGGCCTGGGCCCGGACGAACCGATCCAGGTCGAAGGGATCCAGCGGGCCGGTCAACCGGCTGCCCGGCTCAGTCGTGACGCAGCGCGCGAATTGGGTCCAGGCGTGCGGCACGCCAGGCCGGCAGGACCCCGAAGACCACGCCGACCAGCGTGGAGACGCCCAGCGCCAGGCCGATGATGCTGGCACTCGGCTGCGCCGGGACGCCCATCGCGCGCTCGATCACGGCCGCGGCGAGGAGTGCCAGCGCCAGCCCGATGGTCCCACCCAGGAGCGAGATCAACACCGCCTCCGCCAGGAACTGGCCGATCACGGCCTGCTGCGTGGCGCCCAGGGCGCGGATGATCCCGATCTCCCCGCGTCCGCTCCGCAACCACCGCCAGCATGATGTTCATGATCCCGATCCCACCGACGAGGAGGCTGATCCCGGCCAGCGCCGCGAGGAAGCCGGTGATGACGGAGAGCGCCTCGTTCACTCGATCGAGGATGCGGGCCAGGCTGATCACCTGGACGTCCTGGAGGCCGTGGCGCGCCGCGAGGAGATCACGGACGGCGATGCGCACCTGCTCCACCCGCCCCGGCTCGGTGGCGCGCAGGCTCACCTGGCTGACGTACTGCTGGTTGGTCTGCTTCATGAACGGCTCGATCGGCAGGTAGACGATCCCGACGCTCTGGGCTGCGCCGCCGCCGAAGTTGCCGCTCCCGCCGCCTACGGCCGGATCCGCCACCACGCCGGTGACCCTGACGGTCTTCGTCCCCACCTTGACCTCGCGTCCGATGGCGTCGGCCGCGCTGGAGGTGCCGAAGAGGCTCTTGACGGCCGATTCATCGAGGACGGCACCGCCGTCGCCGGTGAAGGGCGCGCCCACGACGAAGTCGTCCCCGGCGATCGCGAAGTAGGCGGTCCCGGTGCCGATCGCCGGCATCGTGACCAGGGCGCCACTCCCCTGGATCTTGAGCGGGATGGTCAGGCTGGCCGCCACGTCCTGGACGCCGCCGACGCCGGCGATCGCGGTGACATCGTCCAGCGTGATGGTGCTGGCCGTCGCACCCAGCGAGCCACCTGACGGCGCGACCACGAGGCGCGTGGTCCCCAGGTCGGCGAACGTGCTGCCGATCTGGCTGCGCACGCCCTCGCCCAGGGAGAGCAGGAGGGTCACGGAGCCCACGCCGATGATCACGCCCAGGGCGGTGAGGAGGCTCCGGAGCTTGCTGGCGCGCAGGTCGGAGAGGGCCTCGCGGCCGAAGTCGATGGGGGACATCAGGCGTCCAGCGCGGGGCTGGCGTCCAGCGCGGGGCTGGCGTCCGCCGCCGAGCCGGCGTCCGGCGCGGGGCCGCCGTCGCCTGCTTGGCCCGATCCGGTTGCGGGGACGTTGGAGCGCTCGTCAGAGGCACTCCCCCAGGCCGCCAGGGCGTCTTGCCCGTGGCCCGCCGCGGGCCCGCCCGCCGTGTTGTCGACCAGCTCGTCCGACACGATCCGGCCATCCACGAGCGTCACGATCCGCTGGGCGACCTCCGCGACCGCGCGGTCATGCGTGACCACCACGATGGTTCGCCCGGCGGCGTGCATCTGGCGGAGCATCGCCAGGACCTCGCGGCCCGTCTGGGAGTCGAGGTTGCCGGTGGGCTCGTCGGCCAGGATCAGCGCGGGCTCGTTGACCAGGGCACGCGCGATGGCCACGCGCTGTTGCTGCCCGCCCGACAGCTCGGTGGGCCGATGGCGCATCCGGTCGCCCAGGCCCACCTGCCGCAGGAGCGTGGCCGACCGCTCCAGTCGCTCGGTCCGGCCCACGCCGGCGTACATCAGCGGGATGGCGACGTTCTCGAGCGCGGACTTGCGCGGGAGCAGGTTGAAGCTCTGGAAGATGAAGCCGATCCGCTCTCGCCGCTCCCTGCTGCGCGCGGCGTCGCTGAGACCCGCGACCTCCGCGTCACCGATCCGGTAGCTGCCCGAGGTGGGCGTGTCCAACAGGCCCAGCAGGTTCATCAGCGTGCTCTTGCCCGATCCGGACGGGCCCATCACCGCCACCATGCTCCCGGGCTCGATCGACAGGCTGACGTTGTCAAGGGCCACGACGCGATCGTGGCCGACGACGTAGTGCTTGGTCAGCCGGTCGATGGAGATGTGGGCGGGCATGCGTCCTCGGTGCGATCGAACGAGACGTGGATGACGGGGAACCCATCGTAGACGAGGGCGAGCCGTTCGTCGCTCGCGCTCCCCGGATCCAGGCCGCCCGAGCGCCCGGCCAACCCAGAAGCCAGGAGCACCGCCCGTTTCGCCGCGAGCGCCTCGCCGGGATGGGTGATGGGACGGGCCGTGCCGGGCCGCGTCCGCCGACCCACGGTGACCTCGACCGCCGGGTCCGCCAGCAGGTTCAGGTACCAGCGGGTCTTCGCTCCCCAGCCGGCCATGATCCAGATCCCGCCGTCGGGCGCCGACGCGTAGTCCAGCGCCACCTCGCGGACCTTGCCGGTCTGGCGGCCGCGGGTCCGCAGGACGCACATGCTGCCGCCGAGGCGCGTGGACGGGACGAGCCCGCGGCGGATCAGCGGCGCCATGAGGCGCGACAGCCCCATGAACGCCTTCCGTGATGCGTTGGCCATGTCCATGACCGGAGGGTCCGCCGAACGGTCTCCCGGCGCGAGGGGCCTTCGTTCCCGATTCCGGGGCCGGACGGCCCGCCCCGCGACGACCGAGGCGCGGGCGGCGTGCCCCCCGGGCCGCGGCGGCCTGGCGAAACACGCCCCCCGTCGGATGCCCGCATGGTCGGGATCGATCCTTGATTTCCCGCCCATCTGGTCTACGATGCTGCCGCCGAGCGCGCCCCGGGCTTCCCCGCCGCCGCGATCGGAAGAGTGCGAGAGAGCCCTTGGATCCCGTGGAGCGGGTACCTACCGTGTCCGGCGTCCCGCCTGGACCGCAGCAGACGCCGCTCAGGCGGGCCCTTGCGGCCGCCATCGGCGCCGTGCGCCTCGTCTCCGCGCGCGCCCGCCCCGTCCTCCGGGCCGCCGTCGCGTGGACCCGCACGGCCCTGATCCCCGCCCTTCGTTCCACGGCCACGGTGCTCG
>CAIJPD010000060.1 GCA_903822495.1 uncultured Chloroflexota bacterium | reverse complement strand
GGCGGGCGCGGCGCCGCGCGGCAGCCTGACGTGGTTCTACGGAACGTCCACCCCATGAGCACTATCCAATGTCGCGGGCCGGCCGGGCCGGGGCTCGTGCACGGAGCCCGCCGCTGAAACTCCGGAACGCTCACCCGGTGGACGTACTGGCCAACCTCACGCCATAGTGCTCACCCGGTGAGCGTTTCGCAGATTCCCGACTGGGGAAGGGCGATGGTGGGCGCCGGGCGGCACGGCACGGCGCGGCGCGGCACGAGGCGACGGCACGGGGCGGCACCAGGCGACGGCACGGGGCGGCACCAGGCGACGGCAAGGGGCTCAGCTGGCCGCACACCGGGCCGGCGGTGAGCCGATCCGGATTTGGAATGGGGTTCCATCTGGTGTGAGCGCACCCCTACAATGGCGCGGCCCCGAGGGTGCGCGGGCGTTTCAGCACCCATGATTGGGCCGCAGGCAGGGTGCCACGCATGGCTGAGGTACGGGCCGGGCGCGTCGCAGATCTCGCTGGCGGACAGCGAATCCTGCTCGACGTCGACGGGCGCGAGGTCTTCGTCTTCGAGCGCGACGGTCGGTTCCACGCGTTTCAGAATGTCTGCCCACACATGGGTGGCCCGGTGGGCGAGGGCATCCTCATGGGCAAGGTGGAGGCCGTGCTTGGTGAGCACCGCGAGACCGTCCGCGAGCGCTTCTCCACCACCGAGATCCACATCGTCTGCCCCTGGCACGGCTGGGAGTTCGACATCGAGAGCGGCGAGTGTGCCGCGCTCCGCAAGTTCAAGCTCCGCCGCTACGAGGCGGTCCAGCGAGGAGAGGACGTCTATGTCGTCGGCTGACGCCACCACCGGGGCGGAGCTGGCCCCCGAAGCCGCGCACGTGCTGCGGCGGGCGCTGGAGCTCCTCGACGCCGGGCAGATCGACCAGGTCCCCGACGAGGCGGTCCAACAGCTGCTCCTGGCGGGCGCGAAGCTCTACTTCGCCAAGCGGGACAGCGGCACCAAGATGGCCGCGTTCCCCGGTCCCGAGAACATCACCGCCAGCGAGGTGGCCGCCACCTGCGTCGGCATGACCGAGGTCGTGAACCTGGAACTCTTCGAGCTGGCCATGTGGGCCGCGTGGAGCAACGTCTAGATGGGCATGTCACGCGACGGCGTCGAGCCGAAGATCTTCAACACCGGCGAGCGGGCCGGCTATGACACCCGCATCCACCTGACCAACGCCACCCGCCAGGCCCAGAAGCGCGGGTTCGACAAGGTCCTGATCGTGGACGCGGACGCGCACCACCTCAACGAGATCGTCCACTTCAAGGAGATCGCCAAGTACATCGACGATGAGGTCTTCCGCAACGAAGTCCTCATGGGCGAGCGCGGCGGCCTGATGTACCCGGGCTTCCGCGGGCCGCAGCACCAGAGCCTGTCCGGCCGCCTGGTCCGCTTCCGCAACGAGCACAAGGAGGAGTGGAAGCCCGGCGTCCCGCCCGAAGTCGACTTCACCATGAAGGAGATGCAGGCGATCGGGATCGACTACCAGATCGTCTTCCCCACCGCGCTGCTGGCCCTGGGCATGCACCCGGACCCCGCGATCGAGACCGCGATGGCGTGGGCCTACTCGCGCTGGCTGACCGAGGAGATCCTCCCCCACGTGCCGGGCATGCGGACCATGCTCTACCTGCCCATGAACCAGCCCGAGGCATGCGTGAAGTTCGTCGAGAAGTTCGGCGACAACCCGGGCGTCGTGGGCTTCATGGTGACCTCGGCCCGCTACCGGCCGGTCCACGATCCCGTCTACATGAAGCTCTACGGGGCCATCCAGGAGACCGGCCTGCCGCTCTCGTTCCATGCGATCTACCACCAGCAGGAGCGCATGTTCGAGGGGATGAACCGGTTCATCTCGGTGCATGCCCTGGGCTTCATCATCTACAACCTGGTCCACATCATGAACATGGTCGTGAACGGGATCCCGGAGCGGTTCCCCAAGCTCAAGCTGCTCTGGATCGAGAGCGGCCTGGCGTGGATCCCGTTCATGATGCAGCGCCTGGACAACGAGTACATGATGCGGTCCAGCGAGGCGCCGCTCCTCAAGAAGCTGCCCAGCGACTACATGCGCGAGATGTACTACACCACGCAGCCCATCGAGAACCAGAACAACGCGGAAGCCCTCGAGCTGACGATGAAGATGATCAACGCGGAGACGCAGCTCCTCTTCTCGTCGGACTACCCGCACTGGGACTTCAACCTGCCCAGCACCATCTGGGACCTCCCGTTCCTGTCGGAGACCGCCAGGCGGCGGATCCTGGGCATCAACGCCTGGGACCTGTTCAAGCTGGAGCGTGGCGGCGGCAAGCGCCCGGATCTCCCGTAGGCACCCTTGGCTGACCCGGCATCGCCCGAACCGGCCGCTCCAGCCGGTTCGGCGTCGCCGGCGCCCGGGCCTCGTCTCACCCGCCACCCGGACTTCCTGAAGCTCTGGTCGGCCGAGACCATCTCGGTCTTCGGGACCAACGTCACGCAGCTGGCCCTGCCGCTGGTGGCGGCGGTCACGCTGAACGTCAGCGCCTTCGAGTTCGGCCTGCTGACGACCATCGAGTTCCTCCCATTCATCCTGCTCAGCCTGCCGGCCGGCGTGTGGGTGGACCGGCTCCCGCGGCGGCCGATCCTCATCGGCGGGGACCTGGGCCGGGTGCTGACGCTGGGGTCCATCCCGGTGGCGTACGCCCTGGGCGTCCTGACGATCTGGCAGCTCTACGTCGTGGGCTTCCTGACGGGCTGCCTGACCGTCTTCTTCGACGTGGCCTACCAGAGCTACCTGCCATCGCTGGTGGATCGCGACCAGCTGGTGGAGGGCAACTCCAAGCTGGAGATCTCGCGCAGCGCTTCGCAGATCCTCGGGCCGGGCCTGGCGGGGGTGCTGGTGGGGCTGCTGAAGGCGCCATTCGCGATCCTCCTCGACGCCGCCTCGTATCTCGCGTCGGCGCTCCTGGTGCTCTGGATCCGCAAGGCGGAGCCACCGATCCCCGCGCACGACGAGGCCACTGGGCCGCGGCCCTCGATGCGAACGGAGGCGGCCGCCGGCCTGCGGTACGTTGTGGCGCACCGCTGGCTGCGCTCCATTGCGGCCACGACCGGGACCTCGAACTTCTTCGGCAACATCTCGGGCGCCATCCTCGTGCTGTACCTGGTGCGCAGCGGGCTGCCGGCCGAGGCGATCGGGTTCGCCTTCTCGGTTGGCGCGTTCGGCGTGCTGCTCGCGGCGCTCACGACGGACCGGCTCACCGAGCGAATTGGCGTGGGCCGGATGCTGGTCCTGACCGCGATGGGCTTCTGCCTGGCCGGGCTGCCGGTCGCCGTGGCGCCGGCCGACGGGCTGTTCGTGGCCGTGGCGCTGGGTGGCTTCCTTGGCGGATTCTGCTCCGTCGGCTGGAACATCAACCAGGTCTCCCTCCGGCAGGCGATCACGCCGACGCGGATGCAGGGCCGGATGAACGCCTCGATGCGCTTCATCGTGTGGGGCACCATGCCGGTGGGGAGCGTGCTCGGGGCGGCGCTGGCCGAGCTGGTCGGGCTCCGGGAGACGATCTGGATCGGAGCGATCGGAGGGCTGTTCGCCTTCCTGCCGGTGGCGCTCTCGCCGGTCCGCTCGATCGTGCGGATGCCGGCGCCGGCGGGCGACGGGGAGCCGATCGCGGGGTAGGACGAGGCGCGGAGGAACGCGGACCCTATCCGCCGTCCCCTTCGCGCATCGGCACGCGGATCCCGCGCTCGCGCGCCACGTCGATCGCGCGCTCGTAGCCCGCGTCCACGTGGCGAAGGACGCCCATCGCCGGGTCCGTGGTGAGCACCCGCTCCAGCTTCTGGGCGGCCAGCTCCGTGCCGTCGGCCACCACCACCATCCCCGCGTGCTGTGAATACCCGATCCCCGTCCCGCCGCCGTGGTGGATGCTCACCCAGGTCGCGCCCGCCGCCGTGTTCACCAACGCGTTGAGCAGCGGCCAGTCGGCGATGGCGTCGGAGCCGTCGAGCATCGCCTCCGTCTCGCGGTTGGGCGACGCGACTGAACCCGCGTCCAGGTGGTCGCGCCCGATGACGATGGGCGCCCGAACGGCCCCCGTCCGGACCAGCTCGTTGAACGCCGCGCCGGCCTTCGCGCGCTCCCCGTAGCCCAGCCAGCAGATCCGGGCGGGCAGCCCCTGGAAGGGCACCCGCGCCTGCGCCATCCGGATCCAGCGCGTCAGCCCCGCGTCGCCGGGGAAGAGCGAGAGGATCGCCTCATCGGTGCGGAGGATGTCCTCGGGGTCGCCGGAGAGCGCCGCCCAGCGGAACGGCCCGCGGCCCTCGCAGAACTGCGGTCGGATGTAGGCGGGGACGAAGCCGGGGTAGGCGAAGGCGTCGGAAACGCCCGCCTCGAGCGCCTGCGCCCGCAGGTTGTTGCCGTAGTCAAAGGCGACGGCGCCGGCCGCCCGGAAGGCGAGGATCGCCCGGACCTGGGCGGCCATGGACGCCATCGATCGGCGGATGTACTCGCCCGGCTGGGTCGCGCGGAGGATCGCCGCGTCCTCCAGCGAGATCTCCGCGGGGATGTAGCCCACCAGCGCGTCGTGCGCCGAGGTCTGGTCGGTCACCAGGTCGAACCGCTCGCCGGCCTTCGCCCAGGCGGGCTCGATCTCGGCCGCGTTGCCCACCAGCGCGATGGACTTCGCCTCCCCGGCGGCCGCCCAGGCCCGCGCCGTCCGGAGCGCCTCCTCCGGGGAGTGCGTGAGCGCGTCGACGTATCCCATCTCCAACCGGCGCCGCGCCCGCGCCTCGTCCACCTCGATCGCCAGGCAGACGCCCTCGTTCATCGTCACGGCCAGCGGCTGCGCGCCCCCCATCCCGCCGAGGCCGGCGGTGAGCGTCACGGTGCCGCGCAGCGTCCCCCCGAAATGTTGGCGCGCCGCCTCCGCGAACGTCTCGAACGTCCCCTGCAGGATCCCCTGGGTCCCGATGTAGATCCACGAGCCCGCGGTCATCTGCCCGTACATGGTCAGGCCGGCCCGCTCCAGCTCGCGGAATGTGTCCCAGTTGGCCCACTTGCCGACCAGGTTGGAGTTGGCGATCAGCACGCGCGGCGCCCAGGGGTGGGTCCGCAGCACGCCCACCGGCTTGCCGGACTGGACCAGGAGCGTCTCGTCGTCGGCCAGGCGGCGGAGCTCGCGGACGATGGCGTCGAAGGCGGCCCAGGAGCGGGCGGCGCGGCCGGTGCCGCCGTAGACCACGAGGGCGTCGGGGTTCTCGGCGACCTCCGGGTCCAGGTTGTTCATCAGCATCCGGAGGGCGGCCTCCTGGCCCCAGCCGCGGCAGCTGAGCTCCGTGCCGCGCGGGGCGCGGACGGGCCGCGCGCCGGGGAGCGCGGGGAGGGGCTCGCTCATGCCCAGGGGTCCCGAGCGGCGGCACCGCCCGCGCCGGGCGCCTCGCCGTCGCCGGCGTCCGGTTCGCCGCCGCCCAGCCCCGGGGTCCAGCCCACGATGGCCTCGGCGATCTTCGCCGCGTAGTCCTCCTGGAAGTGGTGTCGCCCGGGCCCCAGCAGCTGGACCTCCATGTGCGGCACCAGCGCCCAGAGCCGCTCGATCTGGTCGGGCGACATCAGCGGCCCCGACTCCACGGTCAGCAGCCGGACGGGCATCCGGAGGGTGGGCAGGCCGGCTTCGATGCCGCGAAACGCCGCCCACGTCTCCGAGTCCTCGCCGATCGGCTTCATCTCCGCGAATCGGCGGATCACCGTGCGGTCGCCGGGAGTGGGGTATGGCGCCCGGTAGCCGTCCATCTCGGCCTCCGTCATGGGCCGGACTACGCCGTTCCGAACGTCCTCGACCATCTGGTTCCGCCCCTCGACCAGCTCGCGGTTGCGGGCGGGATCGCGGAGGGCCTCGAAGCGCGCGCGCCGGGCGGGGTCGTAGTCGGCCCAGGTCTCGGTCAGGACGAGCGGCTCCAGCAGGATCAGCTCCGCGACGCGGTCCGGGTGATCGATCGTGTACCGGGCGGCGAACGAGGCGCCCCAGTCATGGGCGACCAGCACGTGCGGCGGGAGCGTGTCCAGCAGCTGGGTGATGGCCGCAAGGTGGACGTCCCAGCCGTAGTCGATGGCCGGGTGGTCCGACCGACCCATCCCCAGGAGGTCTGGGGCGAGGGTCCGGCGATGCGCCGCGACGGTGGGGATGACGTCCCGCCACTGGAACGACCAGGTGGGGTTGCCGTGGAGCAGCACGACCGGGACGCCGGGCCCGCCGGTGTCGACGATGCTGAGGTGGTGGCCGCCGGCGATGGGCACGCGCCGCCGCGGCAGGGCATCGAACCGCTGGAGCGGGGTGGGTCCGCGGCCGTCGTCGCTCGGGTCGCTCATGGGGGCATCCTACCGCCCGGCCCGGCCAGTGACGGAGGTCCCCTGCGGTAGGCTTGGCCCAATGCCGAATCCCCCGGGCCATCGAACGCTGCCTTCGGCCATCGGCCTGCCATCGTTCCGCGCGTCCCCGTCGCGCACCCCTGGGCGGAGGCGGTCATAGCCAGCCCGCTGCTCGAGACGAAGCTCTACATCCCCAAGCCCGGACGCAACCTCGTGGCGCGGCCCAGGCTGAGCGAGCGCCTGCGCCGCGGGGCCCAGTCGAAGCTGACGCTCATCTCCGCCCCGCCCGGCTTCGGCAAGACGACGCTGCTTTCCGAGTGGCTGGCGGGCGCGCCAGCTGGAGGGCGGGCCACAGCGTGGCTTTCCCTCGACCGGGCCGATCGCCAGCCGACGTCGTTCTGGGCGTACCTGATCGGCGCGCTGCAGGCGGCGGCGCCGGGGATCGGCGCGACCGCGCTCTCGATGCTGCAGTCACCCCAGCCGCCGCCGATCGAGACGGTCCTTGCGTCGGTGCTCAACGACCTCGCCGCGGCGCCGAACGACATGGTCCTCGTGCTCGACGACTACCACCTGGCCGACACGCCCGACATCCAGGGTGGGATGGCGTTCCTGGTTGAGAACCTGCCCCCGCGGATCCACCTGGTGATCACCAGCCGCGCCGACCCGGCGCTGCCGCTGGCCCGCCTGCGCGCGCGGGGCGAGCTCGTCGAGATCCGCGCCGCCGACCTGCGCTTCACGCCCGACGAAGCAGCCGCCTACCTCAACGAGGTGATGGGACTGGACCTTGCCGCGCGGGACATGGCCGCGCTGGAGGGGCGCACCGAGGGCTGGATCGCGGCCCTCCAGCTGGCGGCGCTCTCGATGCAGGGGCGCGAGGACGTCGTCGGCTTCATCGCCGGCTTCGCCGGCGACGACCGGTACATTGTCGACTACCTGGTCGAAGAGGTGCTGCAGCGCCAGCCCGACGAGATCCGGAGCTTCCTGCTGCAGACCTCCATCCTGGGCAGGCTCAGCGGCCCGCTGTGCGATGCCGTCACCGGTCGAGAGGGCGGCAAGGCCATGCTGGAGGGGCTCGATCGCGCGAACCTGTTCCTGATCCCGCTCGACGACCGCCGGCGCTGGTATCGCTACCACCACCTCTTCGGTGATGTCCTGACCACGCACCTCCAGGATGAGCGCCCGGCCCAGGTGTCGGAGCTCCACCGCCGAGCATCCCTGTGGTTCGAGCAGAACGGCGAACCGCCCGAGGCGTTCCGCCACGCGATCGCCGGCCGCGACTTCGAGCGGGCGGCCGGCCTGGTCGAGCTGGCGATCCCTGCGCTGACGCGGCTTCGCCAGGAGGCGACGCTCCACGAATGGCTCGACGCAATCCCCGACGAGCTGCTCCGCGTCCGGCCCGTGCTGAGCGACGCCTACGCCGGGTCGCGCCTCGTCAGGGGCGAGGTCGACGACGTCGAGGAGCGCCTGCGGGACGCCGAGCGGTGGATAGAAGGCACGGCGACCTCCGTCGACGAGCCCGCGACCGAAGCCGGCGCGATGGTGGTGGTCGACGAGGCGGCGTTCCGCCGCCTGCCGGGCTCCATCGCCGTCCACCGGGCCGGCCAGGCCCTGCTCGTGGGAGATACTGCGGGCACGATCGCCCATGCCCGGCGGGCCCTCGACCTGATCGCCGAAGACGACCACCTGGGACGCGGTGGGGCGGCGGGACTCCTGGCACTCGCATCCTGGTCGGGCGGCGATCTCGACGCCGCGGGCCGCTGGTATGCCGACGCGATGGCGAGCCTGGAGAAGGCCGGCCATCTCTCGGACGTGATCGGCTGTGCCATTGCGTTGGCCGACATCCGGATCGCCCAGGGTCGGCTCCACGATGCCATGCGCACCCTCGAGCGTGGCCTGCGGGTGGCGACCGGGCATGGAGGCCTCGCGCTCCGGGGCGCGGCGGACATGCACGTGGGCATCAGCGAGCTGTTTCGCGAGCGCAACGACCTCGGTTCCGCGTCGCAGCACGTCCGGATGAGCCGCGAGCTTGGTGATGCGAACGGCCTGCCGCAGAACCCGTACCGGGAGCGCGTCGCGGCGGCGCGGATCCAGCAGGCCAACGGGGATCTCGATGGCGCGCTCGAGCTCCTCGACGAGGCCGAGCGCCTGTACGTGGGTGACTTCTCTCCCGACGTGCGGCCGGTCGCCGCCGTCAAGGCGAGGGTGTGGATCACTCAGGGAAACCTGTCGAAGGCGTGGGGCTGGGCGCGGGAGCATGGCGTGTCGGCCGGCGACGAGCTGAGCTACGTCCACGAGTTCGAGCACGCGACGCTGGCGAGACTGCTCCTGGCCCAGGGCTTGCGCGCCCGCAAGGATGACAGCATCGATGCGGCAATCGAGCTCGCGGAGCGCCTGCTGGCGCCTGCGGAGGACGGTGGCCGGAAGGGCGGCGCGATCGACATCCTCGTCGTGCTGGCGCTCGCCCGCCACGCACGGAACGATCGGGCGGGTGCCCTCGCGTCGCTGGCGCGCGCCCTGGCGCTCGCCGAGCCAGAGGGCTATGTCCGCGCGTTCATCGACGAGGGGCCGCCCATGGCCTCGCTGCTGGAGGCGATCGCGAAGCGCGGGACTGCCCAGACCTACGCTCGGGAGCTGCTGCCGGCCCTTGGTCGCGCCGACGACCGGCGGCCGGACGGCCAACGGCCGGACGACCAGGCGCCGATCGAGTCACGCACGGCGCTGGTCGAGCCGCTGAGCGAGCGCGAGCTGGACGTGATGCGGCTCCTGGCAACCGACCTGACCGGCCCGGAGATCGCCAGCGAGCTCGTGGTGTCCCTGAACACCATACGGACGCACACCAAGAGCATCTACGCGAAGCTCGGGGTGAGCAGTCGCCGGGCCGCCGTCCGCCGCGCGGAGGATCTCCACCTCCTGTCGCGGACCCGCGACCACTAGGCGGGCGACTCGTCCCGCTCACACGTCGGCCGGCGGCCGGGCGTGCCGTGCCGGTCGGGGGTCGGTCGCGCCGCGTGACCGGGTCGAAGAATCACCACGGCATTCACCACATGCGGTGATGCCCCCTCACCACGTCCGCTCCTAGGTTCTGGACCACGCCGGCAAACGGAACGCAACGCCGGCGGAAAGGAGCAGATGAGCGGTAGAAGCGACACCGACCGCCACGAACCCGGACGCTACGAGATCCGCCTTTCGGGCCACCTCAACGCCCGGTGGGTCGCCTGGTTCGACGGCCTGAGCCTCAGCCGGGAGAGCGACGGCACCACGATCCTCCGGGGGCCCATCCCGGACCAGGCCGCGCTGCATGGCCTGCTCCAACGGGTGCGCGACACGGGCCTGTCGCTGGTCTCGGTCTTCCGGATCGACCGGGCCCCAGCCGAGACGCCGGCGGGTGAGCCCCACGAGCCCGGGCCAGCTTCCGGCCAATGATCGACCGGGGAGCCCATCCCAACCACGCAGCTGGTACTCCCAGCGTCCCTCAACAGTGAAGGAGTTCCCACCGATGCTCGCACCGCGACAGATCGCGCGCGCCACGGGCGTGCTGTTCATCCTCACCTTCATCACCTCGATCGCCGGGGTCCTGTCCTATGGGTCGGCCCTGAGCGACCGAAGCTACATCACCGGCGCCGGCCCCGACGCCGGCGTGCTCATGGGCGCGTTCCTTGAGCTGCTGCTGATCGTCACCAACATCGGCTGCGCCGTCGTCCTGTTCCCCCTCCTCAAGCGGCACAACGAGGGCCTGGCCCTCGCCTACGTCGCCGCCCGGATCGTCGAGTGCACCTTCATCCTGGTCGGCCTGATCAGCGTGCTGGCCATCGCCACCGTGCGCCAGCATGCGGCCGGCGCCGACGCGAGCGTGGTCGCGGCGATCGGCACCGCGCTGCTGGCCATCCATGACTGGACGTTCCTGCTGGGCCCCGGCTTCTCCGACGGCATCGGGACCGGCCTGATCCTCGGCTGGCTCATGTACCGGTCCGGCATCGTCTCCCGGCGCATGGCGCTGTTCGGCGTCATTGGGGGCCCGCTCCTCTTCACCTCGGGGATCGCCGTGCTGCTGGGCGTGATCCCGCAGTTTGGCGCGGTCCAGGGCCTCGCCACCATCCCGGAGGTCATCTGGGAGGCATTCCTGGGCCTGTGGCTCACCTTCCGGGGCTTCCGGCCCGCGGCCGTGAGCGCGCTCCTGTCCCGCACGGATGGGACGGACGTGCCGGTCGCATCGGCCCCGGTGCGTACAGCGGTGATGGCGAAGGCGGGTGCGGCATGACCGCCGTCGGCGAGCACGCACCTCGCACCTCGCCGCGGCTGTTCGTCCGGACCGCGTGGGTGCTGCACCGGACCCTGTACCGGTTCAGCGGGGGGCGGATCGGCCTCTCGCGCCCGGAGGCCGGCGGCAGGTTCGGGATGCTGCGCCTGACGACCGTCGGGCGGCGCTCGGGCCAGCCGCGGAGCGTCATGGTCGGCTACTACGAGGACGGCGTGAACCTGGTTACCCTGGCCATGAACGGTTGGGCCGACACGGAGCCCGCGTGGTGGCTGAACCTCCTGGCACGGCCGGACGCGACGGTCGTCCTGCCCGACGGACCGCGCGCCGTTCGGGCCCGCACCGCCGGGGGCGAGGAGCGGGGCCGGCTGTGGGCCACGTTCCGCGACTATCCCGGCTGGGGCGACGACCTCGACGCCCTGGCCACCCGGAGGGCCACGTTGCCGGTCGTCGTCGTGCTCGAGCCTCGGGCCGCTGCGGTCGCGGTCCAGCCATGACGGCGATCACGCAGGCCGGGTCCGCGGTCGTCGCCCGGCCTCGCCGGCTCCGACTCCGCCGCCGGAACCTGTGGCTGGTCCCGGGTCTTGGGCTCGCGGTCGTCGCCAACGCGCAGGCCGCGGACCATGCCCTCGGGCTGGCTCCGCTGCTGGTGTTCGGGATCGTGCCCCACCTGACCGTCCTCCTGGGGCTGGGGCAGCCACGCGCGCGGAGCCAGCTGGCCCCGCGGGCGGTGCCGCTCTTCAACCTGATGCATCAGCCCGTCGTGCCGCTCGCGGTGCTGGGCCTGGCCGCGGTGGGCGTCCTGCCGCCGGTCTGGCTCGTGGGCGCGCTGGCATGGCTCGGCCACATCGTGGTCGACTGGGCAATGGGCGATGGCCTTCGGACGGCGGATGGATACCTGGCGGGCCTCCCCCCGGCATGAGGGGGGAGGCCCGCCGCGGATGACGTCCCCGGTCAGGACGGCCGGGTGCGAAGTGGAATGGGTCGCGTGACGAGGCGCGACCCATTCCACGTGTACGAGCCGGTTTCTCCCAGATTCCAACTAGCGTGACGTTTGCGACGGGGTCCCAGTCAGATGCGTGCCCCCACGGGCCGCTGAGAAGAATGCTGGCCCGGACTTGCCGACGACGCGGCCTGCCGGTCGCCCGGGCGTCGCCGAATGTCACCCCGGTTGGCATTCGGGAGAACCGTGCCGCCCACGCGCCAGGCGCCGGCACCGTGATGGGCGGGGGCACCGTTGATGGGCGGCGGCCTCCGTCGCCCTCGGCCTACGGCCGGAGCGTCCCCATCAGCTGTTCGCCGAAGCGCTTGCTGCCCACCGACGTCGCCGAGATCAGCACGTTCAGCTTGTCCAGGTAGACGTGGTAGGTGTGCGCCCCACCGGCGCACGTCCCGATCGACACCGTCCGTCCACCGATCTGCGCCTCGGCGTTGCCCGCAATCCCTCCCGCCTGGACGCACGCGCCCGTGTCGTAGGTCCCGCGCCACGAACGATAGAACGAGTCGCTGAAGACGCCGTCCTTCAACCTCACGACCGCCGCGACCACGAAGTCCCCGCTGGTCGAATCGGCCGCGATCCCGTAGGCCACCGCGATCGCGTTCGTGACCAGGCCCGCGTCGCCCACCACGCCCTGGGTGGCCTCGGCGGAGTAGCTCACGGTAAGGCTGCCGACGGCGGCGGGCAGGTATTTGAGCAGGGTCTCGTCGATCGCCGCCTTGGCGCCCGATGCGGGGCCGGCCGTCGCGCCGAGGCGCGGGCCCGAAGCGGACGCCGCCGGCGCCTGGCTGGCGGGGGCGTTCGATGGCGCCGGGGTCGCCGAGCCGGAGCAGGCCGCCAGCGCCAGGGCGGCGACGACGGCCAGGATCCCGCCTCGGATCCGCGCCTCAGCCATGGGCGACGCGGGGCGCGGCGTGTCCGGCCGCGGCGGCATCTGCCGCGGCAATTGCGGCGTCTGCGGCGGCGCGCTCGGCGTCCTGGGCCGCCCGCTTCGCGACGAGCTCGGACGTCAGGCGATCCAGCTCGTCAATGGAGACCAGGCCGCGGTCGACCGTCAGCTGCTCAAGCGCGGCCAGGAACCGCTCGTAATACGGCGTGGTGGTGTCGCCCGACGCGTCACAGGCCGAGATCACCTCGATCAGCGACGAGCGGAAGTCGCGCCACGGGTAGACGCCCTGGTCCGACAGCGTGACCGCCATCCCGAAGGTGCGGCCCTCCCAGAGCTTGTCGAAGACCAGCTCGCCGTTCTTGCGCGGGGGCGCCTCGGCGCCCTGCATCTCGGCAACTTCGGGGTTGACGATGCGGGCGTTCTTCACGCGGGCGGCCTCGACCGCGGCCCGCGCGGCTTCGGCGGCTCGCGCCGCTTCGGCCCCAGCCGCTTCGGCCCCAGCCGCTTCGGACGTCGCCTTCGCCGCCGCGCCCGTGAACCCCTCCGCCTCGGCCGTCACGCCGCGCCCGCCGGGGACGGCACCTTGACCACGCCGATCATGGAGTCACGGGAGACCAGCTCCACCAGCTCGTCCTCGGACAGCCCGTCGGTGCCAGCCGGGCGCTCCGGCAGGACCATGTAGCGCAGCTCCGCGGTGGAGTCCCAGACGCGGACCTGGACCTGGTCAGGCAGCTCCGTGCCGAACTCGCTCAGCACCGAGCGCGGCTCGATCACCGCCCGCGAGCGATAGGCGAAGTCCTTGTACCACTTGGGCGGCAGGCCCAGCAGGCCGGCCGGGTAGCACGAGCAGAGCGTGCAGACGATCAGGTTGTGCGTGTCTGCCGTGTTCTCCACCACCAGCAGCTCCGCGCCCTGGCCGGAGGCGAGGCCCAGCTCCGCCACGGCCGCCCGGCCGTCCGCAAGCAGCCGCGCCTTGAACTGCGGGTCGACCCACGCGCGGGCCACCACGCGCGCGCCGTTGCGCGGCCCGATGTCGTCCTCGTAGGCCTGGACCACCGCGTCGATGCTGTCGGTGGTGATGATCCCCTTCTCCACGAGGAGCGCCTCGAGGGCGCGGGCGCGCATGGAGGCGTACGACTCGGGCTCGGGTCGGTGGTGGTTGCTCACGAGTTGGCCTCCGGTGCGGCGGCGGGTTCGGTTTCGGCGCCGAAGGCGGCTTCGGCCCCAAGTTCGGCGGGCTCCAGGTAGCCCTCCCAGAGCTCCAGGTAGACGCGCAGGTTGGGTTCGGCGTCGGGCCCCCAGATCTCCCGGCCGTCGAAGCCCACGGTGTAGACGGGCTGCGGGTTGCGGCCCAGGCGCTCGGCGTGGTCGTCCTCGATGACGTACCAGCCGTTCACCCGCTCCACGATTCCTGTGCGGCCGCGGACGTAGCGCGGCAGCCGGTTGTGGCCCTCCCAGTTGAGGTTGCGGGCGCGGACCGCCTGGCCGGCCTCGAAGACGGGCTCGCCCGAAGCGGGCTTGGGCCAGGGCGCGTTGGCCAGGCTGGCACGCGCCGCGGCGGCGGCTTCGGGATCCTGGGTTCGGGGGAGCGGCGCGGCCGGGTCCGCCTGGATCGCGGCGGTCCGGGCGTCGATCTCCGCCTGGGTGAAGAGGCCGTGCGCGACCATGCGGTCGATGGTGGAGCGCAGGAACCGCTCGAAGTAGGGCGTCTGCAGGTAGGCGGCGTTGCCCATGGTCTCGATGATCCCGCGGTTCTCGCCGGGCCGCAGCTTCAGCTTCCCGCTCCGGATCACGGCCTGGCGCATCCCCCAGAGCCGGCCCTCCCAGGCCTCGTGGAAGACGGGTCCGGGCGGTTCGGGTTCCACGGGGCCAAAGCCGTGCATGCCGCCCATGTCGTGGATGGTGTTGCTCATGTGGGGCTCCCCTGCGGACGGGCAGAGTGTACCGGGCGAGACAGCGAAGGCAGCGCGGGGCGCGGCGGGTCCCCTGCCGCTCCTGGCGCCCGACTGCTGCCGCTCCTGAACCGTGTTCGCCCGCCGCTGGCCCGCCGCCAATTCCTGCAGTACGTCCACTCCATGAGCGCTATCGCAGGATTCATCCCAGTACGTCCACAGGGTGGGAATTGCAGCAGAACTGCCACGTCACCCACGCTCAGGCCGGCCGCCGGCGCCGACCCGACCTTGGATAGTGCTCACCGGGTGGACGTACTGCGGAACTTGCCCGGACGGCTGGGATTCGGAGCCGTCCCGATCGACAAGAAGGGCCGGGACGGCGCCAAATGGGTGATACCAAGCGGTATCATGCCGCCATGGCCATGACCCTTCGCCTCACCGCCGAGGAATCCGAGGCCCTCCGCGAGGCGGCCCGTCGCGAGCGCCGCTCCATGCAGGACGTCGCCCGGACCGCGATCGCAGAGTACGTGGCACGCCGAACCGGCCTGCGCGACGAGCACCTCGAGACCATCGTCCGGGACGACGCTGAACTCCTCCGCCGCCTCGGCTCTGCGTGACCGTCCACCTCGACCTCGAAGACCTGCTGGCTGCCGCGGCTGCCGCCGTGGGCGGGAGGCCGGAAATCCGCGATGTCGGCCTGCTGGAGGCCGCGGCCGCCCGGACCCGCGCGACCGTCTTCGGCGAGGACGCCTACCCCGATCTGGACGCCAAGGCGGCCGCGCTGCTCCACTCGATCGTCGTGGGCCACGCCCTCGTCGACGGCAACAAGCGCCTGGGCTGGATCACGGTCCGGCTCTTCTACCTCCTGAACGGGTCGGACCTGCGAGCCCCGGTCGACGAGGCCTTCGGCCTGGTCATGGCGGTGGCGAGTGGCGAGCTTCGCGACGTTCCCGAGATCGCTGCTCGGCTCAGGAGCTGGGCCGGACGAACGTAAGGTCGCCGGGGTCGAAGGACTGCAGCGCGGCCTCGCCCGGGTCGCGCTGCCGGAACCCCAGGCGGCGGAGCAGGCGGATGGACGCCTCGTTGGCGGGCGCGACCGCGGCCCAGCACGGACCCCAGCCCCGCCGGTCGACCTCGTCGACAAGCCAGCCCACGGCCTCCGTTGCGTAGCCCCGGCCCCACCAGCGGGGCCCGAAGACGTAGCCGATCTCGGCGATGCCGTCGTGGAGCGTCGCCTCGATCCGGCCGATCGGTGTGCCGTCCGCCAGCAGCGCGGTCCAGTCATGCCACTGGGTGCCGCTCCCGGCCGGCGCGCCGGCGATCACGCGCTCCAGGCTGGCCCGCCAAGCCTCCCGCGTCTTCACCAACGGCGCGCCCAACGCCTCCGCCACCCGCGGATCGTCGAACGCCTCGAACGACACGTCCGAATCGACAATCGTCAGAGGCCGCATTTGGAGAGCGTGCGTTGTCACCGTCGAGGGAACAACCGCGGCCAGATGAGCATGAACGCGGCCTCCGAGATGAGGCTCGCGATGGTGTAGACGAGGACGCGAGTGATGATCCAGTGGACGTCCACGCCTGCGGCGGATGTGAGGAGCACCAGCTGGTTCGCTGCAGCATTGAGCGGTCCGATGAGCCCCAAGGGGATGACAACTGCCCACCCCGCGGTAAACGCCACGGTCACCCAATTGGAGCGAGTCATGCTCGGCTTGAGCCCCACCGTCATGACCGTAGTCACGACGACCATGCCGATCAGGGTGGTCAACCCAGAGCCCACAGCGCCCAGGGCGCCTTCGAGGCCGGGCCGAACGGCGCGGAGGACGCCGATGGAGAGCGTCCAGCCGAAGAGTGCGGCCAGACCGAGAAAGGCCCAGCCCTCAGACCCGAGGTAGATGAAGGGTCGCCGCGGCCGCGCCATCGGCGCTACCCCAGCTCGCGCCGCAGGACCGGGTAGCGCTCGTCGTCCACCGCGATGCGGAAGCCGGCGGCCACCCAGAACTCCGGCGTGGCCGAGGGCGTCGCATCAACCCGCGCCCGGCGCTCCGGGTACGCCTCGATCGCCGCGAAGCCGCGTTCGTTGAGGTCGTCGCAGACCGCCGCCACCAGGCGCGCCGCCCAGCCCGCGCCGCGCGCCGCCGTCGTCGTGGAGATGCACGTGATCACCGCCGGGAGCGGCGAGGCGGGGAGCTGCGGGTAGAGGTCGCGCAGCCGCTGCGCCCGGGGGTACGCCGTCAGCGGCCCGAACTGGCAGTACGCGGCTGCCTGGTCGTCCACCAGCAGCACCTTGGCGTAGCTGCCAAACACCCCGAGCCCGCGCCCCAGCAGCTGGAGCTTGCGTGGGGCATCGCGACCCGGGCCGCGGGGCGCCCTGGGCTTCGGCGCGAACGGGTTGTCGGCCAGCCGGTCGTCGTCGCCCAGGGCGAACGGGTTGAAGGCCGGCGCCGCAGCCGCCGGCGCGAACGGGTTGGCCGCGGCACCCGCCGAACCGCCCTTCGCGAACGGGTTGGCGGCGGGCTCGTGGTCGGACAGGTCGTCGAGGAATGGGTTGCCGGTATTCGGCCGAGAGGCCCGCGCGCTCCCCGCCCCGCCACCCGCGTCACCGGATCCACCCTGGAGCCAGGCCAGCCGGGCGGCCTTCGAGCCCGTCTCCGCGTTCTCCCAGTAGTCGCAGCTCCGGTGATCGAAGCCGGGGTCGGCACACGGCGGGACCAGGCCGAATGCCTCGGTGTTGGTGACGTCAACGATCCGGATCGACGGCATGCGGCTCCTCCGCGCTTGGGGTGATCAGGCCGGCCCGGCGAGCGCGGCCAGCGCGCCGTCGTGGACCAGGGCCGTGGCGGCGGCCAGGTCGGGGCCCGGCTCTCGATCTCGATCCAGGTGCGGGACCACCGCCCGAACGCGGGCCAGCCCCTCCGCCACGCCGGCGCCGGGCCGGAGCCCTGGGAGCGTCGTCGCGCGCAGGTCCAGCGCCTGCGCCGCACACAGCAGCTCGATCGCCAGCACCCGCTCCACGTTGGCCAGCACGTCGCGGGCATGGAGGGCGGCGATGGATCCCATCGACACGTGGTCCTCCTGGTTGGCCGAGGTGGGGATGGAGTCGGCCGAAGCCGGATGCACCAGCACCTTGCTCTCCGAGACCAGGGCGGCGGCCGTGTACTGGTAGATCATCATCCCCGACTCGACGCCGGACGCCGGCGCGAGGAACGCGGGCAGGCCCCCGTTGAGGCGCGGGTCCAGGAGCTGGGCGGTGCGCCGTTCGCTGATGGACCCCAGCTCCGCGATGGCCAGCTTGGCGAAGTCGAGCGCCAGCGCGATGGGCTCGCCGTGGAAGTTGCCGCCCGAGATAACCAGCCCGCCGCCGGTCCCCACCGCGTCGGTCGCGGCCACCGGCAGACCGGGGAAGACCAGCGGGTTGTCCGTCGCCGAGTTCATCTCCACGTCCAGGACGCCGGCCAGGTAGCCCAGCGCGTCGCGGACGGCGCCGTGGACCTGCGGCACGCAGCGGAGCGAATACGGGTCCTGCACCTTGTGCCGGTCGGCGTGGTGATGGGCCTGCCACTGGCTGTCGCGCAGGAGGGTCCGAAGCTGCGCGGCCACCGCGACCTGGCCGGGATGCGGCCGGGCCAGGTGGTAGGCGGCGGCGAAGGCGACGTCGGTGCCCAGCAGCGCCTCCACGGACATCGCCGCCACCACGCTGGCGGTCCGGACCAGGCGCCGGGCGTCGGCGAGGAGCAGGGCGCCGATGGCGCTCATCAGCTGGGTGCCGTTGAGGAGCGCCAGGCCCTCCTTGGCTTCGAGCACCAGCGGCTCCAGGCCCGCCTCCTCGAGCGCGACCAGGGCGGGGATCACGGGACCCGGGTGGCTGGGGCCGCCGTTGGTGGCACTGCCGCCCGCGGGCCCCATCGTCACCTGGCCGCGGCCGATCAGCGGCAGCGCGAGGTGGGCGAGCGGCGCGAGGTCACCCGACGCGCCTACCGAGCCGCGCGACGGGACCACCGGGTGGATGCCGGCCTCAAGGAGGTCCAGGATGCGGTCCACGATCAGCGGCCGGCAGCCGGAGTGGCCCAGGGCCAGCGTGTTGGCGCGGAGCAGGAGCATGGCCCGGACCACGTCCACGGGGAGCGGCTCGCCCACGCCAGCGGCGTGGCTCATCAGCAGGTTCTCCTGCAGCCGCCGAGTGTCCGCCGCGGCGATGCTGGTGCCCGCCAGGGCCCCGAAGCCGGTCGTCACCCCGTACACCACCGCGCCCTCGTCGACCAGGCGCTCGATGACCGCGCGCGCCTCCGCCATTCGGGCGCGAGCCCCGTCGTCCAGCCGGACCCGGGCGCCCCCGCGCGCGACGGCTTCGACCGCCTCCACGGTGAGGTTCGCCCCCGTCAGGACGATTGGGTCGTCGTCGGTTCGGGTCACGGCCGCAGCATAGTCGGCTATGCTGGCCGGCGTCCCGGGTCGTGCTGGAGTGCTCCCTTGCTCGCGTTCATCGACCAGATCGTCATCCCGTTCCTCGACAGCCTGTACGGCGCCATCGGCTACCTGGGCGTCGGGCTCGCGATGGCCATCGAATCCGCCATGGTCCCGCTCCCGTCGGAGTTGGTCCTGCCGTTCGGGGGGTTCATGGTGTCCGACCCGACCAAGGTGGAGCCCCTCACGAAGGGGCCCTGGCTCTTCTGGGTCGTGGTGATCGTGGCGACCCTGGGCAACACCGTCGGGTCGCTCGTCGGCTACGCGATCGGCGCGTACGGCGGGCGCCCGTTCCTGCAGCGCTGGGGCAAGTACCTGCTGATCAGGGAGCACGAGATCGAGCTGGCGGACCACTTCTTCACGAAGTACGGCGCCGCCACGGCGTTCTTCTCGCGGATGCTGCCCGTGGTCCGGACGTTCATCTCGTTCCCGGCGGGCGTGGCGCGCATGCCGCTGGGCACGTTCATCCTGTTCTCCACCCTCGGCGCGCTCCCCTGGTCGATCGCGCTGGTGTACGCCGGTCAGCAGCTGGGCGCCAACTGGACCAACATCCGCCACGCGCTCCAGCCGTTCGACATGGCGATCGCCGTGGTCGTGGTCGTGGGGGTGGTCGCGTTCATCTGGTGGCGCCTGGGCATGCCGGGCCGGCCCAGGCGGGCCGCCTAGGGTTCGAGTCCGGGCTGCCGCCCCAAGCGGGCCGCCCAGACCTGGCGTCTTGCCCGGTGGGCCGGGGTCGATCTCAGCCGGCCGCCAACACCTCGATCGGCACGTCCGTATCGGCCAGGCGAGCCGGGTCCACCACGGCGCGCGAGCGGATCAGCCGCTCGATCACCTTGCCCGTGTCGGGGACGCCCACGGCCGTGCCGGACAGGACGCGCCCGTCCTGGTCGAGGCGGAAGGCCACGAACATTCGCGCCTCCAGGCTCCCCCGGATGACCTCCACGTCGGATGTGGCAGCGTGCCCGATCACCTCGATGCGAAGGCCGTGCTGCTCCGACGAGAAGGACGGGATGGCATCGAATGGCACCCCCTCGCCCAGCATCGCCGCGGCGGCGGCCTGGCCTTGGTTGCGCGCGTTGGAGGAGTGCTCCGTCCGAATCCGCTGCTGGTAGAACGGATTCCAGTAGGCGGCCACGTCGCCCGCCGCGAACACGCCCGGGATCGATGTCTCCAGCTCAGCGTTCACCCGGATACCATCGCCGGCGGCCAGGCCCGCGTCGCGCCCCAACTCCGTGCGGGGCGCGACGCCCACGGCCATGACGACGCAGGCCGCGGCGATCGTCTCGCTGGCGTTGACCTCGACGCCCGTGACCCGGTCCGTGCCGAGGATTCGCGTGACGCCTGCCCCCAGCCGAAGGTCAACGCCGTGGTCACGATGGAGCACGCCGAGCACGCCACCCACGATCGGCCCAACCACCATCTCCAGGGGTGAGGAACGGAACTCCAGGACCGTCACGTCGTGACCCAGGCTCCGGAGCGACGAGGCAACCTCCCCGCCGATCCAGCCGGCGCCGACGACCACCACCCGGTCCCCGCGGATCAGGGCGGCCTTGAGGGCATCCGCGTCGGCGAGGGTGCGCAACGCCTGGACACCGGGCAGATCCTCGCCCGGGATCCCGAGACGGCGCGGTGCGGATCCGGTCGCGAGGAGGATCCGGTCCGCCCGCAGGCGCTCGCCGGTGCCCAGGACGACCTCCAACGTTGCGGGCTGGATAGCGACCACGGAGATGCCCGGACGCAGGTCGATCCGCTGCTCCGCGTAGAAGGCGGCGGGATTGACGTCCAGACCATCGCGCTCGCGCTTGCCCACGAGGTACGACTTGGAGAGCGGCGGGCGGTTGTACGGGCGCTCCGGGTCCTCGCCCAGGAGCGTGATGGTCCCGTCAAACCCGCGGTTGCGCAACGTGGCCGCCGCGTGCACGCCGGCCAGGCCGGCCCCGATGATGACGATGTGTTCGATGGAGTCCACGGAGCCCTCTCGGCGGCGGCTGGTGGGCCAACGTGCCCAGGATCGCCAAGAAGATACCCGCAAGGACCGTCTTTGGTCGTCGCGGGCGAGCCGGCCCACTCAGGGTTGGCGAGGGCCGGGGACCTCGTGGCGCCTCCGGCCGGGTCAGGCCCGGTGCGGCCCGGGGATCTCGCGCCGCTTCCCGGTGGGGCGGTTGTGCGAATCGACGAAGACGACCGTTGGCTCATGCGCCTTCACGTCGGCCTCGGCGACCAGCACGAACGTCGCGACGATGACGATGTCACCGGGCTGGGCCAGGTGGGCCGCCGCGCCGTTGGCGCAGATGTCGTGCGAGCCCTCCGCCCCGCGAATGGCGTACGTCTCGAAGCGGGTCCCGCGCGTGACGTTCCAGACGTTGACCGCCTCGTTCTCGGCGATGTCGGCCAGGCCCAGGAGGTTGGGCGGGATCGTCAGGCTCCCCTCGTAGTCGAGGTCTGCCTGGGTCACCGTGGCGCGATGGATCTTCGCGCCGAGCATCTTCCTGAAGGCTGTCACGCCCCGACGGTACCAAGATTCCCCGGCGTCCGCCCGGCCGGGTGGCTGCCCATCGGCCGCGCTGGCCGACCGGCCCGTCAGCCGCTGCGACCGACCCGCCCGTCCTGCTCCACGTGCGGCCGCGCCAGCCCGAGCCCCGCGATCGCCACGAAGGGCGTCAGGACAAGGAGTGCCGCGCTGGGCAGGGCCGCCAGGAAGATCAGCGCGGCGTAGATCGTCCGGCGCAGGCCGCCACCGCCGCGCGGGCCACCCAGCCATCCCGCCACCGCCGCCGTCCAGGCCAGGAACAGCCCCAGGTACGCCAGCGCGATCAGGGGGAACGGCCAGCCCATCTCGAGGCGGCCGGTGAGCAGCGCGGCCACCGGGGCCAGCCCCGGCCCGCCCGCGGCGACGACCCCCACCGCCCGAAGGCGCCGGGCCGCGCCCGCCGAGAACCGCATCTGGCCCGTGGCATCCATGAGCAGGAGCGTCACGGCGACCGCCAGGAAGAAGTAGGACGCGAGGATGGGCACGCCCGGGCCCCTACTTGACCTCTTCGGGCGCTGGTCGAGACCGGAACAGCTTCCAGAGCGCGATGTCGTAGGCGATCTTCAGGGCGCCGGCCAGGAAGAACGGGATCATGGCCGTGGACGCCACGCCGATGAGCGGCGCCGCGATGTTGGGCCCCAGCGCCGCCCCGCCCGTGCGCGCGATGGCCGTCACGCCGGCCGCGGCCGAGCGCTCGTCGGGATCCACCACCGCCATGGTGTAGCTCTGGCGCGTGGGGACATCCATCTGGCTGATGCTGAAGCGGAGGAGCAGCACCAGGATCGCCAGCTCCAGGTTGGGCATCAACGGGACCAGGATCAGCAGGACATTCGACGGGAGGTGTGTGAACACCATCGTGTTGATCAGGCCGATCCGCTTGGCGATCCGGGCCGCCGCCAGCGCCGACGCGGCGGACAACAGGTTGGCGCCAAAGAAGATCCCGCCCAACGCGGCTTCGGACACCCCGTAGGTGACATGGAACCAGTAGGCCAGCAGGCTCTGCATGGCCAGGCCTCCGGCGAAGGAATCGACCACGAAGAGCGCCGACAGCCGGAAGATCACGCCGCGCGACTTGTGGAGGCCGAGCCGGCCGGCGATCGTGCCGTCTACTGGCTCCGGGGCCTCCACGCCCGCGGAGACCGTCCAGAACATGGCGGCCAGCAGGAGACCCACCCCGCCGTACGACAGCAGCATCACCCGGTATGCATCCAGGGCGTCCATCCCCGTCCCGATCATGGTGGAGATCGCGATGCCCGTCACCAGGGCGCCCAGCGCCGTCGCGACGCTCCCCACGACGTTGTACCAGCCAAAGATCGAGGTCCGGCGCGCGGACGCCACGGACTGGGTGAGCGACGCCTGCTCCACCGCCAGGAACGGCCCGACCTCCCCGCCGGACGGGCTGATGACCCCGAGGGTGGCCGCCACCAGGAGCACCGGGAAGAGCGTGCTCGCCGCGAAGACCAGCCCCGATCCGGCCATCAGGAAGCTGCCCAGGATCAGGGTCCGGCGCCGGCCGAAGCGGTCGGCGTGAGTGGTGAGCCAGAGGCTGACCCCCACGTCACCGAACATCGTCAGGCTGAGGAGCAGGCCGATCTCGCTGCCGCTGAAGCCCAGGCGCGCGAGATAGAGCACCAGCATGACCGCGACGGCGCCGTACCCGTACAGCCGCGCGAAGCGGGTGAGGAAGAGGATCCGGACGTCGCGCTCGGCGTGCGGGTGCGGGTACGCGTGCGCTGGATCGAGATCCCGGCGCCCAGCGCTCACGTCGGCGGCGCGGTGGGCGCCTCCGGGGCACCGGCAGCGGTGTCGGCGGCGGCGTCGGCGTTGGCGGCCCGGGCGGCCGCGTCGGCAGCCGCGTCGGCAGCCGCTTCGGCGGCGGCGGCTTCGACCGCCTTTCGCTCCTCCGGCGCCGGTCGCGAGCGGAACAGCCGCCAGAGCGACAGGTCGTAGCCCACCTTCAGGAGCCCACCGATGAGGAAGGGCAGCGTCCAGGTCGAGGCCACGATCAGGAGCGGCGTGGAGATCCCCGGGCCGGCCGCCTGGCTCAGGCTGCGGACCATGTTCGTGACCCCGGCCGTCGCGGACCGCTCATCGGGCTCCACCACCGCCATCGTGTAGCTCTGGCGGACCGGAACGTCCATCTGGGTGATCATCGCCCGGATGAGCACCACGGCCACGGCCAGCTGGGCCGTGGGCATGTACGGGATGGTGATGAGCAGCAGGCTGGCGGGAATGTGCGTGAAGACCATCGTGTTCACGAGGCCGATCCGGCGCGAGACCCAGACCGAGAGCGGCGCCGAGATCCCGGTCAGGAAGTTGAAGCCCAGCGAGATCCCGCCGAGGCCAAGCTCGGGGACGTCAAACCGGACGTGGATCCAGTAGATCACCAGGCTCATGGGGATCAGGCCGCTGGCGAATGAGTCCACGGCGAACAGCGCGGACAGGCGGGCGACGATCCCCTTGGACTTGTGGATGCCGAACCGGCTCCCCGCGCGCACCTTGGCACGCCCAACCTCCATGGCGGGGCTGGCGAAGAGGAAGATGCCCGCGAGGACGAAGCCGACGACGACCGAGATCCCGATCACGGCGCGATAGGCGTTGAGCTCCCCGACGCCGGCGTCCTTGAGGACCGTGACGACGGTGCCCGCGACGATCGCGCCGACCCCTGCCGAGACGGAGCCGGCGACCTGGTACCAGCCAAAGGCCGGGGTCCGCGACCGGTCCGGGACGATGTGGCTCAGTGACGCCTGTTCGATCGGCAGGAATGGGCCCACGTCCCCGCCCGACGGCGAGATCATGCCGATGATCGCCGCGACCACCAGGACCGGGTAGCTGTCGCTGACGATGAAGGCCAGGCTGGCGAAGGCCATCAGGACGCCGCCCAGGATCAGGACCCGGCGGCGGCCCCAGCCGTCGGCGCGGGTGGTCAGGACCAGGCTGAGCAGCGTGCCGCCCATCAGGGTCAGCGTGAGCAGCAACCCGATCGCCGCGCCGTCGAACCCGAGAGCGGCCAGGTAGAGCACCAGCACCAGGACCGCCGACCCGTTCGCGAACATCCGGAGCGAGCGCGAGAGGAAGAGCAGCCCGACGTCGCGGTTCACGGGGAAGCGCTGCGAGTGCACGGCCCGGGCGAGCCCCGCGGCCGGCACCGGCGCGCCGCTAGAAGAGCCCAACGACCTGGCCGTCCGCGTCGATGTCGATCCGCTCGCCGCCCGGCCGCGACGGCAGGCCCGGCATGGTCCGCATCTCGCCGACCAGCGGCGTGATGAATCCCGCGCCGGCCGAGAGGTTGACCTCGCGGATGGGCAGCCGGAAGTTGGAGGGCCGGCCCTTGAGGTTGGCGTCGTGGCTGAGGCTGTACTGGGTCTTGGCCATGCAGATGGGCAAGTCACCAAAGCCCTGCGCCTCGAATTGGGCGAGCTGGCGGGCGGCCAGCGGGGCGAGGTCCACCCCATCCGCGCCGTAGATGCGGCGCGCGATCGTCTCGATCTTGGTGGACAGCGGCACGTGGTCCGGGTAGAGCAGCCGGAAGTCGGGTGCGCCCTCCTCCGCGGCAGCCCAGACGGCGTGCGCCAGGTCCTCGGCGCCTGCCCCGCCGCGCGCCCAGTGATCCGCCACCACGGCGGCGCGGGCACCCGCGGCCAGGCTCACCTCGCGGACCGCCTCGATCTCCGCGGCGGTGTCCGTGGGGAAGGCGTTGATCGCCACCACCACCGGGACGTTGAACGCGCGGACGTTCTCGATCTGCTTTGCCAGGTTGGCGGCACCGGCCCGGACCGCGGCCACGTTCTCCACCGAGAGTGCGGGGTCCAGCGGCTTGCCGGCCACGATCCTGCCCACCCCGCCGTGCATCTTGAGCGCTCGAATGGTGGCGACCACCACCGCGGCGTCCGGGCGCAGCCCGCTGGCGCGGCACTTGATGTCAAAGAACTTCTCGGCGCCCATATCGGCGCCAAAGCCGGCCTCGGTGCACACGATCTCGTTGGTCACCAGCGCCAGGCGGTCGGCCAGGACCGAATTGTTGCCATGCGCGATGTTGGCGAAGGGGCCGCAGTGGACGAAGGCCGGCCCGCCTTCGAGCGTCTGCAGGAGGTTCGGCTTGATGGCGTCGGTGAGGAGGGCGGTCATGGCACCGGCCACGTGGAGGTCCTCGGCGGTGACCGGGGTCCCCTCGCGGTTGAGCGCCAGCACCACCCGACCCAGCCGGGTCCGGAGGTCCTGCAGGTCCGAGGCGAGCGCCAGGATCGCCATCACCTCGCTGGCGACCGTGATGACGAACTCCGTCTCGCGAATGGGCCCGTTCTCCTTGCCGCCCAGCCCCACGATCACCTTGCGGATGGCCCGGTCGCTGATGTCCAGGACACGCGGCCAGTAGACGTTGGAGGGGTCGATCCCCAGCACGTTCTTGTGGTGGATGTGGTTGTCGATGAAGGCGGCGGCCAGGTTGTGCGCGGCGCCGATCGCGTGGACGTCGCCGGTCAGGTGGAGGTTGAAGTCCTCCATGGGGATGACCTGGCTGTAGCCGCCCCCGGCGGCGCCGCCCTTGATCCCGAAGACCGGCCCCAGGCTGGGCTGGCGGATGGTGACGGCGGCCTTCTTGCCGATCCGGTTGAGGCCCTGGGCCAGGCCGATGGTGGTGGTGGTCTTGCCCTCGCCCAGCGGCGTCGGCGTGATCGCGGTGACCACGACGTACTTGCCGCGCGGCCGCGCGGCCTCCAGGCGGGTGATGGCCTCAAGGCTGATCTTGGCCTTGGTCCAGCCGTACGGCTCGATCTCCTCGTCGCGCAGGCCCAGCTCGTGCGCGACGTCGTGGATCAGCCGAGGCTTGACGGAGCGGGCGATGTCGAGATCACTGGGCAGGGTCACGAGATGACACCTCGGGTGACTGCGGGGGTCTGGGCTGGCCCGGCGGCTTGCCGCTGGGCGGCGTGGAGGAGGTGCGCGAGGAGCAGGGCGTTGGTCAGCGGGCCAAGGCCGCCGGGCACGGGGGTGATCGCGGAGGCCACCGCGGCGGCGGATTCGAAGTCCACGTCGCCGGTGATCCGGCCGCCCACGACGTTGATGCCCACGTCCACGACGACGGCGCCCGGCTTGAGCATGGCGCCGGTCACCAGGCCGGGCTGCCCGGCGGCGACCACCACGATGTCGGCCCGGCGGACATGGCCCGCGAGGTCGGCGGTCCGGCTGTGGCAGACCGTGACGGTGGCGTTCTCCTTGACCAGCAGCGTGGCTGCGGGCAGGCCCACGACCGGGGAGCGCCCGATGATCACGGCGTCCTTGCCGGCGATGGGCAGGCCCGACTGCTTGATGATCTCGATCACCGCGTGCGCCGTGGCGGGCACAAAGCCCTCGTAGCCCAGGCGGACCAGCCCGTTGTTCAGGGGATGGATCCCGTCGATGTCCTTGGCGGGGTCGATGGTCTCGATGACCGTCCGCAGGCTGATCCCCCGGGGCAGCGGCATCTGGACGATGATCCCGGCGACCTGGCGGTCGGCGTTGAGCGCCTGGATGGCCTCCAGCAGCCGGCCCGCGGAGCCGCCGGTGTCCGCCTCGTCGTAGAGGACCTCCACCAGGCGCCCGCCAATCCCCACCTTCTCGCAGCCGTTGAGGATCTGGCGCAGGTAGACCATCGACGGGGCGTCGCTGCCGCACACCACGATCGCCAGCGTGGGCACGAAGCCGTGGGTCGCCACGAAGGCCTGGACGTCGGCGGCCACCCCGGCGCGGATCTCGCGGGCGATTGGGGCGCCCTCCAGGAGGCGGGCCGTGGCGGTGGGGGCCGTGGCCGAGGCGGGGGTCGCCGTGCCGGCGGCGGCCGACGCGGGGGATGCATCCGTGGCCGCGACCTCGCTCACGCCGGCTGCGTCCCGGGCAGGCGCGGGGTGCGCCCCTCGCCGCTCTCGACGACGCGATGGACTTCCTGGGAGAGCCGCTCCGTCTCGGCGAGCAACTGCTCCACGCGGGCGCGTGCCTCCGCGGCATAGGCCTCATCGCCCAGGAAGGGCAGGTTGACCAGCACGTTCTCCGCCGCACCACGGGCGGCCGCGAGACCCAGGAGCGCGGCGACGTTCAGATCGCTGGCGGCGTTGACGTTGCTGCGGCCGGCGAGCTCCTCAGCGGCGCGGACCACGTCGCGGGCGGCGATGACCGCGTTGAGCGGGGCATCCGTGGCCGCGCGTGCGGCTGCGCGCATCGCGGCGCGCCGGTCCGCCTTCTGCGGGTCGGTGTCCTTGGGAAGCTTCATCGCCGCGGCCAGCACCCCGTAGGCGGCCGCGTCCTCGTCGGCGAGGCGGAGCAGGTCATCGGCCAGGCGCCGTCCCTCTGCCTTGCCCCACTCGTGCAGCGCGGCATGCCCCGCGTAGCGCGGCCGGTCCTGCGAGAGACCCGCGACCATCGCGACCAGGGCGCCGCCCAGGCTGGCCGCGACCGCGGATGCCGCGCCGCCACCCGGGGTGGGGTCGGCCGACGCGAGCCGGTCCACGAACTCGCGCAGGGCAAGGTCGGCAAAACCCGCGGAACGGGCAGGGAGTGTCATTGCCCCGATTGTAGGCCCGGCCGATGCGGGCGATGCGGCCCGTGCCGCCCGCGGCGCCGAGTCGGCCCAACCACGTGGATACGCGAACAGCCGCCCCGTGGGACGGCTGTTCGGAGCGGCGGGACGAGCACGGGTACCGGCCATGCACATCGAGCACCGCTTGATCGGCACCACCCGCGGAGGCGAGGGAGTGCCGGCATCTGGCGGCCCGACCAGGGCGGCAAACGCCCGGTCAGGCCATGAGGGGAAGGTGTCGCGGTACGGCGTCAGTCACGCCGCATTCCGACGCGACCGCTGGCCGCGCCCCACCGGGCGCACCGCCGCAGTGGTGGCCGGCACCGCCGCATGGCGGCACCGCTGTGATGGCGAGGATCAGGCCGCGCGCCGCGCCCGATCCAGGCCGTCGATGGTCCAGCGGCGCGTCCAGTGGCGGTACGAGACCGTCACGCGGGCGAGCGGCGTGTCCACCTCGAACACGGTCCGGGGACCGAGCGCCATCGAGAAGGCGGCCGACTCATCGCGCACGGCGACGAGGCCGGTGACGGGGAGGCGATGGTCCCCCCAGCTGATCTCCTTGGGCGTGCCGCGCAGCCAGTCAGTGCGTACCTGGACCTGGACGGGATCGACGCGAGTCATGGCCATGTGAGAGGCTCCTTTCCGGGGGCCTGGGTCTTGCCTGCGTCGCGGGGGCACATCCGTGACCAGAACGTCTGTTCGATGTTGGCGCCAGAGTAGACAGAACAGGCGTTCGATGTCAAGCCCCTCTTCTGCACGATCAGGCGTCCTGCGACAGATCCTCGGGCGGGTCGATGTCACCTTGGCTGTCACGACCGAAGTCGGCCTCGCCCACCTCGCCCAGGTCGCCGGTTGGATCGTCCGGTGCGTCGAAGCCCCCTTCGACCCCCGGGTCCGGATCGCCGCGCGCCCCGGACTCCGGCGTTCCCCGGTCGTCGCGTGTCCGCTGTCGGCGCGGGTCGCGGGCCCGGTCCTCGGCATGGATGCCGCGCCGCTCCACCGCCGTCCCGAAGTCCCGCTCGAATGGCGCCGGGAGCCGCGACCCCAGCAACCGCGCCCGGGTGACCGCCCGCTCCCCGAACCGGTGGCGGAGCTCGTCCTGCGCCTCGGCGATCCGGTGCCGCCGGGCGGCGTCCGCCTCGAACATCCCCAGCTGCTCGCCGTGCGCCAGGCCCGACGCCGTCACACCCACCAGCCGGATGGTCTTGCCGCGCGTCTCCGGGCGGGCCAGCGCCAGGGCCGCCTGGAAGATGGGCTCGGTCAGGTCGGTCGGCGAGCGCAACGTCTTCTGGCGCGTGACGGTCCGAAACGCGGTGTCGCGCACCTTGACCGTCACCGTGGCCGCCTTGGCGCCCATGCCCCGCAGCCGACCCGCGACGCCTTCGGCCATCGCCAGGAGCGTCCGTTCGATGACCTCCGGGTCCGCCGTATCGCGGTCGAAGGTGTGCTCTTGGCCGATGGACTTGGCCGCCTCTCCCTCGCCCACCACCCGGTCCGGGTCCTGGCCATGGGCGCGCTCGATCAGCGTCGCGGCGTGCGGCCCCATGCGCGCCGCCAGGGCCGCCGGATCCAGCGCGGCCAGGTCGCCGATGGTCGCGATCCCGTAGTCCGCGAGGACGGCCTGGGTCTTGGGTCCCACGCCCCACAGGCGGGCAATGGCAAGGGGAGCCAGGAACGCCGCCTCGGTCCCGGGCGGGACCACCACCAGCCCATCGGGCTTGCGCAGGTCACTGGCGACCTTGGCGACCAGCTTGGTCTGCGCCACACCGGCCGAGATGGTCAGGCCGACCTCGTCGTGGACCGCGTCCTTGATGGTCCGGGCGATGGTCTCGCCGTCCCCGAACAGGGCCTGCGAGGCCGTGACGTCCAGGAACGCCTCGTCGATGGAGACGGGCTCCACGAGCGGCGTGAACCGGCGGAGGATGGCCATCACCTGGCGGCTGACCGCCTGGTACTTGCGCCCGTCCACCGGCAGGAAGACCCCCTGCGGACAGAGCCGCCCCGCGGTGCGCAGGGGCATGGCCGAATGGACGCCGAACTTCCTTGCCTCGTAGCTGGCGGTGCTGACCACGCCGCGCTGGTCGGGCCCGCCGCCACCGACGATCACGGGCTTGCCGCGCAGCTCCGGCCGGTCGCGCTGCTCCACGGCCGCGAAGAACGCGTCGAGGTCCAGGTGCAGGATCACGCGGCCACTCACCGCCCAATCTTCGCCCCGCCGCCCGGCCGTGTCTGCAGGCTGCCACCGGACCGTGCCACCTCGGGTGACACGCGCTGAGGCATTCGCGACAATGGGCGCCACCCGCTGGAGCTCCCCATGGACCCCGAGGCCCGCAGCCGCCTCCTCATCGAGCACATGGCCGAGGCACTCGCCGTGTGCGAGCTGGTCCGCGACGAGACGGGCCGGCCCGTCGACTGCCGGTTGGAGGAGGTCAACCCCGCCTTCGAGCGCCTGGTGGGCGTCGCCCGCGCCGATGCCCTGGGGCGGCTGCGCTCGGAGGTCCTCGACCCGGCCGACGACGCCTGGCTGGAGCACTACCCGCGCGTGGTCGAGTCAGGGCAGCCGGACCGCTTCGAACACGACTCGGCGAGCACCGGGAGGTGGTTCGATGTCCGCGTCTTCCCGATGGCGGGCGACCGGTTCATCGTCCTGTTCAACGACATCACCGCACAGAAGCAGTCCGACGAGCGACTCCGGCGTGCGGCGGACCGCCACGGGTTTCTCCTCCGCCTGGCCGATGCGCTGCGGTCCCTGGCCGACCCGGAGGAGGTCCAGGCCACGGCCAGCCGGCTCCTGGCGCAGCACCTGGGCGTGGATCGCGTGGCCCTGGTCGAGACGCACGCCGACCAGGGGGATGGGCACCCCGAGACGGACCACGGCGTCCCGTGCGTCCCGGGCGTCCCGGGAGTCCCCGGAACCCCGGCCCGGGCATGGACCAACGAGGAGATCGAGCTCATTCGGGAGGTGGCCGACCGCACATGGAGCGCCGTCGCCCGGGCACGCGCCGAGGCCGCGCTGCGCGCCAGCGAGGAGGAGCACCGGACGCTCTTCGCCGCCATGGACCAGGGCGTCCACATCTGCGAGCTCCTGCGCGACGAGGCGGGGCGGGCCGTCGACTTCCGGTTCCTGTCGGTCAATCCCGCGCACGAGCGGCAGACCGGCATTCCGGCCGGCCGCCTCGTGGGCCGGACGCTGTTCGAGCTCACGCCGGGCATCGGCGAGGCCTGGCTGGATGCGGCGGCCAGCGCGGTCGAGACGGGGCAGACCGTCAAGGCGCAGGACTACTCGGCGCCGCTGGGTCGCTGGTTCGACGTGGCCTTCGTCCCGCGCGGGGGCGACCGGTTCGCGGCCTTCTTCGAGAACACGACGGCGCGCAAGACGCTCGAAGTGGACCTGGCTCGGCTCCTGGACCAGGAGCACCGCGCCCGCATGGAGGCCGAATCGGCGACGCGGCTGCGCGACGAGTTCCTGGCCATCGTCTCGCACGAGCTCCGGACGCCCCTCGCGGCGATCCTGCTCTGGTCGCGGCTCCTGGCCTCCGGACGCATCCCCGGCCGGGAACGCGAGGCGATGGCGATCATCGAGCGCAACGCCGAGGCGCAGCGGCTGCTCATCGAGGACCTCCTGGACGCATCACGGATGATCGCCGGCCAGGTGACGCTGGAGGCGCTGCCACGCGACCTGGTCCCGCTGGTCGCCGAAGCCGTGGAGGCCATGCGGCCGGCGGCGGTGGAGCGGGAGGTGGGGCTGGAGCTGACGGTGGGCGCGGACGCGCCAGCACCCGGGGCCGACCCGGGCGGACCTGGCGACCCGGCGGAGACGCCCGCCGGCCCGCCAATTGCCGCCGTGGACGACCAGCGGCTGGCCCAGGTCCTCCGCAACCTCATCGACAACGCCCTCCGCTACAGCGAGCGCGGCGGCACGGTGCGCATCCGCGTGGCGCGCGAGGGCGACCGGGCCCTCGTGGAGGTGCGCGACACCGGCCGCGGGATCGAGCCCGCCCTGCTGCCTCACGTCTTCGACCGGTTTCGCCGCGGCGATGACTCGGGCGAGTCCCACGAAGGTGGCCTGGGCCTGGGGCTCTCCATCGCACATGAGCTGGTCCAGCTCCACGGCGGGACGATCGAGGCGGCGAGCGGGGGACGCGGCGCCGGGGCGACCTTCACGGTCCGGCTCCCGGTCGTTGAAGCGACGACGGCTGCCGATGAACCACGCCGAACCGGGAGCCCGGGCGGCCGGCCCGGACATCGTCGCGTCATCGACGGGCCGGGCGCCGCCACCGCACGGGCGCCGCGACTCCGGGGGCAGCGGATCCTGGTGGTGGAGGACGACCCGGACACGCTGGCGGCGCTCCGAGTGGTGCTGGAGAGCGAGGGTGCCGCCGTGACGGTCGCCGCCACGGGCGCAGACGCACTGGCGCGACTGGCCGGCGCCGAGGCTCGCTTCGAGGCCATGGTGAGCGACCTCGCGCTGCCCGGCGAGGACGGCCTGGCGCTGGTCGGACGGGTCCGCGCCGCGGAGGCCACGGGGGCCGAGGGAGCCGTGGGGGCCCGAACGCGGCTGCGGACCGTCGCCCTCTCCGCCATCGCGACCGAGGAGCAGCGCCAGCGCGCGCTCCGTGCCGGGTTCGACGCGTGGCTGGCCAGGCCGGTCGATGAGACGGAGCTGCTGGCCGCGCTCCGACCGACGAACCGGCCGGGTCGGGGCAGTCGGCCGGGCTGAGTCGCCGGCCCTCAGCCCTTCGCCGGCCCCGCCTCCGCGGCCGCCGCGATGCGTTCCCGCGCGTAGGCGATCAGCGCCGCCGGCTCGCCCTCCCCGCGGAGCCCGAAGGTCGGCAGGTAGATCACCGGCAGATCGCCCCGCACCAGCAGGATCGTGTGCTCGTCGCTCGCCACGCCGCTGAGCTCGGACCAGGCCGTGTCCCGCGTGCCGGCGGCATCCTGGACGGTCACCCCGTCATCGGCCAGCACGACGCGGATCACCGCCTCGCGGTGCGCCCGGGCCAGGACCCCCACCGCCCCGACCAGCCGCGGGAAGCGGCGGAAGCGGCGTCGCGCCACGGCCATGGTCCGCGATCCAAGGCTGTAGGTGATGTCGTACGCGGGCTCGGTGGACGGCGAGGGCGGCACGCGAACCAGCCTACGGCACGCGGTAGATCACGAGGTTCCCGTGGCGGTTCTCGATGTCGGTGAAGGCCACGGGCAGGGTCGCCCGGTAGAGCGCCTCGTTGGGGCGGCGGACCATGTCGGTGCCCTTCCGGAGCGCGTCATCCCATGCCACGTAGGCGATGCCGTTGGCATGGAGGAGCGCCAGCAGCGTGGCCGCGTCCGTCGCCTGGAGCATCGCGATGTACTGGGCCTGGCGCGGGTACGTGTCGTAGCCGGCCGACCAGGCGTAGATGGGCCAGCCGTAGTAGAGGCGGCGACCCGCCAGCACGATCGGGTCCACCACGTACAGGTCGGTCAGGAAGACGTCGCCGGGGTTGGTCGTGGTCCGAACCCAGTCGTACAGGGCCTCGCCGTCGAGCCGGACCGCGACCCGGCTGTCGTTCTTGATGGGCGCCAGGTCGATGAGCCCACCAACCAGGATGATCCCGGCCAGTGCCACGGCGCCGACTCGGCCCACGAGCCCCGCCCCCATGCCCAGCCAGTGGCGGCCCCGGCGCTTCCCGCCCGATGGGGTGCGCAGGCGCCGCCCCGCGTGCCAGAGCGTCACCAGGCCCCACGCCGCGAACGCGTCGGCCAGCACCAGCCACGTGTTCAGGAGCTTGTGGTTCGCCACGATGTCGACCGAGAGCCGCACGCTGAACGCGAGGACGGCGGGCACGGCGAGGGCAAGGAAGACGCGTCGTGCGCGGCCGGTCGCCGCCGCCAGGCCGACGACGGCCAGCAGGAGCTTTGGGCCGAAGTCCACGACGACGAAGGACACCAGGTTGGCGGGGGTCAGCGGGTCGATGGTGTAGCCCAGGCGAATCGTCGGGAAGGCCGCATCGGGCGCCCCGCCCTCTCGCAGGAAGAGCAGCTGGGGCAGGGCGACGACGCACGCGGTCATCCCCAGCGCGGCCATCTGCGTGCGGTTGGGCAGCACCACGAAGAGCGCGGCGAAGAGCGCGGCGGCGGCCACGAAGATCACGCCGTTCCAGAGGGGCAGGAGGCCCAGGCCGGCACCGACCGCGATCCAGGCAGGCAGCCCCGGGTCCATCAGCCCACCCCGGAGGCGGGCGACGAGTGGCCAGCGGGCCGGCGCGGGTACCGGGGGCGCCGGCAGGTACACCGGGGGCGCCGCCGCCCCTGCGGCGGTCCCGGAAGGCTCGCGACCCGACTCCGGCAGCCGGTCGAGCACGAACAGGAGGGCCAGCAGGAGGAGCCCGACCGCGCTCGCGAGATGGCGCTGGTTCAGGAAGACGTTGAGCGACCACGTCGCCCAGTCCTCGCCGCGGAACGGCAGCCCGGAGCCCAGGTAGTGCTCCAGGCCCACGATGCCGGACAGCGCGGAGGCGGGGTCGGGGAACGTCGCCAGGTACGGCAGCAGGGCCAGCGAGCCATGGGCGAAGAAGAGGACCGCGGCGAGACGGCCGGCGGTCGCCGAACGGAAGAGCCGCCGGGCCAGCGTGAGCACCAGGGCCACGACGGCGACGACCGACGGGATCGCGAGGACGTTGTTTGCCGCCGCCGGATCCAGGCCCAGGAATGTCAGGTTGCCCGCCTGGAGGTAGTACAGGAAGTGGTAGCGGATCGGCGGGCCGGCGAAGAGCGGGTACTGCGTGGGGAAGTTGTGACCGAGCGCAAACGACTGGGCAATCCCCATCGTCGGGCCGATATCGCCCCACTCGTGCAGGCCCATCCAGAGCGTGGCCGACGCCGCGTCATAGCCCAGCGTCCCGAGGAACATCCAGGCGGTCAGCACGCCCAGGGCCGCGATCACGGCCCAGTCGCGCCGCGACTCACGGGCGGCGTCGAACGCATGGTGATCCGCCCCCGTGCCGCTCGCCGCCCCGCGGACCACCGCACCGGCACGCCGCCGCCGGGCGAGCAGGAACCGCGCCCCCAGCGCCACGGCCGCCACGGCCGCCACGACCAGGACGATGACGTCCGCGGCCCCCAGCGGTTGCGCCAGGCCTCCGGCCAGCACCGAGGCGAGCGCGTAGGTGACCCACGACGAGACCAGGAGCCCGACGAGGAACGCGGCGGCCAGGCGGTGGAGGCCGGTCGCGGGTCGCAGGATTGGCCGCGCCAGGGCGTCGCCCAGCGCCACCATCAGCGCCAGGTAGAGCAGCGCGGGCGCGGCGGCGGCGCTCATGGCCCGTCAGTCGCGGCTCAGGACCCGGGCTGCGGCAGGAGTGTCACGCGGGGGATGTCGAAGCTGACGACGACGATCTGGCCGTCCGGGCGGACCGCCAGCGCGCTGGGTCGGCGGAGGGCATCCGCACCGGTCGGAGCGATTGAGCTGCCCGGGGCGCCGGTCAGGGAGAGGACGGAGATCGCGTTGTTGCCGGGCATGGAGGCGTACAGCCGCTTCCCGTCCGGGGCGACGGCGACGTCGGCGGTCGTGCTGGACTTGGACCACCCGTTGACCACGATCGAGCGGACGAACTTGCCGTCGGTGGTGAACACCTGGATCCGGGCGTTGACGGGGTCCGCCACGTAGACCTGGTCGCCGGCGACGGTGACGCCGGTTGGGTCGTTGAGCTGGCCTGCCCCGGCGCCCAACGCCCCGAAGGTGGTGACCGTCCCGCCGGCCGAGATGCGCACGATCCTCGCGTGGCCCTGGTCGACCACGTACAGGCTGTCGTCGGGGCCCACGAACAGGTCCCGCGGCCCGTAGAACCCGCCATTGGGCCCCGTGATCACCCGGACGAACGAGAGGTCCTCGGCAAACTCCTGGATGCGCTGGTTCCCGAAGTCGGCGACGAAGATGTGCCCCACCGAGTTGACGGCGACGCCATTGGGCTCGGCGAACCGGCCCGGCTGGTCGCCCTTGCCCCCGAACACGCCGAGATACTGGCCCAGGGCATCAAAGCGCTGGACGCGGTGGTTGCCCGTGTCGGCGACCAGGATGTCGAGGTGACTGGTGACGGCGAGGCCGCGCGGGTCCAGGAACTGCCCGGGGAGCGGACCGCGACCGCCGACCAGCATGGACGCGGGTGCGGCCGTGGCACCTGGCGTCGCGCCGCCCGCGGCGGCGGGCGGGACATAGGCGCCCTCCGGCACCGCGTAGATGACGAGATGCTGGTACGAGCCGTCGAGGTCCTCGAAGACCGCCTGGCCCAAAGCCGTCGCGATGAGTGGCTCGTTGAGGAACGAGACGAAGCCGCGACTGCGCATCCCGTCGTCGATCGCGACGTACCGGATGTGCTCTTGCTGGAGCAGGCGGACCAGCACGACCGGGTCCACCGCACCCAGCATCTCCCTGTAGAGCTCCTCGCGCGCGCCGACGGGGTAGCCGGCGGACCAGGCGTAGTAGGACCAGCCGTAGTAGATCTTGCGACCCGCCAGGAGGATGGGGCTGGTGACGTACAGGTCCGTCAGGAAGATGTCATCGGGCCGCGTGTCCCTGGCCAGCCAGCCGAAGAGCGGGTCGCCCTGCATCCGGATCACCACGCTGCCGGTGTTCTTCACGGGCATGAGGTCGATGATCCCGCCGATCGCGATCACAACGACCAGGATGATCGCCAGCAGGCGACCGCCCAGCCGGACGACGATCGCGCCGGCTCCGGCGAGGCGCGGCCAGGCGAGGAACCAGAGTCGGATCAGGCCGGCCGCCGCGAACAGGTTCAGGACGATCAACCAGACGTTGAGGAACTTGTGGTTGGCGAAGACCTCGACGCTGAACTGGATGCCAAACGCCACGCCCACCAGGGCCGTGAAGGCCAGGAACAGCCGACGCTGCAGCCCGGTCCCCGCCAGCAGGGCCAGGACGGCGAGGAGGATCTTGGGGCCAAAGGTGAACGCGAAGTAGGCCGCGATGTTGGCCGCGGTGGGGTTGTCGATCGTGTAGCCGAAGTGCGTCTGCGGGTAGGATCCCGCGTCGGGCAGGCCCGTCGGGCGGAGGGCCAGGAGCTGCGGGAGCGCGACGCTACCGGCCGCGATCGCCAGCGCGACCATCTGGGCGCGGTTGGGGAACAGGACGAAGAGGACCACGAAGACGGCCGCGGCCGCGGCAAAGACCGCGCTGTTCCACATCGGCAGCATGCCCAGCAGGAACCCGACCAGCACGTAGCCCAGCAGGCGCGTGTCCACGAGGCCCGCGACGATGTGGCGGCCGGGCCGGCGGGTGCGGTCCTGGAAGTCGAGGGCCAGCTGATCGAGGGCGTCCAGGGTCCGGCTGGCCGCACCGGCGGCGCCGGGCTCGGCAACGGCCACTGGGTCGGCCGGTCGGTCGCCGCGGATGCGGTCGAGCGTCCGTTGGCGGGCCATCTCCTCGGCCAGCCGTTCGGCGGCCCTGCTGGCGGCCCGCTCCTCCGCCCACTCGAGGTAGCGCTCCACCACGAAGCAGGTGGCGATCAGCAGGATGCCGATCGCGCCGGCCAGGTGGCGCTGGTTGAGGAACGTGGCCTGCGACCAGATCCCCCACTCCTCGCCGCGCCACGGGAAGCCCGATGCGAGGAAGTCCGACTTGTTCCAGATCGCCGAGGGCAGCTTCTCGAGCCCCGTGCTGAGCACGTAGGGCCACCACGAGAGCGACCCGTGGACGAAGAAGAGTGCCGCGCCGATCCGGCCCACGGCCGGCGACCGGAACACCAGCCGGCCCAACGCCATCACGAGGATCAGCAGCGAGACCAGCGAGAGCGTCGAGAGCAGGTTGTTGGCGAGCGCCGGGTCCAGGCCAAGGCGGGTCAGGTTGCCGACCTGGAAGTAGTACAGGAAGTGGTACAGGATCGGCAGGTCGGGGAAGTGCGGGTACTCGGTCGGGAAGTTGTCGCCCAGGGCAAAGCTCTGCGCAATGGCGGTGGTGGGCCCAAAGTCGCTCCAGACCATCCCCGCGACGTGGAGCTGGCCGTTGGCGTACCAGTAGGTCTGGCCCATCATCCAGCCCACGAAGATGGTGATCGCCCCGATGACGACCCAGTCGAGGACCTCGCTCCGGGAGGGCCGCGAGAGCGGGTGCTCGCCCGCCTGGCGGTCCTGCCAGCGCCGGCGACGGACGACCCAGCCCAGCCGCGCCAGCGCGACCAGCCCGGCTGCGGCCATGACGACCCGGTCCGCGAGGTCCAGCGACGACCCCTGATCACGCAGGAGGTAGGCGATCAGGTAGGTGGCCCACGTCATGACCAGGATGCCGACCAGGAATGCGGTCGCGAGCCGGCGCGGGCGCGCCGCGGACGTCAGGATCGGCCGCGCCAGCGTGTCGCCGACGACAATGGCCAGGACCACATAGAGGAGGCCGGTCATGGGCGGCGCTCCGGCTGGACGTCAGAAGTCACGCGATCAGGATCCCTCGTGACGGCGCCCACCCCGACGAGGGCAGAGGACACGTCGTCGCGGAGCTCATCTTCCAACAGTCTGGCCAACCGCGTGCTGCGATACCGTCCACGCGCCAGGTTCACGCGGATCGTGGCGATGTCCCTGGCGGCCACCAGCGAGTCGCGGATGACGCGGACGCTGCTCGGGGCGTTGCGCTGGAGCCGGACGGGGATCCGCTTCAAGTCGAGCCGGTGCTTGAGGACGAGGTAGATCAGCTCGACGTCGATCGCGAAGCCGTCGATCCGGGCGAGGCGGAAGAGCTCGGCCGCCACGTCGCCGCGGAAGACCTTGAACCCGCACTGCGTGTCGTAGATGCCGCCCGTGACCAGGGTTCGGAACGCGAAACTGGCGACCTCGGAGATCAGCCGGCGGAGCGGCCCCGAGCCGTCGTACGTGGAGCCCGGCAACGTCCGGTCGCCGACCACGACATGGAAGCGGCGGTCGGTGATGTAGCCGATCGCGAGCGGCAGCGAGTCCATGCCGTACGGGAGGTCGGCATCGGTGAAGGCACGGATGCGCCCCGTCGCGGCCACCATCCCGGCGCGGAGCGCGGCGCCCTTGCCGCGATGCGGCAGCCGCAGGACGCGAACGTTCGGCGCTGGCCTGACGGAGTCGGCGGTGCCATCCGTCGAGCCGTCGTCGGCCACCACGACCTCGCCGTCGATCCCGTGCTCGTCGAGGAATGCCAGGACCGCGCGGACGTTGGCGTCGAGGTAGGCCCGGCTGTTGCAGGCAGGGATGACCACGGAGACCGCGTATGTCCGGGGCGCCACGGAGACGGGCAGGCCTGCCGGGGACGCCTCCGAGACGGCAGCACCCGGATCGACCGCGCCCTCCGCGCCCGGGATCGTCACGCCCGCGCCGAGCCCGCCGGCTGGCCGTCGGCCGCCTCGACCAGGGCGCCCGGGCGCAGGTGGGTCGCCCACATGACCACGAGACCGACCAGCGCCATCGGGATCGTGGTGCTGAGGCGGAAGAGGACGATGGCGGCCAGCGCCACCTCGGCCGTGGCCCCAAACGAGGTCAGGATGAGCACGCCCACGTACTCGAAGGTGCCCAGCGAGCTGGGGGCCGCCGGGATCGCCAGCGACAGCGCCGTCCCGCTGCAGACCAGGAGGACCTGCTGGGGCGAGAGCGTGAGCCCCACCGCCGCGAGGACCAGGGCCCAGATCACCGTCGCGCTGAGCGCCGCGGCCGCCGTCGCGCCCACGACCGTCGCCGCCCCACGGGGCGTCCGCAAGGCCGCCGCGCCGGTCCCCAGCCGGCCCACGAGCGCCGCGGCCAGCATCCCGGGCCGCGTCCGCGCCAGCGGTCCGCTACGGAGGGCGACCAGGAGGACACCCAGCCCCACGAAGCCGGCGATGACCAGCAGGATTGCCGCGACCTGCAGGTCCCGCAGCTCCGCCGCCACGCCGCTGACCACCAGGACGCTGGAGAGCGCGGCCAGCAGGACCATCATCAGCCCGTCGCTGACTCGCTCGATCAGCACGGTCCCCAGGGTCGCGAGCCGGGCCGTGCCGAAGGCCGCGCCCGCCAGGTAGGCCCGCGCCACGTCCCCGAGCCGCGCGGGCAGGACCGCATTGGCCATGAACCCGATGGTCAGGTACGCGGCCGCGCCGCGCAGGCTGGGCGGCGACGGGACCAGCGCCGCCAGGAGGACGCGCCAGCGGAACGCGCGCAGCAGGAGATCGACCACCAGCACGCCCAGGGCGGCGGCCATGAGCGCCGGGTTGGCGTGGCCCAGCGCGGCACCCACGGCCGGCAGGTCCACCCGGGAGATCACCAGCGCCAGGAAGACGACGCTGATGAGCGCACCCAGGAGGACGCGTGGCAGCGCATCGCGCCGCATCAGGCCATCACCTGCCTAGAGTCCGAATGCATCGCGGCGGAGGAAGAGGACCAATCGGACGCCGGGTCGCAGCAGGTACTCGGCGCGCCGGACGTAGGCCGCCTTGAAGTCGGCGGAGAGCTGCGCCTCCTGGTCCACCCGGATCACGACCATCGGCCGCTTCTGTTCCAGGATCGGCGGCTCATAGATCTGCGCCCAGTACTCGGCCTTGGGCAGATACCAGGGCATGGGCCAGTAGTCGGGCGAGAAGAAGGCGGTCCCGCTGCCGTCGGCGGCCAGGCCCACCTTGGCCTCGCCGGCGTGGATCTCGGCGATCATCGTCACGGCCTCGCGGGTGGTGTGGACGTAGACGTACGGGTAGGTCTCGTCGTCGTAGTGGACGTAGTTGAGGTTGAAGGCCTGGTAGCCGGAGGCGCCGAGGGCGACGGCCAGCAGGACCGGCGCCGCGACCCGCACGCTGGCCCGGATCGCCAGCTCACGGACCAGGATGCCGCCGAGGAGCGCCAGCGGCACCAGCATGTTGACGGTGATCCACGGCGTCTTGTACTGGGGGATCGAATATGCCGCCGTGATCCCGGCCGCCCAGAGGCCCACGAAGGCGGACATCCGGTCACGGGGCCGGAATGCCACCAGCAGGCCACCCACCACGCCCAGCGCCAGGATGGCCGTGTCGCCGCGGGCCATCCACTCCAGGTAGCGGTAGACGGGATGGACCTGGGTCTGGCTGGCGGTCGAGCTCCAGAAGGCGAAGCTGGCGAGCGAATCAGTCAGCCCCTTGGCGTTGCCGAAGAACGAGCTGAAGAGCACGACCCAGATCGCGGCGAAGACGACCGCGGGACCGATCAGGTCGCCGATGGCCGGGCGATCGCCGCCGAACCCGCCTGCGCCTGGCCTGCCGCTGCCCCGCGTGAAGCCGGCACTCCGAGCCGGAGGGATCGGAAGAGCCGAGCCCCCGGTGGTGGCGGGACGATACTCGATGCCGTCCACCCAGATCGACTGCGGGATCGGGGCCCCGGCCTCCGTACGCACCTCACGAGACGAGCCGGAACGGGCGGCGGCCGGGCGCCATCCGGCACCCGCTGGGGAGCGCAGCGTCATGTACACGCCGCTCAGCCAGGCGGCGATGGCCAGCACCGCGATCGTGATGATCGCCGTCTCCTTGGTCGTGAACATCAGCGCCGCGGAGGCCGCACCGGTGTACAGGTAGGCGGATCGTCCTGTCTCCCGGTAGCGCAGCGCGGAGACCAGGAGGCCCAGCGTGAACGCGACCAGGGGCATTTCGTGGATGAAGTAGCGCGAGACGTAGACCATCCCGGGGGAGAGCGCCAGCAGCGCCGCCCCCGTCAACACCGCCACGGACCCCAGGTAGCGGCGGAACGGGAGGACCAGGGCCGCGGCGCCGATGCCGGCCAGGACCGGGACGAGGCGCATGGCCTCGGTGGTCAGGCCCAGCAGGAGACCCGGAACCAGGGCCAGGTAGTAGAGGGCCGGGCCGTGGTAGTTGGCCGGGTCGTACCGGTACTCGCCCTTGGTGAGCAGGTTGGTCTCGAAGAAGCCGTTGATCCCCTCGTCGTGATGAAACGGGTTCAGGCCCAGCTCGGGGACGCGCAGGGCGGCCGCCAGGACCAGGATCCCCAGCCCGATCGGCAGGAACCAGCGCTCCAGCCACGCCGGCTCCTGCAGGGAGAACGCCGCCACCAGGGATCCCGCCCGTCCCGGATCACCGGCGCCCCTGGGGCTGCGCTGCGGGCGCGGGCCGCGCGGCTGCGGGCGCGGGCCGCGCGGCTGCTGGCCG